>JAOQAD010000037.1 GCA_025963775.1 Bacteroidota bacterium | reverse complement strand
TGCGTGTCTACCAATTCCACCACCTGGGCAAGTGGTACCACTGAATTTTTGTCTAAAAAAATACCCTCCCGGTTAAGAGAGGGATTCTCTGGAGCGAAAGACGGGGTTCGAACCCGCGACCTCGACCTTGGCAAGGTCGCGCTCTACCAACTGAGCTACTTTCGCAATAAATCAAATAAGCCATTTTAATCCGCGGTACGCTTTCCAAAGCCATTGGAAACCTGCTCCCGCAATAATGGATTGCAAAAGTAAGTATTTTTTTAATTCTGCAAAATTTTTACGCAAAAATCATTTATTCATTTTTTTTAGCAAAATGGCTCCCGGTTGGGCAGAGTATGTATATTTAGAGCATATTTCACAATAATTACCCCCAATGACCAAATTGAATAAAGTAATGGCAGGCTATCACATGCTGATGATCTTGTCGCAGGTGGACGGAGAATTTGATAAAAGCGAAGGAAAAGTGATCATAAAGTACCTGAAAGATGCTTTCCCTTTCCACGTAAACCTGGATAATGAGGTGGAAGTGCTCAGCTCCCTGCCGCAGGAAGACTATTTCCTGCATTTTAACAATGCCATGAACGATTTTTACGAAGATTCCATCCCGCAGGAGCGCATCGATTTCCTGAACTTTGCCGTGAAAATGGTAAAGGCCGATAAAAAGATCACCCCGGAAGAAAATAAATTCCTGAAAGAATTATTCTTTGCCTGGGATTCGGAACATGAAGGAGTTTAATTAAACCTTAGCCTGCACCAGAAGGCCCCGTGGTCTGAAACCGTATTGCT
This sequence comes from Bacteroidota bacterium, assembly GCA_025963775.1. GTDB lineage: Bacteria > Bacteroidota > Bacteroidia > 2-12-FULL-35-15 > 2-12-FULL-35-15 > 2-12-FULL-35-15. Next base: position 325,137 of record JAOQAD010000037.1, on the reverse strand, counting down.
CCCAACCACAAAGCCCTGCTGGTAAACCGTATCGTGCAGGCTGCTGTAGATCCTGTCGATGCCCGGACGGCTGCTCCCTAAAATATCCTGCAGGTCACTCAGCAGCGCATAATCACTGTGCCCGTATAAGCGGTTGAAATCGCCGCCCAAAATGAAAGGCAGGCGCGAATAATCCGCAAATTCCCGCGTTCTTTTCATTTCGCTGTAATCCTTGTTCAGGCTGTGATGCAGGCAATACACATTCAGTGAGCGCAGTGCATTCAGCCGGATCTCCGCCCTTACCACGCTTCTCTTGTCGAGAAAGCCTTTGAAAAACACTTCCACATTTTCCATTTCCTTTACCGGGTATTTTGACAGGATGGCATTGCCCCATACGCCCCGGACGGGCCATACGCCGTGTGCATCATTTTTGCCGTGGCCCCCGTAAGCAAAATTCATATCGAGTGAATCGGAAAGCGCTTCAATGAAATGCTCGGTTTCTACGTTCGAGCGATTGATCGGAACTTCCTGCAGCAGCACAATATCCGCGTTCGAGCGCCGGATGATCTCTGCAATGTCGTGGATCTGCTGCGGGCTTCCACCGTGCTGTGTTTTGTCCCAGGGATCCTGCCCGTTACGGAAACCCAGCTGGATGTTGTAAGTGAGCACTACCAGCGAGCTGTCGTGGTACTCGTTGTAATAGCTGTTCTTAAAATACGCATGTTTGGGATCGCCTACAGGTGGGTCTTTTTTACAGGAAAAAATAAAAAGAAGAAAGCTAAAAAGAAGGATACGGGGCATAAGGTAATAAGTTCGTTGTTCGTAAGGTATAGCATGAAAGGATCATAGTGGCTTTTGTCATTCTGAACGCAATAAAATGGACTGAAGAATCTTCTCAAGGTGGACTTCATGTAATTCGGGAAGATCCATTCGCTTCGCCCAGGATGACATACTGCTATAATCCGGAACAACCGGGAGCCGCACTATCCCCCGATCATTTTCTTGATCTCGTTCAGCTTCATCAGCGCTTCAACAGGCGTTAATGTATTGATGTCCGTCTTCTGCAGCTCATCCTTGATGTTCTCCAGCACAGGGTCATTCAGTTGGAAAAAGCTTAGCTGCATGTTGTCTGAAGGTTGCACTTTTATCTCTTTGCTCTCCGTTCTTTTTCCTCCTTTATGCTGCGCTGCATTTTCAGTTCCTGTTTTGTCCCGTTCGCCTTCCAGCTGCGCAAGGATCTGGTTGGCCCTGTCCAATACCTTTTTCGGCATGCCCGCCATCTTCGCCACATGGATCCCGAAGCTGTGCTCGCTTCCGCCCGGCACCAGCTTGCGCATGAACAATACTTTATTGCCCACTTCCTTCACCGATACATTGAAATTCTTGATGCGGTGCATGCTCGATGCCATTTCATTCAGCTCGTGGTAGTGCGTTGCAAACAGGGTTTTCGCTTTCGCGGAGGGGTGTTCGTGGATGTATTCGGCAATGGCCCATGCAATGGAGATCCCATCGTAGGTGCTGGTTCCGCGGCCGATCTCATCCAACAGGATCAGGCTCCGGTCGGAAAGATTGTTCAGGATGCTCGCCGTTTCATTCATCTCCACCATAAAGGTTGATTCGCCGGAAGAGATGTTATCGGAAGCGCCTACACGTGTAAAAATTTTATCCACTAATCCAATGTTCGCGTGCTTTGCAGGTACAAAGCTGCCCATCTGCGCCATCAGTACGATCAGCGCCGTTTGCCTCAATAGCGCGGATTTACCGCTCATGTTCGGCCCTGTGATGATGATGATCTGCTGCTTTTCATTATCGAGGTACACATCGTTGGCAATGTATTCCTCGCCAACAGGCAATTGCTTTTCGATCACGGGGTGACGGCCATTCTTGATGTCAAGTGTTTTGTCTTCGAGGATATGCGGCCGGACATAATTGTTCTTGTGCGCAATGGTGGAAAAAGACAAGAGGCAATCCAAACGGCCTATTAAAGAGGCATTCAGCTGGATGGCCGGGATCCTGTCCATGAGCGAGATCACGAGGTCGGTGAACAATCGTGCTTCCAGCGCCTGGATCTTTTCTTCCGCCCCAAGAATTTTTTCTTCATATTCTTTCAGCTCGGGAGTGATGTAACGCTCCGCATTGGTGAGGGTTTGCTTGCGCATCCACTCAACGGGAACTTTATCTTTGTGTGTGTTTGTAACTTCGAGGTAGTAGCCGAACACGTTGTTGAATGCCACTTTCAGTGAAGGAATTCCCGTGATCGCACTTTCTCTCTGCTGGATCTGCAGCAGGAAATCCTTGCCGGAATAGGAGATCCTTCTCAGGTCATCCAGCTCCGCATTCACGCCTTCCGCAATCACATTTCCCTTGATGATGAGATAAGGAGGATCCGGCATGATCTCTTTTTCGATCCGTTCGATCACCGGCAGGCAAGGATCCAGCTGTTCCGCGATCTTCTGCAGTGAGGGGTTCTTTGATTCGGCACAGGCTTTTTTGATCGGGCCAAGCGCAGACAATGCACGCTTGAGTTGCACCACCTCCTTGGGAGAGATGCGTGCCGTAGCAACCTTTGAAATGATGCGCTCGAGATCGCCGATCAGCTCCAGCTGTTCGATGATGCCTTCCGATACTTCTGCATTGGATAAAAAATAATCCACCACTTCCAGGCGTTCATCGATCGGGGCTTTGTCTTTTAAAGGCAAGGCGAGCCATCGTTTCAGCATACGTGAGCCCATCGGTGAAACCGTCTGGTCGATGATATCAATTAATGTTCTTGCATTATCATTGTGCGAGCCGAAGAGCTCCAGGTTGCGGATCGTAAAGCGGTCGAGCCACACGTACTTTTCTTCCTCGATCCTCGAGATGGTGGAAATGTGCTTCACTTTATCGTGCTGCGTATCCGCAAGGTAATGCAATGCAGCGCCGGCGGCAATGATGGCCTGCTCGAGGCCCTCGATGCCAAAGCCTTTCAGCGATTTGGTGCCGAAATGTTTGAGCAGGCAGTCGTGCCCGAACTCGGAAGTATAAGCCCAGTCATCGAGCCCATAGATGTAAAACTTATCGCCGAATGTTTCGGTGAACAGCTTTTTTTTGTTCTTCTGGAAGAGGATCTCTTTCGGACGGAAGCTTTGGAGAAGCTTATCGATGTAGTCGGATGCGCCCTGTGCAATAAAAAATTCGCCGGTGGAAACATCGAGGAAGGAAACGCCTGAAATTTTTTCGCCGAGAAAAACGCTTGCTAAAAAGTTATTTGCTTTGTGATCGAGTACTTTATCGTTGTAGGAAACTCCCGGGGTCACCAGTTCTGTAACGCCACGTTTCACAATGGTTTTGGTCAATTTAGGATCTTCGAGCTGGTCGCAGATGGCAACACGCTGCCCGGCGCGCACCAGCTTCGGAAGGTACGTATCCAGCGAATGGTGCGGGAACCCGGCCAGCTCGATGAAGGAAGCATAGCCATTGGCGCGCTTGGTAAGAACGATCCCGAGGATGTTAGCAGCTTTTATGGCATCGCTGCCAAAGGTTTCGTAAAAGTCTCCCACACGGAACAGCAACAGGGCATCCGGGTATCTTGCCTTGATCTGGTTGTATTGTTTCATCAGCGGAGTTTCCGTTTCCGCCGCCGCACTTTTCGTTGCCGTTTTGCTCTTTGCCATCACAGGTAAAAATACGAAACGGATGTACACTCAATTTGCAAAGTTTTTAACAGGTTTTGAGCAATTAATCTATAAATTTGTTTACCCTCACATGAACGAATAATGAAAGAGTTTTTTATTTTTTTTTCAGCCTTTTTATTCGTGCTTTTGGCGGGCTCACAGGCGAAAGCCCAGCTTTGTGCCGGAACGAAGGTGATCCTGCTCGATACGCTTGTAAATGATGGCGACAAATGGCAGCTGGAATTTGAGGATGATTTTAATGATAGTACCCTGAACCTTTCGAAATGGAAGCTGTCGGAATCGTCGCAAGGCTCATCTGACGGTACCGGGGCATATAATTCACTGGACAACGTAATTATTTTTCCCGGCACTGGTTCGGCAACCGGTGTTTGCAGCATCGTGATAAAAAAGGAACAGGTAACAAGGCCTGCTGTTTCATGGGATCCGAACAGCCCTGTGTTTACGTATGAATATACATCCTCAAACATTGCAAGTGTTCAGCAGTTTGGCTGGGGCAAATATGAGATCAGGTGCAGGATCCCGAAAGGAAAAGGCTTTTTCCCGGCTTTCTGGATGTATGGCGAACACAATGGGGCAGGGAATGAGATCGATGTGTTTGAATTCATGAATGAAAAAAATGCGCTCGGGAAGTTCGATAAGGATTTACTGTGTAAAATAGACCAGATGCATTATCATGTATGGGATAAAACCGGTGCGCCTCCGGGAATTGACAGGAATTGCGGCAGTTCAGCCGGAAAAGCGTCAGGTACAGATTATTCGCTGGATTATCATATATACACCGTTACATGGGACAGGTGGGCTATCAATTGGTATGTTGATGGCAAGCTGCTGAAAACTGCGGGACAATGGTACGGCTTGAATGGAAAAATTGTTACTCCCGGAAATATAAAGCCTTCACAGGTTGTATTAAGAAATGATTGGTATCCGACAGGATTAATGGCTATAATTGTGAATGTTGCCGTACAGCATGGAAATGATGCGCCCGATGAAAGCACTCCTTTTCCAGGTTCCCTGGACATTGATTACATAAGGTATTACCGGCAATATTGAAATGCATAAAGAATTATAAATGGACAACCAGCTATTTGGGATCATTACGGTTATCATGTGTTTTACAGGATACTTTTTTTCCTGGAAATTTCAACTGAAAGAAAATTATAAGCTTGCATTAGCACTTCTGATTGTTTGCGGCTTGCTCCTGAGATTTTATACTTCCTGTGACTTCTTTCTTCATACATGGGATGAGCGGTATCATGCCCTCGTTGCTAAAAATTTAATGCATCACATGCTGGTGCCAACGTTATATGATAAGCCAGTACTGCCTTATGAATTGGGTAACTGGCCGGCAAATCACATCTGGCTGCATAAACAGCCTTTACCTTTATGGACGATGGCCGGAAGCATGTGTCTGTTTGGAGTGAATGAAATTGCGTTAAGGTTGCCGTCAATACTGATGACATCGGCCGGGATTTATTTAACGTACTATATTGCTGATTATTTATTCGGAAAAAAAACAGCATTTGTTGCTGCCTTTTTGTATTCGATTAACGGGCTTATCATTGAAATGGCCGCTGGCCGCGTTGCAACGGACCATATCGATGTCTTCTTTTTGTTTTTTATCGAGCTGGGTATTTTCTTTACAATACTTTCTGCCCAGAAAAAAAAGATACTGTACACTGTTCTTGTTGGCTTCAGCCTCGGCGCTGCAATTTTGTGCAAATGGCTTCCGGCATTAATTATCATTCCTGTATGGCTGTTCATCCTGCTTGATGCCAAAAGCGTTGGTTACAAAAAACTGTTTTTCCACTTTTTGATTCTTGCAGCAAGCTCAATCATTGTATTCCTGCCATGGCAGCTTTATATCTTCAGCACCTTTCCTGCAGAAGCAAGCTGGGAGGCATCTTTCAACATGAAGCACATTACAGAAGTGCTGGACAGGCAGGGCGGCCCTTTTTATTATTTTCTTAACAGGATCAGGATCAATTATGGCGAGTTGATTTACCTGCCATTGATATGGATGTGCTGGAATACGTTTAAGGACAAATTAAATTTTAAATTCGCAGCCCTTTTTTGCTGGATCATGATCCCTATCCTCTTTTTTTCTTCTGTCAGCACCAAGATGCAGGGTTATATATTATTTACGGCCCCTGCATTGTTCATGATCACTGCAGAATTTTGGTATGTCCTCAGCAATGCAAGGAAAACATCAGGCTATAAATGGCTGTATTCTTTAATTATGGTGCTGATGATTGCACTGCCTGCAAGGTATTGCATTGAACGAATCAAACCTTTTGAAAGGTCTGAAAGAAACCCTCAGTGGGCGATGGATTTAAGAATCCTTGGTCAGAAGGATATAAAAAACGGGGTGATGTTTAATTATCCGCGTCCTGTTGAAGCAATGTTCTATACCGGCCTTACCGTTTATCCCGAAATTCCGGGCAGTGATGTGATTGGAGAATTACAAAAAAAGGGATACATCATAATAATGAACGATGATGGCAGGCTCCCTGCTGAGATCCGCAATATAAGCGGTATTGCCTTCGAGCATTTAAGTAACGAATAAAAAGCCTTCGCTAAGGAACTTTTTGTACATTCATGTTTTAAATTATGCGCAAACTACAAAACGAAGAGCTCAAGCGTAAATCGGTCGACGAGTTTAAACAGTCTTCCAAAACGCCCATTGTGATCGTTCTTGACAATGTCAGGAGCCTTAACAACGTGGGCTCTGTTTTTCGTACTGCTGATGCATTTTTAATTGAAGCAGTATATCTCTGCGGGATCACAGGGCAGCCCCCGCATAAGGAAATCCAGAAGACGGCGCTCGGTGCAACCGAAAGCGTATCCTGGAAATACCTTGACAATACGCTGGAGGCTGTGAATGAATTAAAGGACGATGGCTATCTTGTATATGCCATTGAGCAGGCCGAATCTGCCATCATGCTGAATAATTTTATGCCTGCGCGCAAGCAGAAGATCGCGATCATTTTCGGGAACGAGGTAAAAGGAGTTCAGCAGGAAGTGATCGATGCAAGCACGGATGTGATCGAGATCCCGCAGGTGGGGACCAAGCATTCATTGAACATTGCCGTGAGCGTGGGAATTGTGATGTGGGACCTTTACCTGAAGATCAAGTAACCTTATTTCTTTTTAGGGCTTTGTGTCTGCAGGCTGTCCGGTTGCATCAGCGTGGTGTCTGCCGCAATTTTCTGAAGCCTGTAATAATTCTTGTACATTTTCTTTAAGTCAGCATTGATCTTGCTCGTGTAGGTAACATCATACGCGAATCCTTCCATCGCAAGGTTATAGCTTACTTTGGCGATCGGGTTCTTCAGCACCGAAACATCAAGCCCATTCACTTCTTCAAACAGGTCCACATCGAAGCTGAAATTAAAAATGTCCTTTTGGTCGTTGGGCACTTTGGTAGTAACTAAAATGTTCTTGGTTACAAAGCCCTTTTTGGAGATCTCGATCCGGAAGTTCTTATCGAGCGGAAGCCTGAAACTACATTTGCCTTTTTTATTCGTCCATAGTTCGGAGTAGGGGATGTCACCGCTGTAAATCGTGACCAGCACACTGTCGAGCGGCTTGATCTCGTTCGCTTTTTCATTCTCCGTGCCTTTCAGCTGGCGGATGTATCCTCTTAATTCAACGTAATATTCTTTGGCTTTGATGGAATCAGCGGCCGTCATCTTGCCTTTAACAGGCTGACGTGTTTGGCTGAAAGCAACAGGAGCCAGTGCAAGGAATAGAAGAAACAAAAATACCGTAGCCGGTTTGTTCATCATGAAGGTGCTGTGTTAAAGCAAAATTAGGAAAATATACACATGAATCATAATTTTACGCAGATTAAAAGAAAAAAACGCCCCACGAAAACTCGGGGGCGTTTTTATATGTAATTGGTAAATAATTAGTTCACCATTGCTTTGAAGTCTGCATTGTCGCGGAACTTAATGAATTCAGCGTCATCTTTTGCCATTTGTTTGAAAGAAGCATCCTTCTGGATAGCAGCTTTCAGGTTGTTATTCATTACATCAGCTTTGCCCTGGCGTGCACCGGCGATCGCTTTCAGGTAGAACGATAAAGCAGCATCTTTCTCAGTAGAGTTGTCGATTGTTGACATTGCTCCGTCTGTGTTGCCGTTCAACAATTTAGCCAAAGCAGCGTTGAAAGAGTTATTGCTTCCGAAATCAGCTACAGCAGCAGCGTAGTTACCGTTCTGGATCTCGATGATTCCCATGTTGTAAGCAACATCAGGGCCTGCAGCCGAAGCTGATTTGTACATGTCCATTGCAGCTTTTCTGTCGCCTTTCCAGCGTGCAACGATCCCTAAGTTGTTTTTGATAACCGGGTTGTTAGCTGATAAGCCGTCTGCTTTTTTGAATTCTGCTTCCGCATCGTTCAGTTTATTCTGCATTAAGTAAACCATACCAACATTGTTGGATGTCCTCCAGTCAGAACCGTATTTCGTTTCTGCTTTTTTGTAGATGTCAAGCTTTGTGTTGATGTCCTGCGTTAAGGTAGCAGCGTACAGGATCTCTTCCACTGATAAGCTGTCAGGCGCAGACATTGCCAGTTTGGTGATCTGCTCATCTGTGCGGCTGTTCACGTCAACATTCAAAGTCATTACAGACCTTCTCAATTTTGGAAGGATCTTGTCAGCAACTTCAGTGTATGTCTTAGAAAGGTTTTTGATCTCTTTCTCGCGTGTTTCTCCGTCAGGATACATGGTAAGAACGCGTAAGATCAGGTCTTTGTCAGCAATTGAAGAAGCTTCCATTGCTTTTTTGAATCCGTCCCAATCCTCTGCAGTAGTAACGATGTTGTAGAACTCGTCTTTCTGTGCAGCTTCCACTTTCATTTTCTTGTCTTTGAAAGCAGCTTCCATTGCCTTTCTTGTTTCCTTCGCCCTGTTCTCAGCAAGGTTTGCATTCAGTGTTAATTCTCCGTCCGGTGAAGCATAAGCAGAGATGTTCATGTTCTTGAACATAATGTTAGGGTTCGTGATAGAGCTGGTGATGTATGCTTTCAGTGCTTTCATTTCAGCGCTGTTCATTTCTGTTCCGCGAACCTGTGACTGGTTGATCACGAAGAAGATCTGCGCTGTTTCAGAATGAGGGATCACTTTTTTGAAATCATCTTTTCCGATGATCGCTTTGTCATCTGCTTTTACCAGCAATGGAGTGATGATCGTTCCGTCAGCAACCTTTTTGTTAGGAAGCTCTTTGGTTTTTTTCTTTACTGCACCGGATGCTTTGATCTCAAGTGTTGCCACCTTCATCTCAGGAGTGTAGGCAACTTTATCAGTGTATGAAAAGTTTCCGCCTTTGCTGTTGCTGATCTTCATCCCTGTACCTTCAACTTTCTCCCCGATCAGAACCAGTGGTTTCAATGCTTTCTCTCCGCCATTATATTTGATGATCGGTGTAGTTGTTACGGTAGCCTTTTTAGGGAATACCTTTGCAGGGTATGTTCCTGAAATGTTAACAGTAATACTGTCTCCATGCATTTCCATTGGGTCCGGTGTAACTTTGTAGGTAATTTTATCGGCATTCTTCACCAATTTACCTAATCCAGTACAAGAGGTCAATGCTACTGCTGTGATCACAGCTAAACCTAATGTTTGTAAAGATTGATTTTTCATTTGTTAAATTTAGTTAGTTCGTATCGTTTTTAATTTTTGTGGTTATTAAAATATCGTACTATAAAGATGCAAAAATAATTAAATTTTCAAATAATGAAAGTTTTTATTCAATTATCGTCCTGCAAAACAGCAGTTATGGGCGTTTTTATAATGTGACCCTTGTTATTCCTGCATTGTAGGGCTTGCTGATAATCCCGGAAATCTGGGAATAATGTTCCTCATTATGGGCAAAATCGAAATAGTTCACATCGATGATCAGGATGCGCTGATCGCTGAGTTGTTTTAAGAAGTCGAAGTACGAGCTTTGGATCTCTTCCAGGTATGCTGCAGAGATGTTTTGCTCATACGGACGGCCCCTCTTTTTGATGTGCACAAGCAGCCTTTCAATGTCGTGGTAAAGGTACACAAACAGGTCGGGCTTGGGCAGCGAATCGTTGATGATGTGAAAGAGCCTTGTGTACAGGTCGTATTCGGCCTCGTTGAGGTTGGCCTTCGCAAAGATGAGCGATTTAAGAAAGTAATAATCGGAGATGATCTTCGGCTGGAAAAGGTCATGCCTGCTGAGCTCTGTCTTCAGCTGCTGGAAACGCTCCGCGAGGAACGACATCTCCAGCGGAAAAGCATACTTCTCGCGGTTCTCATAAAATTTCGGAAGGAAGGGATTCTCGGCAAACTGTTCGAGGATCAGCCTTGCATTGCTGTCCTCCGCCATCCGCGTGGCCAGCGTTGTTTTGCCTGCGCCGATATTGCCTTCCACGACAATGAAGTTGTAAGTGCTATCCACGGGCGTTTCCAGGTGTTGGTTCCAGTTGCTTCACTGCCGAATTGTCGCTGCATTCGCTGAGCAGTGCAGCAATGCTTTTGTGCAGCACAGGATGAATGTGATCCGCTGCAATGGCCGCCAGCGGGGCCAGTACAAACCTGCGCCCTGCTATGTGAGGATGCGGGACAGACAAGTGAGGCTCACTGATGATGTCCTCGTTGTAAAAGAGAATGTCGATGTCCATCGTGCGCTCCGCCCATTTCCGCTCATCGCGGATCCTTCCCGATGCAGCTTCAATGCTTAGCAGCTGCTTCAGCAAAGCAGGAGCGGAGAGCTCCGTTTCCACGAGCAATGCCTGGTTATAAAAATCGGGCTGCTGCGTGTTGCCCCATGGCGCGGTAACAAAAATAGCCGATATCTTAGTGATCGCTCCCACCTGCTCAGTGATCAAATGCCTTGTCCTTTCAAGGTTTTCGAGCCTGTTGCCGATGTTTCCGCCCAATATGAGGTATGCCTGGTTCATTGCTCAAATATAGCCATATTCGCATTCGGTACTTGCGTGCTAAATTGATTTTATTACATTTGTTAAAACATTTATACAGCACATCATGAGAAAACTTTTACTTGCAATTGTTCTTATTGCCGCTTCCCTGTATTCCGGGAAAGTAAGCGCACAGGCGCTTCCTGCAACTTACTTCCAGCAAACCATTGTTACCGGGCTGGCATACCCTGTTGATTTCGACTGGGCACCTGACGGACGCTATTTCATCACGCTGAAAGGCGGAAATGCAACAGGTTCCTGCTCCAACGGGAAGATCCTCGTGTACAGCGCTGCCGGTGCGCTCATCGGTACATTCTACGACCTTACGGATTCCGTGAACTGCGATTTTGAGCGCGGACTGCTTGGAATTGCCGTGGATCCTGCATTTGCAACCAATCATTATGTGTATGTATACTATGTCCACAAATACGGAACTGCCAATTCCTGCCGCGTGCTTCGCTTTACGGAAGCTGCGAACGTGGGGACAAGCCCGACAATTATCTGCGACATCAACCTCAACAGTGTTTCCCCTGCGCCTGCAGGAAATCACTTTGGCGGCATGATCCGCTTCCGTCCTTCACAGCCTGATAAAATTTATTTCTGCATCGGCGACCTTGCTTACCAGCAGGGAAATCCGACGCTGAACTATGCCAACAAGCTGAACAAGCCATGGGGAAAGATCCTGCGCATCAACTCCGACGGAACCATTCCAACCGACAATCCTTTTTATGATGACGGCAACCCGGCAACAGGGAACGATGACCGCATCTGGTCGTACGGGCACCGTAACGGTTTCGGAATGACCTTCAGCCCGCTTACCGATACGATGTATTACAGCGAGAACGGCTGGAATGCCTATGACGAATACAATGTGATCCACAAAGGCGGAAATTACGGATGGGCTACCTGCGAAGGGAACTTCGTTTACAATACGTCCACGCCATGCACAGGCTTCATCAACCCGGTCGCTACATGGGGAGCTCCATTGGGCGGGGTCACCGGAACTGTTTATTATTCCGGCACTGCAATGCCTGAGTTCAACAACCACATTCTCGTGGCTGATAATGATTACGGCCGCATTTACGATCTTACGCTCGGCAATGCGCCTGCTTATGACATTGTGACAAGCAACGTGATCTTCGCTGATATCGTTACGCCGACAGGAGTGGGCATCACTACGCTGAGAGAAGGCGCTGACGGATGCCTGTATGCCATGAAAGGCGGGTACACCACCAACGGACAGATCTACAGGATTTGCCACGTAGGAACAGGAATTGCTTCCATGGCAGGGAACCTGAACTACATCGGGCAGAACTACCCGAACCCTTCAACCGGGGAAACACAGATCGATTACAGCATTTCCGATGCATCGGAAGTGTCGATCGAATTATTTGATGTAACCGGGAGGAAAGTAAAAACCATCCTGAGCGGATCACAGGATCCCGGAGATCATACAGTAGCAGTAAGCGGCCTCGATAAATTTGCCGAAGGAAGCTATTTCTACAAGATCGAAGTAAGGCAGAATGGTAAAACCGCATTCACTGCAACGAAGCGGTTAATGATCGTAAAATAATTTTTAATAGTTGAATTGCCCTGCTTTTATAAAAATGAAGGCAGGGCGATTTTTTTTTGTAGTAAAAAAATTGTTTCTTTGAGTGCGGAATGAGCATGGTCACAAAAACAAGACATACGGAAGAAGAGCTGGTTGAAATGCTGAAGCAGGGTAACCGGCAGGCATTTTCCGTACTGTACGACAGCTATTCCAGGGCACTGTTCGGTGTCATCAAAAAAAATATCCCCGACGATGAAATAGCAGAGGATGTGCTCCAGGATTCTTTTATAAAGATCTGGAACAACCGCCTGATGTACGATGCTTCCAAAGGGCGCCTGTACACATGGATGCTCAATATCGTGCGCAATACCAGCATCGATTATTTACGCTCGAAGCAGAACAAGATGGACGAGCGAATCCAGCGCAGCGAAAATACCGTACATGAAGCTAACCGGGCGAACAACACAGAGCAGAACATTGACCGGATCGGCATCAAAAAAATAGTGGACGAATTGAAAGAAGACCAGCGCAAGCTGATCGACCTTGCCTATTTTGAAGGATATACCCAGGAAGAGATCGCTGAAAAGCTGTCGATCCCGCTGGGGACAGTGAAAACACGGATGAGAGCCGCATTAATGGTACTGCGCAAATTGATTAAGTAAAATTGGAACTACAGGAATTCATATCATCCGGTGTGCTCGAAAGTTATGTTTTGGGTACCGCTACTACGGAAGAGATCAGACAAGTCCGCGAGATGGAAAAGCTGTACCCTGAAGTGAAAGCGGAGATAGAAGATATCGAAGCATCGCTCATCCGCTTTGCTGAAGCCGATGCAAACCCTTCCACAAGGATAAAAAAAGACATAGAAGCACAGCTGTTTGAAAAAACTGCCGCCCCTAAAAAGCGCTCCACAGTTGTTAACATCAGTTCGCTCAGCGGCCCTTCCAAATGGATGCGCTATGCAGTTGCAGCATCTGTCGGATTGCTCATCGGTGTTTCCGCATTTACCTATTCGCTATACAGCCAGCTCAGCAAAACCCAGGTTCGGCTTTCTGCCCTCCAATTGGAAAACGAGGTGCTTGCCGATGAAATGGGGAAGCAGCAACTGGAGCTTCGCCAGCAGATCGCCGCGCTTACCGATAAAAAAATAGAGCTGGCCATGGTCATGAAACCCGGCAGCAAAGTGGTTCCTTTAAAGGGAATGGACATCGCGCCGGAATCTTCCGCAATGATCATTTGGAACACAAAAGATAAAGAAGTGTACATCAATGCCGCTTCACTGCCAACGCCCCCGCAGGGCAAGCAATACCAGCTCTGGGCAATGGTGAACGGAAAGCCGGTTGATGCCGGTGTGTTCACTGTTACGGAAGGCACCTCTTTCGTGATGCAGAAAATGAAGGACATGCCCGAAGCGCAGGCTTTTGCCGTAACGCTTGAAAATGAAGGCGGCAGCGCAACTCCAACCATGGAGGCGATGTATTTGATGGGCAGCGTTTAAGCTCTTCTGAAAAATTCCAGATTGTTTCATTTCCGTTTACCAAGTCATCCCGTGCTGAGCCTACCCCGGGATCCGGGGACACGGAATCTCTCTATAGTTTTAATGTGAGCACTTTGTCATCCCGACCAACGCGGAGGGATCTTCATTCGGTTAGCAGCATTGCATTTGCCACAGATTCACAGATTTTTTTCGGATTTAATTTGCGCAGGTAATCGCTTCGCGACCGGAAACATGGGTTAGGAGGGAGAAGTATTATTACCTACTCAAATTATTAAGTCATCCCGTGCTCCGACACGGGATCTCGCTATAATTTATGAGTTGAGGGGAATCCTGCTAACCGGAACAGTACAGAGATGCCGTGTCCCCGGATCAGAGTCCGGGGCAGGCGTAGCAAGGCATGACAAAAGCAATAGCGTACTGTTTAGAATTTATCGCACTACCTGCTCACAACCACCTTCAGTACTTTTTTTCCGCTCAGCGAACCGATGTTACAAAGATAAACTCCTGCAGGAAGCTTTGATGTATTGATAAGCACCTGGCGGTTCCCTTTCTGCATTTCCTCATCGGCGATCATCATGATCTCTTTTCCTGTAAGGTCACACAGGCTTATTTTTACGTTTTCCGTATTCTTTAAGCTGAACATCAGCGTGCTGCTTTGCGAAGAAGGATTTGGGAAAAGCGATGTATTCTGTATGCCGCTTAATTCATCAATGCCGATCGCGATGTTATTCGGCGTGATGTAAATCCTGTAAATGGTATCATTGGCCGCGCTGGTGCCGAAATTTCCCTGCTGTGCGCGGATGCCTCCGAGCATGTAGCCCGCAAGTACTTTGGTATTCGGCAGGTTGCGGATGTGGATCACCTCGTTGGCATAATGCGCAATGTTCTCGTTCAGCACAAATTTGGCATTCGAGCCGAGAAGCCCGGGAAGCTGCACGGGGAGTACAGTTTCCTCCACTGCGCCGCTTGAATGCGTGGTCATCGTGGTAATGTCGTTGATAAAGGGAACCAGCGTATCCATGGCGACAAGGCTGGTAACGGTGCTGTAATCGTACAGGCTGATGCCGCCGAGGAATGTGCTGTACATGCTTCCGCTCAGCGAATCAAACACAGGAATATTGGCGCAGGTGTAATGGCTCATCACCTGCTGGTAGGCCATGTTCACAGCCGTTCCCGATGAGGTGATGGTGATCGGCTCACGGAAGGGAAGGTTCTGTGTTTTCTTGAACACGCCGCCGTACGCTTCCAGCGCAAAGCTGCCTCCGGGCTGTACGATCGGGCCAACGTTCAGGTCGCGGCGGTGAAAATTATTCGTATCCACCAAATAGGTATAGTTATTTAATGTGATCGTGGTGCCGTCATCCGTAAGGTTGAACTTTTTGATCCGGTCGGTGTATTGTTGCGTGAACAAAGGAGTTGGAGGATCGCTGTAGCGCCCGCCGAAATTATGGCCGAAGCAGAGGTAATAATCATTGCCTATTTTTCCGAGATCTCCTCCGCAAACGGCAAGGTTGGTATCGCTTACCTGCCTGATGAATGGCGCAACGGGCTGCGCATTGATCACCGCGTTGATCATGTTGTCGATGTGCACAGCAGTGAGCTTCGGGAAGGTCACGTAGATGCTCGCAACACTGTCGAATCCGAATCCGCCTGCCATATAGAGGTAATCGCCATCGCGTACATATTCCATGTTGGTGCTGCGCATCGGGTCGGCAATGTTCCAGGGAAGCTGGTTGAGGCCGGCAGTATAATATGCCCAGGTAGTGGTATCGATCACGATCACATTGTCGTTTTTGAATTCGGCAGGAAATCCGTCGTTGCTGTTCACCCCGTGCAATCCGTTGGTGCGCCCGCCGATGATCAGCCATTTATCGCCCGACTGCGCAAATGCAAATGAATGCACTCCCGGAATATTAATTCCTGTAATGGCTTCGAGGCTGATACTGAACGGCGGCAACTGGCCGTATTGGGAGAATGCCTTTAAGCTCATGAAAACAATCAGGAAAAGGCTGCTGATTTTTTTAAATTTATTCATCATCTTTGTAAATGGACATGTACATGTGTTCGGCCTTCTCTGTGCAAGGCAACGGATCTCAAATTTAATGAATTAATCCGTACTTTTTAATTTCAGAATTTTTAATTGTATGACAACAGGAGAAATAGCGGATGCTTTAAAATTAACGGCTCAGCTGATGGAGCTGCACGAGGAAAATCCGTTCAAGATCAAATCCATCGCCAATGCTGCATTCAAGCTGGATAAAACAGATATTGACCTCGAAGGGAAGAACCGGGAGGAGCTGGAACAGATCGAAGGCATCGGCAAAAGCATTGCTGCGAAGATCCATGAGCTGCAAACCACCAACGGGCTGAAGGAGCTGAGCGCTATGCTGGAGAAGACTCCTGTGGGTGTGATTGAAATGCTGCGCATCAAAGGCATCGGGCCGAAAAAGGTAGGGCAACTATGGCGCGAGCTGGAAATAGAAAGCGTGGGTGAATTATTATATGCCTGCAATGAGAACAGGCTGGTGACGCTGAAAGGCTTCGGTGCGAAAACACAGGAGGCGGTAAAAAAGCAGATCGAGTTCTTCCAGTCGAACATCGGCAAATTTCATTATGCTTCCGTGGAAAAATTCGCGATGGACCTTGTGCAGGAACTGAAGAAACAATATGAAACAGAATTGGTTTCTCTGACTGGCGCCATGCGCAGGAAATCGGAGATCATTGACATGATCGAAATTCTGCTTGCAACAGATAAGGCGGAAAGCAAAACAGAAATTGAGAATGTAAGGAATGTAAAAGTGAAGCTGATCTTTTGTGCAGCGGATCAGTTCTATTCAAAGCTGTTTGAAACAACCGCAACGCCTGAGCATTTGTCCAAGCTCTCAGGTCCTGCATCTCATATCTCACATCTCATATCTCACATCTATTCTTCGGAAGAAGAGATCTATTCCTCGGCAGGGCTTCAATACATCGAGCCGGAGCTTCGTGAAGGATTGAATGAAGTTTCGCTTGCGAAAGAGAATAAAATTCCGAAGCTCATTGAGCTGAATGATCTGAAAGGCATTCTTCACAATCACAGCACCTACAGTGATGGCCTGCATTCGCTGAAAGATATGGCCGTTTACTGCAAAGAGCTCGGCTATGAATACCTCGGCATCTGCGACCATTCACAGTCTGCATTCTATGCCAACGGCCTGAAGCCGGAGCGTGTGATGGAGCAGCACAAAGAGATCGAAGCACTGAATGCAGAGCTGGCGCCCTTTAAAATTCTCAAAGGAATTGAAAGCGATATATTGAACGACGGCTCGCTCGATTACCCGGAAGAGGTGCTGAAAACATTTGATTTTATTGTCGCTTCGGTGCATTCCAATTTAAAGATGACAGAGGAAAAAGCAACAGCACGCATATTGAAAGCTGTTGAAAATCCATACACAACCATCCTTGGCCACCCGACCGGGCGGTTGTTATTATCGCGTCCGGGTTACCCGATCGATCATAAAAAAATCATTGATGCCTGCGCTGCGAACAATGTGATCGTGGAGCTGAATGCGCATCCGTACCGGCTCGATATCGACTGGCGCTGGATCCAGTATTGCATGGAGAAAGGCGTTAAGATCTCCATCAACCCGGATGCCCATGAAAAGGAAGGCTACCACGACATGTACTTTGGCGTTTGTGCAGCAAGAAAAGGAATGCTCACAAAGGAGATGTGTTTTAATTCGATGACACTCATGGAAATCGAAAATCATTTAGGGAAAAAGTAAATTTGGTAAATTGGGTTAATTCAGGCGAAGAAAACAAAGTCTGAATTTACTTAAGTAACCAATTTAACTTAATTAACTAATTTTTGAATCTTCAAATTTTCTAATCCTTAATTTCAATTCAGACATGCCGATAATAAACTCAATTGCAAGCTGGTGGATGAAGAAGCGGATGCACCAGATCGAGCTTTTTATGAAGTATCCTTTTGATGTGCAGAATGAATGGCTGCGCAAGCTGGTGGATTCGGCCGAGTTCACGGAATGGGGAAGGATGCATAATTTTGAGGGCATCCGGAATTATGAGCAGTTCAAAAAAAATATTCCCCTGCAGGATTATGAATCGCTGAAGCCATACATCGACAGGATCAGGAAGGGAGAGCAGAATGTGCTCTGGCATTCGGATATTAAATGGTTTGCAAAATCGTCAGGCACCACCAGCGATAAAAGCAAGTTCATCCCCGTGAGTGAAGAGTCGCTGGATAACTGCCATTACAACGGCGGCCGCGACATGATCGCGATCCATTGCTCACTGAATCCTGAAACACAATTATTCACAGGAAAAAATCTTGCACTTGCAGGAAGCCTGGTAACAGACCATCACAATGGTTATGAATCGCAGAACGGCGACCTTTCAGCGATCGTGATCAATAATTTACCGGTGTGGGCGGAGTTCTTCCGTGCGCCGGATATGTCGATCGCGCTCATGGATAAATGGGATGAGAAGCTGGAAAAAATTGCAGAAGCAACGATCAACGAGAACATGGTAAGCCTTGCCGGCGTGCCTTCCTGGATGCTGCTGATCATGAAAAAAGTATTGGAGCGCAGCGGGAAAAGATCGATCGCAGAAGTATGGCCGAACCTCGAAGTGTATTTTCATGGCGGCGTGAATTTCAATCCGTACCGCGAACAATTCAAAACTATTTTTGACAAGCCTGATCTTTCTTACCTCGAATTATACAATGCAACAGAAGGATTTTTCGGCATCCAGGATCAGCGGAACTCGGATGAGCTGCTGCTGATGCTCGATTACGGGATCTTCTATGAGTTCATTCCCGTGGATTCCATTGCCGGTAGCGGCGATGATCCCACTACGCTTTCACTCGATGAGGTGGAAGTGGATACGAACTACGAGCTGGTGATCACCACCAATGCCGGATTGTGGCGTTACCGCCTGGGAGATACGGTCAAGTTCACTTCCCTGTATCCTTTCCGTTTTAAGATCACCGGACGCACCAAACATTTCATCAATGCTTTTGGTGAAGAGGTGATCGTGGAGAATGCCGACAAGGCGCTTGCGATCGCCTGCGATAAGAGCGGAGCACAGATCCGCGAATACACTGCTGCTCCTGTGTACATGAAGGATGATGAAAGCGGCGCGCATGAATGGCTCATCGAGTTTGAAAAAGAACCGGAGCGCCTTGATTATTTTACGGAGATGCTGGACAATGCACTCAAATCGATCAACTCCGATTACGAAGCAAAGCGCTACCAGAACCTCGCGTTAAAGCTTCCGCTGGTGAAGAGCCTTCCGCAGGGAACATTTTATAAATGGCTGGAATCAAAGAATAAGCTGGGCGGACAGCATAAAGTTCCGCGCTTATCGAACGACAGGAAGTACATGGAGGAGATCCTGCAGTTGGTTAGTTTGTAGTTGGGAGTTGTAGTTCGGAGACGGTTAGTTTCATAACTGAGGTTCTGGACCGAAACGGAATTTAAAATGGTGCAGGATCAATTCCCCTCTGGAGAGGGGTTAGGGGTGTGTTGGTACAATTAGACTGATGATTATTCTGTCATCTGAGTGAAATGAGATGAAACGAAAATCTCTTTCGTAAATTTCATAAGAATCTCAAAGATCCATTCGCTGCGCTCAGGATGAGATTTTGCGCAAAGATATTCTTCTGACAAGTTCGGGATTACATACGGAATTTTATTAGCGTCAGTTCGAGTAGCGAGGCACGAGCATATCGAGAACAAGCTCACACAATTCTCGATACTCTCCCTTCGGTCGAACTCGAAATGACATGCACACAGATTCGTTAAATTCGCATTTAGTGGTTACCTTTGAGTCAAATGAAAAATTTCCTCTGCCTGTTTTTCTTCATCAGCACTCTTTGCTTTTCACAGGGCAAGTACAAGCTGATGGCCACGATTGAAACAGAAGCGGATTTTTTCACAACAGATAATCAAAGCAACGTGTATGTGGTGAAGAAGGATGAGCTGATCAAATACAACAAGGCAGGGAAGCAGCTTTGCAAATACAGCAACAAAAATTTCGGCGATATCAGCTATGTGGATGCTTCGAACATGCTGAAGCTGCTTGTGTTCTACAAAGATTTTTCCCAGGTTGTTTTTCTCGACAATACATTAAGTCTGAACGGTGAGCCGCTTAGCTTTGATAAGCTCGGGCTGCAGCAGGTAAGCCTTGTGTGCTCATCATTCAACAACGGGCTCTGGCTGTACAACCAGCAGAATTTTTCACTCACGCAGCTCAACACTTCCTATGAGCCCGACCATCGTACGGAGAACCTGGACAACCTGCTGAACATGGAGCTTCAGCCCGACAGGCTGCTGGAGCACGATAACAGGATCTACCTGAACAATCCAACAACAGGTGTGCTCATCTTTGATATATATGGAACGTATTACAAAACTGTTCCTGTAAAAAATGCAAAGCAGTTCCAGGTGATCGGTGACTGGCTTTACTTTATGCCGGAGAATAAGATCAAAGCATACAACATCAAAACAACGGAAGAAACTGAATTCGATGTTCCTGTAACAGATTTCACAGGCTTCAGGCTTGAGGTGGAGACACTCTTCATCCAAACCGCAAAAGGAATTTCAGTGTACGCAGCGGAGTGATCCCATCGCAGGAAAACAGCTGCTTTCCGCCATGAGCGCAGCCGCTGAAAGCGGTTGAAAAGGCGACTAAAAACTTATCCACAATTCACATTTTTTTCCTTGACCTGCGCCTTAGAATTAGTATTTTCGTTTCGGTTTTAAAGGTTTCATTAAATTATTTATTCTACTCTTAATATGCACATAGCGATCGCGGGAAATATTGGTTCGGGCAAAACAACCCTGACTACACTCTTGGCAAAACATTATAAATGGCAGCCGCATTTTGAAGATGTGGATGACAATCCTTACCTGAATGATTTTTATGAAGACATGCAGCGCTGGTCCTTCAACCTGCAGGTGTACTTTCTGAACAGCCGCTTCGGACAGATCCAGCAGATCCGCAACAGCGGTAAAACGGTGGTGCAGGACAGGACAATTTATGAGGATGCATACATTTTTGCGCCGAACCTTCACGCTATGGGTTTAATGACCACCCGTGATTTCGAAAATTATTTTGCATTGTTCAAGCTGATGGAATCATTCGTGACTCCTCCTGATCTGCTGATCTATCTTCGTGCCTCTGTTCCTACATTGGTGAACCAGATCCAGAAGCGTGGCCGCGATTATGAGAACGCGATCCGCCTTGATTACCTGAAACGACTGAACGAGCGCTACGAAGCATTCATCACGTCATACGAACAGGAGCACAAGGATGCAAAGCTGCTGATCATTGATGTGGACAACAATAACTTCTCTGAGAAATCAGAAGACCTCGGCGCGATCATTCACAAGATCGATGCAGAGATCAACGGTTTGTTCTGAAAATAAATTGATTAAAAAGAAAGTCCCCCGCAATTGTGCGGGGGACTTTTTATTTTACCTGCTCAACAGGCGGTATGGAAATTATACCTGATTTGATGAGCTGTTCCTTCGGGCAGAAATAAAGGCTGAGTGATAAGGCTAAAATGATCATCGACCTGTACAGCATGGTTGGGTCTGCCGGGGTATGCTCAGGGTCTTCTTTATTTTTCATGACAATAGCCGCGATGCTGACAGTTACCTGGATAAAACAACCTACTGCGATCATTTGCCCTGATTTATTCCAGCCCTGGAGAAGGAACATAATCCCGATAGTTGAAAAGCTCCAGCTGAATGATGCGAGCTTACTGAGAAAAATTTCGAGTTTTGTTCCGGCTTCCGGAGTTTTTTGCGCTCTCAGGAAATATAAAAAAGCAAGTGCGGAACACCCCATCGTTACCGGTACTTTACCTGCAGGAATACCGGCAGCCTTTAGTGAAAGCCCGGATAAGACCACAACCAGTAATATGATCTCCGCTTTTATTAAATTATTAAAAGCCCAGCCCGCGGCCTTTTGCATCCGTATGTCTTTTTGATTCATTTTTATCGTTTGTCTGTATAACTTGAAACACCCACAAATACCGAGAGTGAGATGTAGCTGCTTGTCCTTTTCATTGAATATTCACGGTTTGCTGTAGCGCTGTAAATATCAGTGCTTGATACAATACCGGTTGCTGTGGCCACTGCCCGGGTATAATCCAGCCTGAATCCCCAGTAGCCCATATACCGTTTTTCCTCGTTGTTATCCTGTGAATGCAGGTTGAAGTTAAATCCTGCATTGATCACGTTCACCATCGGCCGCCTGAAGCTGTAGCTGTTTTCATAAAAATAATTGGAGCTGTTGTCCTTAAAGCCATATTTGCCCGAAGGCACAGTGCCCCTGCCAATGCCGTACGATACAAATGGCTGCAGGTACATGAATTTTTTAAGCCTGATGTTCAATCCTATTTCGGCCCTGAAATAATGTTGTGTGTATTTGCCGTAAGAGAAGCCGCTGGAGCTGATGTATTTACTTTCTTCCTGTACAAAATAACCGGGCTGATGCTTCTGCAGGTCTTCCAGGGCATCCGCGTTTTTAAATCCCACTCCGTCAAGCGTATAGGCAAGCCCGATATAAGCGCGGTCATAAAAATGCAGTTGGGCCGAAAGCGCCTGCAGCCGTGTTCCTACAGCTTTCGGATGGCTTAGCAAATGGCTTGCTTCCGCGGATGCTTCATTCGTTGAGGATGATAGATAATAGCTCAGTCCGGGCTCAAAAGGCAGTACAAGTTCCCAGCCGATCGCTTTCCTTTGGGGCGTACTGGAATCTTTTTGCGCAAGGCAGAAAAATGGAAAAAGGAGGAAGAGGTGCACCAGCTTTTTCATCAATAGAGCTTAACGTTAGTTGTCGAATCGGTGTATACCGCTCCATTGTACAGGCGCATCTCCACATGGAATTTATAATTGCCATTTGTCGGTTCTGTGCGGAGCAGAAGATCAACATACTCAGGGAAATTGTTTTTCTCAAAATCCTCGCGGTAGCGTGCTGTGGGATCAATGCCTTTACCGATCTCGAGCGTATCCATGTGCAGGTAGCTGCCCTGGAAAAGCAGGAACTGGTTGTTGACAGGTGTGCCCGGAGCTGCGCCGTTGAATGTACTGTCGCACCACACAGTCAGCTTCGTGATCGGGTCTTCGTTGATCGGTGGCGCTTCGTAGGGATCGAAATATCTTCCTTTCCTGTAGGTTTCTGCAGGATAGAGGTAAAGGCGGATGCCGTATAATTTTTTCGGAACAGAATCATGGGCGATCACAGGCAGGCCGGGAGCGGAATTCACGTGGTCAAGGTCGAGCCCGGTGAACCTGAATTTCACAGTCTGATCTCCTTCGCAGGAAATAAGAAAGATGGAAAAAAGGAATAAGAGGATAGGTAACCCAACTTTGATTTTCATGTGAGTAGTAAAATTGAGAAAATAAATGTGGAAATCCAAATCAGGAATAAACCGCCTTAACCTTATCGCGTAAATTATAGCCGTTCGACATCACTTCGCCGTAAGCGCCTGCTGTGCGCAGCACCACTATATCACCGCGGGATGTTTCAGGCAGGTTCACCGCTTTGCCGAAGCAGTCCGAGCTTTCACAGATCGGCCCCACCACATCATATTTCTGCATGAAGCTCGATTCGCTCCCGTTTTCTTTTTCCCATTTCTCATCTGCGATCGCCGTAAGGTTCTCGATCTTATGATAGGCCTGGTACAAGGCCGGACGCATCAGCTCCGTCATTCCTGCATCGAGGATCGCGAAGTTGGTGTTCACGCCTTTCTTGATATAAAGCACTTTTGATACAAGCGTGCCGCATTGCGCAACAATGGCCCTGCCCAGCTCGAAATGCACTTTCTGCCCGGGGCGCAGCTCGAGAAAATCATGGAACAATTTAAAATATGTTTCAAAGTCCGGGATCATGTGATTGTCCGGATCATGATAATCCACGCCAAGCCCGCCGCCCACATTCACATTTTCGATGTGGATCTTATGGCTTACAAACCAGCCCTGGATCTCGTTCACGCGCAGGCAAAGGCTTTTGAATGAGCTCATGTCTGTTATCTGTGAGCCGATGTGAAAATGCAGGCCGATGAGCTTTATGTTGCTTAACGTTTCCAGCAGCTTCACTACATCATCCAGCTCCCAGAGGTTGATCCCGAATTTATTTTCTTCGAGCCCGGTAGTGATGTATTTATGCGTGTTTGCATTTACATTCGGGTTGATGCGAAGCGCGATGCTTGCGGTTTTGTTCTTTGCATTTGCCAGCCCGTTGATGATCTCCAGCTCTTCCTTGCTTTCGCAGTTAAAGCAGAAAATATCGCTGTCGAGCGCGTAATTGATCTCCTCATCACTTTTTCCGACACCAGCAAACACAATGTGGCTGCGGCCGAATTTGCATTCAACAGCCTTCTTCACTTCGTTGCCGCTAACGCAGTCGGCACCGATCCCGTTCGCGCGGACGATCTCCAGCACTTCATTGTTCGCATTTGCTTTCAATGCATAATGCACAATGAAATTATATTTGCTGCTTTCGCTCTTCACCTTCTGAAGTGTTTGTTTCAGCACATCCAGGTCATAGTAATAAAAGGGAGTGGGAGTGGATTTGAATTTATTGATGACAGCTGTTGTGAACATTCTTGGTTGAATTAATAATTGTAAAATTTGTATAATTCGATTTTATTAGCGTCAGTTCGAGTAGCGAGGCACGAGCATATCGGGAACAAGCCCCGCGCTTTCCCGATACTCTCCCTTTGGTCGAACTCGAAATGACCTGCACACAGCTTTCAACACACACAGATTCGTAATATCCGTAAGATCCGCGATCCGTAAGATCCGTACATTTAAAATAATCCCTTATTCAAAGCCACCAATGCATCCTTTTTTAACTTTGTATCCACCAGTATGGAAACGTTGTTCTCGCTTCCGCCGTAGGAGATCATCCGGATCGGGATCTGCTTCAGTGCGTCGAAGATCTTTAATGCGTAGCCTTCCTTTTCAGCGGTAAAGCTCCCTACGATACAAACAATAGTAAGGTCATTGTCCACTTCCACACTGCAGAACTCTTTCAGCTCTTTTACAATCGCATCAAGGTTTTTGGTGTTGTCAACAGTCAATGATACCGCCACCTCCGAAGTGGTGATCATGTCGATCGGTGTTTTATAGCGCTCGAAGATTTCGAATACAGAACGCAGGAAACCATAGGCCAGCAGCATTCGTCCCGATTTTACCTTGATCGCGGTGATGCCGTCTTTCGCGGCAACTGCTTTAATGCTGTCGCCCGTCGCTGTTGAATTGATCACCGTTCCTTTTGCTTCCGGCTGCATGGTGTTTAACAGCCGTACCGGGATGTTCTTCATTTGCGCCGGGAGGATGCAGGTCGGGTGCAGGATCTTTGCCCCGAAATACGCAAGCTCGGCCGCCTCATCAAAAGAGAGCTGTGCAATGGGATGTGTTTTATCTACAATGCGGGGATCGTTGTTGTGCATCCCGTCAATGTCGGTCCAGATCTGGATCTCGTCCGAGCGGATCGCAGCGCCGATGATGGTTGCCGTATAATCGCTTCCGCCGCGCTTCAGGTTATCGATCTCGCCGAAAGCATTGCGGCAGATGTAGCCCTGTGTGATGAATAATTTTTTACCGGGATATTTTGCAAGCTCTGCCGCAGCATTCGCTTCAATGTATTTCATGTCGGGCTCTTCGTTCTCATCGATGCGCATGAAGTTAAGCGCAGGCAGCAGCACCGAATCCACATTGAGCTCTTCGAGGTAATAATGGAACATGGCCGTTGACAGCAGCTCACCCTGTGCAAGAATGGCGCGCTCTTCATTCACCGTGAACAGGTCCATGGTAAAGGAACGGAGGTGCTCAAAATGCGAAGCGATCAGCTCTTTGCCTTTATTTAAAGCATTTTCGGTTTTGTATAATTGAGTGATCACCTGCTTGTACCTGTCTTCCAGTGCAGCGATCAGCAGTCGTGCCTTATCATGCTCCTTTGCGTACAGCGCTGTTGCGATCTCCACCAGGTTATTGGTTGTGCCGCTCATGGCGGAAAGCACAACAATTTTTGGAACGCCATCACTGATCAGTTTTACCAGCGCATGCATCCGTTCTGCCGAACCCACGGAGGTACCTCCGAATTTTAAAACTCTCATAGCAATCAATTAACAGTAATTAACAATTAAGGGTAGCAAATTTAGGATAAATGAAAGAGCTGCAATGAATTAATTTGTATTTTCGCATAGTTCAAAAAAACATCCCCACCTGAGTTTTTAATAGTACTTTTACGCTCTGTTTATGTACACATTACTTAAGAAGGAAATACGCAGTTTTTTAAGCTCACTGATCGGGTATATCAGCATTTTTGTGTTCCTTGCCCTCATCAGCCTGTTCATGTGGATCATTCCTTCCGATTCAAATTCGAGCTCCAACTCCAATGTGCTGGACACGGGCTATGCCAACATCGATTCCCTTTTCATCATTGCACCCTGGGTATTCCTCTTCCTGATCCCGGCCATCACCATGCGTTCATTCGCCGATGAAAAAAAGGCAGGCACCATCGAGCTGCTGCTTACGCGCCCGCTTACCGACCTCCAGATCATCCTTGCAAAATATTTCGCCGGGTTCATCCTCGTGCTTTTTTCCTTATTGCCCACCCTCATCTATTATTACTCCGTTCACCGGCTCGGCAGCCCGATCGGGAACATCGATACCGGCGGCATGTGGGGCTCGTACATCGGATTGCTGTTCCTCGGTGCAGCCTTTGTGGCCATTGGTATTTTTGCTTCCGCGATCACCGATAACCAGGTGGTTTCCTTTATTTTCGCATTGTTCCTTTGCTTTTTTGTTTATACCGGCTTTGATTATATCGGTGCATTCCCATGGTTCAGTAAGATCGACAACCTGATCTATGCGCTGGGGATCAACCAGCATTATGTTTCCATGAGCCGCGGCGTGATCGATACGAGGGATATGATCTATTTCCTCAGCCTTATCACGGTGTTCATTTTGGGAACGCGTACGGTGCTGGAAAGCAGGAAGTGGTAGTGAACTTTTGTAGTTTGTTCGTTTCTATTTCTGACGTCATCCCATGCCACGACACGGGATCTGTTAAAAAGAAGCTGCTAACATTTGTGAGATCCAGCGTCGTGGCACGGGATGACGTTTTCGGAGAAAATTCGTAATTAGTAAAGATTCGTACAGATTGGTATTTAGTAGATAGTTAAATGAAAAATAAAAAACGTGACCTTACCGCATTAACACTCTCAATACTGGTTATTGTATTGCTGAATGTTGTTGCCTCGTTTGTGTTCCACCGTTTCGACCTTACTTCCGAAAAGCGCTATACCCTGTCGGATGCCACAAAGAACCTGCTTCGCAAGTTGGATGAGACCGTGTATGTGAAAGTGTACCTTGAAGGTGATTTTCCTGCCGGCTTCAAACGCCTGCGCGATGAGACCAGGGAAATGCTGGATGAGTTCCGCACTTATTCCGGTAATAATATTGAATACGAATTTATTGATCCATCCGAAAACCCGGATAAGAAGCAACAGAACGAAGTTTACAAACAGCTCTATGATAAAGGGCTGCAGCCGACCAACCTTGAAGTGAAGGAAGAGTCGGGAACATCGCAGCAGGTGATCTGGCCGGGCGCGATTGTTTCCTACAAAGGGCATGAAGCTCCATGGCAGCTGCTGAAAACACAGTTGGGCGTTTCTTCCGAAGGACAGCTCAATAATTCGGTACAGGCGCTCGAGTATGAATTTGCAAGCACGATCAGGAGCCTCACAACAACCATCAATAACGAGATCGGATTCATTGAAGGCCATGGGGAATTGGATACACTGTATGTCGAGGATATAAAAAATGCGCTCGGGCAGTTTTACGGCTTGAAGCGTGTAAAGATCAACGGGCAGCTGGATGCGCTGGACGGACTTGCAGCAATCGTGATCGCGAAGCCGGATACTACCTTTTCGAAAGAAGATAAATTTGTGATCGATCAGTTCATCATGCGCGGCGGAAAAGTGCTGTGGTGCATCGATGCTTTGGAAACCCGCATCGACAGCCTTGCACGCACAGGAAGGACACTCGCTGTGCCGTACGACCTTGGCCTCGAGGAAATGCTTTTCAAATACGGCGCACGCATCAACCAGAACATGGTGCTTGACCTGCAGTCATCCGCATTGCCTGTAAACACTGCTTACCGCGGGCAGCAGCCGAAGATCGAATTAAAGCCATGGATCTACTCTCCGGTGATCCTGCCAACACAAAAGCACCCGATCGTGAAAAATCTCGATGCGATCAAATTTGATTTTACATCCAGCATCGATTTCGTGGAAGCGCCGGGAATTGAAAAAACGGTATTGCTTACCACCTCAAAAAATTCAAAGACCATCAATGCTCCTGTGCGTGTGGACATGCGCATCATGCAGTTCCAGCAGGACGAGGCACAGTTTAAAAACCCGAAGCAGCCGGTGGCTGTGTTGCTCGAAGGAGAATTTGAATCGGTGTTCAAAAACCGTGCGTTCCCGCCGGAATTTTTAAAAGAGTACCAGTTCAAAAAGAAAGGCGTAAGCAATAAAATGATCGTGATCGCCGATGGAGATGTGATCAGGAATGATGTGCAGACCTCTTCCGGGAAGCCTTATCCGCTGGGCTATGATAAATACACCAACCAGACTTTTGGCAACAAGGATTTTATTCTGAACTGCGTGAATTACCTCTGCGATGATTCCGGTCTGATCAGTGTACGCTCCCGCGAACTGACACTGCGCTTGCTGGACAAGAAAAAAATAAAAACGGAACGCCTGAAATGGCAGCTGATCAATACCTGCGTTCCTTTGCTGCTGGTATTGCTGTATGGCATCATTCATTTCATCCGCAGAAAGCGGAAGTACGGAAATTAGTGGATTGAAGAGATTGAAAATTGGAAGAGATTGAAAAAATTGAATTGCAGGGGATATAAACAGACAACATGAAACGTAACAGGATAGCGATCATACTGGTGATCATTTTAGGCTCACTTTCTTTCTGGTTCATCATCAACAACAGGAAAGGCACCATTAAGGAAACGCTGCGCGATTTTGCGGTGGCAGATACCGCTGCCGTGGATAAGATCTTCCTCGCCGATAAATTAGGCAATGCCGTTACGCTGGAAAGGAATCCGAAAGGCGGCTGGACCGTGAACGGGAAATACCAGGTGCGCATGGATGCGATGAAAACCCTTCTCGAAACAATGAAAAAGGTAGATATCAAAGAGCCGGTGGGGAAAAAAGCGCAGGATAACATTGTGAAGCAGCTTGCCGCGGATGCCGTTCGCTGCGAGATCTACAGCAGGGGCGAGCTTATAAAGGCCTATTATGTGGGATCGCAAACGCAGGACATGACCGGAACGTACATGATCCTGATGGACCCCGAAACCATGAAGCCTTCCGCAAAGCCTTTCATTACCTACATCCCTGGCTTCGAGGGCTATCTCACCACGCGTTATTTCACGGAGGAAAAGTTGTGGCGCGACCGTACCATCATGCAGTATGTGCCAACAGATATTAAATCGGTGAAGCTGGAAGTGCCCGACAGGCCTGAGTTTGGTTATGAGCTGAAAGTGAATGGCAATAACGATTACACGGTGACGATGCTGTCAGGCAAAAAGCTGGAGAACATCGATCCGCTCTCTGTAAAGCAATACCTCTCGTATTTTCAGCAGATCAACTTCGAAAGTCTTGATATGGCAATGACACAGCAGGAGATCGACTCCACGCTGAAATCCACGCCGATCAACATCCTCACCGTTACCGACAATGCGGGAAAGGTGAACAGGATCAGATTTTTTGCACGCAAGCCAAAGAAAGAGGACATGATAAGCCCGGAAGGCAAGCCTGTAAAATTTGACCTCGACAGGATGAATGCGCTCCTCGAAAGCACCAACGATTTTGTAATGGTGCAGTATTATGTATTTGGCAAAGTGATGCCTCCGGCCGGCTATTTTACGAAAAAAGATAGTGGGGCAGGAGAGAAGCCAAAATCATAAGGAGCGGTTTTATGTTTTCAACCAAATGGTATCGAATCCCCTGAAAATGGGGATTTTTTTTGTTAAAAAGTTACTTTTGGAGCAGGGGAAAAGGATATGTAATTCTGCTATATTTGCTAACAGGTTTTACAGGAACAGGATTGTAAAATTCACTCATTTTTAAAAAGACAGAACTATGAAATTTATTGTTTCAAGCACTTCATTACTAAAACAACTACAGGCGGTCAGCGGAGTGTTGAACTCCAACAACGCGCTGCCGATACTGGATAATTTCCTCTTCGAGATCGACAAGAACCAGCTGAAGGTTTCCGCTTCCGACCTTGAAACTACAATGACCACGATCATCGCCGTTGAATCAAAGGATACGGGCAACATTGCAGTGCCTGCGAAATTATTGCTGGACACCTTGAAAACATTTGCTGAGCAGCCGCTTACATTCAGCGTTGACGATAAAAAATACGGTATCGAGATCATTTCCGATTACGGTAAATACAAGCTTACAGGGCATAACGGCGATGAATTCCCAAAGCTTCCGAACATCGAATCCGCTTCTTCACTGAGCATTGAAGCAGGCGTGCTTGCATCAGCGATCAACAAAACGATCTTCGCTACAGGAAACGATGAGCTGCGCCCGGTAATGTCTGGCGTGTATTGCCAGCTGTCGCCCGAGAACATCATTTTTGTGGCAACCGATGCACACAAGCTGGTGCGTTACCGCAGAAGCGATGCGAAGGCACAAAACGCATCCGCGTTCATCCTTCCTAAAAAGCCATTGAACTTATTGAAGAATATCTTATCCAGCGTAAGCGGTGATGTGAAAATAGAATACAACAACACCAACGCATTCTTTTCATTTGAAAACACAAACCTTGTTTGCCGCCTCATCGATGGAAAATACCCGAACTACGAAGCGGTGATCCCGAAAGAAAATCCGAACAAGCTTACTGTAGACCGTGTTTCTTTCCTGAGCTCGATCAGGCGCGTTTCCATCTTTTCCAACAAAACCACTCACCAGGTGCGCTTGAAAATCGCAGGAAGCGAATTGAGCATTTCTGCGGAAGACCTTGATTTCGCTAACGAAGCAAGCGAACGTTTAACCTGCCAGTATGCAGGCGAAGACATGGAGATCGGCTTCAATTCAAAATTCCTGGCAGAGATGCTGAGCAACCTGAATTGCGAAAATGTGAACCTCGAAATGAGCGCACCGAACCGCGCAGGGATCCTGTTGCCAACAGAAAAAGAAAATCCTGCAGAAGATATCCTCATGCTGGTGATGCCGGTAATGCTGAACAGCTAAGAAAGAAAAGTGTATTTAAAAAGCCGTTTCATAAATGTGAAACGGCTTTTGTTTTTTATTATAGCCGCACGAACATTTTATCGCTGGCTGTACGTCACTTCGAGTTCGACCAGAGGGAGAGTATCGAGAAGTGTTGACAGCACTCTGGTTTCGTTCTCGATACACCCTTCCTGAAAAAGGAAGGGCACTCGAACTGACAGCGCTTTAGTGTATTCGCAAAGGTCTAATCATACACCAGCTTCTTCACTCTCTTTCTGCCATTGGCATTTGTATACACCAGCGAATAAAATCCCGGCGTATAATCCGAAAGGTCAAGCGTGATCTGCTGTTCATTCCCATTCAGCTCATAAACAATGCGGCCTGAAATATCCACCACACGAATGGTATAGCTTTCGTCAACGGCCGTATTGAGAGTATATATTCCGTTAGTGCTTGGATTGGGATACACACTAAGCGCCGGTTCATCAGAAGCCAATGATGAAATGCCGGTAGCCGGTGAAAAGGTGATGCTGTAAATTGCCGGCATTCCCCAGTAATTGAACTTACAGGTATATGTGCCGGGGCCTGCGGCAGCAAATTGAAAATAGTTGTGAGCGCCCGGGGGAGCGGTATAGATAAGAATGCCGTCCCTGAACCAGCGGACACTATCCATTGGCGGACAAAAATCAGGATCTGAATACAGGCTGAAATGGATCGTATCGGCAGTTCCGACTGAGCTCAATACAGTGTCGGGGTTGCCCGTTATAAAGCCCGGGCCATAGGTGATGCCGCCATGCGGACAATCGCCTCCGCGGTCGGAATACAGGTGAGGGCCTCCGCATCCTGCATGTAAGGAAACATTCAGCGCAAAAAGAAGGGAAGCAAGAAAAGTAAGTTTTGTAAGCATATTGATTTATTTTACCTCCTAACGTTAAATATCCCGGTTTATTACCGCAATGGAAATATAAAGAGCTTCATACAGCTTTGCAGCCTTTGCTTCTCCGCGGGAAAAACCACTGCGTTGATTGCACTCACACAGCTTCGCGTCTCTGCGCCTTTGCGCTGAAACATCACCTGGCTTTGTGTTCTCTGCGCTTTTTTCTCTGCGGCCTTTGCGGTTAAAATCCCGGGTTCATAAAAAAAACTTAAATTTGAGGATGAAACAAAAACTCCTCCTTTCCTTCTTTTTATTGAATGCATTGTATGCAGGCGCGCAAACCACGGTGATCGACAGCATTATGTCGGGCGGCGTTTACAGGAATTACAGGCTGTATGTGCCTGCTGCCTACAACGGAAGCACTGCATGGCCTCTTATCCTTAACATTCACGGCTACACTTCCAATGCTTCTGCAGAGCAGGCTTACACTAATTTCGCCCCGATCGCAGATACGGCTCATTTTCTCATGGTGTACCCGAATGCCACTGTTTATATGGGACAGCCGACATGGAACTCCGGCTTCGGAATGCCGGTGGATGATATCGGATTTTTATCGAACCTGATCGACAGCCTTAGCGCCGGTTATAACATAGATCAAAACAGTGTTTATTCCTGTGGCATGAGCAATGGCGGCTACATGAGCCATACACTTGCATGCGCTTTGAGCAGCAAGATCGCTGCGATCGCTTCCGTTACAGGTACGATGACGCCCCCGCAGCGTACATCCTGCAGCCCTGGCCGGCCGGTTCCCGTGATGCAGATCCATGGAACTGCCGATGGCACCGTTCCTTTTTACGGCGGTTCCTATTCAATCGCGATCGATACGCTTGTAAAATACTGGGTGCTGAATAACGGCTGCAATCCAAGTCCGGCCTACAATGCAATGCCCGATATCAACACTTCCGACGGCTGCAATGCCGATCATTTTGTGTACAATGGCGGCCTGATGGGATCGACAGTAGAGTTTTACCGCATCAATGGCGGCGGGCATACCTGGCCCTTTACGTTCCCGGTCGGCACTACCTGCCAGGATTTCAACGCATCGGAAAAGATCTGGCTCTTCTTCCGGAAATACAGGCTCAGCCAGTTTGTGGGAATTGATGACCAGGCAAAGGAAGAAGATCTCCTGATGTATCCGAATCCGGCAAACGGCCTGCTGACGGTTGAAGCCACAGATTTTTCATCGCTTACGATCGTTGATGTAAATGGAAAAATAGTGCTGCGGTCGGCGCAGAAGCAGGTAAATATCTCCGGGTTGGCGAACGGGATCTACTCCGTGCTGATTGTTTCCGGCAAAGGAAGCTCTGTGAAAAAGCTGGTGAAGATATAATGTCTTAAGCCTTGCAGGAGAGGCTCTCCGCGCATTGCGCTTGACATTTCCTGTTTTATTTTATATATTTGACATACTAAAACTCCCTTCCCATGTACGAATTCAGAAGAAATATAAAAACAGGGCAACGCCTTCAGTATGGCTTTTACCAATGGATGGATCACTTTTTCGGAAGAGCAAGAGTGTTCCGCTGGATGGGGAAAGGGCGGAGCAAATTCTACCGTCGTCTCCTCGCAACCCTGAAGGAAAGCGGAGAAGGGTCGATCAAGCCGATCGAGCGCCGGAAAGACCTTAGCTTAAAGGAGTTCAAGAACCACTACATGAGAAAAGGAATCCCTGTTGTGCTGGAAGGCGCTGCAAAGGATTGGGATTGCGTGAAAAAATGGTCGCTCGATTATTTTAAGGACCTGCATGGCGATGATGAAATTGTGATGGTGAACCAGGAGCGCATGGCCGATGATTATGAAACGATCACGCTTGCTGAAGTGATCGACAACATCCGCACAGGCGGAAAAAAATATTACCGCTTTTATCCGCTGCTCGACAGGCACCCGGAGCATATAAAGGATTTTGATTACAAATGGCTGCTCGACCGTAAGAACCCGCTTACATGGTTCGACGCTTTCCAGGTGTTTATCGGTGGACAGGGAACTGTAACACCTTTGCACAATGCCAACCAGTGCAATTTATTTGTGCAGGTGTACGGTGAAAAGAAATGGATCATTTATTCTCATTATTATTCCGCGGTACTCGATCCGGATCCTGTACGTAATGTTTACCGCCATGCGCCGATCAAAGCCGGCGACGGGCCATTCGATCCATTCAACCCGGATTATGAAACTCCGAATGCGCTTTACAAATACATCGATGGCTATGAGGTGAACCTGAAGCCGGGGGATGTATTATGGAATCCGCCATTCTACTGGCATGCAGTGAAGAACATGACCGACTCGATCGGAGTGGGCTACCGCTGGCTGCCACCTTTGTATTCCTTTAAGATCGCACCTTTGTATATGTTCCTCGATATGTGTGCGAACAACCCGCCGATCTGGAAAGCATACAAGCTGTACCGTAAGGACATCAACCTCATCCACCTTGCTGAATACGGCAAGCTCGATAAATACTTAAAAGAGAAAAAGGAAAAGGATGCGAAAAAAGCAAAACAGGAAGCCACTGTAGCATAAAAAAGAAAAAGCTGAAAATTGATTTTCAGCTTTTTCTTTTTGTTGCCGGTTATAGCAGGCTTACCAGCTCATCGCTCATCGGGCTTACTGCAGAAGAGTAAAATTTAACAAGCTCGCCTTTTTCATTCACAAGGTATTTGCAGAAATTCCAGTTGGGCTTTTCATCGTTCCATCCATTCTGCTCTTTGTGTGTGAGCCACTGGTAAAGCGGGTTCTGATCTGTTCCCACCACTTCCGATTTTTCAAACAGCTGAAAGGTGACCCCGAAATTTTTCCGGCAGAAAGCACCGATATCCTCGTTGCTTCCCGGTTCCTGTCCGCCGAAATTATTTGCAGGGAAGCCGATGATCGTCAGCTTATTGCCATGCGTTTCATGCAGCTGCTGCAATTCGTCGTACTGGGGCGTGTAACCGCATTCCGAAGCGGTGTTCACAATAAGCACCTTCTTTCCTTTGTAAGTGGAGAAATCGATCTCTTTTCCTTCGATCGAACGCAGCTTAAAATCGTAGAATGATTTACTGTCCATGGCGGGTTTGCTGTTTTCTGGTTTGCTGATCACTCCTTTCGGAGAAAGTAATTTCAATAAAAAATATTTTAGTTTTTTCATAAAGCATTATAAAATAAAAACAGTTGGTGTCGGAACACGGTGCCCGTTGATCCTCACTTTTGTATTGTTCAGTGTATCGTAATCCACAAGCTGCGGATGGATGTTGTTTTCGAAGGCTACAAAGTCTTTTACCTTGCGGGAACGCTTCCAGGTAACGATAAAATAATGCCTGTCGTAATCAATGTATTTCCAGTCGCCCGTTTTATAGCCATTGTGAAACCTGCCTGTTGCGAGCACTGTTCCATCCGGGAGCACATACATCCACTTTCCCTCTTTCACCGAATCTTTCATGTTGCCATAAGCGGTAATAAAGGATGATTCTTTTTTACCCTTATAGTCGAAGTTGTGATATTTGATCACAGTGCTGTAATGCCTGCCGTTGATGACTGTATCCGTTTGAGCGAAGCAGAACATCTGCAGCATGCAGAATAAAATAACCAGGTATGTTTTATTTTTTTTCATTGTTGTTGTATACCCCCGAAAGGTAAATAAAATCATCATCCTACAATTCTCAGCTTCGCAAATTTTACAA
This sequence comes from Bacteroidota bacterium, assembly GCA_025963775.1. Lineage (GTDB taxonomy): Bacteria > Bacteroidota > Bacteroidia > 2-12-FULL-35-15 > 2-12-FULL-35-15 > 2-12-FULL-35-15. The sequence continues at coordinate 289,618 of JAOQAD010000037.1, read as the reverse complement.
GCAGTTGCTTTTGTCCTATGCCCTCAAACATCACGGTAGCTTTGTTATTCGGGAAATCGCCATCCATGCCGATCACTTTCCCGTTTCCGAAACGCTCATGCTCCACAAGAGAGCCCACCTGCAGGCCGCGCAGGCTTTCAGTATCGAAATCGCTCGTGTTTTTCGAAGCGGAATTTACCTTCACTAATTTTTTTCCCATCACCGGCCGCTGCACAAATGTTTCCTTTGGTTTGTTCACCTGTAATTTTGGTTTCGGCTTTAAGGAATATTCTTCATCGCCGAACATACGCCCGTGATTTTCCGCCGGCATCTCGAGGAATTTCGGGTCGAGCTCTTCAATAAAACGGCTCGGCTCGCTGAATACCAGGTTGCCCCATTTATAGCGGCTGGTGGAGTAGGAGAGGGTTACGCGTTTTTCGGCGCGTGTAAGCGCAACGTAGAACAGCCGGCGCTCTTCTTCGAGGTCGGCGCGTGAGGTTATGGACATTTGAGAAGGAAAGAGGTTTTCTTCAAGCCCGACAATGTAAACATATTTAAACTCCAATCCCTTTGCCGCATGAATGGTCATCAGCACTACCCGGTTCTTATCTTCTTCCTTTTCTGTTTTTTTATCGGCATCGGTCATCAGTGCAATGTCCCGCATGAAGATGTCCAGCGTTGGCTCCAGCGTAATGGTTGCATTCGCTTTTTCTGCCGCTTCCTCTTCCGAGAACAGGTTTGTGCTCCCGGAACCCGTTGGATTGAGCACCGCAGCTGTATTGTCATCCGTTTCAGCGATCTGGTCAATATCAGCATCCCCGATCGTTTCAATTTCGCTTTCGGTGAATTCTTTCAAACCGTTCAGGAGCTCCTGGATATTCTCATGGCGGCTCACGCCTTCCGGGGATTTATCGGCATACAGGTCGCGGAGGATGCCCGAATGCGTTGCAATGTGCTGCCCGAGGTCGAATGCATGATGTGTTCTCAGCATGGCCGAAAAGCTTTTGATCATGGTTGCAAATTCGTCCACTTTTGTTTTTGCCCCGGCATTCAGCCCGATGTCGAATTCATTGATGTTCTCGATCACCGTCCATAAGCTCACATTATGATCGTTTGCTGCAACAATAATTCTTTCCAGCGTTGTATCGCCGATGCCGCGCGCCGGGTAATTGATCACGCGCTTCAGCGATTCTTCATCGTGATTGTTGATCGTAAGGCGGTAATATGCTAAAATGTTTTTAATTTCTGCACGCTGGTAAAATGATAAGCCGCCGTAAATGCGGTAAGGGATGTTCTGCCTGCGTAAGGCTTCCTCCATGGCGCGTGACTGTGCGTTGGTGCGGTACAGGATCGCGAAATCCCTGTTGTGCGCCTGCTCGTTCATCTTGGTTTCAAAGATCGAGTTTGCCACAAAATTTCCTTCGGCATTGTCGCTGTCGTTACGCACCACTTTGATCAGCTCCCCTTCATCATTCTCTGTGAACACATTTTTTTTCAGCTGCTCCTTGTTCTTCGCGATCACATTATTGGCCGCGCCGACAATGTTCTTGGTCGACCTGTAGTTCTGCTCCAGCTTGAACATTTTCAGATCAGGATAGTCCTTTTCAAAATTCAGGATATTCTGGATGTCGGCACCTCGGAAGGCATAAATACTCTGCGCATCGTCACCAACCACGCAAACATTCTGAAATGCAGCGGCAAGCTGTTTTACAATTACGTATTGCGAAAAGTTGGTATCCTGGTACTCGTCTACTAAGATGTATTTGAATTTATGCTGGTACTTGTATAATACTTCTTTCTTGTTTTTTAATAAAATGTTGGTTTTATAAAGCAGGTCATCAAAATCCATTGCACCGGCTTTATAGCATCGGTTGCTGTAGATCTGGTAAATTATTCCCGTTTTAGGCCGCCCTGCCGCCCGGTCATCCTCCATTGCCTGCGAATTTTCGAGGTACTTCTCAGGGGAGATCATCATGTTTTTGGCAGCGGAGATCCTCGAAAGGATGGTTCCCGGCTTGTAGATCTTGTCATCTAATCCCTGTTCCTTTAAAATGGTTTTGATCAGGCTTTTGGAGTCGTCCGTATCGTAGATGGTGAAATTTTTAGGATAATTCAGATGCTCTGCTTCAGATCGCAGGATCCGTGCAAAGACAGAGTGAAAAGTACCCATCCACAGGTTCTTTGATTCGCTTTTTCCTACAATCTTGCCGATCCGCTCCTTCATTTCGCGGGCAGCCTTATTTGTAAAAGTGAGGGCCAGTATATTGAAAGGGTCAACGCCTTTCTCCATGAGATGTGCTATCCGGTAAGTTAAAACACGGGTTTTGCCGGAGCCGGCACCGGCTATTATCATTACCGGGCCTTCCGTGCATTCTACCGCTGCACGCTGTACGGGGTTCAGTTCATCTAAATAATTTTTCGTCATTCGTAAATCTTCAAAATTTAAGCTATAAAGATAAAATTTTGCTTTTGAGGTTTTAAAATTGTTGAAAAGTTAATCGTTTGGTGATAAAAGCCATGCAACCTGTCGGCCTTGTTAGTCATCTGAAAAAAGGAAAAAGAACAGCATTTTTTTTTCGGGCCGGAATGTCCTATTATTGTAGCTGGTATTTTAGCACTCCCTAAACTACTGGAAATGAACAAAAAAAATTGAATTAAAGAATCGATCTAACAGAAACACAGAATTGATTTTACTCTAACCACTCTAAATTAAAAGAATGAAAAAGCTCCTTCTTCTGTTCATGGGCATTGGCCTGTTTTTTACTGCTAACACCCTGCACGCCCAGTCAGGTGACAACTGCGCGAATGCAGCACCATTCTGCACAGGAACAACCTATAACTTTCCAAACAATACAGGCTTGCCTTCAATAGGCGCCGGCGGAGCTTACGGATGCCTCGGATCTACTCCGAACCCTGTATGGTATTTCATGGAGATCCTCAACCCGGGGAACCTTAGCATTACGATCAACCAGACCAGCACAGGAGGTTCCGGGATCGATGTGGATTTTGTTTGCTGGGGGCCATTTGCCAACCAGGCAGCCATGTGCCCGGGATATTCCGCCGGAAACATTGTGGATTGCAGCTATTCCACTGCAGCTACAGAGGTGGTGGATATCACAGGTGCTTCAACAGGACAGTTTTACCTGCTGCTCATGACCAACTATTCCGGACAGGCCGGGAATATCAGCTTTTCACAAACAGGCGGTGCAGGTACAACCAACTGCGCGGTGCTTTGTAATATAACCAGCGTTACCGCCACTCCGGGCGCCTGTAACCCTTCAACCGGGCTCTATTCGGTTTCGGGACAGGTGAGCGTGACCTATCCCCCGACAACCGGAACACTCACAGTCAGCAGCTCCTGCGGTGGAAGCACCACTATCAGTGCTCCTTTTTCAAGCCCTGTTTCCTATACCATACCTGGCATAACTGCTGACGGTGCAGGCTGTACAGTTACAGCAGCTTTTTCTGCCGATGCTACCTGCGTTCTTTCACAAGGTTATACATCACCGGTGCCCTGCATTACCTGTGCGGCAACAGCCAATAATACAGGCCCTTATTGTGCAGGCTCAACTATCGCACTCAGTGCAACAGGTGGTGGAACATACAGCTGGACAGGCCCGGGCGGTTATACATCCCCTTTACAAAACCCGACTCTTTCTTCTTCCACTACAGCAATGTCAGGCACATACACCGTTACCGTAACAAACGCAACAGCAACCTGTACAGCCACCACTGTAGTTACCGTTAATCCAAGCTCAAGCGCTGCATGGTCGCAGCCACCGCCAATGTGCGTGGTTGATCCGGCCATCGACCTGAATACTTTTGTTACAGGTACAGCCGGCGGAACATGGAGCGGAAGCGGTGTAAGCGGCAGCATGTTCGATCCATCCGGACTTTCAGGAAGCATTGCAGTTACGTATACAGTCGGAACACCTCCCTGCGGCGGAACATCCACGCTCAACATCACTGTAACACCGAATACGCCTCCGACCATTACCAGCGTTCCGACACAATGCTCCACCACTTCTCCTTTTAACCTGGCCGTTGATATAGCCGGCGGAACATGGAGCGGTCCGGGCATTACCAATGCAGCATCAGGAACCTTTGACCCTTCGGCAGCTTCGCCTTCCAGCCAGGTCATTTACACAATTCCAGGATCCTGCGCAGGTGCGGATACGATTACAATCACCGTGATCCCGGGCCCCGATCCTTCCTGGACTACAACAGCTCCATTATGTGCGAACAATGGCCCTATAAACCTTGACTCATTGCTCACCGGCACCAGCGGCGGAACATGGAGCGGCTCTGGTGTGAGCGGAAGTGTTTTTAATCCTTCCGGCTTGTCAGGTGCTATCCCTGTAACCTATTCAGTAGGCTCAACCTGTATTGCCACGTCCATGCAGAACATTACGGTGATCCCGAATTCGGATGCCTCCTGGACCACCACATCCATCTGCCAGATCAGCTCACCGGTAAACCTCGACAGTCTTGTTACAGGCACCAGCGGCGGAACCTGGAGCGGAACAGGAGTGACAGGCAGCACATTCAACCCTTCCGGCTTATCAGGAAACATTGCAATAACCTACACGGCAGGCACTGCGCCCTGCCAGGCTGTTTCCACACAGAACATTAACGTAGTTCCACTTTCTGATGCGTCATGGACCACCACTTCGATGTGCTCGGATGCAGCTGTCTTTAGCCTTGATCCTACAGTTACCGGTACTGCCGGGGGAACCTGGAGCGGAACGGGTGTAACAGGAAGCTCGTTTGATCCGAATGGATTGTCCGGGCCGGTTTCAGTGACCTACACCGTAGGGCCTGTAGGCTGCCAGGCAAGCTCTGCACAAAATATAACCGTAACACCTGCAGGAAATGCAGCATGGACCACCACTTCTGTATGTGCAAGTTCTGCTGCCATTAACCTTGATTTACTTGTTACAGGAACAAGCGGTGGAACATGGAGCGGAACCGGCGTAACCGGGAGTTCCTTCGATCCGGCCGGCTTATCAGGAAATATTGCCGTTACTTATATAGTTGGCTCGCTTCCCTGCCAGGACACGCTTGTTCAGAACATCACTGTTGTTCCTGCTTCAAGCGCTGCATGGACCACCACATCCATGTGCTCGAGCGCTACCACCATCAATCTCGATTCGCTTGTTACAGGTACCACAGGCGGTACATGGAGCGGAACAGGTGTAACCGGTAACTCATTCAATCCTTCAGGCTTATCAGGAGGAATCGCGGTAACCTATACTGTCGGGCCTGTAGGCTGTAGTGCAACTTCCACGCAGAATATCACGGTAACTCCGGCTGCTAACCCGGCATGGACAACCACTTCTATGTGTTCCAGCGCAACACCGCTTAACTTAAATACATTAGTGACCGGAACCGGCGGCGGAACCTGGAGCGGAACCGGCGTAACGGGCAGCACATTCAACCCCTCCGGTTTGTCAGGGCCGATCTCTGTAACCTACACCGTAGGTACGGCACCATGCGTGTCCCTTTCCACACAGAACATTACAGTTACCCCGGTTGCAAGCTCTGCATGGACAAGCACATCTGTATGTGCGAATGCAAGTCCTGTTAACCTGAACTCATTGGTTACAGGAACTGCAGGCGGAACCTGGAGCGGAACAGGTGTAACGGGCAGCACATTCAATCCTTCCGGATTATCGGGAAGCATTTCAGTTACTTATACTGTAGGAACTGTACCATGTACTTCCGTAACCACACACGTCATCACGGTAACACCAAATGCAAATGCAACGATCACCTCTGTATCGCCAATGTGCCAGACAGCATCGCCGTTCACCTTATCGGCGGCAGGCAGCGGCGGAACATGGTCGGGAACAGGAATTACAAATCCTGCTACAGGATTGTTCAGCCCTGCTACAGCAACTCCGGGAACATACACCATTTCATACGGCATAGCAGGAGCCTGCGGAGATACCGGAACAGTATCCATCACGGTGCTTCCAACGCCAAGCGCTGCATGGTCAATGCCTTCGTTCATCTGCGAATCAGCAGCTCCTGTTGACCTGGGCACGCTTGTTACAGGCGTGGCAGGCGGAACGTTCAGCGGAAGCGGCGTAAGCGGAAATATTTTTGACCCTACCGGGCTATCAGGTAATACAACCATTACTTACAGCGTAACGCAAAGCGGCTGCTCTTCAACGTCCTCCCAGGTGGTGGATGTTGACCCGATCACCGCTGCATTCACGGCCACACCGCTTTCAGGAATGGCGCCGGTAAGCGTTACCACACTCAATGGCAGCTTAAATGCTGTGTCTTATGCATGGAATTTTGGGAACGGTGCAACCTCTGCGGCAACAAATCCGTCTACCGTATATACCGGCATGGGTAATTACACCATCGTTCTTATCGCTACCAATGCCAACGGCTGTAGGGATACGGCAAGCATCGGCGTACATGTGGATGAGCTTTCTGCCCTTCTTGCGCCGAATGTGTTCACACCGAACGGCGACGGGCACAACGATATATTCCACCCGGTGATAGCAGAGGGGCTGAGCGAATTCAAAGCCACCGTTTACGACCGCTGGGGACTGAAAATGTATGAGTGGTCAGACGAAAACATGGGCTGGAATGGAAAAGCGAAAAATGGCAGCGCTGCCCCTGACGGTACTTATTTTTGGATGATCTCCGGAAAAGGAGTGGATGGAAAAGCATACGACTTCACCGGCTTTGTACAGTTATTTAATTAGTAATTGAAACACGAATTATAAACAACGAAAAAAAATCAAGATGAAAAAACTCTCCTGCTCACTTATGATCGCATTGTTAATGGGATTATCAGTACACACATTCGCACAGAAATCAACAGCTTTCCTGAACAGCGAAACTTCGAAACAGGTTGCTGATGAGAAAACCGTTGTGGTGACCTTCCGCCTTGATAATATTACTGATAATGCAACAAGGCTCAGATTTGAAACTGCTTTGAAAAATGGCGAAGGTGTGCAGGAAGTGCACAGCACAGAACCACAGGGAAATGTGTCGGTTTACACCATGAAGATGGATAAGCAAAGAGCGATTGAGCGTTTGGAAAAGATCTTCCAGCAGGCTGGCATCGAAACAGTGAATGTGGATGGAACAGCAATGCCTACCTCTGAACTGGTAAGCTATAAGCGCTCTCAGAAGGCAAAAAAATAAAAATAGTTATCGCATGAAGGAACGCAGTACAATTTTGTATTGCGTTTTTTTATGGATACATTTGGCCTCATGTCTGTTGAAGAGATCAAGCAGTTATCCTTTGTTTTCATTGTTGCAAAAGGCCGCTCCGGTACCACGCTTATGCAAACGATCCTGGATGCCAATGAGAATGTGATCCTTCCCCTGGAATCGCGCTTGATCGTCCACCTGAAGCAAAAATATTTTAGCATTACCGAATGGACTCCCGCTTTGCTTGATGCTTTTACAGAAGACCTGTACAAGGATAAAAAATTCAGCCGCTACTGGTCTGTTGATGCAGTTAAGCTGCGCAAAAGCATCGACGCGCTTCCCATCAAAGAGCTTACATTTCCTGTGCTCTGCAAGCTCATCTATCTGAATTATCCTTCGCCATTTCCCAAGGGCCGCATCACGTTGCTCGGAGATAAAAACCCGATCTATTCCGTTTTCATCAAAGAGCTTTCAGAAGTGTTCCCCGATGCGAAGTTCATTCACCTTGTGAGGGATTACCGGGATAATATCGTATCGAACAAAAAAGTGTTTCAGCGGCAAAGCGTTGCCCAGCTTGCCCAGGGCTGGAAGGTTTACAACATATTTATAGAGCAGGCGAAAAAGGGGAATGAGAAAAATTTTTACACATTGAAGTATGAGGACCTTGCCTCCGATCCTTCACGCGTTGTGCCGGAGATCTGTGATTTTTTGCAGATCAGGTTTAACCCGGCCATGTTTGATTTTCACACGAAGATGCAGCAGGTGACAGGAGAAAAATATGTGGAGGAGATAAAAAATGTGCATCCGAATCTCGTAAAGCCGATCAATACAAAACAGATCAATAAATGGAAGGAAACGCTTTCGGAAAGCGACATTGAGCTGGCGGATTTCATTGCCGGCGATTATGCAAAGCAGTACGGGTACGTTCCTGAAACACACAGGTCAGCATTAAGTTTCCGCATCCGTGCTTTGCTTGCACTTGCAAGGATCTACCTCGATTTTTTCATCATCCGCAGCTATTACAAAATGCCTTTCGGGATCCGCGATGCTGTAGGCCGGTTCAATAAAAAGCTGTACGAAAAGTTTAAGATCTCAAACTACTACAACCACGCCGATTTCCGGTTTAAGGAATGAAGCCTTGCCCATGCAAATAAAGCGAAAAGGAACGTGAGCGTTTTGGTGAACAGGTTTTTGCGGCCTTTGAAAATTCCTGTAGCCTGTGCAGCTGTCAGCCACATGATATTGCCATGCACCCGTGCGCAGATCCATGTTTTCCTGTTTGTGAACTGCGGCCTGACCACATCAAGAATCAGCACCACTCTCCTGTGATCCGTATGGTTCCATGCCCTGTGATAATTGGCATCATTAAAGACCAGGAACTTTCCATTCTCCCAGCTCTTGTCATCATAACCAACCCGGAAGCCGCATTCAGGCAACGTTCCTTCAACAATGAGCCCGTAATGGCAGCGGTAGATCGCATCGGTATCCCCGAAATGCCCTTTTATTTCAGCATGCGGCTCGAGTACGCTTACGGAAGCGGAGATAACATGGGGAATACGCTCAAGCAGCCGGATCGTTTCCGGGCAGCGGTTACAGGCATCTGCATCCATTTTCAATCCCCAGAAATAAAAGCTGAATGCCTTCCACTTTTCAGGGGCACTCATCATCTCTGTTGCAAAATAAGGCTTCAGTGCATTGCGGCCGTTGAGATATGCAGAGATCTCATTAAGAATAACAGGATGATTTTTTTCAATCTCCGCCGTCCATGCAAAGGAAGACGGATCAAAGAACGTCTCTTTCGCATCGATCCTTTCCCTGTTGTGCACAAAAGAATAATATGGCTTTTTATCCTGCTTCACCGGTTTGTGTTGTTATCAGTTGGCGGCAGCTGCTGCTGTCCGTCCCTTTTTAAGCAATGATTGATCTTCGTTTTTAAATAGCCCGGCAGGGGCGAGTACAATTTTTTCAGCTCAGCTTCCGTGTCATCGGTAAATTCAAAATCGTCAACAGTTAAGAGGGAAGCATCGCCTGTGCCGGAAGCAATGGCTTTCCGCAGTTTTTTGATGTGGCTGAAATAATTTTCTTTTGTAAGCTCAAACCATTCCACTTCATCCGAATGCTCAAAGTCGTTTGAAGGGACATATCCCAGTTGCCTGTTATGGCCTATCGCCTTTGGGTTTGAGCGGAGGATCTTGATGTAATTTTTTTCGAACTCGTTGATGATGAAATTAAAATCGCTCATGATCACCGATGCCAGCGCCGGATGAATATTGCCCCAGTAATCCCTGTCCCAGATGAACATCCCGCCTTCGGAAGTGCGCTTCACGTAATCGATGTTCTTCCCGTCGATCATGCCGATCTGTTTGTTATCGGCGGTAATGATAAAAAAATTATTGTAGATATTGTTCACCCGCTGAAACCATTCCTTCTGCATTTCCGCCGAAATGTTTTCCCTGAACTGCATGCTTGCTTTTATCTCTTCGGAGTTGCGCTTTTCACGCACCAGCTCAATGTCCTTCTCCTTTAAACGCGTTAAGGTTATTCCGTATTTATGAATTCTCATTACAGTTGCGTTTCAATGGAGTAGGGAGGGCGTTTGTTCTGCAGCTGGTACAGCTTGTACAGGTATTGCCCGATGATGCCCAGGCAGAACAGGATCAGGCTGGTGCTGAACAGCACGCTCACAATTAAAGAGGTGTAGCCGAGCGGCACATCATGAAAGATCTTTTTATAAACAAAGCGCAGGCCTGTAAAGAAAAATAAAATGGAAAGAAATAATCCGCCGTACGTAAGTATTCTTAAAGGCCCGGCGCTGTAGTTGATCAGGATGTCGAAATAAGTAAGCATCAGCTTCCGGAGCGTATAGCCCGATGCGCCTGCTTTACGCGGATGATGCTCCACATCCACATTTTCGATCCTGCCCGTGTACCATCCGAGCACAGCATCGATGAATAAAAAATTGTGGCTGTGGTTCTGCAGCAGTTTGTTGGTAAGCGAAACCTTCACAAGCCGGAATGAAGAACCGCTCTTGTTTTTGCTGTTGGTATGGTCGGATGTTTTCCTTACCATAAAGCTTCCTGCATTGCGCACAGGAGAGTGTTTTTTATTCAGCGGAAGCCCGTAAACGATATCCGCTCCTGTTTTTTCATAAGCGCTGATCAGCTTGGGGATCTCTTCCGGCGGGTGTTGCAGGTCATCGTCCATCGTGATCACGACCTCACCTTTGCAGAAATTAAATCCGCAGAGGATCGCATTGTGCTGCCCGAAATTTTTAGAAAGCCTGATCGCGGAAATGTTAAAAGCAGAGTCTGCCTTGATCTTTTCGATCTCGCTCCAGCTCTCATCCCTGCTGCCGTCATCCACGAGGATCAGCTCGTATGATTTGCCTGTTTGCCTGAATGTGGCGTCGATCCTTGAACACAGCTCACGCAGTGTTTCCTTGCTGTTAAATACCGGTATTACAACAGATACATCCGTTTTGTCCATTTTATAAACCTCCTAATAAAAAGCCACCGTCGAGGGTGATGGTTGTTCCCGTGATCCACTTTGAAGCGTCGGATAATAAAAAGATGGCGGCATTGGCTACATCCTCCGGAGTTCCTGCGCCCAGCGGGTATTTGCTGATGTGTGCATCCATCTGTTCCTTGGTGCCCTGCGCCTCCGCTTTGTCGTACATCGGCGTTTTTACCATAGCCGGTGCAATGCAGTTGGAGCGGATCTGCAGGTGGAAAAATTCAAGCGCCACCACTTTGCTGAACGCTTCAATTGCCGCTTTTGATCCTGCATACAGCGCTCCTCCGCGGTGCGGGTGCTGTGCGGAGATCGATGAAAGAAAAACAACCGATGCTCCTTTGTTCAGTTTTTTTGCACGCGTTGCCTGTGCCGTAAGCACCACCTGCACTTTATAATTGATGTTAAATACTTCGTCAATTTTTTTGCCGGAAAGGAATTTGATGGGATAAGGATTCACTGTGCCTGCGCAATTCACAATGCCATCCAGCAAAGGCAGCTGCGTAACTAAGCTTTGCACTTCCTCATCGTCCAGCAGCTCTGCTTGTATGCTTTTGTTGTTGCCGCTTTTCAGCAATGAAAATGTTTCCTTCAATCGCTCTTCGCTCCGTCCCGTGATCACCACGTTGCCGCCCATTTCGCAGATGCTGATGGCTACCTGCCGGCCGATGCCGGATGATGCGCCGGTAACAAGAATGGTTTTATTGTGAAGGTGAAAAGCTGTCATTTTACAATTCAATTAAAGGTAAGCAAACCATATCTTTTACATGCAGGCTGGCCGAGCCCCATGATAATCCCACTCCGAATGCCGAAAGGAACAGCGATGTGCTGTTCAGCGTTTTGTTTTGCAGCTGCGTAACAATGGTAAGGGGAATAGAGGCAGAGCTTGTGTTTCCGAATGTTTCCAGCGAATAAGGGACTTTCTCCGCAGGCAGCTTCAGCTTCTTCCGGATGCTTTCATTCATGATCTTATTCGCCTGGTGAAATATAAAATAATCGTAATCTTCGGTGGAAGTGCCTAAGTGCTTCATCAATGCCTGCGCATTTTGCGGCGCTTCACGCAATGAAAAATTAAAAACCTCGATGCCGTCGAGAATTAAATTGCGTTTGTTTTTGATGATCCCCGGTTCCTGTTCTTTCATCACTTCCGATTCGCTGGTGTACGGGTTGCGCAAGCCGCCATCGCTGATCATGATGGCTTTGTAGCCGGAGCCATCGCTCTGTAAATTGAAATTTATTTTTTCTGCGGAAGGATCATATTCCAGCAAGGTTGCAGTTCCTGCATCACCGAAAATAGGATAGGTGCTCTTGTCTTTTTTTGATTGTGAGAAGCTGGAAACATCACCGGCAAGCAGCAAGCCTTTTTTGAAATTGCCGCTGCTCATTAAATTGGTGATCACCGAAAGTCCGTACAGGTAGCCCGAGCATCCCAGCTGGATGTCAAAGGCCATGGTGCTTTTCGGAAGGCCGAGGCGGTCCTGTAAAATAATGCTTGTTGCCGGTAAAATATAATCGGGCGATTGTGAAACAAAGATCAGCACTTCAACTTCTGCTCTGTCAGTGTTGAAATGATCGAGCAGTTGCTTTGCAGATTCGTAGCACATGTCCGAAGTGCACATGCCGTTCTGCACGATCCGCCTGCTTTCTATGCCTGTTGTTTTGATCAGCAGCTCACGCTCTTTTTCAGAGATCCAGTCGTAGTCCCTGTTGCTTTCCGTGTGCTGCGGAACACAGGCAGCCATGCCCCTGATCCTGATATTGCCAACAGAAAGGAATGCCATAATTTATACCCTGCTTTTTACTACGTTAAAAAGATCGTTCACCGATTTGCATTGCTGAAGGTCAGCTCCTGTGATGGTGACATTGTATTCCGTATCGATGAGCGCGATCAGGATCAGCACATGCATCGAGCTCCATTCTTTCAGGGAAGTGAATTCTGTTTCCGGTGTAAGAGAGCCGGGTGTCAGCTCTTCTATTTCGTTTTCTATCTGGCTGATAAAAGTAGTAATGTCCATAGTGTTTTTTATCCGGTAATGTTGAAGCGGAAATCTTCTCTAAAGTACGTAATTTTTTTATAACCTCACAACCGTTCCCGACCATGAATAACCGATCCCGAAAGATGCAAGCAGCACCGTGCTTCCTTTTTTTGCTTTCCCGGCTTTTATGGCTTCGTACAGGGCGATAGGAATGGAGGCGGAAACGGTATTGCCTACCTCTTCCATGTACATGAAAAATTTATCCTCTTCTATCTTTAATTTTCTGCGAAGCACGCTCAGTAAAAAAGTATTTGCCTGGTGGAAAACAAAAAGGTCGATGTCTTCTTTCTTCAGCTCATTTTTTGTGAGTATGTCGTTGATCATCGGCGGTACCACGCGCATGGCGAATGAAAAGATTTCGAGTGAATTCATTTTCATCTGCCCGTATTTCATTCCCCCAACATCCTTGTTCTTTTCAAACCATTCGGCATCCGCCGCATTGCGTGTGCCGCTGCGTTCCACCATCAAATTATCTGCGCCGCTTCCATCGGTGCCGAAAGAAAATTTCCCGACTCCCTTGCTGAACGCTTCGTTCGATGTGATCAGTGTCGCGGCTCCCGCATCCCCGAAGATCATCCGCAGTTCAGCATCCGATGGATGGATCACTGTTGACGGAATATCCGAAGTAAGCAGCAGCACGGAAACTGCCTGCCCGCTTTCGATCAGTCCCTTTGCAACGCTGAGCCCGTAAGTGAAGCCTGTGCAGCCGAACGGAACGTCGATGGCGCCGCAGCTGATCGGCAAACCTAAGCGGTGCTGAAGGATGCATGCCGTTGCCGGGCCTTTGTAATCAAGGCCTTCCGTGCAAAAAATTAAAAAATCGATCGTTGACGGATCAATGCCGTGTTCGCTGAACAGTTTCATAGCGGCTTCGTAGCCGAGGTCCGAGCCAACAACGCCATCTTTTGTAATGTGCCGTTTCCGGATGCCGGTGCGCTTGAATATGTCATTCTCCGTAAGCGAAGGAAAAATATCGCAGAGCTCACTGTTGGAGAGTGACTGTTCGGGTAAGTAATAGCTGATGGCTTGGATGTAGGCGCTCACGTAAAGGCTGTTTACTGCAAATTTAAAAAAATACCCCAATGATTTATATTATAATTGAACGGCATTGCAAAGTATTTTATAAATTTGACTGTTTGCATAAAGCTCCTGTATGGCACGTTTCATTTCGCTTCCTCCTTCGATCGATAAAAAAACATTCAAGAATTGCATCTTCCTTTTTTGCGTGCTTACCTTTCTCATCTATGGTAAAAGCATCGGCAACGGCTATTCGATGGATGATGAATATGTGATCCACAATAACAAGCAGGTGCATGGCGGGATCGCAAAAATTCCCGAGATCTTCCGCAGCACCTATGCCCTTGAAGAGAAGGCCAGCTTTGAATACCGCCCGCTCGTTAAAGTAACCTATGCTATCGAGTACCAGTTCTTCGGAGAAAGCCCGCACCTCAGCCATTTCTTAAACATACTCATGTATATTCTTTGCCTCGTGCTGCTCTTCTACGTGCTGCTGAGGTTGCTTCCTGCCTATCATTATCTTTTTGCGCTCACCGTTGTGCTGCTTTTTTTAATTCACCCGCTTCATTCCGAAGTGGTGATCAGCCTCAAGAACAGGGACGTCATGATGAGCTTCATTGGTTGCATGTGCAGTCTTATGTTTTATCTCCGTTATACTGAAGGAAAAGGAAAACCTTTTGTCAACCTTGCGCTTGGATTCTTTTTTCTGTTGCTTGCCATCATGTCGAAAAAGGATGCGATCACCTTCTTTGCAATCATTCCTTTCTCCATGTGGTTCTTCCGCGATGCAGGCTGGAAAAAGATCAGGTGGATCCTTCTCACTTACCTTCCTGTTATTATCTCATTCAGGCTCGCAGCAAGGTCGGTGATGAACACCAGTGTGCGTACATTGCTGTTATGGGAAAATCCCCTGTTCATTCATTCCACATTGCCTGAGCGTATCCCGCAGGGCTTTTACAGCCTGTATTTTTATCTGAAGATGTTTTTGTTCCCGCATCCGCTGATCGCCTACTATGGCTATAACCAGGTTCCTATCGTCAGCTGGGGCAATGCGGTTGTATGGATCATGATCCTCCTCCTCATCGGGCTTGCGTATCTCATCGTAAAACGTAAAGCGGTCAAAGAGCTCTGGGCTTACGGCATCATTTATTTTCTTGTCACCATCTCCATGTTCACGAATGTATTAGTGCCTGTTGTAGGGATTGTCGGTGAGCGTTTTGCATACATTCCTTCTGTAGGATTGTGCATTGTTGCAGCTTATTTCCTGCTGAAGTATTTTAAAGTGCCGCTGCAGAACATTGCTTTCAGGTTAAAATCGCTGAACAACGGCTACTGGATCACCATTGCGCTGCTCGCCGTGCTATACGGAGGCAAGTCGTTTTCCAGGAATGCCGACTGGAAGGATGCTTACACTTTGTACCATACCGATGTTGAAACCGGATCGGAATCGGCGCACACGCATTCGCTCCTTGCAGCTACCGCACTTGCAAGAGTGAAAGCGGAGCCGCGCCTGTCGAAAGCTGAAAAGAAGCGGCTGGTGCTGGAAGCAGAGGAGCATTACCTGGAAGCGATCAGGATCATACCGGATTATACATCCTCGCACAATAATATCGGAATGTTGTATTACACCTACCTGGGCGACAATGAGAAAGCAACAAAACATCTCGAAAGGGCAGTGGAGCTGGATTCCAATTATGTGGAAGCCTATTTCAATCTCGGAAGCTGTTATGCAGCAGCGCAGAAATACGACCTTGCGGAAAAATGTTATCTACGGTCGCTGAAGCTGAACCCTAAGTTCACAACTGCCTACCAGGCGCTGAGCAATATGTATGGGATGCAGAAAAAATTCGATAAGATCCTCCGCCTGAACCAGGAGGCGATCGATAAAGGAATAAAATCGGATGTAATGTATGTGAACATCGGGAATGTGTACTTCATGAACGGCGATACCGTGAAAGCCCTGCCATACCTTGAAAAAGCAATACAATACAACTCCAACAACAGGGGAGTGAATGCTTTCCTGGCCAACTGGTACCAGGCCAGGGGCGATAAGCAAAAATCAGCTTATTATTACGGCCTGATGTCGCGCTCCTCCCGCTGATATCTGATTTTTGCCCATAATTCAGAAAAAAAGTCCTTTATGCAACTATCCGGAGCTGTTTCGCATCTGATGGGAACGGATTGTTCTTTTTTTGCATGCTGTGTATTTTTTTATATCTTTATCGTTGAAATATTCCATTTTATATTTAAAAACATAAATCTCATCGTACATGAAACAGGTTTTTACTCTCTCCTTTTTGTTATTAAGCCTTAGTGTATTCTCGCAGCAAAAAAACACAGCTGCAAAGCAAGCCCCGACCACCACTGTAACCACGCAGCCGGCTTCACAGGAAACCCCGGTAAACCCGAGGGCTGCAGCCACTTCATCCCAGGTGAAGAGCACTGAAACAGCACCTCTTCCGTACGATGTAAATGATAAGTACATGGGCAGAAGGGCTGAATTCCTTAACAGCATGATCGTTTCAGAGCTTCCCGCTGATTTTCCTCCATATGAAAAACAATGGAACCTTAAAGAATATAACCAGGTGGTGGATGCGTATTTTTCAAATCACCGAGATCTGCTGAAAGACAGGGTGAAGGAGAAGATCGACCTGCAATATCCTAAGAACTAATCGCTTTAAACCTCTCTACGAACACCTAAACCAAGCCATATGAAAAGAATACTATTCTTTTTTGCATTTGTTGTAGTATCTTCAGGAGCAATATTTGCCCAGGGCAGCAACTGTGCCAGTGCAACTCCATTCTGCGGAAGCGCTACTTTCGCTAATAATACATCTACTGTTTCACAGTCGGGGCCGAGCTACGGATGTTTGCTTACGCAGCCAAACCCAGCCTGGTTCTTTGTAAAGACAACAGGGCCGGGAAACATGGTGTATAACATCAGCCAGGTAAATACCGCAGGAACCGGGATTGACGTCGATTTCATTGCCTGGGGGCCTTTCCCCAGCATGGCAAATGCCTGTAACACCTTAACAGGCTCATGTACCGGAGATCACGCATGCTCCGGTAATATTGAAGATTGCGGATACAGTACCGCTGCCGTAGAAACAATGACGCTTGTTTCCCCGGGTGCCGGGCAATATTACGTGATCCTTATCACCAATTACGCCGATCAGAATGGTACCATCACCTTCAACCAGACAAGCGGGCCTCCTTCGGATTGCTCGATCACCTGTCCAACCGTAACTTCGGGTAACGGTTATCTTTTAACGAACGGAAGCCCGGTTCCTTCAACGGTCGCCTGTAGCACAGCCCCCTTTGGGATGATCGCCTCCAACAATACACCTTTTGGCAACCCGATCACGCCGGGTGTGATGATCTCATTTACATCCAATACCAACAATACGCTCCAGATCAACTGGCTTGAAAACGCTGCTTTTGTGCTCTGTGCAGGCCCTGTAGCCTCGGGTTGTGGAATCCAGATCCCGACAAATACAAATGAAGACATCCAGTTTTCCACGATGTCACCTTCCGCCACCAATGATATCCAGTTTTGTGAAACAAGTACCGCCGACGGTAATATGCCTTACCAGATCGTCGATGTGTCAAGCGGTACTGTGCTGAATTCGGGAACCTGGGTCACTGATGCCCTTTGTACAACGGTTTCCTTTCCTCCCGGAACAATTTCCGGGGTGGCTACATGGAGCATTTCACCGGCCTGTCCGGGTTGTATGACCACAACAGACTGGGGATATGCCGTATTTAACCCGGGTGTTGCACCTGCAGGAACCTATAATGTTTGCTATTCATTTGACCCTCCGGGAACCTGCCCGACCTACACATATTGCCAGAACATTACCGTTACCAATCCGAACAATCCTGCATGGACAACCCCTGCAGCAATGTGTACTACAGCAGGCTCCATCAACCTGAATACGCTTGTTACAGGTACGGCCGGCGGAACATGGTCGGGGACAGGTGTTTCCGGAAATACCTTTAATCCTGCAGTTTCCGGCGCAGGTACATTTAACGTTACGTATGTTGTTGGTTCAGGAAGCTGTTCAGCAACACAGTCGCATACCATCACCGTGAACCCCTCACCGGTTGCTACAGCAACCCCTACTTCTCAAACGATCTGCTCGGGAGGTACCACGGGAATCAACCTGTCGAGCAACATTGGAGGAACTACCTTCAACTGGACCGTTTCACAGACCAACGCAACCGGCGCTACTGCAGGAAGCGGCGCTACCATTGCACAGGCATTAACAGCTACGGGAACAACTCCCGGCTCAGTTACCTATACGATCACGCCTGTAGCAGGCGGATGTACCGGTACTCCGATTTCTGTTACAATTACCGTTAACCCGAAACCGGTGGTTACGGCCACACCTGCCGCACAAACCATTTGTTCAGGAAATTCCACCTCCATTTCGCTTACAAGTAACGTGGTGGGGACCACATTCTCCTGGACAGTTGTACAATCCGGTGTTACCGGTGCCACAGCCGGAAGCGGCTCAAGCATTGTGCAAACCCTTAACACTTCGGGTGCAGCTACGGGAACCGCTACTTATACGATCATTCCTACAGCCGGCGGTTGTGCAGGCAATCCTGTGAATGTTGTAATTACGGTGAACCCGATCCCGAATGTTACAGCAACACCAACCACACAAACGATCTGTTCAGGCAGCAATACTTCTATCGCATTGTCTGGTACGGTTGCGGGAACTACTTTTAGCTGGACAGTTACACAGGCAGGAGCAACAGGTGCTACGGCCGGAAGCGGTACCAGTATCGCACAAGCTTTAACTGCTACCGGTACTTCTGCAGGTACTGTGGTTTATACTGTTACACCTTCTCTCGGAGGTTGTAACGGAACCCCGGTTGCCGTAACGATCACGGTTAATCCAAGGCCTGTGGTTACACCTACGCCTGCATCACAGACATTCTGCTCCGGCGGTACCACATCCATTTCACTTACAAGTAACATTCCGGGTACCACATATACCTGGACGGCTACCCCATCCGGTGTTACCGGTTCTTCTGCAGGAAGCGGATCCAGCATTGTTCAGACACTCAGCACATCAGGAGCTGCTACAGGTACTGTTGTTTATGCAATTACACCAACTGCAGGCGGCTGTACAGGAACTCCGGTGAACGTTACAATTACTGTTAACCCGGTTCCGAATGTGGTGGCAACACCTGCTTCCCAGACCATCTGCTCGGGAAGTGCAAGCTCCATTTCCTTAACAGGAAGTGTTGCCGGTACGGTATTTAACTGGACTGTAAGCCAGTCGGGCGTAACCGGTGCAACAGCCGGTTCAGGAAACTCTATTGCGCAAACGCTCACCACAACAGGTGCCTCAGCAGGAACAGCCACTTATACGATCACTCCTTCTATCGGAGGATGTACCGGAACGCCTATTGCTGTAACAATTACTGTAAACCCGGCGCCATCGGCAACAGCAACGCCATCTTCTCAAACGATCTGTTCAGGAAGCTCAACAGGGATCTCACTTTCGGGTTCTGTTGCAGGCACTACTTTCTCATGGACAGTATCGCAATCCGGTGTTTCGGGCGGAGCTGCGGGCTCAGGTTCAACCATTACACAGGTATTGACTGCAACCGGCACAACAGCCGGTACTGCAACGTATACAATCATACCAAGCTTTGGCGGCTGTGCCGGTGCAGCGATCATAGTGCCGATCACTGTAAATCCAAAACCGGTGGTGACTGCAACTCCTGCTTCACAAACCATCTGCTCCGGAACTTCTTCCGGGATCAATTTAACAAGTAACATTGCAGGAACAACGTTCAGCTGGACTGTGGTTCAGACGAATGTTTCAGGTGCTTCTCCGGGATCCGGAGCTTCTATTGCACAGGTGCTGACTGCTACAACTGCAAGCTCGGGAACGGCTGTTTATACGATCACTCCGACTGCGGGTGGCTGTACCGGTAATCCGATCACTGTGACCATTACCGTTACACCGAGGGATAATGCATCATTTACGTATTCATCATCTACCTATTGCCAGACAGGCACTGACCCTGCAGCTACAATTACCGGCCTTGCAGGTGGTACATTTACCGCCACTCCTGCCGGCCTTGTGTTCCTGAATGTGAATACCGGCCTTATCGATGTAAGCGCCAGTACACTGAATACCTATACCGTTACATATACTACAAGCGGGCCATGCCCGAATACAAGCACTGTAAACATTACTATCTCAAGTGCACCTTCTGCAACCTTCAGCTATGCAGGCCCGTATTGTAAATCTGCTCCCAATCCTTTCCCTACGTTCGGGGCAGGCGCCAGCGCGGGAACATTTACGTCAAGCCCGGCAGGCCTTGTGTTTGTGAATGTGAATACCGGCCAGATCAACCTTTCTTCAAGCACCGCAGGAACCTATACAGTAACGAACACGATCGCTGCCAGCGGTGGTTGTGCATCAGCAGTAGCAACAGCATCGGTTACCATCAGTCCTACACCGGTTGCAACGGCTACTCCTTCAAGCCAGAATATTTGTTCCGGTTCGGCAACTTCCATTGCACTCAGCAGTTCTATCGGGGGAACAACATACACCTGGACAGTAGTTCAAACCGGTGTTTCCGGTGCTTCTGCCGGATCAGGATCCTCGATCGCACAAACATTGTCAACAACCGGTACTGTGCCCGGATCTGCCGTTTATACAGTTACTCCAACCGCGGGAGGCTGCGCAGGCAGCCCTATTACAGTTACGATCAACGTGAACCCGATCCCTACTGTTACGGCAACACCTACCACACAGACCATTTGCTCCGGTGGTGTTACATCTGTATTATTATCCGGAAATGTTGCAACTGCAACGTATTCATGGACTGTTGTTCAGACCGGTGTTTCCGGTGCTGCTGCAGGTTCCGGAACCGGCATCTCACAAACTTTATCGGCAACAGGTACCTCAGCAGGTACGGCTGTTTATACGGTTACACCAACAGCAAACGGTTGTCCCGGAACTCCTGTCACTGTAACGGTAACTGTTAATCCTATTCCTTCTGTTACAGCAACCCCTTCCACGCAAACGCTTTGCTCCGGAAGCACAACAGGTATTGCACTGAGCAGCGCAACTCCGGGAGCCACTTTCTCCTGGACAGTATCCCAGTCAGGTGTAAGCGGCGGTTCTGCAGGCAGCGGAAGCTCTATTGCACAGGCACTTTCCACTACAGGAACTGTTCCCGGCTCAGCTACCTACACCATCACACCTTCGGCAAACGGATGTACAGGAACACCGATCCTTGTGACCATCAATGTGAATCCGATCCCGGTAGCTACTGCAACGCCTTCTACCCAAACCATCTGTTCAGGAACTCCTGCATCGGTTACTTTAAGCGGAAGTGTTACAGGTACAACATTTGCCTGGACGGTTACACAAACAGGTGTTTCCGGCGGATCAGCAGGAAGCGGATCATCCATTGCCCAAACACTTATAGCAACAGGCTCATCACCGGGTACTGCTGTATATTCGGTCACTCCAACGGCCAATGGCTGTTCTGGTACTCCAATTACAGTAACGGTTACTGTTAACCCGGTTCCGTTTGCTACAGCAACACCTTCTTCCCAGACATTATGTTCCGGCGGAACAACAGGGATTTCACTCACCAGCTTTACCGCAGGTACCACGTTCAGCTGGACAGTATCCCAGTCGGGAGTGAGCGGTGCAACAGCCGGCACAGGATCTTCCATCGCACAGGTGCTGACCACAACCGGAAGTACAACCGGTACAGCAACCTATTCGATCACGCCTTCAGCCAACGGTTGCTCGGGAACACCGATCAGCGTTATCATTACGGTAAACCCGGTACCCGTGGTTACAGCAACTCCTACAGTACAAACCATTTGTTCGGGAACCGCCACCTCGATTTCCCTGAGCAGTAATGTGGCAGGGGCAACGTTCGCCTGGACCGTATCACAGACAAATGCTTCCGGTGCATCAGCCGGCAGCGGTTCATCTATTGCCCAGGCACTTACAGCTACAACCACAGCTGCGGGCAGTGTTGTGTACACGATCACACCTTCTGCAAATGGCTGTACCGGATTGCCGGTAACGGTTACCATCACTGTAAATCCTTCACCGAATGTGATCGCAACACCTGCTTCCCAAACCATCTGTTCGGGAGCAACAACAGGAATTTCCTTGTCAGGGTCTGTTGCAGGGACTTCATTTACCTGGACGGCTTCACAAACAAACGTGAGCGGCGCAGCAGGAGGGGCAGGAACATCCATAGCACAAGTGCTTACAGCCACAGCTTCCACACCGGGAACAGCTGATTATACGATCACCCCGACTGCTAATGGTTGTGTTGGTACGCCTTCTACAGTTACCGTTACTGTTAATCCTACGCCTGTTGTTACAGCAACACCTGTGAACCAGACGATCTGTTCAGGAGCAACAACTTCTATCGCCTTAACAAGCAATGTAGCAGGTACTACATTTACATGGACCTCTTCACAAAGCGGTGCTACAGGTGGCGGCTCCGGCAGTGGTTCTACCATTGCCGAGGTGCTTACAGCTACAGGAACAAGCCCGGGCTCTGTAACATACACCATCACTCCTTCTGCCAGCGGATGTGCTTCATCAACACCGATTACTGTTGTGATCACGGTAAATCCATTGCCTTCAGCAACTGCCACGCCTTCCACACAAAATATCTGTGATGGCGCTGCAACAGGTATCGCTTTAACCAGCAACCTCGGGGCAACCACGTTCGACTGGACAGTTGCCCAGACAAATGTTACGGGTGCTGTAGCCGGTTCGGGAACTTCGATCTCCCAGCTGCTTGACCTTGTAAGCGCTACAACTGCAGGATCTGCTGTTTATACGATCACTCCGACAGATAACGGCTGCCCGGGCACACCGGTAACAGTCACTGTGAATGTGAACCCGATCGATAATGCTGCATTCTCTTATTCTTCTTCTACGTATTGCCAGACAGGAACTGATCCATCTGCAAACATTACAGGAACCCCGGGAGGTGTGTTCAGTGTTTTACCTTCTACCGGCCTTGTGATGGATACATTATCCGGCCTGATCGACCTGAGTGCAAGCGCGCTGGGTACATACAACATTACCTACCAGACAAACGGCGTTTGCCCAAGCAACAGTATTGTGACAGTTACGCTTACAACAGCGCCAAGTGCATTGTTCGGCTATGCTTTAAGCTTCTGCTCTTCCGATCCTAATCCAACCCCTGGCTTTGGCCCGGGTGCAAGTGCAGGTGTATTCACAGCAAGCCCTGCAGGCCTCGTGTTTGTAGATCCTGCAACCGGCGAGATCGACCTTACAGGCTCAGCGGCGGGTACCTATACCATTACCAATACGATTGCTGCGGGTGGCGGATGTGCTGCTGCCTCTGCAATGGATACGGTTACGATCAGCCAGGCGGCCACTGTTAATGCCGGCCTGAATGATACGATCTGTGAGCTCGGAACACTCACACTGAACGGAGTGATGGGCGGAAGTGCAGGCTCTGTGCTCTGGACCACCAACGGATCAGGAAGCTTCAATGATGCAACCCTGCTGGGCCCTGTTTATACGCCTTCCGCTGCTGATGTAACGGCAGGTACGGTTGTATTAACAATCACTACAAATGATCCTGCAGGCGGATGTAATGCGGTAACAGACTTTGCCGTGTTATCGATCACGCCACTCGACAGTGCAACCTTCTCTTATTCGGGAAGCACATTCTGCCAGTCGGGAACCGACCCTGTTCCTACTGTTACGGGTGTTGCAGGCGGTGTATTCAGCGCAACTCCTGCAGGTATCTCCTTCATCAGCACATCAACCGGTGAGATCGACCTCAGCGCAAGTACACTGGGAACCTACACGGTGGTGTACACTACGAACGGGCCTTGCCCAAGTACAGACACCGCAATAGTGACCATTACAACAGCCCCGGTTGCAACATTCTCCTTTTCAGGCGCAGCAACATCATTCTGCCAGTCGGGAAGCAACCCAACGCCTGTATTCGCTTCAGGTGCAAGCGCAGGTGCATTTACAGCAACTCCTGCGGGATTAGTGTTTGTAAGCCCTTCAACAGGACAGGTTGACCTTGCCAATTCAGCGCCGGGTACGTATACGATCGTAAATAACATTGTTCCTGCGGGCGGCTGTGCCTCTGCGGTGGATTCACTCACGATCACCATCAATGTTCCTGCAACGGTTAATGCCGGAACGGATACAGCGGTTTGTGCAGGCGGAACCTATACGGCTGCAGGAAGCATTGGCGGAAGCGCAAACAGCGCAACCTGGACCTCAGGCGGTTCCGGTACGTTCGATAATGCAGCGCTTTTAAACGCAACATATACGCCTTCTGCGGCAGATACAACTGCAGGTGCGGTTACACTTTATTTAACAACAGACGACCCTACAGGAGTTTGTAATGCAGTGCTGGATAGCATGGTGCTGACCATCACACCGTTGCCACAGGCTCCTTCCGTAACCAATCCTTCGCCATACTGCGCCGGATCAACGGTTGGCCCGATCACATTTGCGGGCGCAGGAGGAAGCGTTAACTGGTATTCGGATGCGGGCCTTACAACGAACATCGGAACAGGTAATCCGTTCACACCAACAGGAATTACCGGTACCACAACTATTTATGCAACAGAAACGGTAGGATCCTGTACAAGCTACTCATCGGCGGTTACGATCACATTCAACCCGCTGCCAGTGGCTGATTCCACCAATATGATGATCACAGGCGCAACCTGCGGTGATTCAACCGGGGCCATCACCGGGGTAACGATCGTTTCGGGGCAAAACCCTTATACCTACCTGTGGCAGGATGTTTCCGGCAACAACGTAGGCGATTCACTCAACCTCACCAATGTAGGGCCGGGTGTGTACACACTTACCATCACTGACGGAAATGGCTGCGTGACAATGATCGGCGGCGGTTCTGCATTCACTGTGACTTCCACGAGCGGTGTAATGGCATCCTTTACGGCAACGCCTTCAACAGGTGAGAAGCCATTGCCGGTAAGCTTTACCAATACAAGCACCGGCGGCGTTAACTACCTGTGGCAGTTCCCGAACGGAAGCACCGATACAAGCTTCAATTCGAGCTATATCTTCACGCAGCTGGGCACCAACAGTGTCTGCCTGATCGCTGATAACGGCGTAGGCTGTATCGATACGGCATGCACCACCATTGATGTGTTCATCAACTCGGTGTTTGTGATCCCTAACGTGTTTACGCCAAACGGGGATAACGTGAATGATATCTTCACCGTGAAGAACGTAGGCCTTGAAACAATGGATGCGGAGATCTACAACCGCTGGGGACAGAAAGAGTACGAATGGCACACCACCAACGGCGGATGGGATGGACGCACTGCTGCGGGAGTATTGGTTCCTGACGGAACATACTTCTTCATCATCAGCGCAAAAGGATACGATGGAAAAGAATACTTTGAGAAAGGCTCATTTGAGCTGATCAGGTAATTCTGTTTAATAAAAATCAGGAATCGGGAAGATCCGTAAAACGGTCTTCCCGATTTTTTTTCTTCTTTTTTCAGAAAGTTAATAAGTTTTTTGGCTGTCAAAAAGTCCTATAAATCAGAATTTTATGCGTTTTTGCCGATTTGGTGAATACTTTTTTCAGGAAAACATAACTTTTTTTTGAACGTGCTATTGTTTATAATAAATAATTATTACCTTTGCCCTCCCCAAAAAAGCGGGGGTTTATTTTATTTTAAGTTAAAACTGATAAAAATTTAATACCAGAAAAATGCCTACTATCCAGCAATTAGTGCGTAAAGGAAGAACAAAAGCTGCTAACAGAAGCAAATCAGCAGCTCTTGAATCAAGCCCTCAGAAACGTGGAGTATGTACCCGTGTTTATACAACCACCCCTAAAAAGCCAAACTCAGCAATGAGAAAGGTTGCCCGTGTTCGTTTAACGAACAAAAAAGAGGTGAATGCATACATTCCGGGAGAAGGCCATAACCTCCAGGAACACTCGATCGTTCTGATCCGTGGCGGAAGGGTAAAAGATCTTCCGGGAGTACGTTACCACATTGTTCGTGGTGCATTGGATACATCCGGAGTTGACGGACGTAACCAGAGGCGTTCAAAATACGGAACTAAAAAACCAAAAGCAGGCGCTAAGGCTGCACCGGCTAAAAAGAAATAAAGAGAACCGGGTAAGGATTTGAGTAAGGAAACCCCTGAAGCAACAAATACGAGCCCTAAATAAATAACAATGAGAAAGACCAAAGCAAAAAAGAGAATCCTTTTACCGGATCCAAAGTTTAACGATGTGTTAGTTACACGTTTCGTGAATAACCTGATGTATGATGGCAAAAAAAGCATTTCGTATGATGTGTTTTATGATGCGATCGAGATCGTTCAGAAAAGAACGGAAGCTGACGGCCTGGAAACATGGAAAAAAGCGTTAAGCAATGTAACACCTGCAGTTGAGGTTCGTTCCCGCAGGGTTGGTGGTGCAACTTTCCAGATCCCTTCAGAGATCCGCCCGGAAAGAAAAGTATCAATGGGTATCAAATGGATGATCCTTTACGCTCGTAAGCGTAACGAAAAATCAATGGCTGCTAAATTAGCCGGTGAGATCGTTGCAGCTTCAAAAGAAGAAGGTGCTGCTTTCAAAAAGAAAGAAGACGTTCATAAAATGGCAGAAGCTAACAAAGCATTCTCGCATTTCAGGTTCTAATTCCTTTACGGTTAGAATTAAGATTAGAAATAGAATTTAGATAGAAAGATAAAATGTCAGATTTAAGATATACAAGGAATATAGGGATTGCAGCTCACATTGATGCTGGTAAAACAACCTGTACAGAGCGTATCCTGTATTACACAGGTGTTACGCATAAGATCGGTGAGGTGCATGATGGAGCTGCTACTATGGACTGGATGGTTCAGGAGCAGGAGCGTGGTATAACAATCACTTCCGCTGCAACTACCTGCTTTTGGAAATACAGGGATCAGCAATACAAAGTAAATATCATCGATACCCCGGGCCACGTGGATTTCACCGTTGAGGTGAATCGCTCATTACGTGTACTGGATGGATTGGTGTTCCTTTTTTCCGCAGTTGATGGCGTTGAACCACAATCGGAAACAAACTGGAGGCTTGCAAACAATTACAACGTAACCCGTTTAGGTTTCGTAAATAAAATGGACCGTTCCGGTGCCGACTTTTTAAATGTTGTAAAACAGGTAAAAGAAGTACTGGGAGGTAATCCATTGCCATTACAATTGCCAATTGGTGCTGAAGAAACATTTATCGGGGTGGTTGATCTGATCAACAACCGTGGTATTGTATGGAATGAAGAAGATAAAGGAATGACTTTTAAAGAAGTTCCTATTCCTGAGGATATGAAAGAAGACGTAGCTTATTGGAGAGGCCAGTTGCTTGAAGCAATCGCTGAATTCGATGAGTCGTTAATGGAAAAATTCTTTGAGGATCCTAACTCGATCACAGAAAGAGAAGTGCTTACGGCATTGCGCCAGGCATGTATCGCGAATAAAGTTGTTCCGATGCTTTGTGGATCAGCCTTTAAAAACAAAGGTGTTCAGACAATGCTGGACCTGGTAATGGAATTGATGCCATCACCAATGGATAAAGACGTTACTCACGGGATCAATCCTGATACTGACGAGCCTGTTACACGTAAACCGGATGTAAAAGAGCCTTTCACAGCTCTTGCATTTAAGATCGCTACCGATCCATTCGTGGGCCGTTTATGCTTCTTCCGTGCTTATGCCGGCCGTTTGGATGCAGGTTCTTATGTACTGAACACCCGCAGCGGAAACAAAGAGCGTATTTCACGTATCTTCCAGATGCACGCTAACAAGCAGAATGCAATTGAATTTATTGAAGCAGGAGATATCGGGGCAGCAGTTGGATTTAAAGATATCCGTACAGGAGATACTTTATGTGATGAAAAACACCCGATCGTCCTGGAGGCAATGAACTTCCCTGAGCCGGTTATCGGTATCGCAATTGAGCCTAAAACTCAGGCCGATCTTGATAAGTTGGGCGTAGCATTAAATAAATTATCCGAAGAGGATCCTACCTTCCGCGTTAAAACGGATGAGGACAGCGGACAAACGATCGTTAGCGGTATGGGTGAGCTTCACCTCGAGATCATCGTTGACCGTTTAAAGCGCGAATTCAAAGTGGAAGTAAACCAGGGAGCTCCACAGGTATCTTACAAAGAAACAATCAACGGCTCTGTTGAGCACCGTGAAGTATATAAGAAACAGTCCGGTGGACGCGGTAAATTTGCCGACATTAAATTTGTGGCATCTCCTGTTGACGCGGATTGGGATATCGCTAAGGATGGCGGATTACAGTTCATCAACGAGATCTCCGGTGGTAACATTCCACGCGAATTTATCCCTGCAGTTGAAAAAGGATTCAAACAGGCAATGGTAAACGGTGTTTTAGCCGGCTACCCGATGGATTCACTGAAGATCCGGTTGATTGACGGTTCTTACCACAATGTCGATTCAGATGCATTATCATTTGAGATCGCAGCACGTACAGCTTTCCGTGAGGCATTGCCAAAATGTAAGCCGGTATTGTTAGAGCCGATCATGAAAATTGAGGTTCTTACTCCGGAGCAGAACATGGGTGATGTTGTAGGTGACTTGAACAAGCGTCGCGGCCAGATCGAAGGAATGGACTCCAAAGGAGTTACCCAGGTGATCAAGGCAAAAGTGCCACTGTCTGAAATGTTCGGTTATGTAACACAATTACGTACCATCACATCAGGACGTGCTACAAGCACCATGGAATTCGACCACTACGCAGAAACTCCGCGCGCAATCGCAGATGAGGTGATCGCAAAAGCAAAAGGTAAAACAGAAAAAGTATAATCTAACGAACGTTCTTTATATAAAATCATGAGCCAGAAAATCAGAATCAAATTAAAATCTTACGATTTCAACTTAGTTGATAAATCCGCGGAGAAGATTGTTAAAACGGTAAAAATGACCGGAGCTGTTGTAAGTGGACCGATTCCATTGCCAACACACAAAAAGATCTACACTGTTTTACGTTCACCGCACGTTAACAAAAAAGCACGTGAGCAGTTTCAGTTATGCTCTTACAAAAGGTTGCTTGACATCTACAACTCAACTTCCAAAACAGTTGATGCTTTAATGAAGCTTGAATTGCCAAGCGGAGTGGAAGTAGAGATCAAAGCATCTTAATTAACAGAAAAAGTAAAAACAAATAAATAAATAAAAAATGTCTGGAATAATAGGTAAAAAAATTGGAATGACCAGTGTTTTCGGTGCCAATGGTAAATACATACCATGCACAGTTATCGAAGCCGGTCCTTGCGTTGTTACGCAAGTAAAAACCTTGGAGAAAGACGGATATGCTTCAGTACAGTTAGCTTTCGGAGAGAAGAAAGAAAAACACACTTCTTCTGCAATGAAAGGCCACTTTGCTAAAGCCGCTACCACTCCTAAACGTAAGATTGTCGAGTTTAAGGAATTTACTGAGGAAAAAAATCTTGGTGAAACCGTTACAGTTGAATTATTTGCAGAAGGCGATTTCGTTGATGTTGCAGGTACTTCGAAAGGTAAAGGATGGCAGGGTGTTGTAAAACGCCATGGCTTCAGCGGGGTTGGACACGCAAATAAATCTCACGGTCAGCACGACAGGGAGAGGGCACCGGGATCACTGGGAGCTTCTTCATGGCCATCACGCGTATTCAAAGGAATGAGAATGGGCGGACGTATGGGCGGAGATCGCGTAAAAACACAAAACTTAGAGGTAATTAAAGTGATTGCGGAAAAAAATCTTTTGATCATCAAAGGTTCTGTCGCAGGCGCAAAAGGCTCATTCGTTACAATAGAGAAGTAATTTGATCCGGCGAAAGCCATGATTTAAAAAACTCAGCTATTCAACAATTTTACAAATCAACAATTGACAATGGAAGTATCAGTAGTAAATATAAGCGGTAAAGCAACCTCCAAGAAGGTAAGCTTAAACGATGCGATCTTTGGCATCGAGCCGAATGACCATGCTATTTACCTGGATGTTAAACAACATCTGGCAAATAAGCGCCAGGGAACTCATAAATCGAAAGAAAGAAATGAAGTTTCCGGATCAACTAAAAAATTAAAAAAACAAAAAGGAACAGGTGGAGCCCGTGCAGGTAGCATTAAATCCGGTACCATCGTAGGTGGTGGCCGTATTTTCGGGCCACGCCCGAGGGATTATTCCTTTAAGCTGAATAAAAAACTGAAACGTCTTGCACGTATGTCGGCCCTGGCTTATAAAGCAAAAGAAAGCAATCTGACCATCCTGGAAGATTTCAGCTTCGATGCTCCTAAGACAAAAAAATATGCTGATTTGATCAGTAATTTAAAGCTTTCCGATAAAAAAACACTATTGGTGTTGGGGGAATCAAATAAAAATGTATATTTGTCGTCCCGAAATTTGACCAACACAAAAGTCGTAACTGCTTCGGATTTAAACACTTACGATATTTTGAATGCTCATAACCTATTATTAGTTGAGGGAGCAGTAAAAGAAATTGAAAATTTATTAAGTAATTAATAAGATGAGCATAATTGTAAAACCGGTTATTACCGAGAAAATGACAGCACAGGGCGAGAAGCACAATCGCTTTGGATTTGTAGTAGCTAAAACTGCTAACAAAGTACAGATAAAAGATGCTGTTGAAAAGCTTTACGGTGTAAGCGTAGAATCTGTAAACACTCAGAACTATGTTGGTAAAGTGAAAACCCGTAACACAACCCGCGGGTTGGCGATCGGAAGAGTAAACAAGCATAAAAAAGCGGTTGTGACCCTGAAACAAGGCGATACAATTGATTTTTACGCAGGTATCTAAGAGAACATATTTATTAAATATACAGGTTTCCGGCCTGTGATAACAAAAACTGAGAGATGGCTTTAAAAAAATTAAGACCCTTAACACCTGGGCAGCGCTTTAAATTAGTAAGCGATAACGCTGATATTACACATGATAAACCTGAAAAGAGTTTATTGGTCCCTGTAAAAAAATCAGGTGGACGTGATAATACAGGTAAAATGACCATGCGCTATATCGGTGGTGGTCACAAACAACAATACCGCATCATCGATTTCAAACGTGATAAAGCAGGAGTTCCTGCTACCGTTAAAACCATTGAGTACGATCCAAACCGTACTGCACGTATTGCCCTTGTAGTTTATGCTGATGGAGAAAAACGCTACATCATTGCACCAAACGGACTACAGGTAGGACAAAAGATCGTATCCGGAAAGGATGCGGGCCCTACAGTTGGTAATGCACTCTATCTTTCCGATATTCCATTAGGAACAGTTATCCACAACATTGAATTACGTCCCGGTCAGGGAGCTATCATGGCTCGCAGCGCAGGCTCTTATGCACAATTAAGCGCACGTGACGGAAAATACGCAGTGATCAAAATGCCTTCAGGCGAAACCCGCATGATCCTGGTTACTTGCATGGCTACTATCGGATCTGTATCCAACGCTGACCATAACCTGGAAATCAGCGGTAAAGCTGGCCGTACAAGATGGCAGGGCCGCAGGCCAAGGACCCGTCCGGTTGCAATGAACCCTGTTGATCACCCGATGGGTGGAGGTGAAGGAAGAGCTTCAGGAGGCCACCCACGCTCACGCAAAGGATTGCCTTCAAAAGGATACAAAACACGCTATCCGAAGAAAGCTTCCAATAAATACATCATCGAGAAAAGAAAGAAATAGTAATATAAACAGTTTAATGGCTCTTGCAGCAGCGTAGGTTGCTCATAGTTCACAACTAAAAAACAAACGAAATGTCACGTTCATTAAAAAAAGGTCCTTTTATCGACTGGAAACTTGAGAAAAAATTATTGGATCTCCAGGCTTCAGGTAAAAAAACAGTTATCAAAACATGGTCACGCAGGTCAATGATCTCCCCGGATTTCGTTGGGTTGACAGTAGCGGTTCACAACGGGAATAAATTCATCCCTGTGTATGTTACAGAGAACATGGTAGGACACAAGTTCGGCGAGTTCGCTCCGACAAGAACTTTCAGAGGCCACGCCGGTAACAAAGATAAAGGTTCAAAATAATTAAGGTAAAGAGATTATAATATAACGAAAAAATGGGTGTTAGAAAACAAAATACAGCGGACACACGCAAAGAGGCAAACAAAAGCAGATATTTTGCTGTTTTGAAAAATTGCCCGACATCTCCCCGTAAAATGAGATTGTTAGCAGACCTCGTTAGAGGTAAAGATGTATATCTGGCTTTGAATATTTTAAAATTCAATCCGAAAGAAGCGTCCGGAAGATTAGAGAAATTGCTTACATCGGCAATTGCAAACTACGAAGCTAAAACAGGCGAACGCCCTGAAGACAGCAACCTGGTTGTAAAAGAAGTGTTTGTAGACAGCGGAATGCAAATGAAGCGCTTAAGAACCGCTCCACAGGGCCGTGCAAACAGGATCAGGAAACGTTCCAACCACGTGACAATTGTAGTAGATAAAAAACAAGAACCAAAAACTAAATAATAATATTTTAAATGGGACAAAAAGCAAATCCGGTAGGCTTACGCTTAGGCATCATTAAAGGATGGGATTCTAACTGGTATGGTGGAAAAAACTTTTCTGACAAATTAGTTGAAGATTTTAAGATCAGAAACTATTTGAAAGCTCGTTTGGCAAAAGCAAGCATTTCAAAGATCGTCATTGAAAGGACTGTAAAGATCATTACCGTTACTATCAACACATCCCGCCCGGGTATTATTATTGGTAAAGGTGGCCAGGAAGTAGACAAGATCAAGGAAGAGTTGAAAAAGATCACTAAAAAGGATATCCAGATCAATATTTTTGAGATCAAACGTCCGGAGCTTGATGCACGTTTAGTTGCAGACAGCATCGCACGCCAGATCGAAGGACGTATCTCTTTCAGAAGGGCTGTGAAAATGGCAGTGGCTTCTACAATGAGAATGGGTGCTGAAGGGATCAAAGTGAAATGTTCAGGCCGTTTGGCAGGAGCAGAGATGGCACGTGTTGAAGGATACAAAGAAGGACGTACACCATTGCATACATTACGCGCAGATATCGATTACGCTTTGGGTGAAGCACATACAACATACGGACGTATCGGTGTAAAAGTGTGGATCTGCAAAGGCGAAGTTTACGGAAAACGCGATCTTTCCCCTAATATCGGAAATACAGCTGCAGGTTCTAAAGACGGAAAAGGCGGCCCTCAAAAAGGTGGAAACCCGAAATTCGATAACAAACGCGGTCCGGGAGGCCCTCGCAAAGGCGGAAACGATAACCGCAGCAACGACAGGAGAAGAGATTCCAAGTAATAAAAAAGCGAATATTAAGTTATAAATATATAAGAAGATGTTACAGCCTAAAAGAACCAAGTTTAGAAAGATGCACAAAATGAAAATGAAGGGCGATGCAAAACGCGGCGACCAGCTTTCATTCGGTTCATTCGGACTAAAGGCAACAGAAGGATGCTGGGTTACAGCACGTCAATTAGAAGCAGCGAGGGTTGCGGTTACACGTTTCATGAAGCGTGAAGGTCAGATCTGGATCCGTGTGTTCCCTGACAAGCCAATCACCAGCAAACCAGCTGAAGTACGTATGGGTAAAGGTAAAGGTGCTCCTGAATATTGGGTGGCAGTTGTTAAGCCAGGACGTATCATGTTCGAAGCAGAAGGTGTTCCGATGGAAGTTGCTAAAGAAGCATTGCGTTTGGCAGCACAAAAATTACCTGTAACAACAAAATTCGTTGTTAGAAGAGATTATTCAGCGGAAGCATAATTTTCAACATCAGTCTAAAAGAACATAAAATGAAACAAGCGGATATTAAACAACTCTCTACAAGCGACCTGATCGAGAGAGTGAAAGAGGAAAAAACGGTGCTGGCTAAATTAAAGCTGAACCATGCAGTATCTCCTATTGAAAACCCTGCAAAGATCACTGAAAGCAGAAAAGCAGTAGCAAGATTAAATACAGAATTTCGCAAAAGACAATTAGCGGAAGCAAAAAAATAATTTCAGAAAATGGAAGACAGAAATTTAAGAAAAGAAAAAGTTGGCTTGGTTACAAGTAACAAAATGGACAAGTCAATTGTTGTTGCAGTTGAGCGTAAGGTAAAACACCCGAAATACGGGAAGTTCCTTAACAAAACTACCAAGTTTATTGCTCATGATGAGGCAAACACCTGCAACATCGGCGATACAGTTAAGATCATGGAAACACGTCCCCTGAGCAAAAACAAATGCTGGAGATTGGTTGAAGTGGTTGAAAGGGCCAAGTAATTCTTTTTAGAAAGAGTAAATCCGCGATTGCGCTGACTAACGATAGTTTATCAATCCGGATCAACATAGTTAACAAAACAAGAAATGGTACAACAGGAATCAAGATTAATTGTAGCGGATAACAGCGGAGCAAAAGAAGTGCTTGTTATTCGTGTACTTGGCGGGACTAAAAAAAGATATGCTTCCATCGGCGACAAGGTGGTGGTGACCGTTAAGCATGCATTACCTTCCGGTAATATTAAAAAAGGCGCTGTGTCAAAAGCAGTGGTGGTAAGAACAAGAAAAGAAGTAAGACGCCCGGATGGTTCTTATATCCGTTTTGATGACAATGCAGTAGTGTTATTAAACGCTGCAGACGAATTAAGAGGGACTCGTATTTTCGGACCTGTTGCCCGTGAATTAAGAGATAAACAATTTATGAAAATCGTATCGCTTGCACCGGAAGTGTTGTAAGTGAAAAACTAAATAAAGCAATGTCAAAATTAAACATTAAAAAGAACGATACGGTAAAAGTAATTGCCGGAGATTCAAAAGGCCAGGAAGGCAAAGTACTGTCGATCGACAGAACCAAGGGCCGCGCCTTTGTTGAAGGTGTGAACCTCGTATCAAAGAGCACCAAGCCTGATGCTAAAAATCCGCAGGGTGGAATCGTAAAAAAAGAAGCTTCAATCCATATCTCTAACCTGATGCTTATCGAAGCATCTACAGGGAAGCCAACACGTGTTGGAAGGAAACTGGATGAAAAAAGCAAAAACATAGTTCGTTACTCAAAAAAATCAGGGGAGGTAATTAAATAATGGCTTATTCACCACGCTTAAAAGACAAGTATAAAGCGGATGTAATTCCGGCTTTACAGAAAAAATACGGTTACAGCTCTTCAATGGAAGTGCCTAAACTGGAGAAGATCTGCGTTAACCAGGGTATCGGCGATGCAGTATCCGATAAAAAATTAATTGAAGGCGCGATCAAGGAAATGACCACTATTACCGGTCAGAAAGCCGTATCCACCATCTCTAAAAAAGATATCTCCAACTTCAAGCTTCGTAAAGGAGTTCCGATCGGTGTGAGGGTAACTTTACGTGGAGATACCATGTACGAGTTTTTAGATCGATTAATTTCCGTAGCTTTGCCCCGCATTCGTGATTTCAGGGGAATCAATGAAAAAGGATTTGATGGTAACGGTAACTACACATTAGGTGTAACCGAGCAGATCATCTTCCCTGAGATCGACATCGATAAAGTAACAAAGATCATGGGTATGGACATTACTTTCGTAACATCCGCACCAAGTGATGATCAGGCACTGGCTTTATTGGCAGAATTCGGATTACCTTTTAAGAACCAGAAAAAATAATAAGGAATAGGATCCGGATTAAAGCCGGATGTTAAACCAAAATAAATAAGAAAAGAATGGCAAAAGAATCAATGAAAGCAAGAGAGGTTAAACGCAAGCAACTTGCTGACCTGTACGCTGACAGAAGAAAAGCTTTAAAAGCTGCAGGTGATACGGTAGGTTTGCAGAAGCTTCCACGTAACTCATCTCCGACACGTCAACGTAACCGTTGTAAATTAACCGGTCGTCCAAGAGGATATATGCGCCAGTTCGGATTATCCCGGAATACATTCCGCGAGATGGTTTTAGACGGCCTGATCCCGGGATTGACAAAATCAAGCTGGTAGGCACAAACCAGGTTGTTCAGTAGAGTATTCATATAATTATCCTGCGTGCGGGATAAAATATAAACCAAAATAAAATGACAGATACAATATCAGATTATCTCACACGCGTGAGAAATGCTATCGGCGCAAACCACAGAATCGTTGAGATCCCGGCTTCAAACCTGAAGAAAGAAATCACTAAAATTCTTTTCGAAAAGGGATACATCCTAAGTTACAAATTCGAGAACACCAATACCCAGGGGACTATCAAAATAGCCCTGAAGTATCATCCTGCAACAAAACAGTCTGCGATCAAGGACCTGCAAAGAGTGAGCTCGCCGGGTTTACGTAAGTATACCGGTGCGACGAAGCTTCCGCGTGTACTTAACGGATTGGGTATTGCCATTCTTTCAACTTCCAAAGGTGTAATGACCGATAAAGAAGCAAGAACGCAAAAAGTAGGTGGAGAAGTATTGTGTTATGTTTATTAATCTTTAGGAGAAACAGATCATGTCAAGAATAGGTAAATTACCCGTATCACTTCCGAAAGGAGTAGAGGTTAGCGTCTCTGATAAGAACGTTGTAACCGTTAAAGGCCCGAAAGGCACCTTAACACAAAATGTAGACTCTGCGATCACTGTCGAGAACAAAGATGGTGTTATCACATTGGTACGCGCTACAGAACAAAAACGCCACAAAGCATTACACGGCTTGTACCGCTCTTTAATTGCAGGTATGGTAAAAGGTGTAAGCGATGGCTATAAAACAGAACAGGAATTAGTAGGTGTGGGTTACCGTGCCGCTAACAAAGGACAATTGCTGGAATTAACATTAGGTTATTCCCACAACGTTTCTTTCGACCTGCCTGTTGAGATCAAAGTAACAACAACTGCTGAAAAAGGACAAAATCCGAAGATCATCATGGAAAGCGCTGATAAGCAATTGATCGGGATGGTTGCCGCAAAGATCCGCTCATTACGTAAACCAGAGCCTTACAAAGGTAAAGGTATCAAGTTTACTGGCGAGATCCTGAGAAGAAAAGCAGGTAAATCAGCAGGTAAATAATAAATAAAGGACATTCACAATGCCGGCCAAAACCGGCAGCAACAAGGTAAATAAAATGACAGTAGTAACAAAATCATTCAGAAGGAACAGGATCAAGCAGCGTATCCGCAAAGTAGTGGTAGGCGATGCTCAAAGCCCACGCCTGTCTGTATTCAGAAGCAACAAAGGCATCTACGTTCAGCTGATCGATGACGCATCAGGCAAAACGCTTGTAGCAGCATCATCTGCAGACAAAGGAATTGCTGAATCAAAAGGCAACAAGATCGACCAGGCTAAAATGGTTGGTAAAGCAATCGCTGAAAAAGCAGTAGCAGCAGGGATCAACTCTGTACGTTTCGACAGGAACGGTTACCTTTACCACGGCAGGATCAAATCCCTTGCTGAAGCAGCGCGCGAAGCAGGCCTTAAGTTCTAAATATATAATAAATTGAAAATTAGGATTGAAGATCGGTCCTGCATCTAAAAATAGATAAAATGTCAAACGCAAACATAAAAAGAGTTAAATCAAGCGATATCGAGTTAAAAGACAAGCTTGTAAGCATCCAACGTGTAACCAAAGTTACCAAAGGGGGAAGAAACTTTACCTTTTCAGCTATTGTTGTAGTTGGAAATGAAAAAGGAATCGTGGGTTACGGCTTGGGTAAAGCAAAAGAGGTTACTGATGCGATCACCAAAGGTATCGATGATGCTAAAAAGAACCTGATCAAAGTTGCTATCGTTAAAGGAACAGTTCCCCACGAACAGCTTGGTAAATTCAGCGGTTCTGTGGTTTTTCTGAAGCCTGCAGCTCATGGTACCGGTGTAATTGCCGGTGGTGCGATGCGCGCTGTGCTTGAGAGCGTTGGAGTTACAGACGTTTTGGCGAAGTCAAAAGGTTCTTCAAACCCTCACAACGTGGTAAAAGCTACCATGGATGCGCTGATGAAAATGCGTGATGCCGCTACTGTTGCTCAGCAACGCGGAATTTCAATGGAAAAAGTATTCAACGGATAAATTAAATTGGAGGTTTGTTGAGATAGAGAATTGGAGAATTAATTCACTAAATCACCAGATCAACAAATCAATAATTAAAAAACATGGCAACAATTAAAATCAAACAAATTAAAAGTGGGATCGACCGCCCTGAACGTCAGAAACGTACTTTGCGTGCACTGGGTTTCAGAAAAATGAACCAGACCATTGAGAAAGAGGCTACACCTCAGATCCTTGGAATGATCCACAAAGTTTCACATTTGGTGACAGTAATTAAATAGTTAATAACAAGAAATAATATATAAGTGATGAACTTAAGTAAATTAACTCCCGCAGAAGGTTCGGTAAAAAACGCTAAGAAACGTTTAGGACGTGGTCAGGGATCAGGTAAAGGCGGAACTTCCACAAAAGGACACAAAGGTGCTCAGTCACGTTCAGGATACTCTGCAAAAAGAGGATTTGAAGGTGGCCAGATGCCATTACAAAGGCGCGTTCCTAAGTTTGGTTTCAAAAACATCAACCGTGTTGAATACCGCGGGATCAATTTAGATGTGATCCAGGGATTGGTTGACAACAACAAGGTAACGACAGTAGATCTTGAATTTTTGATCTCCAAAGGGCTTGCTCACAAAAATGACAAAGTGAAGATCCTCGGCCGCGGAGAATTAAAATCCAAGGTGGATATCAAAGTTCATGCATTTTCTGCAACAGCAAAATCAGCTATTGAAGCAAAAGGCGGAACCGCTGAATCAGTAGAGAAAGCTGTAGAAAAAGCATAATATTTACGTGTAAGAACGGTATATGAAAAACTTAATAAATACATTAAAGAACATCTGGAAGATTGAGGACCTGAGGGTACGTATCCTGAATACGCTCGGCTTCATCCTGATCTACCGTTTAGGTTCTTATGTTGTGTTGCCGGGTGTGAACTCAGATGAGCTTATGGCCGCAAATAGCAAAACGGCACATGAAGGTATCGTTGGACTGATCAATATATTTGCAGGTGGAGCCTTTTCACGTGCATCTATTTTTGGCCTCGGGATCATGCCTTACATTTCTGCATCCATTGTAGTGCAGCTGTTGGGAATGGCATTGCCTTATTTCCGCAAAATGCAGATGGAAGGGGAGAGCGGACGCAAGAAGATCAACCAGATCACCCGTTTTTTAAC
Organism: Bacteroidota bacterium; assembly: GCA_025963775.1. Taxonomy (GTDB): domain Bacteria; phylum Bacteroidota; class Bacteroidia; order 2-12-FULL-35-15; family 2-12-FULL-35-15; genus 2-12-FULL-35-15. The sequence goes on along the minus strand of JAOQAD010000037.1, from coordinate 250,728 downwards.
AGTTATCATTACCGTATTCCAGTGCCCGGGTTACATTGCAACCCAAATTACCAATAAGGCCGGTGCTGTTAGCGACCCAAGCACATTCTGGTGGATCCAGTCGATCCTCATCCTCGTTACAGGAACTATGTTCGTAATGTGGTTAGGAGAGAAGATCACCGACAAAGGTATCGGTAACGGTATCTCCATCATCATCATGATCGGTATCATCGCACGTTTGCCATTCGCATTCGTATCGGAATTCGGTTCACGTGTAAGCGGTGAAGGCGGAGGATTGATCATGTTGCTGATTGAAATGGTTCTTTTATTACTCATCGTTGTTGGTTCTATCATGCTGGTGCAGGGAACCCGGAAGATCCCGGTTCAGTTCGCCAAAAAAATTGTAGGGAACAAGCAGTTCGGAGGCGTTCGCCAGTACATTCCTTTAAAAGTGAATGCTGCAGGTGTTATGCCGATCATCTTCGCGCAGGCGATCATGTTCATTCCATTGACGCTGGTTGGGTTCTCCCAGTCTGCTTCCATGCAGAACTTCCTGGCTCCATTATCGAACCACTACGGATTTGTATATAACTTTATTTTTGCGCTCCTCATCATTGTGTTCACGTATTTCTATACTGCGATCACCGTGAATCCTAACCAGATGGCAGAGGACATGAAGCGCAACGGCGGTTTTGTACCGGGTGTTCAGCCAGGGAAACAAACAGCAGAGTTCATTGATACGATCATGTCGCGCATTACATTCCCGGGATCTTTGTTCCTGGCATTGATCGCGGTGTTGCCTGCATTCGCAATTAAGTTGAACATTCAGCAGGAATTCGCCCAGTTTTACGGCGGAACCTCATTGCTGATCCTTGTAGGTGTTGTACTGGATACATTGCAGCAGATCGAAAGCCACCTGTTGAACCGCCATTACGATGGTTTGATGAAAACAGGCAGGATCAAAGGCCGTACTTCTATGAGTATGACCACAGCATAATACAAAAACGGGAGGCTGAGCGTGTCGAAAGGATTGTATTATAAAACGAAAGAAGAGATTGAATTAATAAGAGAGAGTTCTTTACTTGTTGGAAAAACTTTAGCTGAAGTAGCAAAAGTCATTAAACCCGGGGTTACCACCTTATCACTTGATAAAGTAGCTTACGAGTTTATGAACGATAACAAAGCGATCCCCGCTTTTTTAAACTACAACGGGTTTCCGAATTCACTGTGCATTTCAGTAAATGCACATGTGGTTCATGGCCTTCCCGGGAAATATACGCTGAAAGACGGCGATATTGTTTCTGTGGATTGCGGGGTTGTGAAAAACGGATTTTTTGGCGACTCAGCTTACACATTTGCCATCGGCGATGTGAAACCAGAAGTGCTGAACCTGCTGAAAGTAACAAAGGAAAGCCTTTACAAAGCAATTGAATGCTGTGTGGCAGGCAAACGTTTGGGAGATATCAGCGAAGCAGTTCAGTCGCATGCAGAGAAGAACGGTTATTCGGTTGTGAGGGAGCTGGTAGGGCATGGGATCGGGAAAAGCCTGCATGAATCGCCGGAAGTGCCTAACTACGGTAAAAAAGGAAACGGTTTAGTGCTGCAGGAAGGATTAGTGATCGCGATCGAGCCGATGATCAACATGGGTAAAAAAGCGATCATCCAGGAAAACGATGGATGGACCATCAGGACCGCAGATAATTTACCTTCCGCTCATTTTGAGCATACGGTAACAATTGGAAAGAACAAAGCAGATATATTATCAAGCTTTGAATTTGTAGAAGAAGTATTAAAAAAGAAATAATTGTAGAATTTTAGAATTGTAGATTTTTAGAATGAGTTCATTCAACAATTCAAAAAATCAAAAAATCTGGAATTAAGAATATATGGCAAAACAAGCATCAATAGAACAGGATGGAACTATTTTAGAAGCATTGTCGAATGCAATGTTTCGTGTTGAGCTTGAGAACGGACACGTGATTACTGCGCATATTTCAGGAAAAATGCGCATGCACTATATAAAGATTTTGACCGGCGATAAAGTGAAAGTGGAGATGTCGCCATACGATTTAACAAAAGGAAGAATTTCATACAGGTACAAATAAAAACAGATATGAGATATTAGATGTGAGATATTAGAATCTCAAATCTCAGGTCTCAGGTCTCAAATCTTAAAAAAAATGAAAGTTAGAGCATCAGTAAAAAAGAGAAGTGTTGACTGTAAGATCGTTCGCAGGAACGGGCGTTTATATGTGATCAACAAAAAGAACCCAAAATTCAAACAAAGACAAAAATAATTTTAGGTTTCAGGATCCGGGAGCTTATTCCCAGGTCCGGTAAATCAGGAATTCAACAAATCAAAATTTAAAATAATGGCTAGAATTGCAGGTATTGACTTACCAAACAACAAAAGAGGCGAAATCGGTTTAACTTACATCTTCGGCATCGGCCGCAGTACTGCCCGTAAGGTATTGACTGAAGCCGGAATTGATATCAATGTGAAAGTACAGGACTGGAACGATGATCAGCTTACAACAATCCGTAACATCCTCAATGATAAATACAAATTGGAAGGTGCTTTACGCTCTGAAGTTCAGCTGCACATCAAACGTTTGATGGATATCGGTTCTTACCGCGGGATCCGTCACCGTTTAGGCCTGCCGGTTCGTGGCCAGACCACTAAAAACAACGCACGTACCCGTAAAGGTAAGCGTAAGACAGTTGCTAACAAGAAAAAGGTAACTAAATAATAAGTAACAACCGGTTGCCTTTCCGGCTTTCGGAAGGGGAACGATCATTTATATAAAAACCAAAAATGGCAAAACAAAATCAAGCGACCACAGCAACAAAAGCTGCGGCAAAGAAAAGAGTTGTTAAAGTAGAGGCAGTGGGCCAGGCCCATATCAACGCTACATTTAACAATATCATCATTTCTTTAACAAACAATGCAGGACAGGTTATCTCCTGGTCAAGTGCAGGTAAAATGGGATTCCGCGGTTCTAAAAAGAACACACCTTATGCGGCACAGTTAGCAGCACAGGATTGCGGTAAAGTAGCGCACGATGCAGGCCTGAGAAAAGTGAAAGTATTCGTGAAAGGACCGGGAGCAGGACGTGAGTCAGCGATCAGAACCCTTTCAGGTGTAGGAATCGAGATCTCCGAGATCATGGATATCACCCCGATCCCCCACAACGGTTGCCGCCCTCCAAAACGCAGAAGGGTTTAAGATCAAGTTAAAAAGCCCGTAAGACAAAGGTCGGAAGGCATCTCAATATAAAAATATAGAATATTAAATTATAACATACAATGGCAAGATACATCGGCCCAAAATCAAAAATTGCAAGAAAATTCAAAGAACCAATTTTTGGCCCTGATAAAGTTTTAGAAAAAAAGAATTACCCTCCGGGACAGCACGGTTTGTCTAAAAAACGTGCGAAGCAATCGGAATATGCTGTTCAGTTACAGGAAAAGCAAAAAGCAAAATATACATACGGTATCTTAGAGCGCCAGTTCGCGAAGATCTACCACATGGCACAGCGTGCTCATGGTGTAACAGGTGAGGTTTTGTTACAATTGATCGAATCCCGCCTCGATAACGTAGTTTACCGTATGGGAATTGCGCCTACACGTTCAGGTGCACGCCAGCTGGTGGGCCACCGTCACATTACCGTGAACGGAAGCGTTGTGAACATCGCATCTTACATCCTTAAACCGGGTGATGTTGTTGCTGTTCGTGAGCGCTCAAGGTCACTTGAAGTGATCAATACTTCAGTGTCGGGTGCAACAAACTCTTTCCCATGGATGGATTTTGATAAGTCTTCCATGACCGGAAAGTTCATTAATGTTCCTGAAAGGCTTCAGATTCCTGAGAACATTAAAGAGCAGCTGATTGTCGAGCTTTACTCGAAATAAAATCAGTAAATTTGCTCGATTATTTAAATTAGTTTTTAACTTAAAACAACTATACAATGGCAATTTTAGCTTTTCAAAAACCTGATAAGGTTATAATGGTGAATTCCAGTGAAACTGAAGGACAGTTTGAATTCCGTCCGCTAGAGCCTGGCTATGGTATTACTGTAGGTAATGCTTTGCGCAGGATTTTGTTGTCATCTCTTGAAGGGCATGCAATTACTACTGTGAAGATCGAAGGTGTTGACCATGAATTTTCAACATTGAAAGGTGTTACAGAAGACGTTACTGAAATTATACTTAACTTGAAACAGGTTCGTTTCAAGAAACAGATCGATACTACTGACTTTGAAAAAGTGACTGTGAACATTACCGGCAAAACCCAGCTTACTGCAGGGGATATCGGGAAATTCACTTCCGGTTTCCAGGTGTTGAACTCTGACCTCGTGATCTGCAACATGGAATCAAATGTGAAGCTGAAGATCGAGATCACAATTGACAAAGGACGCGGTTATGTTCCTGCTGAAGAGAACAAGCCTGTTAACTCAAGCGCCGGCCTTATTCCTATCGATTCTATCTACACACCGATCAAAAATGTACAATACAGCATTGAGAACTACCGTGTGGAGCAGAAAACGGATTATGAGAAACTGGTGATGAACATCGTTACCGATGGCTCTATCCACCCGAAAGATGCATTGAAAGAAGCTGCAAAGATCCTGATCCATCACTTCATGTTATTCTCCGATGAGCGTATCACACTGGATACTGAAGAAAAAATGGCAACTGAGGAATTTGACGAAACTTCCCTGCACATGCGCCAGCTGTTGAAAACCAAACTGGTAGACATGGACCTTTCTGTTCGCGCTTTGAATTGCTTAAAAGCTGCTGACGTGGAAACCCTGGCGGACCTTGTTTCTTTCGCGAAACACGACCTGTTGAAATTCCGCAACTTCGGTAAAAAATCACTTACTGAGCTGGAAGACCTTGTTGCAAACAAAGGCCTGAACTTCGGAATGAACTTAGCAAAATATAAATTAGATAAAGACTAAAAATTAGATCTGAGATCTGGGACAGGAGATGTGAGACATCTCAAATCTCACATCTTAAATCTCAATACTAAAACAACAATGAGACACGGAGATAAAATAAACAATTTAGGCAGAAAATCAGCACACCGCAAAGCGATGTTGTCAAATATGGCTTGCTCTTTAATTCTGCACAAACGGATCAATACCACGCTTGCAAAAGCGAAAGCTTTAAGGACATACGTAGAGCCGCTGATCACAAAATCAAAGGATGATTCAACGCATTCAAGGCGTACAGTGTTCGCTTACCTTGGAAACAAGGAAGCTGTGAGCATGTTGTTCAAGGATGTTGCTGCAAAAGTGGCTGACCGTCCGGGTGGATACACAAGAATCCTGAAAACAGGTGCCCGTGCCGGTGACAATGCCGACATGTGTTTTATCGAACTGGTAGACTTTAACGAGAACATGCTGGCTGCAAAAGCACCTGCAAAAGCAAAAACGTCGAGGCGCGGTGGTAAAAAGAAAGCGACTGAGGCAAAAGCGACAGATAAAACTGAAGACAAAAAAGAGGAATCAGCAGACGATAACTCAAAAAGTGAATAATTTGTGAAATTAAAATTTTAAATCATAAAAAGGATAAAGTATTTTTGCTTTATCCTTTTTTTATGACCGGAAGCCTGGAGCCAGGTACAGGAAATGATGAGTCGTTCGGTTAAATAAGAATAAACAAAAGCTTTGCGCCTTTGCGCCTTAGCGGTAAGAAAAATTATGAAATACACAGCAAAAGCCCCCGCGATCTTATTACTGGAAGATGGAAAAGTGTTTTACGGCAAAGCAGCCGGAGCGATAGGGACAACCGCAGGCGAGATCTGTTTCAATACCGGGATGACCGGCTACCAGGAGATCTTTACGGATCCTTCCTATTTCGGGCAGATCGTAGTGACCACCAATGTGCATATCGGGAATTACGGGGTAAATGATGATGAGACCGAATCGGGCTCCATCAAGATCGCCGGTCTCGTATGCAAGCAATTCAACGAATTTCATTCAAGAAAACGCTCAAACGGCTCTTTAAAGGATTATTTCCTTAAAGATGGTATAGTTGCCATCTCCGACGTAGATACGCGCGCTATCGTAAGATATATCCGCGATAAAGGTGCAATGAACTGCATTGTCTCGTCCGAAACCCTCGATATCGATGTACTGAAGGAAAAGCTGAAAAAAGTGCCTTCCATGGCCGGCCTGGAGCTTTCTTCAAAAGTAAGCACCACCAAACCTTATTTTGCAGGCGATCCAAACGCAAAATTCAGGGTGGCTGTGACCGATTACGGCACAAAGACCAATATTTTACGCTCTCTCACGGAAAGAGGCTGCTACCTGCAGGTATTCCCGATGAAAGCAACCTTTGAGGAAATGATGGACTGGAATCCTGACGGTTTCATGATCTCCAACGGCCCCGGCGATCCTTCCGTGATGAAGGATGAAGTTGAAGTCATTAAAAAGATCATCGATTCCGGTGTTCCCACCTTCGGGATCTGCCTGGGGCACCAGCTCATCGCGGAAGCATCCGGAATTCCTACATTCAAGCTGCATAAAGGCCACAGGGGCATCAACCAGCCGGTAAAGAACCTGATCACCGGCAAAAGCGAGATCACTTCGCAGAACCACGGTTTCAGCGTTAAGCCCGAAGATGTTGCAAAGGTGAAGAACATGGAGATCACCCACATGAACCTCAATGATAATACAGTGGAAGGATTACGTTATACGGATAAGCATGTGTTTTCGGTGCAGTATCACCCGGAAGCCTGCCCGGGGCCATTTGATGCCCGCTACCTCTTCGATGATTTTATAAAGATGGTATCATCTGTGAAAGAAAATAAGAAAGCTGTTCCTGCATAAAAAAATCCCGCTCCGGCGGGATTTTACTTTTTCTTAAGTTTTGTAAGCTCTGATTTCAATTTATCATGCTCTTTTGTAATGTGTGCAAGGGCTTTTTCGAGCTCTGCAATGTTATTTTTATCGGAAGGGGCATTCATGCCTTTTTTCTTCAGGTCGGAGATCACTTCGGAATAATTGATAAAAGCCCTGAAAAAATTATATCCGAGTGCCCTGCCTATCGCCAGCAGCAATGAAGTATCCACCGAGGTCCTTGTTAAAAGATCCTGTACATTCTGGGGAGAGCGGTTGATCCGCCTTGCAAATTCCGCCTTGGTCATTCCGATCTGCTCTATCCGTAATTCGATGAGTTTACCGATGTGCATATCCTTCATGCTACAAAGGATACCTTTTTTTTATCACAATCCCGCCATCGTAATTCAATATAATTGTATTATTATTCTATTTTTGTTTAGGATAAGTAAAATATTGTGGTATTTATTTTTAGTAGTATATTTTATAAAACTGAAAATTTGTCTTATTAACACGAGAAACGGGCTCGCATTCAGATACCCAGCTATGAATTAAGCTTTTGAGGGAACTACTCCTGGTAAAAGTGAAAATGAGCCCATGAAAAAAAAATTTCCCCGTTTCATTATTATCGATAATGAAGTAAATGCCCTTGTACTTTCGCAGGCTATCCGGACTGCAATTGCACCAGCTGAGATCAGGACTTTCAACTGTCCTGAAGCTGCGCTGAAGTATATTGTATTGGAATATTCAGGAAAAAAGAAGGCTGATTATGCCATGCTTTTTATGGACATCGACCTTTACCCGGTGACCATCTGGGAATTTCTTGAAAAATTTGAGGAGCTTGACCACAAGACCCGGAGCTTTGTTTCAATTGTAGCACTGTCCTTTTCATGCGACCTTCACAATAAGGAACGCGCATTTACCAACAAGCATGTGAAAAATTACCTCGAAAAGCCGCTCACAACCGAGGTCATCGAGCAGATGTTTTTATAACAGCTTATTTCCCATGATTCCATTTTGATGGGGCATTAGTTGTCCATGCGGGAATTTAATTTCCCATTCATTCAGGGAATATTTTTTTGTAAGCAACACAACATGAAAAAGAATCACATCGGCTGCTCCGGCTTTGTTTACCCCGACTGGAAAGGGAAATTCTATCCTGCTGACCTTGCCCGTTCCAAATGGCTGGCGCATTACAGCTCAAAGTTCAATACGGTGGAGCTGAATGGTACTTTTTACCGCTTTCCCACGGCAAAGGGCCTGAAGACAATGTACGATGCCACACCGGCTGATTTTAAATTCTCCGTAAAGGCAAACAAGCTGATCACGCATACTTTGAAAATGAAGGATGCGAAGGAAAAGGTGCAGGAGTTCATACAGCTTGCAGAAGAGGGCCTGCAGGAGAAGCTGGGCTGCGTGCTGTTCCAGCTGCCTCCTTCTTTTAAATATACCGATGAAAATTTAGAGAACCTGCTTGCTGCTGTGCCGCATGAGCCCTCTACAGTGATCGAATTCAGGAATGCGGGCTGGTGGGATAAAAAAGTGTATGAAGCGCTGGAGCAGCATAACATCACATTCTGCAACAATGATTACCCGGGAATGCCGGAAGAGATCGTGCGTACGAAGGAATGCTTTTACATGCGCTTTCACGGAAGGCCGGTGTTGTACAAATCGGAATACAGCCTGCCGCAGCTGAAAAAGCTGGCTCAGCAGATCCCGGGAGAATGCAAAGAGCGATATATTTATTTTAATAACACCTGGTACCTTGCGGCGATCGCAAATGCAATGTCGATAAGGGAAATGATAGAAGGATAGGCCGGTTGGCAATGCTGTTAACTGGTGTACAATCCCCATTCATCTTCGTAATCATCCTTTGGCATTTTCTTGATCTCCTTTACCCAGCTGTTGAACAGGCTGCGGAACTGGATCATGTCATCACGGAGCAGCTGCACGTATTTTTTATCAACAGAATCAAGCGATTTAAGGCCGGATGTGGATGTAAGCAGGAATTCCGCATGGTAGCGGATAATGGATGCATTCTGCAGTGAAAGAATGCGGGAGCCTGAGCCCATTGCCCCGGCTATTTTGGGTGCAAGCATGAGGGAAGCTTCGGTGAGCGTCATTTCGTACATCTGGCGGTCATCATCGTCCAGAATGCTTTCATTGAGCGCATTTACGGTTTCCATGATCTCCACGGCGAGCTTGTACAGCGGATGATTGTGAATGGCTTTGTATTTTTCCTGCCGTTCCCATTCAAACTTTTTCATTTCCTCTTCCGATAATTCATCATCACCGAACCCGAAATCATTATCATCGTCATCATCTTCCCATGCCATCTTAAATAGTTTTATAAGGTCGTATTACAAAACTACAAAATTTGTGCGTTACATTTTTTTGGAAGATCAATTGCCTGAAGGAATGTTTTTCCTGTAAATTATTTTCAGCAGGGTAGGAAGTACGATCAGTAGCAGCGGGAGGGCGACAATAAATCCGCCGATCACTGCTATGGCCAGCGGTTGGTGGAGCTGAGCGCCCGTGCCTATGCCTAATGCAAGTGGCATCAGTGCAGTGATGGCGCCGAGGGCTGTCATTAATTTCGGGCGGAGGCGTGTTGAAATAGCATACACGATGGCTTCTTCCGGGCTGCTGTTCTTCAGCGCTGCGCGGAATTGCTGGAAAGTAAAGATCGCATTCTCACCAATGATGCCGATGATCATGATGAGGCCGGTGTAGCTTCCCACGTTCAATGGCGTATTGGTAAGATACAATGCAATGTAGCTTCCCGAGATCCCGAGCAGGGAAACGATGAGGATCAGCAATGAGATTTTATAATCTCTGAACAGGAAGAGGATCACCGAAAACACCAGTATGCTGGCAGTGACAAGGATCATCAGCAGTTCATCGAATGATTTTTTCTGTTCTGCGAAAGCACCGCCGTATACAATGTGGTAGCCCTGCGGCAAATGAATGTTCGCATCAATTTCCTTTTGAATATTTTTCATCACCGTACCAAGGTCGCTGCCATCGAGCCTGGCGGTTACAGAAGCCATGGATTGCAGGTTCTCACGCTTTATTTCCGCGATGCCCGGTTTTATTTCCACATCGGCAAGCTCGCCGATCGCTTTTAATTTACCGCCGGGTAAAAAAACAGATTGCTGCAGGATATTGTTCACCCCTGAATTCTTGCTGTTCGGGTAGATCATCCGGATATCAGTCATCTGCTGATTTTCAAGGATGCTGCCGATCACATTTCCTTCGAGCTGTGTCTGCATCTGGTATTGAAAATCGGCGGGGCTGATGTTGTATTGCGCGAGTTTCGCGTACTTTGGTGTCACCGTCACTTCCGGGCCGGCAATAATGATCCCGTCAAACACATCCGCAGTGCCTTTCACTCCTTCAACAATGCCGGCAACCTGTTTTGCATATTTGTCGAGCTGCTGCGGGTCATTCCCGAATACTTTTATTTCGACAGGCTGCGCGGAGCTCATGAGGTCGCCCAGCATATCGCCGATGATCTGTCCGAAATCAATTTCCAATGAAGGCTGCGTGCTTTCAATGCGCCGGCGGATATCGGCGATGACTTCTCCTGTGCTTCTCGTACGGTTTGTTTTCAGCTGGATGAGGTAATCGCCGAAGTTGGGCTCGGTGACAAAAAATCCCATTTCCGCACCGGTGCGCCTTGTATAGGTTTCCACTTCGGGGACCCGGACCAGCAGTTTTTCCGCTTCACGCAGCATACGGTCTGTTTCCTCCACCGAAGTTCCCGGCGGTGCTTTGTAATCGAGCACGATCGTTCCTTCATCAATGTCGGGCAGAAAGCCTGTTTCAAGGCGTGGAAAAATAAACCAGGTGCTGAGAATGAGAGCTGCAGCCACTACGAAACTGAATGCCGGGCGGTTGATAAAAAAGGAGATCCAGCGGGTCTTGTGTGCGGGAGGATGAGCTGCGGCAGGATGAGGTTTTCTTTTGTCTTTTCCCGACAGTAAAAGGTAGATCACCGGGAGTCCCAGCCAGGTAACAAAAAAAGAACAGATGAGCGTGATGATCATGGTGTTGGTAAGCACATTGAAATACGCACCTGCAACGCCGCCCATCAGGATAAAGGGAACGAAGATCACGATGGTGCTCAATGAGGAGCCGAGCATAGCAGGGAAAAGATAGCGGATGGAGCGTACAAGCAGGGAAGAGGTTGCTTCGTCGGGATGTTCTTCGTGTGTGCGGTGGATCTGTTCCACGACCACGATCGCATCATCGATGATAAGTCCGATAGCCGCTGCGATGGCGCCAAGCGTCATGATGTTGAACGTATAGCCGATGGCAAGCAGCACGATCAGCGTAAGCCCGAGTGTAACCGGAATGGTTATGAGGATGGTCGCACTTGCTTTTGCAGAGCGCAGGAAAATAATGGCCACCACGATCGCAAGCAACAGTCCAAGCCAAAGGCAATCCACCACGCTTTTAATGGCGGTGTTCACAAAATCAGACTGGATGTAATAGGGCTTGAGAAAAACATTCTTCGGTAAAATTTTGTTAAGCTGTTTTACCTTTTCCTGCATGTTGGCGGAGATCTCCACGAGGTTGGAATTCGGCTGTTTGAAGACGTTTACAAGCAGGGCATCCTTTCCGTTCGCGTTCACTTTTATGTATTCCACCTGTTCCTTTATTTCAACAGATGCAATGTCTTTCAGAAGGATCACTCTTTTCCCGTCATTGCGCAGCACCACATTTTCAATATCATTTTTATTGTACAGCCCGGCATCGGTAATGTTGAGGTACAACCGCCTGTAATCGTAGGAATAGCCGTTGGAAGTGATAAAGTTGGTCTGATCCAGCGCAGCGCGGATAAGATCCGGCGTGATGGCAAATGAGCTCATCTTTTGTGTGTTCAGCTGCACCCAGTATTCTTTGGTTTTTCCTCCCAGCACACGTACGCTGGCCACCCCTGTTACCTGTGATAAAAAAGGCTTCACAATGTTTTCAGCGATCAGCTTTTGCTCGATGGCGCTTTTTCCTTTTGATTCGAGGGTGTAGCCCATTACAGCGAGCAGGGAGGGGTTCATTTTTTCGACAGTGATCTGGATCCCCGCAGGCAGTGTGTTCCTGATCTCGCTGATGCGCGATTCCATCATCTGCTGGCTCTGATCGATATTTGCATTCCAGTTAAAATATGCCGAAAGCTCGCATGATCCGCGGCTGGTGATGCTTTGCACCATATTGAGGTCGTGCACCTGCTTGATGGCATTCTCCAGCGGCTTTGTTACGGTGATCATCATCTTATCGACAGGCTGCTGACCATTATCCGCAAGGATCTTGATCTTCGGAAAAGTGACCTCCGGGAAAAGCGAGGTCTGCATTTTATTATAGGCGAAGAAGCCGGCAAGCAGGATCACTGCAAGCAGGAAGGAAATGGAGTTTTTATAGTGGTTATAAAAATGACGCATTATTCTGACGGTTGAATGGTGATGGCGGCAGTGTCTGCAAGCCCGTAATTTCCGCTGATGATGATCCTGTCGCTGCTGCCGAATGCAGGTGAGGTGATCTCCACCTTTTCGGCTGTTTCGATCCCTTTTTTTACCGGGATCTTTATGGCGGTGCTGTCGTTGATCAGTTTCATGACCCAGAATTCGGTTTGTGTTTCATCGGCCAGTACTGCCGGTTTGGGAAGCACCACCGCTTTTTCTTTTTCCTGCTTTACGATCCGCACCTTTGCGGCCAGGTTTTCGGGGAGCTTCATTCCGCCTGTGGGTGTAACCATAAAGCTTTGAGTTTGCGATGCTGCATCCACGGAGGGAAGTGAGCCGGTGATCTTTCCGCCGATCACCTCATTATCAGGCAATACAATATCGCAGGAGCTGCCTGTTTTTAAATAGGAGTGGAGCTCGAAAGGCACTTCCAGGATGAACACAAGGCTGCTGCGCTCGGAGATGATTCCCAGCTGTTCGCCTTCCTGCACGTAATCGCCTTTCTGGTGATCGAGCGTGGTGATGATGCCGCTTTTCTGTGCTTTTATTTTTATGAGGCCGGAGAAATTCAGCGCAGTGTCGTTCATGTGAAGGGATTCCAGCGCGCTGGCTTCTTTTGTTTTGATCACGAAGAGCACCTGTCCTTCTGCCACTTCATCGCCAATGTTCGCATTCATGCCTTCTACATAGCCTGCGAGTGTTGATTTTACGGCAACTTTTTTCTGGAAGAGCGAAGTGGCCCTGAGCTCTGCAACTTCGGAAATGCTTTCTATGCTTGCTGTGCCCAGCGTTACAGGAGTTTTTGGTTCCGGTTGTGCTGCTTCACCTGCCTGGTTGTTGCAGCTGATAAAGCAGGTTGCACCCAAAGCAGTAAAAAATACGAGAATTGTTCCGATGGATCTTTTTTTCATTTTGTATAATTCTTACCAGTTCCAGTAATTCAATTCAGCGGTCAGCTGCAGCTTTTTCAGCTCCGACTGGTTCAGCTGGCTTTTTATATCGATGTAATTTTTCATGGTGATGATAAAATCCATCACCGCTAATTCCCCGCTGTTCAGCAGCTGCTTGCTTGCCTTTACAAGCATTTCTGCAGACACAAGCTGCTTTCTGATCTGCAGGATCAATTGGTCGTTCTCGTCGAGATTAAGGCTGAGCTGCTGCAGGTGCAGTGCCTGCTGGCTGCGGTAAAACGACTGATAATTATTTCGTGTGGATTCGCTGATGCTGATCTTTTGATACAGTATTTTCTTTTGCCTGCCATCGTACAGCGGCATTGAAAAGTTGAGGCCAAAGCTGAACCCGAAATTTTTATAGAGCAGTGCAGGATTGTATCCGAGTACACCTGCATCTGCAAACCAGCTTAGGCGCGGACGGTAATTCATCGTGATCAGCGCCCGCTGGTTATTGTTTTTTATGCTGTCGATACGGAACTGCTGTAAAAAAAGCGAATTGTTTTTTTTAGGGATCAGCAGGGGCTCAATACCGGGTGTTGCCAGCACGCGGTAAGCTGTATCGCTGATGCCACAGATGAAATTCAGCTGGCGAAGGTCGGCCCGGTATTGGTTCTGCAGCTGTTTTAACTGGATCTCCTGTGTTTGGATCGCAATTTCAAAGGAGAGATAATCAGTTTGCTTTGCAAGCCCCTGCTCAACAAATTTCTGAAGGACGACCTTTTCTTCTTTCATCAGCTCGTAGGTCGATAACAGGAATGTAAGCTGGTTGAGGGAAGAATAGGCGAGGAGGTATTGATCTGTAATGTTTTTTTCGAGCTCGTGCGCCGAAATACCTGCGTTATTTGTGATAGACTGCTTTTCAGCGAGCAGTGCGTTGTATTGAGGCGCATAGAGCTTTTTAGCAAAGAGGTCCTGGCTGACCATGAGCTGTGCTGCATAATTCCCGGTATTGGTTACGGCCTCATCATAGCCCCATCCATTGTATACAGGTGCTGCCATGATCTGCCCATTAGCGCTTACCTGCGGCTTCCGTTGTGAATTTAATACAGCGCTGTCCATGGAATTCAGCTGCAGCTGGTTGCTGTAATCCTTCAGCAGCGGGCTGTTTTGCAGCCCCTGCCGGACATAGGAATCCAGGCTCAACGTTTGGGCGCTTGCTGATAATGAGATAAAGGCAACAATAAAGAGCAGGAACTTTTTAAGCATAATAATTATTTACAGGGCTAAAATTAGCTTAAAAGTTTGAAGGAATTCTGAAGTGCTTAATTATAACGCAACCAGGCTTTATGGCTCTCCCGCCTGCCAACAGGAATTTACATGAAATTTTTCAAAATTTTGAGGGGATAAATAATATCTTTGCAGCCTGGCCCCGTAGCTCAACTGGATAGAGTGTCGGTTTCCGAAGCCGCAGGTTGGAGGTTCGAACCCTCTCGGGGCCACTGAAAAAAAATAAAATAATTCTGGGCGAAGGTTCGAACCCCGCCACAATTAGAATTCCATTTGGAGGCAACCGAAGTAAGTTCACTTACTAATATTTCAGTAAAATCAGGGTGCCACCGATTCGTGTAAATTTATTATGAATTGAAGTTACTTGGTATGGTTTTTTATTTAGCATTATAAAGTGCTGCCCCACTATTCTTATCAATTTAAATAAAGACCAGCAATAGATTACATTATTTTTTATAAAAACAACTTTTATCAGGGCACTGCGAATTGGGTATTGTTTTTTTTAGTCTTGTTTAGGACTCACGACTCAGAGTGATTAAGAGGATAATCTTAATATTTAGCAATCTAAAATAACGTAGTTACAGAGGAAAAATCAGCGAACATGCAAACAAAAAAGTGGCATCTGATTTTGAGTTATGGGATTGCTGTTATATCTGTAATCACTGCTTTGGTAGTTCTTTTATGGATGAGCAATTATCTTCAGGATGCTGCCCCCGTATCGGTCCTCCTCTGCAGTGTAATATTCAGCACCAGGTTTGGTGGAATAAGGCAAGGCTTGCTCTCGGTTTTATTATCCACTATTGTCTTCGATTATTACTTTTTGCCCCCAATTCATTCGTTCGCTATAAATCTCGAACAATTCCCTCGCCTTTTGTTTTTTATGGTGCCCGCTTTTTTTATTGTATGGCTGAGCTCCGTTCAAAAAAGGATGAAAGAACTATTATTGAAGTCACACAATGTTCTGGAGGTAACCGTAGAAAAGCTTGTGCAAAATGAAACAAAATTAAAAGAAGCACAAGCAATTGCACATATAGGTAATTGGGAAATTGGACTTCAAAATGGAATTAACATTTGGTCAGATGAAGTATTTAAAATATTAGGGATGGAACCGGGTGAAATGAAACCAGACACTGAAGCATTTTTATCCTTCATCCATCCCGATGATCTTGTCTTTGTGAAAAGTAAGATTAACAGCTCATTCGTCCGTCTCACTGCTACTTATTTCAACTTTCGCTTTATCAAAAAGGATGGTGAGATAAGATATGGCTCTTCAGTCGTACGATTTGAACTTGATGATGAGCAAAAGCCAATCAGGGCATATGGAATCATAAGGGATATCACTGAACAAAAACTTGAAGCTGAGAAAAAAGACAAAATGCTAAAATCTTTAGAGGAAATTCTGTTTTTAACATCTCATAGAGTAAGACAGCCCGTTACTAGCATTCTTGGAGTTTCAAGCCTGCTGGACAATACTGATTTATCAAAGGGTGATTTGAAGAAAATTGTAGCTTTTATGAAAATATCAGCACAATCTCTTGACGTTTTTACTAAAGAGCTGACAACATTTATTACTCATTTACATGAAACAAATAAAGAGAAAGTTGATTAAAGTAAGGAATAATCAGCCTTGTGGTTAATCAATTGCCCTCGCTATTGATAGTGTAAGTAACCTGCTTACGCTGGTAGCATGTATTGCCCCTTTTCCTTTACACACTGCAACCCGCCTTTTTTTTCTCCCCATGCAATAAAATCAGTACTTTTATGTTTCTAATGTGCCTTTAACTAAGATCGTTATATGACCCGGATTTTTTTACTTCTCTCAATCGTATTCATTTCATTTGCAGGCTTTGGCCAGGATGTGCCTATCGGCGGCTGGAAAGAGCATTTATCCTACAAAAGCGCATTGTCAGTTGCCGAAGGAAATGGCAAAGTGTACGTTGCAACCACCAGCGGGATCTTCTCACTCAACAAGAGCGATAATTCGATGGACCGCATGTCGAAGGTGAACGGGCTCTCCGATATAGAAGCCACCGTCCTTAACTTCAACCCATACAATAACAAGCTCCTGGTCGCTTACAAGAATTCAAACATCGATATCATCTCCAATGGAACCATTACCAACATTTCCGATATAAAGCGGAAATCCATCATCGGGAACAAATCCATCAACAATATTTTCTTTATTAACCAGTATGCTTACCTGGCCTGCGGTTTTGGCATTGTGGTGATCGATATGGACCGCCTTGAAGTGAAAGACACTTATTATATAGGCCCGGGTGGAAATGCGATCAACGTTACCGACATCACTGCCAATGGCTCAAACTTCTATGTGTCGACCGGAAGCGGTATTTACACTGCTTTCCAGGGCAATCCCAATCTTGCGAATTATACCAGCTGGACCAAAATGCCAATGGCCGGCCTTCCTTTTCCGAACGGTTTATACAATACCATTGCTGAGCACGGCGGAAAGATCTATACGAATTATTCAAAATACATTGCTTCCGGGATTACGAACCAGGATTCCATTTATGTGTACGATATTGCAGCCAATAGCTGGAACCTGGTAAGCTTTCACCCGGGGGTTAATGAAACAACCTTTTTGCTCAGGGAAAACAACGGGCAGCTGCTGATCGCACAGTATGGTGGAGTGAATACATTATCGGGGGCATATTACGGAGGTTATTTTTCTGATTATGCCCGCCCTCATTCGGTTGTGCTCGATAATTCGGGAACCGTCTGGATCGCTGATGAAAAATATGGACTGGTTTCCTGGAAGGCTGCTTCCGGTTACGAACATTTTTACCCGAACGGGCCGGGAAGCCCGAAAGTGTTTAGCATGGACATCAGCGAAAGCAACCTGTGGGTAGCCCCGGGCGCCAAGCAAACGTACTATATAGACGGTGTTTACCAGTATTCCGAATCTGAATGGAAAAACCCGAGGGGAAATTATCCTTCCGCGGCAAACCTTGATACGATCTATGATTTTGTGGATGTACTGGTAGATCCTAACAATTCCAAGCATTCCTTTGCTTCTTCATGGGGAATGGGGGTTGTTGAATTTTACAACGGCGTTCCTGTAAAAGTGTACAATGAAGTGAACAGCTCTCTGAAAGGCCTTGGCCTTAGCGGTTATAACCCGATCTGGACCTACGGAATGACCATGGATGCCAACAGCAACCTTTGGGTCACTAATTCCGGCGTGCTTACTCCTTTGTCTGTGAGAAATGCTAACGGCGTGTGGCAATCCATTAATTTTTCAGGCATCCTGGGAACATTCCCTTATTTGGGCAAAATGATCATTGATAAAAGTGACCAGAAATGGATCCTGATCACCAACGGCGGAGGCCTGCTTGTATACAAGGCCGGAACTACAGCCACTGCCAATTCCGGAAATGCAAGAAGGCTGAGCTCGGCCGCCGGGAACGGTGCTTTGCCAAGCCCGGATGTATGGTCGGTTGCAGAAGATAAGGATGGGGAGATCTGGATCGGTACCGACAAAGGCATCGCAGTTTTTTATTCACCTGAAAATGTATTTTCCGGCGGTAACTTTGATGCGCAGCAGATCCTCATCGAACAGGACGGCCATGTGCAGATCCTGCTGGAAACAGAAACTGTTCTTGCCATTGCTGTTGACGATGCCAACCGCAAATGGATCGGAACAGCCAAATCAGGAGTGTTCCTGATGTCGGCAGACGGCACACAGCAGATCGCACATTTTACTGAAGACAACAGCCCGCTGTTCAGCAACAATATTAAAAGTATTGTGATCGACCACCTTACCGGCGAAGTGTATTTCGGTACGGATAAAGGAATTATCTCCTACAGGGGAACGGCCATCCAGGGCAACGAATGCTTCAAGGATGTATATTCATTTCCTAATCCCGTAAAGCCTGATTACACCGGGCCTATCGCGATCAAAGGGCTGATGGAGAACACAACAGTGAAGATCACCGACATCAGCGGAAGCCTTGTGTATGAAACAAAGTCGGAAGGCGGACAGGCGATCTGGTACGGAAAAAATTTCAAGGGCGATAAAGTAAGCACCGGCGTGTACATGGTCTTTTGCACAAGCGAAGACAACTCCTGCCAGAAGATCGCGACAAAGATCCTTTTCATTAACTAACTCGGACAGATCACGCGATGCTCCAGAAAACAAGCGGCATTGTCCTGCATACGATCAGCTATTCCGAAACAAGCCTGATCGTAAAGATCTACACGCAGGAATTCGGCTTCAGGTCGTATATCATTGGCGGGGTCAGGAGCAAAAGATCAAAGAACAAAGCGGGGCTTTTTCAGCCGCTTGCACTGGTCGACATTGTTGTTTCGGGAAATGAGCGCACTGCGCTTCCGCGGATCTCCGAGATCAGCATTCACCAGCCCTACAGCCATCTTCCTTTCGATGTGATCAAAAGCTCGATCGCGATCTTTATCAACGAAATTCTTCTGCATTCTTTCAAGGAGCCGCACCCCGATGAGGAACTGTTCCTCTTCATCAAAAATTCCCTGCTCATCCTCGACCTGGATACCGAGAGCTGCTCCAATTTTCATTTGGGCTTTATGGTGCAGCTCAGCCGTTTCCTTGGCTTTCCCCCGCAGGGAGAATATAGGGCGGATACTTCCGTATTCGATCTCCGGGAGGGGAAATTCGTGAATTACCTTCCGCAACATCCCGATTACCTGCATGCAGCCGCCAGCGCCCTGCTGTCGGAGCTGATGGGCCGCGGCTATAGCCAGCTTGCAGGCCTGCGGATGGGCAAAGCGGAGCGGAAGCAATTGCTGAATGCCCTCGTATTGTTCTACCAGCTGCACATTCCTTCCTTCGGCCAGGTAAGATCCGCTGCAGTGCTCGAAGAAATTATTGCCGGATAAATCACTTTGTTTTATCATAAATTTGTTATAATTTAGTGCGTAATAAATTAATGTATAACCTTTAAACCCATTTACATGAAAAAACTTTACTCTTTAATTATTGCTTCAGCCTTTACATTTGCTTCTGTTCAGTCAACTGCTGCAACTATCAACGTTGCTGTTGCAAGTAACAGCTTCACTCCACAAACATTCACAGCTGTTGTCGGAGATGTGATCGTGTTCACACTTGTTGGCGGAACACACAATGTAACAGGTTCTGCCGGTACCGAGCCTGCAGGAGCTGCGATCATTTCTTCAGGAACAATGTCTACAGTTGGTGCAACGTATTCTTACACGGTGACTGTTGCAGGTAACTACGGTTACCAGTGTACTTTCCACAGCGGTATGGTTGGCGGATTTACTGCAAGTGCTACCGGCATTGCTGATCCTACAGTGAACCTGCTTACAAGCGTTTACCCAAGCCCGTTCAAAGACAAAGTAACTGTGAAATACAACGGCATCGAAAAGATCGAGTTCATCAACATCGTTGGCGAACAGTTAAAATCGATCGATATCGATACACAGGAAGGAAAGCTTGATGTAGACCTGGAAACATTGCCTGCAGGAGTTTACTTCTACCGTACTTACAAAGACGGAGTGGTTGTTGAAACACGCAAAATTGTGAAAGCAAGATAAGCTCATTTTAAAAAACGGAACGCCTCATTACCTTGTGTACTGAGGCGTTTTTATTTTTATATTTACAACAGGGAACACAAACCACTCAACCTAAATTCATTTTTATGTCTTCTTACAAAACGCTCCAGCAGCTGGTGGAAATAGATTCTCCGACCGGCTATACCGAAAAAGCATGCAGGTATATTTTCGACCTGCTGAAAAGCTACGGGCTGAAGCCGGAATACACCAACAAGGGAGCCGTGAAATGTGCGCTCGGGAAAAATCCAACGCTTGCCATTGCAGCGCATGTAGATACGCTCGGCGCGATCGTGTCAGGGATCAAAAGCAATGGAACGCTCAGCTTTTCAACGCTTGGCGGCCTTCAGCTGGCAAGTGCCGAAGGTGAATATGTCCGCATCATTACAATGAGCGGAAAAGAATACACCGGGACGCTGCTGCTGAACAATCCTTCTTCGCATGCGAACAATAAACGCGAGGAAGAAAAACGAAATTACGATACCATGCACATCCGCCTCGATGAAGAGGTGTATACGAAGAGCGATGTGGTAAGGCTTGGCATTAAAAACGGCGATATCATCTGCTTTGAGCCGCGTTACCGCGAATATGCCAATGGCTTCATCAAATCGCGCTTCATGGATAACAAAGCGGGATGCTATGTGCTGTTCGAGCTCGCACGCAGGCTGAAGGAGAAGAAAAAAGAAGTGCCTGTTGAATTGTTCTTTTCAAACTATGAAGAAGTGGGGCATGGAGGAACAGTAGGCTATGCCGCTTCCATACAGGAATTGCTGGTGATCGATATGGGCGTGCTCGGCGATGCCTGCGAAGGCAACGAAGTGAGTTGCTCTATCTGTGTGAAAGATTCATCAGGCCCTTACGATTATAATTTCAGGAAAAAGCTTGCGGAGCTTTCCGACAAAAATAAAATTCCATACAAGCTGGATGTGTATCCGTATTACGGGTCCGACGGCTCAGCAGCTTTGCGTGCCGGAAAAGATTTCAGGGTGGGACTCATCGGCCCGGGAGTGGCAGCTTCGCACGGTGTGGAGCGTACGCATAAAAAAGGGATCGAGGCAACGATCGGGCTGTGCCTTGCATATATCAAACACAGCTTTAAATAGTGAGAACGCTGTTTCTTTTATCCGTTGCATTTGTTTTCGTGGTGCAGGGCAACACATCTGCGCAGACAGGGATGCCCGCCGGGATCCGTGAAATGCTGCTGAAAGGGCAATACAAGGAAGCGCTCGGAGCCTTTGATGAGCTTATCGCAGCGCACCCGGATGATGCAAAGGCCTATTACACGAGGGGCTCCATTTATTCGGCGACGGGTGAATTTGAAAAAGCGATCAGCGATTATACCAAAGCAATTGCCCTTGATCCGCGCCTGGCTGAGGCATACATCAACCGTGGCTCGGCGCTGAGCGAACAGAAGAAATTTGATGCAGCATTATCCGATTACAACAAAGCCATCGCCATAGCGCCAAAAATGGCAGAGGCCTATAACAACCGCGGGTATTTATTAAGCATGCAGAACAAGCAGGAGGAGGCGATCAGGGATTTTAACAAGGCGATCCTGCTGAATCCAAAATACAGCCGCGCTTATGTGAACAAGGCTTTATCGCTGAGCGTGCTGGAGAACAGGAAAGCTGCGATCGACGTACTTACAGAATTGCTTGCAGAGGTGCCGGATGCTTATGAAGGTTACATGAACAGGGCCATCCAGTATGAAGCAAGCGGAGAGAAGAAGAAGGCGCTGGAAGATTATAACAAAGGCATCGCCCTGGATGCCGGGGATGCACAGGCGTATTTGTCGCGCAGCAAACTGAGGGATGAAGCCGGGGATCATGCCGGTGCAGTGGACGATTGCGATATGGCGGCAGGGCTTGAGCCGCGGAATGCTGAAGTCTATTATTTAAGGGCAAGAGCGGAATACGACCTGCCTGATTACGATGCAGTGATCGAAGATTGTTCGCGTGCAATAACACTGAAGCCATCCCACAACGAGGCATACATACTCAGGGCGAATGCATCGGACCTGAAAGGCGATTACATTTCAGCGTTGAAAGATTACAGCAAAGCCATTGAGCTGTATCCCAAGGAAACGGCAGGTTATGAGCAAAGGGCTGTTGCGAAGGCAAGGCAGAAGGACATTGTAGGTGCCATATCGGACCTTACCCGCTTGCTGGAGCTTGATCCGAAAAATGTAAAAGCGCTGATGATGCGGGGCGACCTGTATCTTTACGAAAATAAAAAGGAGTTTGCCTGCGAGGATTTTAAACGTGCCGAAGAGCTTGGCAACGGTGCTGCGATCAGCAAACGATTATTTAACTGCAAATAAACATGAAACAGTATGCAATGATGTTCAGCTTCATTTTTTTTGCGCTGGCAGGCTTTTCACAAACCGCAGACCCGCAGAACAGGAAAGTGATCACTGATTCGGAACCGGCTTATCCCAAAGGCGAGCAGGCTTTGTACACCGAAGTGATGTACACTATAAACTACCCGGAAGAAGCAAAAAAGAAATTTGTGCAGGGAGAGGTCACGCTAAGCTTTGATGTGAAGCCGGACAGCACGGTGGCAAATATAATCATCATCAGCGGTGTTGGAAACGGCGTGGATGAAGAGGTGAAGAAGTACATAGAAAAATTAAAATTTGCACCGGCAGTGCAAAATGGCCGTACGGTGAAGATGAATACCATGTATACTTTTCCTGTTAAAGCACATTGAAATGCGTAAACCAAGCCTCGTATTTTTTCTTTTGTTCTTTTCCTTTTTAGGAATGGCCCAGAAAGGCCGCCATAAAAAGGATTCCACGAACATCTACCAGAAGGTGGACACGAATTACATCACCAGCTTTAAAGACCTGCTGAATGTAAAATTGTTCGCGGTTGTACGCACCAATAAATTCATTATTGCCGATCACGATTCATTGTCCAGCATTGAATACACGATCAATACAAAGCTGAACATGGGCATCAGCTTTACATTCAAAGGCATCGGCTTCGATATTGAATACAGTCCGCCCGGGATCAACAACGATGATGCACGTTACGGAAAGTCGCACCAGTTCGCCGTTTCCACTTCGGCGAACGCGAGGCGTTTTATTTACGACATCTATTACAGGGAATACAAGGGTTTCCGGACTTCCGCCATGTATAAAGTTCCAGGCGATACCACCTTCGATTATTCACGCCGCGGCGATATCCGCAATTACAACGCGGGATGTATTCTTACCTACGTGTTCAACCACAGGCGCTTTTCAAGTGCTGCGCCCTACAGTCTTTCGCAGAAACAGCGGAAAAGTGCGGGATCATTGCTGCTTGGTACGTATGCTTTTCTTTATGGATTGACTGCTGATTCCATTATTTATCCCGACAGCGTTTACACGAAGTTCCGGAAGGCAATGCAGTTCAATGCAGCAGCCTCCTATACATTCGGCATTTCCTGCGGCTATACGTTCACGCTGGTGTTTGGAAAAAAGAAGAATTGGTTCATTAACATTGCCACCCTGCCGGGAATTTCGTACCAGGAATTTTACAGTGTGAATGCTTTTGATAAATCCACCTTTAATCAAAATTCCTTTGCGTTGTCGCTGCAGTCAAGGTTTTCGATGGGCTACAACCGGAAAAATTATTTTATCGGCGTGTACTGGATGGGAAATAATTTTGTGCTGGGCGATGATACGCATGCCTCCATCAATTACAAATACGGAACCTTCAAATTTTATTACGGACACCGCTTCGATATCCGGAAGCTGCTGAAGAAAAAACTGTGATCCTGCATCATTTCCGCTTGCTGATGATCTCAAACGCTTCTGCAAGCGATTCCCCGTCCTCATCCACCAATGTTAACGTATGCATGCCTTCATCCGGTGTTAGGCCCATCTGGTGAATGCCCTGTGTGCTGCCGATGTAATTGCCGTCGAGGTGCCAGTAAACGATCGCGTTCCTTTTGCGGTGTGCCACTTCAAAGATCGTTTTCCCCATGCTGCCGTCGATTTCCACAGGGACATAAATTTTGCTGAACTGTTTCGGGTAGATGATCTCCATCGCGTTGCTTCCCTGTGTTTCGCAATCGCTGCGGTAAGGCGGCAATGTTTTGTACGATGGGTTCTTCGATTTGTAATACCATTCCATTGCCGGCGGAAGCACAAACCAGCTTTCATGCTTCATGTTGCTTACGTCCTCGCAATTGCTGTTCACGCGGTACATCCCGCTTTGGTCAAGATGGATCATGCGGTGATAGGGACAAGGGGCAGAGCGTAATCCGGCCCTCGGAATGCGGATCGTGTCAACAGGGCTGCAGATCTCGGAAGCACGGCAGCCGCTGAGGCGACAGACGCCAACTTTTTCCATTTCATCGTAAGGCATTTGAAACCATTTGGAAGGCTTCAGCAAACTGAAAATATCGAAGAGGATGGGAGCGGCGGCCTGGATGCCTGTTAAGCCCGGCCGGCCTTCGCCATCGGCATTGCCAACCCAGACGCCCACTACATATTTCGGCGTGATGCCGATCGCCCAGCCATCGCGAAAGCCGAAGCTGGTGCCTGTTTTCCATGCCACCTTGTTGGCGGATGTGTATTGCCGCCAGCCGGCATCTTCGTCGGGGCGCGCCACTTCAACCATTGCTTCAAAGGCAAGGTAAATGGATGCGGCATCGAAATAATTTGTCGCGCTGATCTCTTTTTCAGCTTCCTGTTTTGGAATGTATGTGTTCGGGTGCAGGTCGCTCCTGTTGTATTTTCCTCCATCGGGAATGTAATTGTTCAGCGCCCTCGCCATGCTTGCATACATCGCGGTAAGATCCCAGAGCTTTGCTTCCGATCCTCCGAGGATGATCGATAAGCCATAATGATCGGGCGTGTAGCTCAGCGTTGTCATCCCGAGTTTTTTCAGGTTGTAGTTGAATTTCTCGATGCCGTAATTCTGCAGCATTCTCACTGCCGGAACGTTGAGGCTTCGTGCGAGCGCGCGCCGTGCAGGAACAGCGCCGTCGAAGGTGGTGTTGTAATTCTGCGGCGCATATCCCGCGATCTGCGTGGGAATGTCGGGGATGAGCGTGCCGGGCAGGAGCTCGCCGTCATTGAGCATGCTGGCATACAGGAAAGGCTTTAAAATGCTTCCTGTGCTTCTCGGCGCATTGATCACGTCCACATCGCTGTTGTATTCAGGCTTTCCCGGACTACTGGTATTTCCAACATAAGCCAGCACATTTCCCGTGCTCACTTCAATTACAATCGCGCAGGCATTGTGGATCTCATTTCCTTTTAAAATTTTGTGATGGTTCTCAATGATCTCATTCACACGTTCCTGCAAATGCCCGTCGATGGTGGATTTTACGCATTTGCCGCTGTGGCCTTCCTTTGCCGCCCGTTGCAGCAGGTGAGGTGCAAGCTGTGGAATGGGATGCGGCTTTCCGGGCAAAGGTTCCTGCTTGCCGAGCTCACAGGTTTCGGTATCGATGATCCCCGCTTTCAATAAACGGTCGAGCAGGCGGTTGCGTTTTGCTTTGAGGCGCTCCTGGTTCTTCCCGGGATAGATCAGGCTGGGCGCATTGGGCAATACAGCCAGCGTTGCGCTTTCCGCCCAGGAGAGCTTATCCGCGCTGCGCCCGAAATACCGCCATGCAGCGGCATCGATTCCCACTACGTTGCTCCCGAAAGGGGCATTGGATGCATACAAGGCAAGGATCTCCTGTTTTGAATACGAAAGCTCCAACCGCCCGGCGAGTATGATCTCGATCAATTTTTCAATCACCGTTCTTTTTTGCCCCTTCCGTGAAAGCCTGATCACCTGCATGGTGAGCGTACTTCCGCCGCTGACCGTTTTTTTTGCCTGGATGTTCTGAAGGATGGCACGGCCGAATGCCAGCGGGTTAAAACCGGGATGATAATTAAAGGAGCGGTCCTCGAACTGTACAATGCAGGCTTTGAATTTTTCAGGAACAGTATCGTTGTATGGAAAGCGCCATTGGCCATCGTCTGCGATCTGTGCTGCAAGCAGGCTTCCTTCGCTGTCTTCGAGCACAGTGCTTGTCCTGTTTTTAAAAAGCGGGTCGGGAAGGCAAAGCAAGAACCAAATGAAAAGCAAGAGCAGCAGAGAAATGATGATACCTTTCCTGCTTTTGAAGAATGCTGATATGGATTTTTTTGTAAGGATTGTGGACTTAGATTATTGCTGTGAATGGCTTTGTGCTCAGATAAATAGATTCTTCGCTGCAAGCGTTACGCTCAGAATGACAAGCACGAGGCCTCAGAGAGGCCAAACATTTTTAAAAAACCATTCCTCACATTTTTAATGGCCCCGGAGGGGTCAAACAAAACCTCCAACCTCCAACCTCCAACCTCCAACCTCCAACCTCCAACCTCCAACCTCCAACCTCCAACCTCCAACCTCCAACCTCCAACCTCCAACTACTTCTCCATCTCTTTCCGCAGCTCCCGCGAAGTCTTTTTGCTTCCGTCATGGCTCCAGCCCGGAGGCCCGAAGATATACATCAGCTTGGCTTTCAGCGGTGCCGGTTTTTTCAGGTCTTTGAAGATGCCGATCCATTCATGGAACACCATCTTCAGCGGGTTGTACGTTTTAATGTTTTCAGTAAGGCCATAAACAACCGCATCGGTTTCATCTTCCGCCTGGAAGGTACCGAACAGCCTGTCCCAGATGATAAAAACCATTCCCATGTTCTTGTCGAGGTAGCGCACATTCGAGCCGTGGTGCACGCGGTGGTGTGAGGGCGTTGACATGAACCATTCAATAACGCCCAGCTTGCCAACAGCTTTGGTATGGATCAAAATGCCGTAGATCTGTGTGGCTGCATAAATGAACATGATGTCGATGCCTTTGAATCCAAGCAGTGCCAGCGGTATAAAATAAATAAAGCGGTACAGCGGCTGAAACACCGATGAGCGGAAGCCTACAGTAAGATTGAACTCTTCGGATGAATGATGCGTTACGTGTACTGCCCAAAACAGGCGGCAGTAGTGATCCACGCGGTGCAGCCAGTAGAACATAAAATCCTGTGCGACCAGCAGGACGCTCCAGTATAAAAACGAATTGCTGATCTCAGTGAATTTGAACTGGTAGAAATAATTCAAAACCAGCAGGCATACGCCGCGCACAATAATGTCGAGGCTGAAATTTAAGATGGTCAGGTAAATATTGGCAAGCGTTCCTTTAACGGAATAATAATTTTTATGGTGCAGGTAGCTGAACAGGATCTCTGCACCGATCACAATGGCGTAGATCGGTGTGGTGGTCTTGATCAGTAAGGCTTCTCTGAATTCGTTCATGGTAAATTTAACGCTGCAAAATTACGCAAAAAAGCCGCTCTTTTGGAGAAGAGCGGCTTTTAAAAGTTGTAAAAAAAATTATTTTACGAAAACTCTTTTTGTGTAAGAGCCGTGTGTTTGCTTCACCGTTACCATGTAAATGCCCGGTTTTGCCTGCTCAAACGGGACTACAGTTTCGGTGCTGCTGATAGCTGTTTCAGAAACCGCCTGCCCGGAAAGGTTCGTGATCACGATCTTTCCTTCTGCTGCCACCAGTGGATCCAGCTGCACAGTGATGTTATTGTTGTAAGAGAAAATGTTCACCTTGTTCTGCAAAGCCGCTTCAGAGATGCCCACCATGTCGCCTGTAACGCTGTAATGATCAGCGTCATCAGTATATGCATAATCCTTCACTACAAACGATTTCGCATCAGCGGCAACATCCAGGCGTACCCAGCCGTAATAAGTAGAGCCAAGGTAAGCGAAGCGCAGCGGTAAAAATTTATTGTTCATGCCCAGGAAATTACCCTGAGCGATCCCGAACATCGGAACCACGACAGCAAGTGCATTTGCTGTTGGAGGGGAGATGGCTGCCATCTGGGTTGAATCGACCCAGTTCAGTGTGCCATCGATGGTTACGCCAATGTCCATTGCCGTTGCAGTACCGGCTCCACCGGAAGTATCCACTGCGTTATTTGCGCCGAGCGCGTAAACGCCGACCACATCGTAGCTGGCAAGTCCGCCGTATGTGCCCGAACGCTGAAGCAGCTGGAAATCCGCTACATCATCATTGTTCAGGTCAAGGTTATAGACTCCGCCGTTGTTGACCGTTGAATCAGGCACCACATCGGTGTAAACCACCTGCGCATCGGCAGAGCCTGCTGCGGCTACAAGTGTTCCTGCCAGGGCAGAATACGATTTTAATTTTTTCTGGATGTTTTGTTTGTTTGAGCTCATTTTTATATTTCTGTTTAGAATTGAAATTAATTGATGATGATCTTTTTGGTAAACCTGGTATTCTGTGAACGTATGCTTACAAAGTAAACTCCCGCTTTTACATCCGCAAGGCTGATCTCCGAAGCTGTACCTTCCATGCCTGCAGCATATACTTCCTGCCCGAGCGTGTTGTTGATGCTGATGTTGCCGTCGTCAACCGCGTTTTGCAGGCGGATGAAAATCCTGCGGTTATCATTATAAATAGATACTCCCGCTAACTTATTTTCGCTGATGCCAACGCTTGTGGTTGCGCCTGCAACGATCGGCTGGTTCACTGCGTTCATGTATGCATAATCCTTAATGGTGAATGCATTGGCGGTTGCTGTCACATCCAGCCGTGCCCAGCCATAATAAATGCTTCCTGAAACATCCAGCTTTAAGCCGATGTATTTGTTGTTTACGCCAACCCAGTTGCCATAAGGAGCCGTACCGCCCCAATAGCTTCCCATCGACTGGCTGGAGCCCATGTTAAAGGTGAGTGATGCCTGCACGGTATCGCCGGCATTCATGGCAAGCGGGTAAATGTATGCGCCCGTTGCAGAGCCTGCAATAAGATTGGAATTAAGAGGCGTAACGCCTACTTTATTAAAGGATGGAGGGGCGGAAGAAGATGTTCCGCCGGGATACAATGTAAGGTTGAACCTGAAATCAAAAGTGCCGTCGTTGTTCAGATCGAGGTCGTAGTAAGCGCTGTCGGCCGTTACGGTTGAATCGGGAATGATATCGGTGTACACGATCTGTGCATCGGCCGTATGAGCGGCAGCAATGATCGTACCTGCTACCGCAGAGTATGATTTTAGTTTATCCTGGAAATTCTTAGCGTATGTTCTCTTCATGAAATTGAATTAATCAGCGTTGCCTTGTTCTCGCCCTTCGACTTAGCTCAGGGTGACAGCTCGAACTGACAACGCTTAATCAAATATATAAAAATTTTCATAAAAAAAGCCTTTGCTGTTAACAAAGGCTTTTAAAGTATTGAAAAGATCAGCTTATTTGATGATCACTTTTTGAGTGAATGTTGCTGATTCCTGGATCACGCTTACAAAGTAAATACCGCTGTTTACATTTTCCATTGGGATCGACATCTGTGCATCAGTGATGTTCACTTTCGCAATTTCCTGTCCGAGTGTGTTGGTGATAACTACCATGCCTTCCGCCTTCGCGTTGTTCATGTTTACACGGATCGCCTTGTCAGCGCCGAAAATAGAAACTGTATTCGCAAGCGCAGCAGCATGCTCATTGATCGCTGTAGCTGTTGCACCGGCAAGGATAGAAGCACCCGCAGTTCCATCGTATGCATAATCCTTCACTGTTAAAAGCGTTGCAGTTGAGTTGAAGTCAAAACGGGCCCATCCGTAATGGTCAGCACCTGCAATTTTGAAGCGGAAGCCCATGTATTTATCAGTAGCTCCGAGGAAGTTTCCTGTCTGGTATCCTAATGCCGGGAAGTTTGCACCAAGCAACTGGTAAGAAGCGCCGGCATCGTCAACCCATAAAAGGCTGCCGTTAATAGCATCACCTGTATTGTGCACTGTAGGCCCGCCTGTGAGCGTATCGATCGCATTTCCGGAGCCTGCAGCAGGAGCAATGATCCCGATATCGTACTGGATCGGGAATGTTCCGTACATGTAAGTTCCGTGAGACACCGCGAACTGGTAGTCAACCGTACCGTCATTGTTCAAATCAAGGTCATAAGTGCTACCGGTAGGAACTAATGCGTCAGGGCTTACATCGGTGTAAATAACCTGCGCACCTGCTGTATTGGCTGCTGCTACAATTGTTCCTGCAATTGCAGAATAAGATTTTAATCTTGTGCTAAGAGTAGATTTTTTATTTTCCATTGAGATCTGAGTTTTTTGTGTGAGCCAAATATAATTATTTTTTAATAAATACTTAACTTTTATTGCGGTAAAGCTTCCGGTCGATGGCCTGCGCCATGGCAGAAGGATCGAGCTCCGTTCCCAGGAAGGAGCTGATATTTTCCGATTGTTCCTCCGGCTGTTCCACAATGTCCTTATAATTAACATACAGCACTTCCATATTGGGCTGCCCGTTCAGCCAGCTTTCCGTTTTTGCGAGCTGCTTTTTAAAGGTTTCCGCAAGCCCCATCGGGAATACCGTCGCATCCTTTTTCAGCATCTTCTGCTGCGACTGGAGGATCTCCACGAGGTCGCGCTGCATGAAAATGATCTTGTAGGTAAACGTATCCGGCAGGTATTGCAGCAGGTGGGAAATCACCTTGATCACTTTGCCTTCCGCATTGATCAGCCAGGAATTATCTTTTGAGATACCCTTCACCGCTTCGTATTCCAGGTATCCTTTCGGGTTGTTGTCATCGTCTTCGCGGATACTGTCTGTAAGGATCTCCATGCCGCCGGCCTTCAGCATCTGCATCATCATGGAAGTTCCCGAGCGCGGCAATCCCGATACGATCGTGATGGTGCCTTTGATCTTGTCCCTGATGAACTCCTTCGAATGGGTTGCTTTTTCAGGTTTATTGAGATGCTCTTCGTAAATTTTGATCAGCCATTGGTGCGCCCTTTTATAGCCAGGCACCATCGAGATCGATACCTCGAAAGCCTGCGCGGCACGCTCAAAATCTTTCATGTGATAAAGGATCTCCCCGAGATGGTAATGTGCTTCCGGGAAATGATAAGAGAGGCTGATCGCATTCAATGCCGCATCCGCAGCAAGCTCATATTCATATTGCCGCAGGTAGCTCACTGCCAGCCCGTGATACGCATGTGCATTGTTGATGTCGATGGAAACAGCTGTTTTAAAAGCTCTTTCAGCATCCGGCCAGCGTTTGATCCTGTTATAAACATTGCCCAGCTGGATGTGCAAATGAGGCATGTGGGAAATGCTTTTTTCCGCCTGCTGAAAAAATTCAAGTGCCCGCCTTGGCCTGTTCTCAAAGAGAAGCAGGGTTCCTTCAAGAAAATCGAGGTGCGGAAGCTCTTTCAGGTTCTTCGCTCTCAGCTCATCGATCACCTGCCGCAATCCCTTGATGTTCCTGGTGATCTGGTAGCAATGCGCGAGCTTTAATCCGTAACGCGCCGCATCCGGGTTTTCCCTGTACAGCTTCTCCAGCAGCGCGATCGCCTGCGGATATTTTCTCGAGCCTGCATATACTTTTGCAAGGATGAAATCTGTTTCGTTCTTTGTTTTCTGCAGGCGGTCCTGTTTGTCTTCACCGGGTGCATCCACGTATCCCAGCTCTATCAGCTGGTTCATGGCCTCCTGTGCAGCCCATGGGTCTTCCTGAATATCGGAAGGATGCATTCCGCATTCGCCGGGAACCAGCTCCCAGCTATCGATGTAGTCGGGGATGATGGCTTCTTTAAAGGCCTGCAGTAATGGTTTTCCATCCATATCCCTCCCGATCGGCAAGCCGAAAAGCGTGAGAATGGTTGGTGTGATATCAAGTAAAGTAGCGCCGAAAATGCGCTCGTCTTCCTGGATGTTCGGGCCGGCCATGCAGATGATCCCGTACGGACTGTGCTCCAGTGCCGGTGCAATCGGCTCCAGCGGCAGCTTTTTCGGGCGGAGATGGTCCGAATGAAAGCCGTGATCGGATAAGATGATCACGGTAACATCATCGCCTGCGAGCTTCAATGTGCGCTCCAGCATCATGTCCTGGAAGCGGTAAGCGCTGTTGATCACATCCTTGTACAAATTATAATATTCTTCCGGGATGCCTTCCATGCGCGGCGGATGGTATTTCATAAAGCCATGGCAGAAATGATCGATGGTGTCGAAATAAACTCCAAGAAAATCCCAGTCCCGGTTTTCGAGGATCCATGTAGAAGCCGCATGAATGCTGGATGCTTCAGCGATGTGTGCGGCAATGCTGTGCAGCGATTTATCTTTTTCCTGGTCCACCTTCGCAGCATCCGGAACAAAGGGAAGCAGCATGGCGCTGCTGATCTCGCCCAGCTCCACGCGGAACTCATTCAGTGTATCACCAAGCGATTCGGGGTAAACAGAACCTTTCGGAAGTGTCCATGGATCATCCTTTTTCTTGGGCTGCTTCTGGAAAAAATTGGAAACGCAAACGCCGTTAATAGGCTCCGCAGGATGGCTTGGCCACCAGCCAACGAGATGGGCCTTGAAGCCTTCCTGGGTAAGGATGTTCCAGATCGCTTTCACCTTGCGGGAAGTAACGGATACCGGCCGGAGGTCGGAGGTATTCGGGTCTGGTTCTATAAAATTTAAGATCCCATGCTTATCAGCGGTTTTGCCTGTGGCGATGGAAGTCCATAAAATAGGAGAGAGCGGCGGGTCAAGCGTGGCAATGTTTCCCATGGCCCCGCGGTTGATCAGGCTTTCGAGCGTAGGCATCAATCCTGCATCCAGCAATGGATTGATGATCTTCCAGTCGGCTGCATCCCAGCCGATCACCAGTACTTTTTTTGCAAGTCGTTTACTCATGTCCTGTCGCCGGTTTAGTGTTTTGCTTTGCTTCTTCGCGTTTCTTCCTCCATGCCCTGATGCCCGCTGCACCTAATGCCAGCAGGCCAAGAGAGCCCTCCACGGTTATTTCATAGTTCTTCGGAACAGAGGGAGCCTTCTGTTCATTCGCCGGATTTTCTTTATCTGAGCCCATGTCCATAGTTTTTTGTAAAAATATGTTTTTTTAAAAGACAGAGGCTTTCCCGGGACGGAAATTCTGAAAGTATTGAGTAGCCAGCGATTCAGAGGCCTTTATTAACAAAAACCGGATTTATCAACATTTTTTTAATTTTTATGCCCTAAAACTTGCTTTATATAAGGTTTCTGTTATACTTTAGTAATTATAAATTAATGTTTAACCCCAAAAACTAAAACAAAATGAACAAAGCAGAATTAGTTGACGCAATCGCAGCTGAGTCAAAATTGACTAAAGCTGATTCACAAAGAGCATTAGATGCATTTGTTACTGCAACTTCAAAAGCGCTTAAAAAAGGCGACAGAGTTGCTTTAGTAGGTTTCGGATCTTTCTCAGTTTCTAAAAGAGCTGCCCGTAATGGCCGTAACCCACAGACTGGCAAAGCAATTAAAATTGCTGCTAAAAAAGTTGCTAAGTTTAAAGCTGGCGCTGAATTAGCGAAAACAGTTAACAAATAGTATTTGTCAACAAAACAAAAAAGCCTCCGCATTGCGGGGGCTTTTTTGTTTTAATTCTTATTGTCCCGGATCTTCATTACTTTGAAGTTTTATCTTTCCTTTTATTTCTTCTTCTAACACGATGTCCTTTTTTGCCTTTATTGTATCCGTTGGAACAGCAACCTCTCCAAGTGTTTGCCGGATGTCCACATCTCCCTTTAAAGATGTACATTTTGCTTTAACGTCGCCGTTAACCGGCACAGGCCCCGGAGCTTTTGGCACATTGTAAACAGTATCGCCGGTAAGCCGTACCACTTCGCCCTTTTTTACAGGAATGGTGGTGTCGTTCACCGCCGCGATCTTTCCGACCACTTCTCCCTGCTGTGTGCTGCAGCTGAACAGCGTAGTGCCGAATGCAATGAACAATGCAAATAAAAAAGCTTTGTTGAAGGATAATCTTTTCGGAAGTAAGTTCAGCGGAATAAAAATGTCGACGGGTTTCAGCGGTTCATCCAGCTGGTTGCTCATGAAGCGGCCGCAAATTTTTTTGCCGCTTTGCGCGATGAGAAAATTGCTGATCTCTTCTGCGGTTTTCTTTGTAAAGTCGACAACTGTTTTTGCACATTTGCCGCAGAAAGCCCCTTTTTCATTCGGGGTCATTTTGTTCCAGTCCTCGTGGCAGGGCTTTGGAATGCTGATGCTGATGTTGTTCTGGTCTTCCATTGTGTTTGTTTTGCGATGAAGATGCAGGGACAAACAAAATTCCACAGGGGATTTTTATTTTAAATCAAAGAATGCAATGTGGGATGTTTCTGCGTTTGGAATAAGATCCCTCGGGCAAGCCCGGGATGACAAATCCGTAAGTTGTCAGTTCGAGCGGAGTCGAGAACGTGCGTAAGCCTTCCCACATGCTTCGACAAGCTCAGCATGACAACGCACTGCGCATGCTCTTCGACAAGCTCAGAGTGACCGGCGCTCGTTTCCGATCCCTTCCGAACTGGCAACACGCAGTACGTCAATCATAAGCAATCATAAGCGTGAAGCGATCATAATATTTTTACCATAAAAATTCGCGAAAATCTGCGTACCCTTATACCGTTTTCCTAATAGTCTGCCCACGTTCTCGACTCCGCTCGAACTTACAGCGCACACCAATTCGTAGAATTCGTGCAGATTCGCTATCCGCACTATGAGTTTTCTTCCCAGATCATTGCAAGATTGACGATCGTTTCAACGGCTTTTTCCATATCCTGCACGGAAACCCATTCCAGCTTCGAGTGGAAGGCATGTTCGCCGGCAAAGATGTTCGGGCAGGGAAGCCCCATGTAGGAAAAGCGGGAGCCATCGGTGCCGCCGCGGATGCTTGAGAGCACAGGCTCAACGCCCGCGCGCTTAATGGCCTCCAGCGCGTAATTCACGATCTCCGGAGTTTTATCAAGCACTTTCCGCATGTTGCGGTATTGTTCTTTTACCTCGAAGTCGAATGTTGATTTCGGGTAATTGGAAATGACCTTTGTGACCAGCTCTTTTAAAAAGTCTTCCTGTGTTTTTAAGCTTTCATCATCGAATGCGCGGATGATGAACTGCAGTGTTGTTTTTTCAATTCCGCCTCCAATGCTTACCGGGTGAACAAAAGACTCTTTCTTTTCTGTGCTCTCCGGGCTCATTTTGTCTTTCGGCAAAGCGGCAACAATTTCGCCGGCGATCTTGATCGCGCTTTCCATTTTGTTCTTTGCAAAGCCCGGATGCGTACTTACACCATGAATAGTGATGGTAACGCCATCGGCAGAGAATGTCTCATTTTCAAGATGCCCGAGCTCCTCGCCATCAATGGTATAGCCGAAATCGGCGCCCAGCTTCTCCAGGTCGGCTTTGTCGGCACCGCGGCCGATCTCTTCATCGGGAGTGAATAAAATTTTTATGGTGCCATGCTTGATCTGCGGGTTGGCCATTAAATGATTCGCTGCATCCATGATCTCCGCCACACCGGCTTTGTTATCGGCGCCCAGCAGGGTGGTGCCATCGGTGGTAATGATGTCGTTGCCGATCTGCTTCAGTAGCGAAGGGTGCTCGCTCACGCGGATCACCTGGGTTTTATCATTTTTCAGCTGGATGTCGCGGCCATCGTATTTTGTATGCAGCTGCGGATTTACATTGGTACCGGAAGAATCGGGAGATGTATCCATGTGTGAGCAGAAGCAGATCACCGGAACTTTCTTTGTAGTGTTACTTTCAATGGTGGCATACACATAACCGTTCTCATCCATGTGCGCATCCTTAATGCCCATTTCCTGCAGCTCTTTTACGAGCACACGCCCGAGGTCTTTTTGCTTTTCGGTGGAAGGGCAGGTCGGTGAATTCGGATCGCTTTGCGTATCGATCTTTACATAATTGAGGAAGCGTTCGGTTACTGTATGTTTGATGGCCATTGTGGGTTGGTTAAATAGTTAATTGAGTTAAATGGTGTTTGGTGAATAGTTAATTGAGTTAATTGGTTAAATCAGGCGGTGTTTGGTAGGGTTAATCGGGCTTTGGTAATCCAGCCTAAATCATCCAATTTCCCAATCACCAATTAACTAATCACGAATTACCGTATTTTTGCGCAATATTCAAAATTAATCGGAATCATTACAAGCGATGGTGAAGCTATCTGCCATCAATAATGAGATGATATTTAATTAATTTAATTTCAGTATGAAGTACAAAAGGCTTAACCAGGAGGAATTGGAGGCATTACAGCAGGATTTTGTCAATTTCCTCGCAGCGGCGCAGATCACCGGCCCGGACTGGGAAAAGATGAAAAAGCAAGAATTGAACAAGGCGAATGAGCTGATCGATGTGTTCAGCGACATGGTGTATGAAAAGGTCTTAGGCAGGATCAGCTATCTTGAATACCGCGATGCAAAAACGCTGAACATTTTTTATTTCGGCGAGGATAAAGTGCAGCTGACAGGCTTGAGGGTAAAGGAAACCAGCCCGCTCGACCTTACTTCTCCCGAGGTGATCAGCCAGTGGAACGGCGCGAACAATGCATCGGTGAACATTGTGCGCTCAGAAAAAAAATATGAAAAGGAAAGGCAGCTGGAGATCTTTGAATTATTGCAGACCGGCTGCATGATCACCGATGATAAGCTGTTCAGGCTCCTGAACTCAATGGCTTAATTTTCCTCGATGATGTCGAGGATCTTCTCCATTTTTTTATCATCGTATTTTCCGGAAGTGGTATATTTCACTTTCCCGGTTTTATCGAGCACAAAGAAATAAGGCACATCCCGTTTCTGAAAATCAAGCTCTTCTTTATATGTTTTTCCCCCGTCATAAAAAAGCAGGTAAGGATACAGCTCCTTGTCGGTCTTTGATTTTATTTTTTCCTTCGATTGCTTTGCCGCCAGCTGGTTGGCGCCTGTGAACATCGGGATAAAATACAGGTTCACATCGTAGTCGTAGCTTACGTCGAACACATCCGCTTTGGAAGCATCCACTTTGCCGATGAACTTATTGTAAATAGGGTTGATCCAGGTCCTCAGGTCATCTTCCGCTGCAGTGCTGAATGCCATGCAAATGAGTGTGTATTTACCTTTTGTATCAGTTGGAATGTTCACTGTTTTTCCATCATAAGCCTCGCAGCTGATGGCAGGGAACATATTGCCGACCACACCGGCAGGCTTAAAAGCGATGAGTGCGGCAGATGCAACAATGGCAATGGAAAGGAAGATCGTTTTCATGTTAAATTGATTTTAAAATCTACAGGTAAACTATAAAGAATCATGCCGTTATTTAAGGATGGAAGGTAATTTTTCCCTTGTCAATTCAAGCCCGGCAAGCTTCAGTACAAAAACTGCTTTTCCATTTTCAAAAACAGTTTTCATTTCGTCGCGCAGGATGTTCATCAACTCTTCGTATTCCCCGAACAGCTGGGTGCTCAGTCCGTTCACTTCAACGCGGATACTTTTGTTTTGTTTTATACGCTGGATAAAATCGATCACTTTTTGTTCGTAGGCATCTTCTAATGCGTACATGCTTATTTCAACGGTTGCGGTCATGTAATTCTAAAGTCAATTGGTGAATAGTCATCCCGTGCCCCGACACGGGATCTCATAAATAGTAGCGGATCCTAATAAACAGATCCCGTGTCGGAGCACGGGATGACGTTAGGCCGTTGAGAACCGCTCCGATGTAGTAGTAGAGGTTATTTATTCAACTCAGCAAACACTTTATCTGCCTTGAATTTTTTTGCTGCTTTTCCTTTGCGGATGATCTTTACCTTGATGATCATATCGCCCTGCTGAATGGCATTCACCACATCCTGTCCTGACACAACATGCCCGAAGATCGTATGGTGATTGTCGAGCCAGGGAGTGGCTACGTGCGTAATGAAGAACTGGCTGCCGTTAGTGCCCGGCCCTGAATTGGCCATGGCAAGGATTCCCGGGCCGCTGAATTTAAACTCGGGTAAAAATTCATCCTTGAATTTGTAGCCAGGCCCGCCGGTTCCGTTGCCTGCAGGATCTCCACCCTGGATCATGAAGTTCGGGATCACGCGGTGAAATTTTAAGCTGTCGTAAAAATGCACACCTTCTTTTTTTGCGGTGTTCTTTATTTTGCCTTCGGAAAGTCCGACGAAGTTCGCTGTAGTGAGCGGCACTTTTTCAAATTCAAGCTGTATTAAAATTACGCCCTTGGTGGTGGTGATCTCAGCGTACAGGCCTTTTTCAAGCTTTGGCTTTTTTTCTTTGGCGAATGTGGCGAGGGTAAGGAATAAGAATGTAAAGGCGAATAGGATTTTTTTCATAGAACTATTTTTGGGAATTATCAGATCCAAATTTAAATAAAAATGTTGATAAAACTTCAAATCATTTTTCTGTTAAACTGCCTGCCATTGTTAATTTTGAGCTATGAAAGTATGCATTGCAGAAAAGCCGAGTGTTGCAAGGGAAATAGCTGAGATCCTGGGAGCGAAACAGCGTAAGGACGGCTATTGGGAAGGGAATGGCTACCAGGTGACCTGGACCTTCGGGCATTTGTGCGAGCTGAAGGAACCGCATGAATACGACAGTGCATACCGCGAATGGAACCTCAACATGCTCCCGATCCTGCCAATGAAATTCGGGATCAAGCTGAAGAATGATAAGGGAATAGAAAAGCAGTTCAACACCATTTCCACGCTTTTTGAACATGCAGAAGAGATCATCAACTGCGGGGATGCCGGCCAGGAAGGGGAGCTGATCCAGCGTTGGGTAATAGCGAAATCCAATTGCAAAAAACCGATGAAGCGCCTCTGGATCTCTTCACTTACAGAGGAAGCCATCCGCGAGGGTTTCAAAAAACTGAAGGATGCAAAGGATTACGACAGCCTTTATTTTGCAGGTTATTCGCGTGCTGCTGCCGACTGGCTGCTGGGGATGAATGCCACGCGCTTATATACCATTAAGTATGGGAACGGCAACAGGCAGGTGCTTTCGGTGGGACGTGTGCAAACGCCTACGCTTGCCATGATCGTGAACAGGCAGATCGAGATCAATAATTTCCGCTCCGCAGTTTTCTTTGAGCTCAAAACAAAATACCGCGACGTGGTTTTCAATGCACAGCTCGAGCGCTTTTTGGGAGATGAAAAACAAAAGGCTGAAGAGCTGCTTGCTTCGCTCGTGAATGAAGAATTTACGGTCACATCCGTGGAAACGAAAAAAGGAAAGGAATCGCCGCCAAGGCTGTTCGACCTCACTTCGCTGCAGGTGGAATGCAACAAAAAATTCGGCTTCTCTGCCGATGATACGCTGAAGACAATCCAGAATCTTTACGAGAAAAAATTAGTGACCTATCCGAGGGTGGATACCACTTACCTCCCGGAAGACATCTACCCGAAGATTTCCGGGATCCTGCAGCAAATGGTGAATTACAGCACGCTTGTTTCGCCATTGCTGAAAGAGCCGATCCGTAAATCCGGAAAAGTGTTTGACGATAAAAAAGTGACGGACCACCATGCCATCATTCCAACGGATATGCGTGCACAAGGTTTGGTGGGCGCGGAAGCGAGCGTATACGATGTGATCGCGAAACGCTTCATTGCCGCATTTTACAAGGATTGCGAAGTGTCGAACACCATTGTGCTCGGCAAAGTAAAAGAAGTCGAATTCAAGGCAAACGGAAAGCAGATCCTTGATGCAGGCTGGAGAGTGGTGTACAGCAAGGAAGCGATCGACGAGGATGAAAAGGAAGACATCCAGATTCTGCCCGAATTTGTGAGCGGCGAAAAGGGCCCGCATGAAGCCTACCTGGCCGAAGGAAAAACAACTCCGCCGAAAGCATTCACAGAAGCCACGCTGCTTCGCGCCATGGAAACAGCAGGCAGGCAGGTGGAAGACGAGGAGCTGCGCGACCTGATGAAAGACAATGGCATCGGACGCCCTTCAACACGCGCTGCCATCATTGAAACATTGTTCAGAAGGACGTACATCCGCCGTGAGCGTAAAAATATTGTCCCTACCATTACAGGAATGGAGCTCATCCGTACCATCAATAACGAATTGCTCAAATCGGCGGAAATGACCGGTAACTGGGAATTCAAGCTGAGGCAGATCGAAAAAGGGGAATACCAGGCTGATGCATTTTTGCAGGAGATGAAGCAGATGGTAAGCGATCTCGTGATCCAGGTAAAGGCGGAATCCGGGAAGCGCATCGCTGTGGAAAGTGCTGAACCGCTGCCGAAAGCAAAAGGAGAACAAAAAGCGGGATGTCCGAAATGCAAGGCAGGTAACATGCTGAAAGGCAAGACGGCTTTCGGCTGCAGCAATTTCAAAAATGGCTGTGATTTTAAAATCCCCTTCGAGCTGATGGGCAAAAAGCTGAGCGATGCACAGATCCTCGCATTGGCGGATAAAGGTAAAACGCCGGTGGTCAAAGGATTTGATATGGGCGGCACAAAGAAGGACGGAATTTTGAAACTGACACCTTCCTTCAACATTGAGTTCGAGGAAAAAGAAGCAGCGGCACCAAAGCCGAAGAAAGAAGCAGGCCCGGTGCCTTGCCCGAAATGCAAAACAGGAACGATCTTAAAAGGCAACTCGGCTTTTGGTTGCAGCAACTGGAAAAGCGGCTGCAGTATGAGGTTCCCGTTCGAGTTCTTAGGCAAACAATTTACAGAAGCTCACATTCTCGCCTTATCCAAAAAGGGTGAAACAGCGGAGATCAAAGGTTTTGTGAAAGACGGGAAGAAAGTGAACGGAAAGATAAAACTGAATGATAATTTTGAGCTGGTGATCAACAGCTAAGGAACGAAGAGCATAAGAAGTCGTAAGGAATTAATTTTCGTATACAGTGAACAACTGTTCTGAATTGAAAATACTCGCGGGTGATATAACAGTTTCTTCCAGCGGTACATGATCGCCATAGCGTTCTTTCAGCTTTTGTTTCACAGGTTCGCTGCTCAGGTCAAAATCCTTCAGCTTCTCGAGCTTCCCGATCTCAATGCCTGTGGCCTGTTTGTAAATTTTCCAGATCAGCTCAGAACAATAAATGCGTTCATCGGACCATTCAAAGAACAGGTCGTAATCTTTTCCTTCATATTGTTTTCCCGCAATTTCCATTTTTTGTAACACTTCCGGGTTTAGGAGTTTATCCACATCCTTCAATCGCTTCACTACATATTTATCATCTTTTCCGCGTTGGATCCAATCGCTGAAGGCGGTTAATTTTACAGGCTGCACAGCTTCATAAACAAGCACTTTTCCATCTTTCACATAAAGGATCCCGCAATGACTGTAAATGGAATGTGTTGCCAGCTGAACGGCTTTGCATTGGGAAGACTGTGAGGATTGGAAGACCAGGTCGCCGCTTTGCAATTGGCCTGTCTGCGAGGTTTGCAGCAGTTTTTTATCCGGCCCATTTTCTGTTGGCGAGCAGGAAAAAAAGCAAAGTGGAATAAGTAAAAGGAAGCTGAAAAGTTTCATGCGTTTAGCGGATCGCCCTGTTCAGGCCCTCAGCGCCCCATTCGCCGAAGCCGGTAAAAACATTACCAAAAGAATTATTGGTAAAGGGGCGGTATTCATAGGATCCGCGCTTCGGGTCAAAATTGTAATCCATGTTGCCCTGGGAAACAGTTGCACGGAAACCAATGGAAGAATGTTCTGTGATCTTGTAATCCATCCCGATAGAAGCTGCTTTGTACATATTCTGGCGTTTGTTCATCCCGTTTGCATCCACCATAACGGCGCCTGAAAGCAATACGCGCTTGTTCAGTTTGTACTCTCCGCCTGCAAATACAAGGTTGCCGGAAAGATTGCGCTTTCCGCTAACGAGGAATGATTCGCTCCTGCCAGCGCTGAAGCCCGGGCTGAACGAATAATGAATAAGGCCTGCAGTAAGCGAGAATTTTTTGGAAAGGCTGTAATTGATCCTTGGTGCAATGAAGGTAGTCACCGCAGTGCTCTTTGAATTGTTCAGAAAGCTAACACTTGTTCCTGCCATTACAGAGCCGCTGATGCGCTCCTTCACAGTTGTTTTCGGTTTTGCAGGAGCATAATAATCTTCTGTAGTTTGTGCAAAAGAGCCAAAGCAAAATAAAAAGAATAAAACGGAAGCGCTTGTTTTCATGATAAATCGTTTTTCAAATTTAAGAAATAAAATCAGGTTTTAAAAATATAATGTACCGGATAGATTTGTAAATTCGTGGCGCCTGCCCGGTGGGTGAGCACTACGGTATAAATTTTGACAATCGGCATATGAAATTATTTGTAAAGAATCTCGACAGGGACATCAATGAAATGCAGCTGGAAGGCTTGTTCGCACAGTTCGGAAAAGTGGTGTCCACCAAAATAGTGTACGATACCATCACCTGGGAATCAAAAGGATTTGCCTTTATGGAAATGGCTAAAAAGGAAGATGGCGAGAAAGCGATAGAAGCCCTCAATGGCAAGGAAATCCGCGGTAAAGAACTAATTGTGCAGGTTGCCGAGGAAAGAAGGAGATAATGAGGTGTTTTTTATTTTTCTCCGTTTTTATCTTTCTTTTTGCCTGTGGTGCTTCTGAAACAGGCACAGGCAATGCCGGAGCGCCTCCGCAGAACCAGGACAGCATAGCTGCTTTTCTTGTTAAGATCCACGCAAAGGAAAAAGCCTACCGCATTGATACGCTGTTTAAGAACAAGGTCAGGAATGCCGGCTTTAACGGCTGTGTGCTGGTTGCGCAGCACGGACAGGTGATCTACAAAAAAGCATTCGGCTTCTCCAACTTTAAGAACAAGGATTCGCTCAACTTAAATTCTGCATTCCAGCTGGCTTCAGCCTCTAAAACGCTTACTGCTGCAGCTATTCTGCTGCTGATGGACAGGGGACAGCTGAAGCTGACCGATTCGGTACAGCAATACCTTCCCGGTTTTCCCTATCACGGGATCACCATCCAGATGTTGCTGACACACCGTTCAGGCCTGGGAAACTACGTTTATTTCTGCGAGCCTTATTGCGACAAGCCCAATTCGTACAAGGGCAGCTGCTTTAACAACCAGGCAATGTTCGAGATCATGAAAGCCTTCCGCCCGGGCGTATATGCAAAGCCCGGCAAAAAATTCGAATACTGCAACACCAATTATGCATTGCTCGCGCTGATCGTTGAGAATGTTTCAGGCACGCGCTTCCCGGAATTCATGGAAACCAATATTTTCAAGCCTCTCGGGATGAACAATACCTGGGTGCATGATCCGCAGGCCGACACCGCCCATAAATTCAAGACCTTCGGCTATAACGGATCGGGCCGCCCGGAAGAAGACACGTATGCGGATGATGTGTACGGCGACAAAGGCGTGTATTCAACGGTGGAAGACCTTTTTAAATGGGACAGGGCGCTGTATTCGGAGGTGCTGCTCAAAAAGAACACGATCGATGATGCATTTAAGGGTTACAGCAATGAGCACAAGGGCAAACGCAATTATGGCTACGGCTGGCGGATGATCGATGACGGCAAAACCCCGAAGATCATCTACCATAACGGCTGGTGGCATGGCTACAACAGCCTGTTCCTGCGCCGTCCGGCCGATGGCACCACCATCATTGTACTTTCCAATAAATTCAACCGTACGGCTTACCAGGTAAAAGGTGTGCTGGAGATCCTTTCGGAAGGCAAAGGCTCAGCTGAAATGGAAGGTGAAGAGTAAAATCCGTCCCCTCATCCGGCTTTTAATATCTTTGCCGCTGCCAGCCATCGAAAATTAGCGACCAGGTATCGAAAAACCGGTTGGCATGTAATTTTATTGCGAACATTTGCATTGTGAAATTTAACCAGTACTAAAACAAACCAAAACCAAACCCTATGAAAAAATTAATTTATTTGATCGTGTTTCTGCCATTTGCATTCAGTTGCGGAAATGGTAATAAAGAAGGCGGTTTAACTGCTGAAGATAGTTTAACTGCCGTCAGTGGCGGTCAAAAGGTCCGCATCGAGCGCCAGGATTCAAGCATCCAGGAGTTTATCGCAGGATTCAACGAGATCCAGTCTAACCTTGACGAGATCAAAGCAAAGGAAAAGATCGTATCGGCAAACAGCAAGGATGCTGAAACACGCAAATCGAAAGAGGAGCAGATCGTTGCCGACATCCAGACCATCTATGATGTAATGAACAAGAACAAGCAGCGCCTTGAGACAATGAGGGGCAAGCTGAAAGCTTCCAACAAGAAGAACGAAGAGCTTGAAAAATTCATCAATCGTTTAACTGCAGAGATGGAGCAGAAAGATGCTGAGATCACTGACCTGAAAACACAGTTGGAGCACCTGAACATCGAGATGACCAACCTGAACACCACTTACCAGGAAGAAGTTCAGTCAGGACAAGTGAAAACAGAAAAGCTGCACACAGCTTACTATGCATTCGGTACTGCAAAAGAGCTGATCAAAAATAACGTATTGACAAAAGAAGGCGGATTCATCGGCCTGGGTAAATCCCAGAAGATGAAAGAAGACTTCAACAAGGATTATTTCACAAAAGTGG
Source organism: Bacteroidota bacterium (assembly GCA_025963775.1). Taxonomy (GTDB): domain Bacteria; phylum Bacteroidota; class Bacteroidia; order 2-12-FULL-35-15; family 2-12-FULL-35-15; genus 2-12-FULL-35-15. The sequence goes on along the minus strand of JAOQAD010000037.1, from coordinate 206,395 downwards.
ACATCACTTCTGTAAATGTAATTCCATTGGGAGCTAAAAAAGCGAAGCTGGTAACTACACACCCTGCAGGTTCTTACAAAATTGAAGGCGCTGACGGGAAAGCAGAGAAGCTGACCATCCTTAACGCAGATGATTTCTGGAGCGCATCCAAGTATTTGGTTGTTGTAATTGAGCAGTAGGAATTTAAAGGAAACTCTTCAGCTGCGGTCATTCCGTGCTTGACACGGAATCTCGCTATAATCATGAGGTGAAGGGGATTCTGCGAAAAGCAACATTGCGGAGAGATGCCGTGTCGTAGCACGGCATGACGATAATCACGATAACATTAAGCCGTCCCATCAGGGGCGGCTTTTTTATTTATATTTACCCATGCTCAAGAAGAATCTCATCATTCCCAAAACGGCGCGCTATTTCCTGTCGGCAGAGCCTTCCGGCGATACGGAAGAGATCTGGTTTGTGTGCCATGGCTATGCGCAGCTGGCAAATTATTTCATAAAGAATTTTGAAGCGCTGAACAATGGCAAGGTGCTCGTGGTTGCGCCGGAAGGGCTGCACCGCTTTTACTGGAATGGCTTTTCAGGAAAAATCGTTGCATCATGGATGACAAAAGAAGACCGTGAAGACGATATCCGCGATTATGTGAATTATCTTGATTCTGTTTACACAGAAGTGCTCTCACAGCTGAAAAATAAAACTGCAAAGATCACGGTGCTGGGCTTTTCACAGGGAACAGCAACAGTTTGCCGCTGGCTGGCGAATAACCGCTCGCATGCCGATAACCTCGTGCTCTGGGCAGGCGCATTTCCTGCTGATATGGACCTGCAGCTGAACAAAGCCTTGTTTGAAAAAATGCGGACTGTGCTCGTGATCGGCGACCAGGATGAATTCATTAAGGAAGAACAGGTGAAGGAGCATGAGCAGTTGCTGGATGAAAATGGCACCAGCCACGAATTGCTGCGCTTTGCAGGAAAGCACGAGATCAAAGAAGAAACCCTGCTGCAGCTGGCATCCCGGTTAAGGGGCGATTAAAAATGTTTTCAGCCATTCAATGGCTTTTTCTTCATTGTTGAACAGCCGCGTTGGCCGTGCAGGCTTGTTAAAGCCAAGGTAAATGTTGCCGACAAGCTTTTGAGGAAAGGAGCGGATCACATATGCTTCTGCGCTGGCAAAAGGATCTGATTCAGGGCTTGCAATATAAGCCCTTGCTTCAGGCGTTGGGAGGATGTATTCACTTACAAGGATCAGCAGGGGAAAGCGCTTTCCGCTTCCCAGCTCTTCCAGTCTATCCACGATCAGCTTTACATGCTGCACATCGATCTCCTCATCACCGCTGATGCTTACCTGTGCAAGCCCGTCGATGCGGATGGCAACGGAGATCGCCTCAAATTTCTTTTCAGAAAGGATCCTGATCTTTTCCTTATTCAGATGAAACTCTTCAGCCATTCGAGTGCTTTGGTTTCGCTGGTGAACATTCTCGTGGGCCTTGCCGGCTTGTTAAAACGGATGTATGCGTTGGTGACGAGTTTTTCAGCAAGCGACCTTGCAATGTAAGCGGATGCGCTTGAATACGGGTTGGCTTCTGCTTTTGCCATGTAGGCCCTTGCTTCAGCGGTTGGTGCCGCAAAACTTTCGGAGCTCAGGAGTACAGGCCTTTTACGGTCAGCACACTTTTTACCGATAGCAGCAATGATCTTTTTTGCAAGGGGCAGGTCGATCTCTTCCCTGCTGCTGATCTTCACGTGTACAATACCGTCTTCACGCAGTTCAACAGAAAAAAGAGAAACTGTTCCATCGGTCTTTTCCATGGTTGTTTTTTATTCAGCAGCAACCGGTGCCTGAGTTGCCGGCATCGATTCGCAATGCTTCTTTAAGCCGTCCAGCGTTTTTTCGAAATCGCTTCCCAGCATGCCGTCCATCATTAGCCCGAACACTCTTCCGAAGAAGCCCATGTCCATTTCCATGTACGTGGTGGCGATGCACCCGCTGCCTTCATTTTTGAATTTCCATCCGCCGTGGCTTGTTCCCATGCCTTCAAATTCAAGATCGGTAAGGATCAGCGTATCGGGTTTGCTTTCAACAATAGTAATGTTGCCGTGGCCTACATCTTTATTGTCGCTGACCCAGGTGTGTTTTGCGCCAACGCCGCTTTCCGGCCCTTCGTATGTTGATTTCATATTAGGGTCGATGTTGTCCCAGTACGACCATTGCGGCCAGTTGTGAAAATTATTGACCTGCGAAAAAGCAACAGCAGCCGGCACATTGATCTGTGCCGAGCGTTCAACGCGTACGTTCGAAGGCAGGAAAAGTGAAACAATAATAAAAAGGGCAAAAAGGACGAGGAGTGCAATACCGATTTTTTTCAGGATCTTCATTTTGTTTGAGTATTTATGGTTTAACGTGTTGCCGCTTTTGACGGCAGAAATATTTTATTAGTCGGAGTATATTGACTGTTGATCTGACGAATATAAAAATATTTAATGATTATTTTAAGCATATTGCTGAATTTTAATGCATACCTGTCATTGCGAGTGTTAGCGAAGCAATCTGTTATAAGAATGAGATTGCTTCTCCGCCGAAGCGGATCACAATGTCGTTTTTCTGAATTTTATAAAATTAAATGTACATACATACAATGTGATTTGCGTAACTTTGCCAAAATTTTTTGAGAGATGAAATTACTGTACACCTATTTGAAAAGATACCGCTGGCTGGTGTTGCTGGCATTGCTGCTTGCCACTGTCAACCAGGTTTTCTCCCTGTTGGATCCGCTTGTTTTCAAGCACATCGTGGATGAATATGCGGCCAATCCGCACACGTATTCAAAAGCGGAATACATAAAAGGCGTTGGCGGCCTTATCCTGCTGGCAATGGGATTTGCAATGATGTCGCGTATTGCCAAGAACTTCCAGGATTATTACGTAAATGTGATCACGCAGAAGCTCGGCGCACAGATCTATTCCGACGGGCTCCAGCATTCGCTCGAGCTGCCTTACCAGGTGTTTGAGGACCAGCGCAGCGGCGAAACGCTCGGGAAGCTTCAGAAAGTGCGGTCGGATGTGGAGAAGCTGATCAATTCATTTGTCAGCATTTTATTTACATCCCTTGTTGGTGTTGTGTTTGTGATGATATACGCGATCCGGATCCACTGGCTCATTGCGGTTGTTTATTTTGCAGCGGTTCCTATTTTAGGCTTCATCACTTCGGTATTGAGCAGGCGCATCAAAAAGATCCAGAAGAAGATCGTGGGTGAAACCACTGCACTGGCAGGCTCCACCACCGAATCGCTGCGCAACATCGAGCTTGTGAAAAGCCTCGGCCTTGCCGACCAGGAGATCAAGCGCCTGAACGGTACCACGCTGAAGATCCTCGGACTGGAATTGAAGAAAGTGCGTTACATCCGCAGCATCAGCTTTATCCAGGGCACCTTCGTGAATTTCCTGCGCAGCTGTATCTTGTTCTTGCTCCTTTTCCTCATCTTCAGGGATACCTTAACGATCGGTGACCTGTTCTCCTTACAGATCTATTCCTTCTTTATTTTCGGGCCTTTGCAGGAATTAGGGAACATCATCAATGTATACCGTGAAGCGGAAGTGTCGCTGGATAATTTCCAGGCGATCCTCGATACGCCGAAAGAAGTGAAGCCGCAAAACCCTGTGAACATTAACGGAATGCAAACACTGAAGTTCGACCAGGTAACGTTCAAGCACCAGACGGCGATAAACAATGCACTGGAAAAGATCAGCTTCGATGTGCAGAAGGGCGAAACCATAGCATTTGTAGGGCCTTCCGGCTCCGGCAAAACCACGCTGGTGAAACTGCTGGTAGGATTGTACCAGCCGCTTGAGGGAGCTATTTTCTATAACAGCAACAACAGCAAAGTAGTTGACCTTGACCAGCTGCGCTCGCAGATCGGCTTTGTAACGCAGGATACACAGCTGTTTTCAGGGACCATCAAAGAGAATTTATTGTTTGTTGCACCTGATGCAACGGATGCCGAATGCATGGATGTGCTGAACAAGGCGGCCTGCCAGACATTGCTGGCGCGTGCTGATAAGGGCATCGATACCATGATCGGTGAAGGCGGAGTGAAAGTTTCAGGCGGGGAGAAGCAGCGCCTGTCGATCGCGCGTGCATTGCTGCGCAAGCCTTCATTGCTTGTATTTGATGAGGCAACATCTGCGCTGGATTCATTAACGGAGGAAGAGATCGGGAAAACGATCAGGACGCTTTCGAAGAATGAGAATCACATGACCATCATCATCGCCCACAGGCTAAGCACCATCATGCATGCCGACAGGATCTTCGTTCTTGAAAAAGGAAAGATCATTGAGCAGGGCAGGCATGAAGACCTTTTGCAGCACAAAGGATTGTATTTTGCGATGTGGAGACAGCAGATCGGGGAAAGGTAGTTAGTTCGGAGTCGGTAGTCCGGAGACGGTTAGAGTTAAGATGGAGCACTCCCAAGAACGATTTAGGACGGATGACAATGGGGTGCTAAAATTCGTAGGAATAGCATACATTTTGTTGGCCTCAGAGAGGCCAGACATTTTTAGAAAACATGATTGAATTATGATGCTTGCCCCGGAGGGGCAAAACATTTAATGGTTTTCGGAGAGTGAGATTATCCTGTAAAAGAATTCAGATTTAAGATGTTAAATCATCCGGGCGAACCGTCTACGAACTACCTGCTCCTAACTACCCACTAATTAATTCTTCCTCTTCATCCAATCCGGCGGATCCACCACAATAGGGCAGATGCTATTGCCGAACAGCACTTTCTTCTTATCAAAGCCGCCCAGCTTGTTATCGTAGATCAGGCAGTAATATCCTTTTGCGTAATTGGAGATGTCCACTGAGTTGCCGTATCCCTGTTTGGTGATCGCGCCGTAAGGATTGTAAATGATGAAGTAGGTGTCTGCAGTAAATGAAATGGTTTGGTTATGATCCACCACGGCATAGCTTACCGGTTCTTTTTTGGAATAATAGCTCACGGCATCGGAGAACTTGCTGATCTTGTCGTATCCTTTCTGCCGCACGCGGAATTTGTTTTCCCCGCTGCTTAAAATTACGGGAACAGAATAGGAATTCGGTGTCGGGCTTCCGATCCCGTTCACTTCACCCACCTTCACCCATTTATCGAAGATGAATTGTTCCACAATGTAAGGCAAAGAGCCGTGCTCATTGGTGGCGGTCCAGCTCACCATGCCATCCTTGCTGATCCGGAAGGACTGGACAATGAAGGTTGCAATGATCTTGTCTGCTTTGCTGTCGTTTCCGCCTTCAGGCGTTTTGAAGGCAGCCGACAGAATGACTACTGAAAGTAATATCGCATAAAGCGCTCGTTTCATGATGGTTATATTTATAGTTATAACACAGCAAAAGTAGAGCAGGGGAAAAAGAGAAAAACCTCATGGATTTTATTTAATTAACATTTGAATGTTAATATCGTCTGAAGCATCAATTAAATCAATATAGTCATCAATTGTTAGTATTGTTAATAACCCTGTGAGGAAAGGCAGGAGATGATCTCCGGGCTGATGTTTTAAGAGGATGAAAAAAAATCAAACAACCACGCGCTTTTCGAGTGCCCTGAAAATGTCGGTATGGGCCTTCCGGATGGTATGAAGGAGAATGCGGGCGATGATCGCATTGGCGGTTACCTCAACCCGCTCTGTGATGGTGGTGCAGCCCTGCCGGCCTTCGGAAAAACTGAAGCGGATCTCCAGGTCCACACCTTTGCGCACATGGGAATTGTAAACGATAGTGCCTTCGTGTTCAGTTACTTCTGCTGGGTAGTGGGGCTTCATCGGGATAAAGCCGAGAAGCAGTACGCTTTCATTGATGTGAAAGGTGTTTATGCCGGTTTTTGTCACTTTTTGGATCAAAGGATGCAATTCCCCGAATTTTTCGAAATCCAGGAAATAAGGATAAAGCAATGTTGTGCTTGCTTTGATCCGGGCTTGTAAGGTAATGCTGTGCATTATTTCGTCCTTCCTTTTACAATTTTGTTGTATTCCTCATCCTCCGGCTCCCAAAGCTCCACTTTGTTCCCTTCCGGATCCATAATGTGCACGAATTTCCCGTATTCAACCTTCTCGATCGTATCGGTCACCGTAATGCCTGCTTTTTTCATATCACTGATCAGCGCTTCGATGTTCTCCACCCGGTAATTGATCATAAAATCCTTGGTGGAAGGAAGAAAATAGCTGGTTCGTTCGCTGAAAGGCGCCCATTGCGTGAATCCCTGCTTTGTACTGTCGGCGCCCTGGCGCCATTCGAAAGTGGTTCCGTATGCATCTGTATCGAAGCCCAGGTAGGTTTTGTACCATTCCCGCATCTTTGCCGGATCCTTGCATTTGAAAAAGATTCCGCCGATGCCGGTCGCTTTTTTCTGGTGCTTCTCATTTGCCTGTTTGGAGATCAGGCCATTGACCGCAAAGCCGAGCCCGAACGAACCCGCCACTGTAATACCGATAAGGAATGTTTTTTTCATGGGATAGTTTATCTGCGAGCTAATTTACATTATAATTATTTAACCCCTGGATTGAGGAATGATTTCCTCAGAAGCCTGTAAAAGTTGCGGGCACTAAATTTTAGGGATGTTCAGAGCAAAAAACAACTACCGGAAACAAACATTAAACGATATACACATGCAAAATTTAGATCATTACTATAACTTATTTGTTGCGGCGGACAACGAGCTTTATGCCGAATCGCTGAAACAATCGCTGGAAACCTCATTCGATAAAAATGTAAAGGTGGAAGCATTCATCACAAAGGAAGAATGCATCAACTACATCGGGAAGCAGAACAAGCCCGACATCGTGGTGCTGGATTACAAGCTGAACAAGAAATCGAACGAGAGCAACAGCACTTACACTGTTGATAAGATCAAGGAGATGAGTCCCGATACGATCGTGATCATGATGTCGAACGAGGAAGATATGCCTTCGGCAATAAAAGCGCTGCGTTATGGTGCTTATGATTATGTGATGAAGGACAGGTTCGCTTTTTCCCACATCCGGGAAGCCGTTGAGAAATGTCTCGTGCCTTCTAAATGTTAATAACCTGTTTATTTGCTTGAACAACAAAAATAAACCGCAGGCTTTACACACCACATATGAGCCCGCAAAATAAGAGAGGAGCTCCTTAAGCTCCTTTCTTATTTTTTAGCATCACTCTAATTTACTTTTCAGGAAACGGATGATCTCTGTTTTTTTTCTGCGCGATACTTCGATCTCTTCCGCCCGGTTCTTCATGTTCACATAACATACCGCTCCCTTTGAATAATTCGTCATGTGCCGGATGTTGATCAGAACGCTTTTATTCAGCCGGAGGAAATTTTCCATCGGGCTTAGAAGTTCTTCGTAATCTGACAATGCTTTTGCTGTTATTATTTTCTGGTTGTTTACTGTGGTGATCTCGCAGTATCCTTTCAGTGCATTGATATAGCAGATGTCGTCGAGGTCGATCACATGCACTTTGTCATTGAAATGCAGTGAGATGTTCTTTATCAATTGGCTTTTCTCATCAATTGAATGGATAAAGTGGATGATGTTGTAGTTATTCTTCGTGCTGATCCTTTCCAGTGTTTTGTTGACGGCAATAATAAGCTTTGTATGATCAATAGGCTTCAGGATATAATCTACTGCATTGAATTCAAATGCCTGGATGGCATACTGGTCGAAGCCGGAAACAAAGATGACGCTGAAATTGATCTTTTCGAACATCTTCAGCAGGTCAAAGCCTGTTTTTTCCGGCATTTTGATGTCAAGGAAAACAATCTCAGGTTTTGTCCGTGTGATCAGCTCAAAGCCTTCATCTGCTGATTCTGCAAGTCCGGCAACTTCTATAGCCGGGCAGTATTTCTTCAGCAGGCCTTCCATGAGGTTCCTGTTGCCCACTTCGTCATCAATAATAACGCTCTTTATTTTTGTCATCGTATAATTTATCTAACATGTTCAGCGGAAATAGAATATCGACCTGCGTACCTGCAGCTTCTTTTTCTTCGTTGAACAGGTCCGTAAAAATGATTTTCGCATCTGTGCCCGAATAGAGATTATTCAGTGTTTCCATCCGGCTTTCAATGATCCATACACCTTTGTGTTCCCTTTCGGAAGTGTCAGTTAACTGCTGTTTATGTTTTCGCCCCACGCCATTGTCGATGATCGAAATAATGAGCAGCTCATCCTGCATGCGGATCTTCAGGAGAAGCTTCGGCACCCTTTTGTCTTTCAGCGGCAGCAGCCCGTGCCATACTGCATTTTCAATAAAAGGCTGCGTGATCAGCGGGGGAATGTAAATGTCGCCCGTGATTATTTCCGGATCTATTTCCTTTTCAAAAAGAAACTTATAGCCAAAGCGAAGCTGCTCCAGCTCCACGTTCAGGTCCATGATCTCGATCTCATGCTTAAGCCGAACGGCAGATTTGTCGGAATATTTTAATACATACCTGATCAGCAGGCTGAATTTTGCAATGTAACGGTTGGCATTATCGATCTCGTTGTTCAGGATCAGCTGCTGGATCGCGGCCAGTGAATTGGAGATGAAGTGCGGATTGATCTGCGCTTTTAATGCAGTAAGCCTGTACTCCGCAAGCAGTGCGGTAATGGTGGTCATCGCAGCTTTTCGCTCCTCTTTCTTTTTGATCCTGTAAACCGCGAAGATAGCTGCCGATGCAAGCAATATCATGAAGGAGATGACCATGGCGGCAAGGAAAGCGCCTGTTTGCCAGAACGCAGGCTTGATGGAAAAGTGTACGCGGATTATTCTTTTGCTGGAAATGTTTACAAGCGGATGCACCAGCAGGTAATATTCCCCAGGGCTGAGGTTCTGCAAATGCAGCTGGGTGCCATTCACAACCCCCTGGCTGGCAGAATTGCCGATCAGCTGGTAAAATAATTTCTTATCGGGGAACTGGTAGGCAAGCAGGTCGAAATTAAAATAGAGGTCGTTTTGCCGGTGATCCAGGTCCATTGCAGTACCCTCTATTTTCTTTCCGCCAACCACCACCGATTCAAGGTAAAATTTCGAATTGTCGCTTTTAAGCAGGTTTTTTTCACTCAGGGAAACAAGGCTTTGCTTGGTGGCAATGTAAATGTCGTTCCTGTATTCCTCAGCGGCCAGCGTTTCATTATCGAGCAGAAGCACCCATGCAGATTTGGAGTTAAGCTTGCCCGAATAGTTGATGAACAGTCCTTTGTTCGTGGAAAGCAGCACCATGTTATTGCTGATGAAGCTGATGTCGTTGATCACATCGGAAGGTACATTGTTGTACCGGATCAGTGTATTGTCCGGCGTGAGCTCATACAATCCATTTCCCCTGGTGCAGATCCATATATTTTGCTTTGTGTCTTTTTTTAATTTCGAGATCTTGATATTTTGTAGCTCCAGCAGCTCATCGGGGCAATAAAGAGCTGTATCATAAATAAAGAGTCCGAGATTGGTACCGATAAGGAATTCATTCTCCTTTCTCCTGGCAATGCTCCGTGATTTGTAATTTAAAAAGTCGGTGCCGATGACCTTTTCCTTAAAATAGTTAACGACCGAAGATGCAGAAATAAAAATGACCGTATCGCTTTTTGTATCTGCAAATTCATAGCAGCCCAGGTTCACGGCAATTCCATCAGGTGAGGTACTTATTCTTTTGGTGACCTGCAGGCTGCTGTCGATGCTCTGCATTCCATTCTTGTCTCCCAGCAGGTAATGATCATGCACATAGGTAATGTCCGTTAAAGGGATATCTTTTGTTTTAAAATCGATCCGGCGAAGCAGGGAGTCCTTTGCAAACAGGTCCCCTTTTGCCGTTCCAACAAACAGCCTGTTATTTGTTTTCTTCAGCATGCTGATGTTGTATAGCTCCGGGATGTTCTCATAATACATGTCGTAGATATTCTTGCAGTAATACATTCCATTCTCAATAGTGGAAACCCATACGCCGAGCTGGTCATCAAACAATATGTCGGAAGCCGTGGTTTTGTCGAGGTAATGATTAATAATAACAAGATCATGGTTCAGCTCATAAAGCCCGGCTGATTTAACGCCTACCCAGATTCGGCCATCAGGAGAGAGCTCAAAATTGATGGTGGTATTGTCAAAATGGGTGGTTTTTATTTCGCCGGTATCGCCGAAAAAAAACAACGTGTGGGTGGTGAGAATGTAGAATCCGTCTTTTTGCCTGCGGATAAAATTCCTTTCCCACACTGCGGGTTGGAAGGGCACATGATGCAAAATGCTATCATGCTCATCCAGTATAGTGATCTGTTCATTTACAGTTCCCTGGGGCAATTTGATGAGGCTGTATCTACTGCCTACTTGTTTATAGCTCGCCCCTGAACAGAACTTCCTGTAATGCGCGGTAAGATCGTAGACAACATTTTTTTCCGGAGAAAATTTATAGCTGTTCGTGAACGTGGAAAAATAAATGTTGGATGAATCATCAACGATCATGTCCAGCATGACCTGGTTCTTTGAAAGGATCTGTTTGGCTGTTTTCTCCATTCCCGTCACCACAAAAGCACTGTCGTTCCTTATTTTATAGATCGCCGCATGGGAATTGCCAATATACATTTCGCCTTTAGCGTTTTCTGTGACAACGTAGACTGCCGATTCATTTAAAGGGAGATTCTCACATACAGGGATGAACTTAACGCCATTGTGCTTCACGATTCCATACTCGGTAAAAGCCCATACGTAGCCTTTTTTATCCTGGTATAAATTATACACTTCGGTGGAAGGCAATCCCTGTCGGATATCCAGCTGCTCGAACTTTAACCGCTGTGCGTGCAGTCGCGGAATGCTCACAAGCATGCATGCTGTAAGAATTAAAAAACAACGCTTAGGCGGTAGCATGCGGGTAAAAATAGGATTTTTTGCTTAGGATGTGTGCGTAAAACCTGTTTAACGGTAGTGCAAAAATAAAATTCATGGCGGAAATTTGTACCTGCTATGGAAACCCGGAAAGCGGGCAGAACTTTCCATAAAAACATTAACCCCCTAAAACCAAGCATCATGAATCTGAAAAAAATCATGGCCCTCGCAGGAATAACGCTTTGTGCCGCCCAATCCTTCGCGCAATCAAGTACCGACAGCACTATATTGTCTGGTGCCTCTGCCACCACTCCGAATGAGTTTATAGGATCATATAATACCTATGACCTGGATTTCAGGACTGTGAATGTTTCGCGGATGCGACTGACCACTGCCGGAAATTTCGGGATTGGTACAACAACACCGGCAGCAAAGCTGCATGTAACAGGAAATGTTTTATTCTCAACTGCCTTAACTGCGCCAGCCGGCGGGGCATATATCGTAGCAAAGAACACCGTGTCTTCTGCCGGTTCGCCGGACTATACCTGGGTTACAAATACAAACACGGGGGTCTTTCATCCTGCAACCAATGTTGTCGGGATCTCTGTTGGTGGCTTTGAAAAGATCAGGGTGCACAGCAACGGCTATATAGGTATTAACACTGCAATTCCGTCTGAAAGGCTTCATGTGGTTGGAAATGCTTTATACACGTTTACTTCCGTAACGCCAAGCTCTGCTCCCGAGATCGTAGGACATGATACCTGGAGCACTGCTGCAACAGGGCCTGATTATGCCTGGTCCGGAGATCTGGGAACAGGGATCTTTCACCCTGTGAACCGCGCAATCGGCTTTTCCCTTAACTTCTCTGAGGCAATGAGGATCCATTCGAACGGCTATGTGGGGATTAATAATGCTGCTCCTATCGACAGGCTGCATGTGGTAGGTAACGGCTTATTCAGCTCCACTGCAGCAGCGCCAACCTCTGCACCGCTTATTGCTGCGCACAGCACCTATACAGGTCCGGGAGGCCCTGACTACACCTGGTACGGTAACATAACCACCGGCATGTTCCATCCTGCGGTAAACTCGATTGGCTTTTCAGTAGGCGGTGCCGATGCGATCCGTATTCTTTCAAACGGCTTTACCGGTTTGGGAACAATTACGCCAACTGCAATGCTCAGCGTTCATAACGGTGCTGTAAAAATAACAGGAGTTACGCCCGGTTTTGGCGCTCCGGAGGTTTTATTCGGTGGCTCTACATCTATTGCACCAAACGGGCAGTGGGGAATCGAATGTCTTGAGGGAACTTCTACCGACGGATTGAATTTCTGGAGGCCATCAGGTGCCAGCGGCTCCGGAGGCAATTATGTAATGTTCCTTTCAAACACAAGCAAAGTAGGTATCAATACAGGCAACCCTACCGCACAGCTCACTGTGAATGGCAATATGCTTGTTGGCGACCCTGCTGCAGTTACATTGCCTGCAGGTTACAAGCTGTATGTGCAAACAGGAATCCTTACAGAAAAAGTGAAAGTGGCTTTAACAACATCTCCTACCGACTGGGCGGATTATGTTTTTGAAAAGAATTACAAGCTGAGGACACTGGATGAGGTGAAAGCTTATATCGACGCAAACAGCCACTTACCGGGCGTTCCATCTGCTGATGAGCTGAGAGAGCAGGGAGGTATCGACCTTGGTAAAATGGATGCGAAAATGATGGAAAAAATAGAAGAGCTTACACTTTATATTATCCAGATAAATAAAGAAAAGAATGAATTAGCTGATCGCCTGGCGAAGTTAGAGGCTGCAAAATAATTTAGTAATTATTTAAAACACACACAGCCATGCTAAAAAAAATATCATTGCTTGTCGGCATCGTATGGATGGCGGCAGGACTCCATGCACAAACAGGCAACTGGACATTCGTTGGTCCATACTCAAATAACAATGCGAATGGGCATGAGTTTGAAAGCTCACACATGAATAATATCATCATTGATCCCAATGATTCAACGCACCTGTTTGCTGCCAGCAAATTCGCCGGCCTCTGGGAAAGTACCGATAAGGGAGGTTACTGGACAAACATAAGCACCACCCCAACCGGGCTGAACGGTGTGCTGGGTATAGCGTTCAGAAGCTCGTCCGAACTGCTTGTCGGGAATTACCATCCTTTGCATGATGCAGAATATTCCAACAGCGTATCAATCTACAAATTCTCAACGAATACCTGGATCAGCCTGGCGCCTCTTCCGGCGGCATCAACGTATGTCATTAAAAGTGTGGCCGTGCACCCTGATAACTCGCTGATCTTTTTCGCCTGCACTTCCATTGGCCTTTTCAGAAGTGATGACGGAGGCCTTTCATGGACACAGCCTGTTTCCGGCTGCATCGAGAATATGGTCTTTATGCCGAAATACGGTTCCGGGCATTACTGCTACATTGCCGGCTCCGACCTGCCGGGTGACGGCGCTTACCCTCTCGGAGAAGCGATGCTCCAGGAATCGTCGGATGATGGTGTTACCTTCACGGATATCTCATCGAACATTGTGATCGACCACTCAAGGTATGTAAGGTCGCATACAAAGGTTTGTCTTGGTGCCGTAAACGATACAACAGGAGAAAGTGAATTGCTTACACTGACTGTGGCTACAGGAGCAGTTACTTCGGATCCTCCATACGGTTGGGATTCAAATCCGTATGCAGGTTCTCCCGGTAATCCCCTTGCAATTCCGCCGGTTCCTCCAACGCCACCGTTATATGCAGGACATTATGTGCACGAGCTGACCAAAAATATTATAACAGCGGGCAGCGTGAGTCTTGTAAATACATTGGTAGATGGATACCAGGCGCACCCGAGCTCCGACAGGATGGCTATTAAGTTTGATGAATACAATGCGCTGGTATGGGTGGGGACGCAGATGTTAAATTGTTACAACTTCGGCAACGGCTACTATTACCCAAGCATTAACACATCCATCAAAATGCTGGGCTGTGCCGTTCACATGGACCTGCACGAATTTGCGATAGGAAGCAGTGATGCACAATCCGAACTATACGTGGCTTGTGACGGAGGGCTTGCGAGAGCTTCGCTAAATATAGACACGATTGAAGTGGTGATCTGGAACCCCGACACGCTTATAGGTCCGATAGACGGCCCTATACGGAACCGGAGGATAGGAACAGGCACCCCGAACCCGGAATCCGTCTGTTTCAGCAGGATCAACAACAACCTCAATGTATGCCTGATCAATGGATTCTCCGGCTCCCAGGATCACCCCAATCTATATGCATTAGGTGCCCAGGATATTACGAATAATGATATTTACGATGCCGACAGCATGAGGAACAGGTATACACATTCCGGTGGTGAAAATGACGGCGCATTGATCTATAAGTTTGATGATAACCTCATGTTGCTTGACCTTGACAGTTATTCTTCCACATACAGGGTTTCCCAAAATGGAGGCGCGAGCTATACCCAGTCCGTCTTCTATGAGCCCAGTCTTACCTCTCCAACCTTTGCGGCAGACCTCGACAGCGTATACGAAACACGAACTGATTTCGGGGCACAGCGCTTCAAACAGGATCCCTACAGGCCGGGCAGGTTATTCAGCCTGGGGCACATGCTAAATCCGCAATTCATGCAAATGGATTTCAATGCGAAAAAGTTTGTTGTTAAAATGGCGTTTGGCGGTAGCGTTTATCCTCTTGTAGGCTGGGAACAAATGGTGACCGATCTTTCCTTTTCACCGCAGACCATTAACAGCATGCACGTCGTCACTTCATCGCGATATTTTCCGAGCATCTCGCAGAGTATTTCATCGAGGCTTTATAAATACATCGGCCCCGATATCGATAATTGCTGGTATGGCCATAATGATGCTTATTACTGGGACGTAGCGACATCTTCATGGAAAGACCAGTGGGCGGATATCACCCCGGATTTTGTGAATTTATCAACCGTTATACCCGGGGCAAACAATGTCGCCACTGCCGATTTAGGAAAAGCAACACTTGTAGCAGTGGAAACAAGTCCCTGGAATAAGGATCTCATCTATGTTGCATGTAATATCAATACCTCTGCAACCAACCGTGGCCTTAAAATACTCACTTACAATGGCAGCACCTGGGCGGATTACAGTAATGGGATCCCGGCGGATGAGGTGGCCTGCTCCATGATAATGGACCATGCCAGCAACGATGAGATCTATTTGTCAACGGATAAAGCCATTTATTTCAGGCGCCCTTCCATGCCAACCTGGATTCTCTATAACACAGGTTTTCCAATTATCAATAGCAGGCAGATGGAAATTAATTACGCTGAAAATACTGTAAGGGCAGGTACCTATGGAATGGGGATCTTTAAATCGGACTTAAAATGCCCGGCGCAGAATAATTGGGCTCTTACAGGCAGCATCCCGCAGGACATATATGAGGCTGAAACTATAACTGCCAATGGGCCTGTGGCATCTGCTCTTGTTGTACCCACTGCATTCAGGGGCACCAGCTCAGTTACATTGAATCCGGGCTTTTCTGCAAGCGGATCAGTAAACCCTAACCAGTATTTCATTGCTTTTATTCACGGATGTGTTGGAGGTACGCATACAAGTCCTGGGATGTACCGAAGTCATCCAATGCTGCCTCAGCCTAAAGAAATATCACAAGAGGAAGAAGAGGAAATGCAAGAGGAGGATGTTACGATTTATCCGAATCCAAGCACAGGGGTTTTTAAAATAGAAACAGAAGAGGATGAAAAGGCGATGATCTATGTGTACAATATGAAAGGTGAAAAAGTAAAATCGTTCGTACATAGAGGTACAATATCTTCAATGGATCTGGGCGGAATGCCCAAAGGCATTTACATGGTGAAGATCATTACAGAAGATAAGAGCATCAGTAAAAAGATAATCCTCGAATAAAGATGTGTGTTAGATGGGAAGGGGCTGCGGATTTTTGCAGCCCTTTTCTTTTTTATTGCTTCAGCCTTTTCCTGATCAGGGTTTCTGTGATCTGCGAAAAATGTCCTGATTGATCCAGCTTTTTTATATAATTCATGATCTCATCATAAAAGCCATCACTTTCCGTGAATTTTTTCCCTTTGTCCGTTGTTACATATTCAAATTCAGTTCCGTTTGCAGGATGATGCCCGCTTACCGAGATAAGCCCATTCTCCTTAAGAATCCGAAGATTTACACCAAGCTCTGCAGGAAAATCAAAGCGGTCGAAATGTTTAATGAGTGTATATTGATTATTGGAAAATCCCGAATCAATAAAAAGGAGCATTAATTTTTGTTTGGACGTAAGCATGAGAAATCAGTGGCTTTATTCAAAATCGGGATACAGCAAATACTTTTTCCTGATCACTTTGAATTTTTTCAGGCCTTCCGCCCAACTGGCGCGGATCTCGCTTTCGCTTTTGCCGTCTTTGATCTGCTGCTGCAATGTGGCATTGCCGGCATGGTAATTAAAATTCTCATCAAAAAAAGTGCTCTTGTCCGGCGTGCCTTCATACATCCCGGTGAGCCAGAACAAATAGATCTTTTTGTAATCCTTCATGTACTCATTTCCGAAATCTACAAGATTGAATCCTTTGCATTCCTGCCCTTTGTATTTAGGCTCCATCGCCCCCGGTTTGGGCTGCGGGACAAAAGTGTACTGGCCTTTCAGGAATGCCGGATGCCCGATCACCTGGAAAGGAAGCTCCGTTCCACGGCCTACAGCCACCACAGTGCCTTCAAATAATCCAAGGCTGGGATATAAATAAACAGATGCCATGTTCGGTAAATTCGGTGAAGGCTTCACAGGCAGCTCGTACAAATCGTTATGTGTATATCCCTGCAGCGTGATCACTTTTAAATTGCATTTTACTCCGCCTTTCAGCCAGCCTTCTCCATTGATCATCTGCGCATATTCGCCGATCGTCATCCCGTACACAAGCGGAACCGGGTGCAATCCTAAAAACGATTTCCAGGCATCTTCCAGCACCGGGCCATCCATATAGTAGCCATTCGGGTTGGGCCTGTCGAGCACGATCAGCTGCTTTTTATTTTCAGCGCAGGCTTCCATCACATAATGCAGTGTAGAGAGGTACGTGTAAAAGCGGACGCCCACATCCTGTATGTCGAAGATCACCACATCCACATCCTTCAGCTGTTCCGGGTAAGGTTTTTTATTTTTGCCGTAAAGCGAAATGATCGGCAGTCCTGTTTTGCTGTCCTTTTCCGATTTTACTTTTTCTCCGGCATCCACCAATCCGCGGAAACCGTGCTCAGGACAGAACACTTTCCGGATGTTCACTTTTAATTTCAGGAGGGAATCGACAAGGTGTGTGCTTTTAATGTTGGAGGACTGGTTGGCGACAATGGCCACCGCTTTACCCTGCAGCAGCGGAAGATATTCCGAGATGCGGTCGGCTCCCATTTTGATATCGTTTGGGCCTTTTACGGTATTTTCAACAGCAACAATTCCCTGCGCTTTTGCACCTGTGCAGAGCAGCACCAGCATGAACAGGATATATGCGTTATTCATCTTCATTTAAAATAGTACTTTTGCCGTAGTATAAAGCCCAAAGCTAATAAAAATTGAGCATCGAACGCTTCATAGCAAAACGGATCATTTTCGGATCTTCCGGCAGTAATCAATTATCGCGCCCCATTATGAAGGTGTCGGTGCTTAGTATTGCGCTGGGCATGGCCCTGATGATCCTTACGCTGGCGGTTGTGAGCGGTTTCCAGAAAGAGATCCGGAACAAGCTCATCGGCTTTGGCGCACACATCCAGATCACCAATTACGACAACAATGTAAGCGACGAGCCGCAGCCAATCAGCAGCCGGCAGGATTTTCTCGATGACCTTAAAGAACTTCCGCAGATCAGGCACATTCAATCATACGCCACAAAAAGCGGGATCATTAAAACGAAGACGGATAATGAAGGTGTACTGCTGAAAGGCATTGGTGCGGATTACGACTGGAGCTTCATAGAACAGAATCTTGTCGCCGGAAAAACCTTTACCGTGAGTGATACGGGCGTAACACGCAGCATCGTGATCTCTAAATTGCTTGCCGATAAGCTGGAGCTGAAGCTGGATGATAAAATGGTGATCTACTTTTTGATCCGGAGAACCGACAGCGCCGAAAATGTAAGCTACGAGCAGCGTGTGAAAACATTTTTTATTTCCGGGATCTACAACACCGGTTATGAGGATGTGGATAAAAAACTCACTTTGGTGGATATCCGCCAGATCAGGAAATTAAATTACTGGAATGAAGACCAGGTGGGAGGCTTCGAGATCGCGATCAACGATTACAAACAGATCGATGAGCTGGGCGCTGAGGTGAACGCTATTGCAGGGCAGGGCTTTGTGGCGCAAACCATTAAAGAAACAAACCCGACCGTGTTCTCCTGGCTCGACCTGCAGGATATGAATGCCGTGATCGTGATCACGCTGATGCTGCTCGTTGCAGGGATCAATATGATCTCCGTGCTACTGATCCTCATCCTTGAACGCACCAATATGATCGGCATCCTGAAGGCGCTTGGTGCGAAGAATAAAAGCATCCGCCAGGTGTTTTTATACAATGCCCTGTACCTCATCGGAAAAGGATTGTTCTGGGGCAACCTGCTCGGGATCGGCATTGCGCTCATGCAGCAGCAGTTCGGGCTCTTTACGCTCGACCCGAAAACGTATTATATTTCTGTTGTGCCTGTGTACCTTGATGTGGCCACTATTCTTCTGCTCAATGCAGGCACACTCGTATGCTGCCTGCTCATGCTCATCGTTCCGAGCTTTATCGTCGCTAAAATTACGCCGGTGAAATCGATCAGGTTTAGCTGAAAAATTTGTAAATTTGCTTTATATATAAATTAAGAATAATGAATGTAGCAGTCACTAAAGTTGAATTAGTAAAGCAACTTTTAAATTCAAATAATACAGCCTTGATCAAACATATCAAAGCTCTTTTTGAAACAGAGGATTCCGACTTTTGGGATGAGATGCCTGCTGATATAAAACAATCGGTTGAGCGTGGAATAAAACAGGCAGATAAAGGGGAGTTGAAAAACCATAGCGATGTGATGAAAAAGTATAAAAAATGGCTAAAGAAGTAAAATGGACTCCGGAAGCTGAGGATACTTTTGAAAAAATAATACTTTACCTTCAGGATAAGTGGACCGAACGCGAAGTATCCAACTTTGTGAATGCCAGCAGCAAAATAATTTCCTATATCTCTGAAAATTCACTAATGTTTCGCCAATCCAGGAAACATAATATCCGTGAAGCTGTAGTCACAAAACACAATTTGCTGTTATACCGGGTAAAACCCAGGCATATTGAATTACTTGCGTTTTGGGATACCCGAAAAAATCCAAAGAAAAAATTCAGGCGCAAAAAATAATCACCCTTGCATTCCCGTTTGCCACATCCCTCTTTTTTCGTACTTTCGCATCCTCAGAAAAAAAGCAGAACTCATGGCATTCAGAAAAGCAAGCAACAACATCCTCGAAACAATCGGCAACACGCCTCTTGTCCGCATCAATAACCTTACAAAAGGCCTGAAAGCCACCGTATATGCAAAAGTGGAAACCTTTAATCCCGGCAACTCCATTAAAGACCGCATGGCGCTGAAAATGGTGGAAGATGCGGAAAAGGACGGGCGCTTAAAGCCGGGCGGGACCATCATTGAAGGTACCAGCGGTAATACCGGGATGGGACTTGCAATTGCTGCCATCATTAAAGGATACAAATGTATCTTCACTACAACAGATAAGCAGTCGAAGGAAAAAGTGGATGCACTGCGCGCATTCGGTGCGGATGTGATCGTTTGCCCGACCGACGTTGATCCCGAAGATCCCCGCTCATATTATTCAGTTTCTTCACGCCTTGTGAAGGAAGTTCCGAATGCATGGAAGCCCAACCAGTATGATAATCTAAGCAATTCACAGGCGCATTATGAGCAGACCGGCCCCGAGATCTGGGAACAGACAGAAGGAAAGATCACACACCTTGTAGTGGGCGTTGGTACCGGCGGAACCATCTGCGGAACCGGAAAATATCTGAAGGAAAAAAATCCCGGTGTGAAGATCTGGGGGATCGATACTTACGGTTCGGTGTTCAAGAAATACAAGGAAACAGGCGTATTCGATAAAAATGAGATCTATCCGTACATCACCGAAGGCATCGGGGAGGATTTTTTACCTGCGAATGTCGATTTCAATGTGATCGACCGTTTTGAAAAAGTGACCGATAAGGATGCGGCGATGATGACCCGCGAGATCACCAAGCAGGAAGGCATTTTTGCAGGAAATTCGGCTGGTTCGGCAATGGCCGGACTGATGCAGCTGAAAGATGAGCTGAAGGAAGGTGATGTGGTTGTTGTGATCTTTCACGATCATGGAACGCGTTATTTAGGAAAGATGTTCAACGACGAATGGATGCTTGAAAAAGGATTCTTCGATAAAAAGGGACTGGTGGCGAAAGACCTCGTGAACAACAATACCAATGGAAAGCTGATCACTGTAGAAAGCAACGATACAATCGGCAATGCCGTGAAGCTGATGAGCAAAATGAACATTTCGCAGGTGCCTGTCACCAATGGCGGAAGGATCATCGGCTCGCTCAACGAAAGCCTCATGTTCGCCAAAGTGATCGCCAACCCTGATGTGAAAACTCACATGGTGGAATCCATCATGCAGCCTGCTTTCCCGTTCGTTGATATTTCAGCGCCGGTGGATTCATTGTCTGCAATGATCACCGATAATAATCCGGCAGTATTGGTAAAAGACTTTAAGCTCGACAAAACATACATTATCACACGGCATGATGTGATCAACGCACTGACAAAGTAATTTTATTGTCATTCCCCAGGTGTGGGTCGGAGCAGTGTGTCATCCCGAGCTTGCCCGAGGGATCTTATTCCAAACATAGCATTGCCTTGGCACAGAATAAGATTCCTTCGCTTCGGCCGGAATGACAAACAAATGTCATCCTGAGCGAAATGAAATGGAGTCGAAGGATCTTTTTAATTCAAACCTGAAATTAAACAACTCAAAAATGATCTTCACCGATCAGCTCAACCGGAAAATCGAACTGGCTTCCCCGCCAAAAAGGATCATTTCCCTCGTTCCCTCCCAAACGGAATTGCTGTATGACCTCGGACTGCGCGATGAAGTAGTGGGGATCACTAAATTCTGCATTCATCCCAACGAATGGTTCCGCACAAAAACACGTGTGGGTGGCACCAAAAAATATGATTTCGAAAAGATAAAAGCATTGCAGCCCGATCTCATTATCGGCAACAAAGAAGAGAATGAAAAAGAGCAGATCGAATTGCTGATGAAAGATTACAATGTATGGATGAGCGATATCTATACATTGAAAGATGCATTGCAGATGATCGCCGCAATGGGCGCATTGCTTGGAAAAAATGAAGCAGCCACTAACCTGAAACTCGGGATCGAATCCCAATTTTATCAATTCCAGCATACGCGGGTCTCAGATCTCAGAACAGCCTATTTCATCTGGCGCAAGCCCTACATGGTTGCCGGCCACGATACCTTTATCAATGAAATGATGAAGCTCTGCGGTTTTGAAAATATATTTGCCAACCTTGATTCCCGTTACCCGGAAGTAAGCAGGGAAGAGCTCCTCGAAGCAAAGCCGGAGCTCATTCTTTTATCTTCAGAGCCTTATCCTTTCAAAGAGCAGCACATCCTGGAATTCCGCGAATTAGTGCCGGATGCAAAGGTCATGGTTGTGGACGGTGAACTATTTTCCTGGTACGGTTCCCGCTTGCTGAAAGCGCCTGCGTATTTCAGCGGTTTAACAGCGGCTGCAGGCTCCCCGGAATAAAAGGCCGAACTCTTACTAAATGTTTTTTTCTGAGTTAATTCTTCTTAGCTTTGTCGCTGCAAGACAGCATCCTATGAAGTTTTTTAAGCGATCAGCGCTTCTTTTCCCGGTAATGGCCTTGCTGCTCTTTTCACAGCACCGGGCAAATGCCCAGAAGGTAGGCTTGGTATTAAGTGGCGGCGCAGCCAGCGGCATTGCGCACATCGGTGTGCTGAAAGCCCTCGAGGAAAATCACATCCCGGTCGATTACATTACCGGCACTTCTATGGGAGCGCTCATCGGTGCGCTGTACGCGATGGGCTATTCGCCCGACCAGATCGAGGAGATGGTGAAAAGCGAGCAGTTCAGGAACTGGTCGGAAGGGATCATCGATCAGAAATTTGCCTACTATTTCAAGCGCGACGATAACAATGCTTCCTGGATCTCCTTCAAGCTTTCCGATTCAAGCCTCACTTCCATTTTACCTACCAATCTCATTTCGCCGATCGCGATGGACTTCGGAACCATGGAGCTGGCTGGCGGTGCAGCGGCTGCGGCAAAATATAATTTCGACAGTCTTTTCGTGCCCTTCCGTTGCGTGGCTTCCGACATTGAGCTGAAAAAATCCATCATCTTTGGCAAAGGCGACCTCGCGGAAGCTGTGAGGGCATCCATGTCGTATCCCTTTTACATCAAGCCGATCACGGTGGATGGAAAATTATTGTACGATGGCGGATTGTACAACAACTTCCCTTCGAATGTGATGTACGATGAGTTCTATCCCGATTTTATCATTGGCAGCAATGTGACGGGGAACAATCCTCCCCCGAATGAAGATGATATTTTTTCGCAGATCAAAAGCATGCTCCAGAGCAGGTCCGATTACACCATCCAGTGTGAAGCAGGCGTGATCATAGAGCCGATCACCGATGTGGGCCTGTTCAATTTCAACAACGTGGAGCCCATCATCGACAGCGGCTATGCA
This sequence comes from Bacteroidota bacterium, assembly GCA_025963775.1. Taxonomy (GTDB): domain Bacteria; phylum Bacteroidota; class Bacteroidia; order 2-12-FULL-35-15; family 2-12-FULL-35-15; genus 2-12-FULL-35-15. The sequence goes on along the minus strand of JAOQAD010000037.1, from coordinate 183,775 downwards.
GCAGCCATGCGCAAGATGGATTTCATCAAACAATATGTTGAAAGAAGAGTGGAGCCGATCGAGATCGCGGCAAAGCGCAAGCAGTTCAAGGAGAAGCAGCCAAAGATCATGTTCGACCAGATCTACATTGAAGGCCTGAACAAAAAACAATCGGAATATGCACGCAAAGTATTGCGCCACAAGAATAAGCTCGTGAGCTTTGAGGACATCAAGGAAGGCTATTTCAGGCTGGCATCCGACAACAGGATCAAAAGCATTTATCCCAAGGCAAAGTTCAATCCGCAGACAGGTTTTTATGACCTTTATCTCCGTATAAAAAAAGAGCGGAACATTGTGACCTATTTCGGGGGCGATTTCTCGAACAAGCCCATCAGCGAAGGCTACCTCGGCGTACAGTACAATTACCTCGGGCGCTTTGCCGCAGGCATGATGGCAAATGCCTATTTCGGCAAGCTGTACAGCTCCGTGCAGGTGAAGGCCCGTCTCGATTTCCCCTTAAGGACGCCACTGTATGTCGAGCCTGTATTCGTCTGGAACAAATGGGATTACTACAAGAGCAGCAGCGCTTTCCGGGAAGACATTAAGCCTGCTTACCTTGTGCAGCGCGAAACTTATGGCGAAGTGAATGTGGGCTTCCCTACAGGCAAGAAGGGCCGCATTGTAACAGGGGCGGGGATAGCAGAGATAACCGATAATTATTACCAGACCAGCAGTTTCTCACAGCGGGATACCGCCGACCGCACCGATTTTGATGTGGCGAGCGCACAGGCCTATTATGAGATCAATTCCCTGAACCGGAAACAATACGCGAACAAGGGCGAATTCCTGAACATCCGCGTGCGCTATGTGAACGGGCTGGAAACCAACAAGCCGGGATCCACCACCGTGATCGATACGCTCACCAGCTACCGGAATTACCATGAATGGGTGACCTTTAAAATGACCGGTGAGCGCTATTTCAACAGGCGCGGAACGCTCAAGATCGGCATCTTTGGCGAAGCCGCCTATTCCACGCAAACGCTCTTCAATAATTACACGTCCAGCATTCTTTCAGCTCCGGCTTTCCAGCCTACGCCCGACAGCAAAACGGTGTTCCTCGAGAATTACCGGACACATAAATACCTTGCAGGCGGATTGAAATTTGTGGTGAACATCCGCAAGAACATTGAATTGCGCGTTGAAGGCTACATTTACCAGCCTTACGAGGTGCTCATCAAGCGGGAAGACCTGAAAGTGGATTACGGGCAGCCTTTTGCCCTGCAGCATTACATCGGCACAGGCGCCATTGTTTGGCATACCCCGGTTGGCCCGATGTGTTTCAGCGTGAATTATTACGACCAGGTGAAAGACCCTTTTTCCATCCTTTTCCATTTCGGCTTCATCATGTTCAACAAGCGTGCGCTTGAATAAAACAGGGCGCCACACCCCTGCATTTTCTTTCTATTCTTTTGAAGATCAATTATTTGGCAAATTTTGATATTTAGGATAAAATTGCCTAAGTTTGCAGCCCTTTAAATGGATAATTCCTGTTTAAGGGAATGGAAACAAACTACAAACAATTTAACTGATACTATGAACGAATACGTAATTTACTTAGTACCCGCATTAGGGGTTTTAGGATTGCTGGTAATGGCGATCAAGAGTGCCTGGGTAAGCAAACAGGATCCGGGTGATGCAAAGATGCAGGAACTCGCCGGCTATATTGCCGACGGTGCAATGGCTTTTTTAAAGGCAGAATGGAAAGTGCTCAGCATTTTCGTATTGTTTGCCTCTGTTTTATTAGCGTATTCGGGAACTATCCATGAAGTGAACGGTAAAGAGATCCACTCAAGCTGGATCATCTGCATCGCATTTATTATAGGTGCCGTATTTTCTGCAACAGCAGGATACATAGGGATGAAGGTTGCTACCAAAGCAAACGTCCGCACCACACAGGCTGCACGTACAAGCCTTGCACAGGCGCTCAAAGTTTCGTTCACAGGCGGAACCGTTATGGGCCTTGGTGTTGCCGGTTTGGCAGTGTTGGGATTAGGCGGTTTGTTCATTGTATTCCTTAATATCTTTTCAGGCATGGGCCCTGATACAGTTAAAACAGCGATCGAAGTGCTTACAGGGTTCTCCCTTGGTGCTGAGTCGATCGCGCTGTTCGCACGTGTTGGCGGTGGTATCTATACCAAAGCTGCTGACGTTGGAGCGGATTTAGTTGGTAAAGTGGAAGCAGGAATTCCTGAGGATGACGTTCGTAACCCGGCTACAATTGCCGATAACGTTGGAGATAACGTAGGTGACGTGGCTGGTATGGGTGCCGATCTGTTCGGTTCGTATGTTGCTACCATCCTTGCTACAATGGTACTCGGACAGGAGATCGATGCTTCTGCAGATAATTTCCAGGGAATGTCCCCGATCTTATTGCCAATGGTGATCTGCGGACTCGGGATCGTTTTCTCGATCATCGGAACTTTCTTCGTACGTATTAAAGATGAAAAATCAAGCGTTCAGAATGCGTTGAACTTAGGTAACTGGTCATCCATGCTCCTTACCGTGATCGCAGCATACTTTGTAGTGAACTACATGCTTCCTGAACACCTGAGCCTGCGTGGCTACGAATTCACCCGTACAGGCGTTTTTGCTGCTATTATCGTTGGAACAGTTGTAGGTGCCATCATGAGCATCGTAACCGAATATTATACAGCAATGGGCAAAGGCCCTGTTAACTCAATTATCCAGCAATCATCCACCGGGCATGCAACCAACATCATCGGCGGTTTATCCGTAGGTATGAAATCCACCGTGGTGCCGATCTTAACACTGGCTGCAGGTATTGTTTGCTCTTATGCTTTTGCAGGATTATATGGTGTTGCTATCGCAGCAGCAGGTATGATGGCAACCACTGCTATGCAGTTAGCGATCGATGCTTTCGGGCCTATCGCAGATAACGCAGGCGGTATCGCTGAAATGAGCCAGCTTCCTCCTGAAGTGCGTGAACGTACCGATAACCTGGATGCTGTTGGAAATACAACCGCTGCTACAGGAAAAGGATTTGCGATCGCTTCGGCAGCATTGACCTCACTGGCATTATTTGCAGCATTCGTTGGTGTGGCCGGTATCTCTGCGATCGACATATACAAAGCGCCTGTACTGGCTGCATTGTTCGTTGGTGCAATGATCCCGTTCATTTTCTCCGCATTGTGTATCGCTGCGGTTGGTAAAGCTGCAATGGACATGGTGCAGGAAGTAAGACGCCAGTTCCGCGAAATTCCGGGCATCATGGAATACAAAGCAAAGCCTGAGTATGAAAAATGCGTGGAGATCTCCACAAAAGCATCTATCCGCGAAATGATCCTTCCGGGTGCAATAGCGCTGATCACTCCATTATTGGTTGGTTTTGGCTTAAAAGGCCTGTTCCACGAAGTGAGCTCTGCTGAGATTCTCGGCGGATTGCTTGCAGGTGTTACCGTATCCGGCGTGCTGATGGGAATTTTCCAGAACAACGCAGGTGGTGCATGGGATAATGCTAAAAAATCATTCGAAAAAGGAGTGCTGATCAACGGCGAAATGTTCTACAAAAAATCGGAGCCGCACAAAGCATCCGTTACAGGCGATACAGTTGGAGATCCGTTCAAGGATACTTCCGGGCCTTCCATGAACATCCTCATTAAATTGATGTCGATCGTATCATTGGTAATTGCGCCTTACATTGCAGTGAACTCTGCTGATGGAATGGACAAATGCAAAATGGGAACAGAGTGCGAAATGGGCGCAGGTGAAATGAAATCCTGTTGCAAAATGGAAATGAACCCGAAATGTGACATGGAGAAATGCATGCACATGACCAAAGAAGCATGCGCTGCGTATTGCGATTCGGTAGGATGCACACCGGAGCAAAAAGCAATGTGTGTTGAGCACGCAGGCACTGCAGGAAAATCATGCTGCAAAGAAGGAGCGGAAATGCACGGCGATAAAGCCTGCGTGGAAGGCTGCACACATGGCTGCAAAACAAAAGAAGAATGCATGAAAGCATGCGGTGATGCATGTGCAAAAAAGCACGAATAAATATCATTGAAATACAAAGCAACGCCACACCATACCGTGTGGCGTTGCTGTTTTTACCTATGAATAAGAAATGAAAGGATACCTACTGAAAGGAATGATGCTGGTGCTGCTGCTCAGCGGCTGCAAGGCTGCCGGTACAAAAATGATCATGCTCGAGGCAAGTCCCGAAGTGGAAGTGACGGTCAATTCCGCCTGCCGCAACTCTGCCGTTCTGCCCCTGAAGGATGAAGCCGGCCTCAAATCTGCACTTCGCAGCCATTCTTCCGCAGCTATGAAGCGACTGAAGCTGAAGACCACCACAAAAGAAGCAAAGAGCACCTTTACCACTACGAAGATCGAGCTGGTGCTTTACGAGACCTGCCAGGGAAAATCGGATAACAACCCGCCGCCGCTCCGCCTGCACGAAAAGCTCACACTGCAGCACACAAAAACAAAGGAATTATATGTATTTGAGATGGATACGCTGATCAATAACCAGAAGCTGAACCCTGCGCAGCTGGCTGTTCCTAAAGTGGATTACGAATCGTACCTGCTGCCTGTAACACAATTGGCATATCAGAAGGCAAAAATTTTTTTTAGCCGGAAAAAATAGCTTATTTTTATTGCTCCAAACGGAAAAATAACAACTATACAATAAAACAACAAACACGAAAAAAATGAAGAAACTATTACTATCAGTATTTGCCCTTGCGGCAATGTACAATGCACAATCCCAGGTTGTGTTCTATGAGGATTTCGACGGCGTTGCCGGCCCTACGGCAGGCGGAGCCGGAACGTACAACTTTCCTACAGGCTGGACCCTTGCCAATGTGGATAACAGGACACCGGCTGCTGCCGTTTCTTATGTGAACGCCGCATGGGAAAGAAGAGAGGATTTTGCAGGCAGTGTTACCGATTCTGCAGCTTTCAGCACTTCCTGGTATTCCCCGGCAGGCGCTGCCAACGACTGGATGGTTACTCCTGCTATCGGGCCTTTGCCTGCAAACACAGTGTTGACCTGGAATGCAATTGCCTACGATCCTGCTTACCGTGATGGTTACGAAGTAAGGATCATGACCGTTGCGCCAACCGGTGGAACAGGTGTGATCGGTAACCTGATTACTGCATCCACCGTTTTATTTTCAACGACTGCGGAAAACAGTGCATGGACTGCGCATTCTGTCAATTTAGCAGCTTATGCAGGCCAAACGGTTTACGTTTCTTTCCGTAACAACTCCAACGATAAGTATCTTTTGCTGATCGATGACGTGAAGCTGGAAGTGCTGCGCCCGCAGGATGCAAAGCTTGTGTCGCTGGACACTGTCCCTGATTACACCATCATCCCTAAAACACAGGTGTACAGCATGCCTACAGCGGCAACTGTGATGAATAACGGTACCAATCCATTGTTAAATGTGGCATTGAAGCTGAACGTTTACAACGGCGCCTTTGCACAGATCTACACAAACACGGGAGCTGTGATCCCTTCACTGGCACCGGGAGCATCTGCTTCCGTAAGCGCAGGCTCTTATGCGATCCCGGCAACTCCGGATGCTTATTATTTCGAATTCATTGTTACACATAGCACGGCAGATAATTATACTGCCGATGATACATTGTACAATTCCATCATTGTTGATGATTCGGTTTACGCACGCGACAATGGCAACGTTGTTGGCGCACTTGGAATAGGTGCAGGCAACGGAGGTTTCCTTGGCCAGTCGTTCACCATCAATGCACCGGCAAGCCTTTCTACCATTACTTATTATGTAACACGCGGATACACAGGAAGGCCTACTGCTGCAGTTCTCTGGAACATGGCTGCCGGTTCTCCGAATGTGATCGTTGCATCAACGGATACCATCAATTATCCTGACGATTCAGCAAGAGTATACACACTTCCGATCCACGGCGGCGATTACATGCTGGCACCCGGAACGTACGCTGTTACTGCGGTTGAGTTCGACAGTACATTGTCGCTCGGACAGGCAAGCGCTATCTTTAAAGCCGGAACTACATGGGTTGACTGGCCTACAAGCCCGATCCCGGGATGGGCAAATAACGAGGATTTCGGTGGTTCTTTCGCGAAGTCGTATGTATTGCGCCTTAACCTGAACCCTGACTGTTCTTCGCTTTCAGCTTCAGCAAGCGTTACAAATGCTACCTGCGTAGGATGTGCTAATGGTACTGCAAGCGTTACTGCTGCAGGCGGAACAGGCTCTTATACCTACCTGTGGATGCCTGGTGGAAGCACTGCTGCAACTGCAAGCGGCTTAACAGCGGGAACCTATACAGTTACGATCACTGATGCATATGGTTGCGCAGTCACCGCAACGGCAACAGTTGCAAATCCTGACTGCTCCGGCTTCATGGCATCTGCTACATCTACCAACACTACCTGTGTAACCTGCACCGATGGAACTGCAACAGCAAACGCAACAGGCGGAACAGGTTCTGCAACTTATTCATGGGCTCCGACAGGAGGAACTGCTGCAACTGCAACAGGCCTTGCACCGGGAACTTATACAGTTACGATCACTGACGGAGTTGGATGCTCAAGCACAGCAACGGCAACTATCGGAACTCCTGATTGTTCTGCATTGCTTGCAACTGCAACTTCTTCCGACGCAAGCTGCGCTACCTGCACAGATGGATCTGCAATGGTGAATGTTACCGGTTCAACGGGAAGCGTTACCTATGCATGGTCGCCAACAGGCGGAACAGCAGCTACTGCTACCGGCTTAACCCCGGGAACGTACACTGTTACTGTTACAGATGCTGTAGGTTGTATGACCAGCGATACCGTACTTGTTGATTTCGCTACAGGTATCGACTCAAAAGCTGTTGCTGCAAACACTGCGATCTACCCGAACCCGGGTGTTGATGTGTTCACCGTTCACATTCCTGAGCAATTCGGGAATGAGACCATGATCACTGTAAGCAACTACCTTGGTGAAACAGTTTACTCAAAGGCATTCAACTCCTTCGGAAACAAAGAGCTGAACCTGTCTTCGCTTTCAGCAGGAAAATACACCATCCGCTTTGCGAATTCGAATTATGTAGTGAACAAAAACTTCACGATCATCAAATAATTTTTGAATAGTTAAATGCAAAGAGCCCTCTTAACGGAGGGCTCTTTTTGTTTTTGCTCGCGCGAAATGTTTAATTTAGATCCATGAGAAAGGCATTCTTCTTTTTACTTATACTGTTCTTTGCATTACATGCAGCGGCTCAAACTGCCACCATCGGCTTGCTGCAGCAGGATCCTGCGAGTCAGCCCGGCACTGTTTTGTTTGCGCCCATCGCCAATAAAAAGACCTATCTCATCGATAAATGCGGTTACGAGCTGCATTCCTGGATGAGCGATTACCGCCCGGGAATGTCGGCCGACCTGCTGGAAGACGGAATACTGCTGCGTGCCGGTTATACGCTGAATCCTGTGTTTAGCGGCGGAGGCGGAAGCGGAGGTATCATCGAGAAGATCGATTGGAACGGCATCGTGGTATGGTCGTACCTCATTTCTGATTCCATGCGCTGCCTGCATCATGATTTGCATGCGCTGCCAAACGGAAATATCCTTGCGCTGGTATGGGAAAAGAAAACTCTTGCAGAAGCAATGGCTGCAGGGCGATCTGGCGGATTAGCCGATGACGGGATGTGGAATGAAAAGCTTATCGAGCTTCAGCCTGTGGGAAGCGATTCTGCGAACATTGTCTGGGAATGGAGTGCATGGGACCATCTTGTCCAGGATGCAGACAGCACATTGCCCAATTACGGCATCATTTCCGCGCACCCGGAGCGTTTGAACATAAATGAAGATCCGACAACCGTTGCCGACTGGATCCATTTGAATTCCATCGATTACAATCCTGCGCTGGACCAGGTACTGATCAGCTCACATTCCTTCAGCGAGATCTGGATCATCGATCACAGCACCAGCACAGCACAAGCTGCTTCACATGCCGGCGGTAATTCAGGAAAAGGCGGCGACCTGCTGTACCGCTGGGGAAATCCGAAGGCCTGTCACAGGGGAACACCGGCTGAGCGGAAATATTTCGGGCAGCACAATGCCACATGGATCAAGCCCGGATTAAGCGGTGCAGGCGATATCATGGTCTTTAATAACGGAAAAGACCGTCCTGTTTCTGATTATTCATCTGTTGACATCATTCATCCGCCTATGGATGCATTAGGAAATTACATCATTGATCCTGTCCTTCCCTTTCAGCCTGACAGTGCTTACTGGAGCTATTCCGGGACAGCCGGGTTTTATTCAAACAACATTTCCGGTGCACAGCGTTTACCGAATGGAAATACAATGATCTGCAACGGCAACGGTGGTTTGTTTTTTGAAACAGATGCAACAGGAACAGTTGTATGGCGGTACAAAAACCCGGTAAACCTCGCAGGCCCGGCCACACAAGGCTCCACGATCTATAATAACAACGTATTTCGCGCGCCCTTCTACGAGCAAAGCTATGTGGGATTTTCGGGGCATGCACTTATTCCCGGCGCACCTGTGGAGCTCGATCCGATTGCTTACACCTGTGATGTTCCTTTGAACCTTGAAAATAATGAAAGCCCGCAAATGCTTGTATTTCCAAACCCTTTCAGCGATGAGATCACTATCGGGATAAGGGCAGGGCAATTTTTTTCTGCACACTACATCATCACGGACATTGCGGGAAGAACAGTTATGAACGGTATCGTTAATTCTTCTTCCCTGCGGATCAATTCATCTTTCCTCGCGCCGGGAATTTATCTGCTGAAGCTGGAGCTTCCGCAAATGGCGGTTTTCCGGATCATAAAATAATTACGGCGATTGATGTGTGTTGTCAGTTCGAGCGAAGTAAGGTTTTGTGCGTTGTTAGCCGGAGGGTTAAAATGTCGAAGCGCGGTGGTCACTCTGAGCTTGTCGAAGAGTGTGCGCAGGCCGACGCAGATGCTTCGACAGGCTCAGCATGACAACGCACAAAACCCTACTTCGATTCTGTCAGTTCGAGTGTAGTCGGGAACGTGTGAAGGCAAGGCAACACTTTCACAAATAACCTTATCTTTACAGCAGAACATTATAAACTCCTTCATGAAAAAATTATTTTTTGCCGCGTTGGCATTGTGCATGTCAGTATGCGCTTCCGCGACTGTAACGGATACAACCTCAGCCGGGGAAATGGATTCCACTTCCTACTCCTACGGCCTTGCAATGGAAAAGCTCGACAGTGCGATGAAAGCGCTTGATTATAAAACAGGGAAGATCATGATCCAGGGCGATCTTGCAACAGTCACGGTTCCCGACGGCTTTGCGTACCTCGACAGCAAGGATGCACAGTTTGTGCTCACCGACCTCTGGAACAACCCGGAAGATCATGATATTCTTGGGATGCTTGTGCCGAAGGGCGTTGACCTGCTTGCGTCAGAATCATGGGCGATCATATACAGCTACGAGGAAGATGGACACGTGGATGACGATGATGCGGAAGATACCGACTACGCCGAATTGCTTGGAGATATGCAGAAAGAGATCTCTGCAGACAACTCAAGCCGTGTTGCTGCGGGCTATCCGGCTATGGAGCTGATTGGCTGGGCAAAAACGCCGTTCTACGATAAGGCATCTCACAAGCTGCACTGGGCGAAAGAAATAAAATTCGGCACCGATTCGCTGAATACGCTGAATTATAACATCCGCATGCTCGGGCGAAAAGGTGTGCTTGTGATGAATATTGTTTCCGGGATGGATAACATGAAAGTGGTGGAAGCCAACATCAACAAGATCCTCGCCAGTACCGATTTCACAAGCGGGAACACATACGCCGATTTCGATTCCGGTGTCGATAAGGTGGCAGAGTACGGCATCGGCGGATTGATCGCAGGAGGCATTTTATTAAAAACAGGCCTGCTTGCCAAGCTTGGGATCTTCTTACTGAAAGCATGGAAATTCATTGCCATCGGCGTTGTAGGGCTGATCGCATTCCTCCGGAAAAAGTTTGCCGGGCGAAAAGATAATTCGCATGACAATCATCCGAAATTAGATTAAAATATCTGTAAACATATTGAAACCTCTTCGCTTACGGAGAGGTTTTTTTATGCCCGGTTTTTTTACGCTGGGCAAATGAAAGATACTGCTCAGCGATTTTTCAATGTAAAAGGCAATAAGCCATGCTAATTTTAAATCAAATACTAATTTAGAAAGGAGAAACAAATGAAAACGAATTCAAAAAATATAGGAATTGCATTAGTTGCATCAGTAATGCTGTTATTCGGCTGCAGAAAAGAAGAGCTCCGGCCAATGGCACGTCCCACACCCGTAGCAGCAAGCAGTACGCTTGATAACAAAGATCCCGGTTCCTGGAAGATCTCATCATTTCATATCAAAGAGAAATTTAACAGTGATGAAACAGTTAAGTTCGAAGGATGGTCTTTCCGGTTTAACGACGACGGAACAGTGCTGGCAAGCAGGAAAGAAGAAAAGGTGAAGGGGCACTGGGGAATAAAAATACAAAACAGGAAAGAAATGATGGTGTTTGATTTCGGAGGGCTGGAGCCATTTTACGAATTGAACAATTATTGGGAAGTTGCCAAAAAGACTCCACAGTATAAGCTGCTCCAGGATAATGATGATTCTGACGGAACTACCGGCGAATTGCTTTTTGGAAAATTGTAGAGAAGAAGTGTAAGGAGGCTTTTGCTTTCCGGGCCTCATTGCATGATGGTCAGCATCATTAAATGATCTGTCAACGATTATCCGGCCGGTAAGGAAAATAAGCATAGTAACTTTGAAGAAGTATTTTAACCAATTTAGAAAGGAGAACCATAATGAAAACGAACGCAAAAAGCTTAGGGATAATTTTATTTACCCTTGCAACAGCTTTCTTTGGCTGTAAAAAAGAAGATCTATCACCATTGCCGGGATCAATACTGGAACACAACAGCTCAAAGGCAGCAGATGTAACTGTACCGGGAGTGCATAATGAAAATAAAGGCATGTCAAACCTTAGCGATGGTTTCTGGGTAGTGAGCGCATTTTACCTGCACCAGCCACAAACTATGGAAGCTAAAGGCGGCGGACAAACACAACGATTTACCGATTGGCGTTTTGTGTTCAACCGCGACGGACAGGTATTTGCCCTTAAAAATGGTGAACGTGTAACCGGGAAATGGTCGAGAGGAACTGTGAATCTGAAAGATGACATCACTCTTGATTTCGGTACACAATACCCCTTCAACATGTTAAATAATACATGGCAAACCAGGGACCAGTCAAGAATGTGGAGATTCCTGGAAGATAAGAATACCGCTGATGGAACTTCGGGCTACCTTGTTTTTAAAAGAATGGAATAGTATTGGGTGTTTTAAAAGAAAACGTCTCGTCTGTATGGATGGAGACGTTTTTTTATTTGCGGGCATCCCCGTTAAACACATTAGCGATGAGAAATGTTTGTTCAACGATTTTCCGGCCCTGATGGCTTTATTGTGTCGTAATTTTGAATCAAGATATTAATTTAATCAGAAAGGAGAAACAAATGAAAACGAATTCAAAAAAACTCGCAATAGCTTTATTAAGTGTGGCATCATTGTTTGCTGCATGTAAAAAAGATAATTTACGCCCGATGAATATTTCGGATAAATCGCAATTGGAGCAGCCGGCACAAAGAATGGCAGTTCCTGATCAGAATATGTTCGAACGGACTTTATGCAGCCACCGCTGGCTGGTAGGTAACTACAATGACGGAAAGATACAGATGCGTACAAACCATACGGATATGTTCCGTGATTATGTGTTTGAATTCAATGAGTACCACGTAGTGATCGCCAAAGGCGCTGAAAAAAATGTGGTTGGAAAATGGAATACGATCACTGTGAACGGACAGAAAAAACTGTTCCTTGATTTTGGTTTTAATCCATTTATCACTCTGAACAAGGAGTGGATGCTTGTAAATTATACTTCTACTGCTGTTAATCTGCGTAACCAGGTTCAGAATGGAACTGCTGCTCTTGATTTCACAGCCGTATCCGATGTGGCTAAATAAATTTCAGGGCTTAACGTAAAAATGCCTGTTGTGCGTATGCAGAACAGGCATTTTTTATTGCTATTTATTAGCCTTATTTGATGCTGAGCTCAAGTGAGGAAAGTTTCTGCTCATTCTTATTTACATCCACAGCGATCACATCTTCAATGATCACTTTTGATATTTTGCCTTTCTTTGCTTTCAGCGTTTCCAGCACCTCGCCGCTGAATACATTTCCTGTCACGGAATAATCAATGAACACATCTTTACCGTCGTTCCCTTTTACAAGAATGCTCACTTTAAATGATTTGACTTTTATTTTTTCATCTCTTGTGATGAGCATGTTGCATTTTTCCAGCTCTTCAATGCTGAAGGAGGTCTTTTCAGATTTGCAGATCGATACAGCGCTGCTTTTTTTGTCCTGGGCTGTTGCTGTACTATTTACAGCGGCGAACAGGGCTACGGCTAAGATTAATTTTTTCATAGGTTGTTTTTAGTTTAGAACGTAATTCATTAGTAGATGATGAGCTTCACAACGGCAGAGCTTTTAGCTTTATTGCCAAGGCTTACAAAATAAACGCCTTTGCTGAGTGTGCTGATGTCCATTTTCACCAGCTGTTTTCCATGCACGGAATTTTCGTTGTGAACGCGCTTTACTTCCTGCCCGAGTACGTTGCTGAGGATCACATCCGCGCTTTCGGAAGTGTTGATCACCACCGTTAAATTTTGTTTGGCCGGGTTCGGGTAAACATTGCTGATCTCAAATGCATTCTCTGCGTTTGCAGTGTTTTCGCCAATGCCTGCCGCGATGCAGTAATTCTGGATGGATTTAACCGCTTTGAAAAGGTTCAGCCTTCCGCCGGTTACGGTCATTCCGGCCAGTGCAGCCACAGGATCGGTTGCGCCTAAAATGGAATCCTTCACCATCAGTGCGATCCCGGCAGGGTCAGCTTTGTAGTTCGCGATGAACTGCGGACATGCCACTGAATACAAAAGCCCGATCGTTCCCGCCACATGTGGCGTAGCCATGGATGTGCCGGAAATGGAGCTGTAGTTATTTGTTCCTGAAGAATAATACGTGGAAGTGATGTTGGTACCGGGTGCGCCTAAGTCGATCGTTGTAGCGCCGTAGCCGGCAGTGGCTCTTGTGTCGTTGCTTTTTGTGTTAGTCACTGCGATGAGCCAGTTGCTCGGGCAGGCAGTTGGAATATCTCCCTGCACATCCACGTTGTAATTCGCATTGGCCGTTGCACCTGCGCTCAGGATCCCGACTGCGCCCAGCGAATCGTACATAGCACACCAGAGCGGGTAAGCTGATGGCATGGCAAGGTCGACACCGAAGGAAGAATTGGTGGCCACCACGAATGCGCCTTTGGCCCCGTTGCTCACGTTGTATTCCCTGCGCTGGTCGCGGGCAAAGGAATAAGCCGCAACTACATTCGCTTCAAAAGAGCCGCCGCTGCCATAGCTGATCGGCATGATCTTCACATTCCAGTTTACGCCCGTTACGCCAACGCCGTTATTCCCTCTTGCGCCTACAGTCCCGGCAACGTGTGTTCCGTGGCTTTGCGGGGTCCAGTTATCATTTCCGGCGGAAGCATTCCATCCGTCAAAATCGTCGATATAGCCGTTCCCGTCATCATCGATGCTGTTGTTCGGGATCTCGTCATAATTCTTCCAGTAGTTCGGGATGAGGTCGGGATGTGTGAGTGAAAATCCGCCATCCACAATTGCCACAACGATCGTATCACCCTGCGAGGTAAGTCCGCCTGTGGTAATGTCCCAGGCCTCAGGCGCATCAACATCCGCATCCGCCACAGCGCCTGCACCGCCATTCGATCCTGTATTGTCCATGTCCCACATCACGCCGAACTGCGGATCGTTGGGTACTGTATTGCGCTCGTTCACGTAATGGTTGTATTGCACGATCTTCACATCCGGGTGGTTCCTCACCGCTGCCAGCATGGATTCTTCATTTACAGTGCTGTTATCGAAAGAGAAAAGATAGATGTGCATGCTTTGGGAAAGCGTGCGTTCAACATGCAGCCCGGAATTCTGCCCGTTCAGCTTCGAAAGCCCGGATTGCAGCACAGCCGGATCAGTGCCTGCCTGCAGCATCACCAGGAGGTTTCCCGGAACGTGATTGTTGTCCTGGGCAAATGTGAATTGAAAAATCCCCGCAAAAATAATGGATAAGAAAGTAATTGTTTTTTTCATGCTTTCGCTTTTTTTATTGTTGGATCTTAAGCTGCGGGGGAAAACTTAATGCGTTTGTGCTTAACAATATTAGCGAATTATTATGTAATTTGCAATACATTCAAAAACAAAAATGCCAGCTAAAAATTTTACGGTTTACAAGTCATCCGCGGGTTCGGGGAAAACATTCACGCTGGTGAAAGAATACCTTGCGCTGGCATTGAATGATGCATCCAGTCCGCCACAGGCCTATAAGCACATTCTCGCGATCACCTTTACCAACAAGGCTGCTGCGGAGATGAAAGAGCGGATCGTGAAAGCGCTGAAAGAGCTCGCAGAAGATGATTACAGCAACATTTCGGGCGGATCAAAAACATTGCTCGGCATTTTAAAGGAGCATGAAAAGCTGAATGCCAAAGGGCAACTCAGCGATGATGTGATCCGCAGGCGTGCAAAAAATATCCTTACCGCCATCCTGCACAATTATTCCGATTTCGCGATCGGCACCATCGATGCCTTTGTGCACAAGGTGGTACGTACGTTCGCTTTCGATCTGAAGATCCCGATGAGCTTCGACATCGAGATGGACGATGAAAAATTGCTGACACAAGCCATCGACCTGCTGGTGGCGCAGATCGGTAATGATGAGCGGCTGACAAAAGCGCTGATCGAATTCACGGAGAGCAAGACCGATGATGAGAAAAGCTGGCACATTGAAACGGACCTGGTGAAATTCGCGAAGAACCTGCTGAATGAAGAAGGTGCTGTGTATATAGAGAAATTAAGGGAGTTGAGCGTTGATGATTTTTTTCGTTTCAAGGATACCTTGTTTGCCGAGATGAAAAAATTTGAGGGCGGCGTGACAGCTGCAGCGCAAAAAGCAGATCAGCTCATCAAAAGCGCAGGGCTTACCGCGAAACAATTTTTCCAGGGCGACCGCGGCATTGCGGGCTATTTCGAAAAGCTGGCAAAAGGAAGGATGGATTACATCGCTCCGAATAATTATGTGATCGCAACGGTTGGAGAAGATAAGTGGGCGGCGGGGAAGATCAGCAGGGATGAGCAGTCGGCGCTCGATGGCATAAAATCACAATTGCTTGATGCCTTCAATGCCATACAGGTGCTGAAAGATCAGAGCTATTCAGAATACATCCTGTTCGGGCTCATCAACCGGAATATTTATTCGCTGGCGGTGCTCAATGAAATAGAAAAGCTGCTGAACCAGTACAAGTCGGAAAACAACATCCTGCACATTTCCGAATTCAATAAGATGATCGCGAAGATCGTACTGAACGAACCAATCCCTTTTATCTATGAGCGTTTGGGCGAACGCTACAACAATTACCTGATCGATGAGTTCCAGGATACCTCCGTGCTTCAGTTCCAGAATTTATTGCCGCTGATCGATAACTCGCTCGCCGGCGGGTTCTTCACAATGCTTGTAGGCGATGGAAAACAGGCGATCTACCGCTGGCGTGGCGGCGAAGTGGAGCAATTCGCCATGCTGCCCGAATTGTTCTCCCACCAGGATAATCCGCTTGTTTTGGAGCGTGAGGAAGCATTGAAGCGGAATCACAATCCGCAGGTGCTGAACCGGAATTTCAGGAGCAAGCGCGAGATCATCGAATTTAACAACAGCCTGTTCAGGACACTTTCAGGCAAGCTGCATGAGCGCTACCGGAACATTTACGATAAGCTCGAGCAGGAATTCAACCCGGAAAATACGGGCGGCTATGTGCAGGTGGAATTTCTTGAAGAGCAGCAGGAGGAGTGGCGGGAAAAGAATTTTGTCCGCACGTACGAGATTATCACCGGCTTGCTAAAGGACAATTATCAGTTGAAAGATGTTGCGATCCTTGTCAGGAAAAATACAGACGGAAGCGACATCGCGAATTACCTCACAGAGATGAACATCCCGGTGATCTCTTCCGATTCGCTGCTGTTGAGCAATTCGCGGGAGGTTAATTTTATACATTCCATTCTTAAGTTTCTTGCGAATACCAACGATGATATTGTACATGCAGAGATCCTCGAATACCTGCTGGTGGCTGGTTTTATCAGCGACAGGAACCTCGATGAGCTGATCCTTGAAAAGCGCAAAGGCGGATTGCTGCCAATCATCAGGTTGGTAGCGCCTGCTTTCAGCGTAACTGCATTGTCAAAAATGGCGCTGTACGAGCTGGCGGAAGAATTGACGGGACTGTTCCGCCTGAATGCGCAGCCCAATGCGTACATCCAGTTCTACCTCGATGAAGTGCTGAATTACAGCATTAAAAAAAATAACAACCTCAACGATTTCATTGAATACTGGGAAGAGAAGAAAGGCAAGGCTTCACTCGTGATCCCGCAGGGAATGGATGCTGTGAGCATCATGACGATCCACCGTTCCAAAGGCCTGGAATTCCCGGTGGTGATCCTTCCCTTTTCCAGCGGCAAGGTGAAGAACGGGAAAGACAATTTGTGGATCGACCTTGAAAATGAAAAGCTGCCCGGTTTTGCATCCGCGCTGGTGCCTGTGAGCGAGAGCCTGGAGGAAACGGAATACGGGCATTTGTACGAAGAGGAAAAAAGCAAATCGCTGCTCGACAGCCTGAACGTGATGTACGTGGCTTTCACCCGGCCGGAGGAGCGTATGTACATCCTTGCCGATAAGCCATCTAAAAATCCTTCCAATATGGGTAAAACGAGCGATATGCTGGCGTATTATTACCAGGCGGCAGGCGAGTGGCAGGACGGCAGGACGATCTACACTTTCGGGGAAGAGAAAAAGCACGTAGCTCACAAAGTGCAGCAGCAGGTGCTTAATTTTAAACTTGAAACGTTCAATTCCAACCAGTGGCGCGACAGTATTAAGATGCGGACAGCTGCTCCGAGCATCTGGAACACCAACATGGCGGAGACCAAAAAGGATTATGGTGTGATGGTGCACACGGCGCTGGCGCGGATAAAATATGCTGATGAAGTGGAATCGGCTGTAAACAGTATGCTTGCAGAAGGGCTTATCAATAGCGAAGAGCAGGTGCACCTGCTGGAAACAACTATGAAAATTGTTGCGCACCCACAGTTGGAAAATTATTTCCGTAGAGGGCTCGTCATCAAAAATGAATCGGAAGTGATTGATATGAATGGGAAGATGTTCCGTATGGACAGGGTAGTGATCGATCAGAAAAATGCGGTGATCATCGATTATAAAACAGGTGGAAAAAAAAGCGATCACCAAAAGCAGGTGATTGAGTACAGCGACCTCCTGCTGCAAATGGGTTATCTCGTCACCGAAAAATTGCTGGTGTACATCGAAGACCTCGAAGTGCTGGCTGTAAAATAAATCTCCTGTTGCATCGTTATCGGAATGCATTCCCCTGCCATTTGTATCTTTTTAAAGGATTTGTGTTATACAATCAAATGTATACAGTACGTCAATCATAAGTAATCATAACCGTCGCAGGCGATCATAATTTTGATCATAAAAATCTGTGAAGATCAGCGTACCATTACACGCAAATAGCTAAGCGTAAGTCTTCCATTAACACTGTAAAATGATCATCCCCGTAATCATACAACTCAATCCGAATGAGATCATTGATCCTCTTACTGGCTCTCCTGTCAGTAACAAGCTACGCCCAAACCACAAAAAAAGGAACGATCAGAGTTAAAAAAGCGCCTACAGCCTATCCTATTTACACCATTGCTGAGCAAATGCCTGAATTTCTGGGCGGAGAAAGGGCAATGATGACCTTCATACAGTTAAATGTAAGGTATCCGAAGTCGGCTGTAGATTCCATGCAGCAGGGAACGGCTTTTGTTACTTTTGTGGTGGAAACAGACGGCAGTATAAGTAATGTTAGGTTGCTGCGTGGGGCTTCCGGCTGCCTTGACTGTGATAAGGAGGCGATCCGGGTAGTAAAAACAATGCCCCGCTGGAAGCCCGGAATGCAGTCCGGAAACACAGTAAGGGTACAATTTAACATCCCCATAAAATTCCGGCTGAAATAATCTGTATCTTTTTACGACCTTTACGTTATATCATCGAAACACGGTAAAAGAGAATATGCTACAAACATCAAAATACCATGCTACTGAAACCGATCTCGCCAGCGAACAGGCGGTGGTGGAGGCTGCAAAAAAGAACCCGGAAAGGTTTGCCGCGCTTTATGATAAATACTATGAGCAGATCTTCAGGTTCATATACCAGCGTGTGGATGATAAGGAGCAGGCATTTGATGCAACACAGCAGACGTTTATGAAGGCGATCAGCAACCTGCCGAAATACGAGTTCAGGGGAGTGCCCTTCGCATCATGGCTTTACAGGATCGCAAGCAGCGAGGTGAATAACCTCTTCAGGGCACAAAAGGCGCAGCGGACCGTGAACATTGAATCGGTGAGCGTATACCACATCATCGAGGAGATTCAGGAAAGCAAGATCGATGAGTATCATGACAAGATCGTGGATATTATTTCAGAGCTTCCTGAAGATGAATTGCAGCTGATCGAGATGCGTTTTTTTGAGAAGCGTGCCTTTAAGGAAATAGCAGAGATCCTTGATATTACTGAAAACAATGCAAAAGTGAAAACGTACAGGATATTGGATAAGCTGAAAAAGATGATCAAATAGTTTGTAGTCGGGAGATTGTAGTTCGTAGACGGTTACCATTTATGATTGCTCTGGTGCGTAGTCATTTCGAGCGAAGTCGAGAAAGCGCGAAGCCGGTCCGATTCGTAAATTAGTACAGATTCGTATTTAGAAGAAAAAACATTGAATAGAAATAAACCAAATGAAACGAAAAGTAAACATTAACCGTCCGAAGCTCAGTGCCGATGAAATCAATCAGCACAAAAACTTTGATTCGGTTTTGAAAAATAGTCCGGGTATGGGTGCCAGGCCATTGCTGAAGAAGCCCTGGTTTCTTTCCGGCATGGTGGTTGTCACCGCCGCGATCATTACCACCGTGCTTGTGCTCAATAAAAAAGAGCAGCAGCCGGTTGTTGCAGAAAGCGTGCAAACAAGCGATGCCGACAGCCTTGCCCTCGCCGCTTTCTATAAAGCAGAGGAAGCGAAACCCTGCATTGCCCCGCCGATCAATGGCCTGGATATTCCTTACACAAGTTTTAAGGTAAATGCTGAAAAAGGAGCAGCGCTTGATTTTAAAACAGGCTCTAAGCTGAACGTTCCGAAAGATGCGTTCGTGGATGAGAACGGGAAGCCTGTAAAAGGCGATGTGGAATTGCGTTACCGCGAGTTTCACGATGCAGCCGATTTTTTTGTGAGCGGCATCCCGATGACTTACGACAGTGCAGGAGTGCGATACCAGTTCGAATCGGCAGGAATGATGGAAATGCTGGCGTATAAGGATGGCAAGCCTGTGAACATGGCTCCCGGGAAAACGATCAATGTAGAGCTGGCCTCAGCTTACAAAGGCACAGAATACAATCTTTACAAGCTCGATACACTGAAGAACAATTGGTCGTGTCTAGGAAAAGATAAAGTGGAAAGTAAGTATAACAAGGAGATTGAAGGGAATGGTGGCAGTGATCCCGGTGATAAAAAAGACATCGTGAAGCTGGAGCAGACACCGGAATACAAAATGGTTGGATTGAAGAAAGAAGAAGTGAAGGTTGAAAAGGACAAACAGATCGCTGCATTGCCGAAACCGGCTCCTGAGCCCAAAAAGCCGAACAGGGTGAACAAGGATAAATACACATTCAACCTCGACCTCGACTTAACGGACTTCCCGGAATTTGCCGTTTATAAGAATGTACAATGGGAGCTGGGTGCTGAGAATGAAGCAATGAGCAATGCCCTGTGGGCGGAGCTGAATAAGATGGTTTGGGAAGATGCAACGCTGAAAGAAGGAAACAAAAAAGGGGAGAGCTATTTCCTGAGCCTCAAAAAAGGGCCGAAGCAGGTCAATAACCTTGTGGTGTATCCTGTTTTTGAAGGCAAAAATTACGAAGCAGCAATGAAGGATTTCAGCGCGAAGTTCGAAAAATATACTGCAGCGCTTGATAAGCGGAAAGTAAGCGAGAAGAAAATAGAAGAAGAGTATGAAGCAAAGATCGCGGCATTGAAAAAGAAGCAGGAAGAGCTGGAAGCAAAATGGAAAAAGGAAATGGACCAGCAGGTAGCAAGCATGGCAACGCAGGACAAGGTAATGCGGATCTTCCGCATCAGCAGCTTCGGGGTTTATAATTGTGACAATCCTTCTGCATATCCTCATGGTGTATCCTGCAATGCAACGCTTACCGATGAAAGGAATTCGAAGCTGATGTGTTATGAAGTATATCTTGTCGACAGGCATAAGAATGGCTTATTCACATTCGAAAAAAATCCGGTGACCACATTTTCCTTTGATCCGAATTCCACCAACATGCTCTGGACTGTTGAGAATGGCGTACTGTACTACCTGAAGCCGGAACAATTTGATGCGCTTAAAGGCGGCACACAGAATGTTGCAATGAGCAGGGTGGAGCAGCAATTCAAAACCGTAGATGAAATGAAAGCTTTTTTTAATTTGTGATGGGGTTTACGCAGAACCGCAGAGAACGCAGAGGGACCACCCCCGATGCGTTCTTTTGTTTTCTTAATCAGCGATTATGAGTGTGAAATATTTTTATAGTTTTCTTCTTTTCCTGTTCTCCGCACTTGCTTTTGCACAGTCGGATACCGTTCCGCGGCAGGGAACGATTAAGATCGTGAAGCACAAGGATGGCCCTGTGTACATCAAGGCAAAAGCTGATTACAGCATCAGCGGGCCTAACCGTTTTCAGCCTTATCCCGTAGTGCCGGGACATGCTTTCCCTTTCAACTACACCAGGTTTTTCTGGGATTATTTTAAGAATACAAAGATCGACCTGCGGGGAAAAAATTCGGATACGGTGTACATGGAAGTGAGCATTTCGAAAAAGGGAAAAGTGCGCATCCAGGACGTCACCTATTCCATGTCCAACGGGAAGCGGATGCTCTACGATGCTGTGCAGGTAAAGGAAATGAGCGGACTGCACCTGAACTGCTTCAATGCACTGAACCAGGTAAAAGAATGGTACCCGGCCTACGATGTGGATACCAAAGTCGACAGGTACAAGGGACAGACCGTGATCCGTCCTGTACGTACAAAGCGCGATGCAACCGGCATCATCACCATCATTTTTTCAACGGAGCCTTTCGACGAATAAAGCGGGCATCAATTTTTTTCTATCTTTATCCGCTCAAGGCAAGCGATGCAATTCTTCAGCAACAAAAAGATCTATTTTCTACTTTCCTTTATCGAAGGCGGCTCCGTAATGGCAGCCGAGCTGATGGGCGCAAAAATGCTTGCGCCTTATTTCGGATCCTCGCTGTATGTATGGGCAAGCGTGCTCGCGATCACGCTCGGTGGGCTTGCTGTCGGCTACTTTGCAGGAGGCATTCTTTCCTACAGGAGTAAAAATCCCTTCACATTATTCTACGTATTACTGGCTGCGGCAGTATTTACCATGCTGATGCCTTTCTCTTCCAAATTCATTTTATGGATGGTCGGGATGCACAGCCTTATTCCTTCTGTGATCATCTCCGCCAGCTTTATTTTATTTCCACCTGTGTTCATGATGGGCATGGTTTCTCCTTTGATCATCCGCGCCATCACAACCGATATTGAGCAGTCGGGCAGGGCGGCGGGTGCCATTTACGCGATCTCCACGGTAGGCGGCATCATTGCCACCTTCAGCTTCGGCTTTTATGTGATCCCCGAATTCGGCCTGACCATGCCTTCCATTTATACCGGGATTATCCTCGGCCTGATCCCGCTGGTTGTGCTCTTCCGGCAAAAGCAGATCGGCAAGGCGCTTGGTTTTTTTTTGCTCTGTGCATGGGCTTTTTCGGCGGCATCTTTTAATTCCACACCTTCCAATATCAAAGTGGTGTACAGCGCAGAAGGGCTGCTCGGGCAGCTCATGGTGCTGGATTACCCGCATTACGACCGGCAGAAAAAAGTGGACGGGCACAGCCGCTGGCTTTTTGTGAACCGCATTTCGCAAACCATGTATGATTCGCTTGCCGATGAGAACAGGAAGGAAGAAAAATACTTCACCTACGTGTACCGCATTTCCGATTTCAGCGATTCACTTCCCAAAGACTCGAAGATATTGCTGCTTGGATTAGGTGGGGGCAGCATTGCCAAGCGCCTTACGGAGAAAGGCTTTTCGGTGGATGTATGCGAGCTCGACAGGCGGATCGCGCAAGTGGCGAAAAAATATTTTTACCTCGATGAGCATGTGCAGGTGTCGGTGGATGACGCAAGGCATTACATCAAAACCTGCGATAAAAAATACGACCTCATCATCTTTGATATGTTCAGGGGAGAGGATGTTCCTAACCATGTGTTCACTACGGAATCATTGGAGGAAACAAAAAAGCTGTTAAATCCCGGCGGCACTGTTTTCGTGAACAGCCTTGGCTACATCGAAGGAACAATGGGGAAGTCAATGCGCTCCATTTATAAGACCTTCAAAGCTTCCGGCTTTAAGGTGGAAGTGTTGCCAACCGATCCCGACCCCAACCAGCGTAACCTGCTCTTTTATGCTTCTCTTGAAAAAGTGAAGCCCAATGCCGGTTTTATTCCTGAAAATAAGATCGACCTTGACGATGCTGTTGTATTAAAAGATGAGTATCCTGTCCTCGACCTGCTGAATGCAGAAGCCGCCAAACGCTGGAGAATGCTTGCCATCGGCAGCTTTAACTCCGATATGCAGCAGCAGGCGCTGCCTTTGTTTAGATAAATTAAATGCTAACGTATAATATTGTCATGCCGTGCCGCGACACGGCATCTCTACGCAATGTTAATGCTGGCAGAATTCCCTTCCCTTTATAATTATAGAGAGAGCCCGTGTCGGAGCACGGGATGACTGAACATTACAGGTATGTTTGTACGTCAATCATACTAAATCATAACCGTCGAAGACGATCATAATTTTTAAGCATAATAATCCGTGGAAATCCGCGTACCATTTGTAACTTGAAATGTAAGGAATCCTAAAACCCAACATTCACACCCACACGAATGATCGGGTTAGAATAAGGCGTATACACCGATTCGGTGAAATTGTACAGCAGCATCGCAACAATAGAGACATTATCACTTACTCTCTGTATGTACCCGCCACCGGCCAGCAGGCTTTCCACATCCACTCTTCTCCTTTTGAAATCAAAAGTCTCCAGGTTCAGGTATTCATATTCCACATGCCCGAAAAGATAATCCGTAAAAAGATACCTTCCGAATACACGGCCGCCGTATACATTCGTTTCAAAATCGTAAAACTTATCGTGGTAATGATAATACTGGTAAGTGGCGCCAATGCCTACCCCGATCTTATCAGTGACTTTATAGCCAAGCAGTGGCGAAACATCAATGAAGGTCACTGTCCCGAATTGCGCACCCAGGTTCCCGCCTGTGAAAAGCTTGTCGATGATCCGTTCTTTAGGCGGGTGTTTCCGCAGCATGGTGCTGTCCTGTGCCTTTCCGGCGAAGGTTGTGCAGCTGAGAATAACAGCCAGTATTGCTATTGGAAACGATTTTGCGCGCATTGCTTTGTAAAATTAACAAAAAATTCCCTTTCTTTGGTCAGACTAAACGAATAATGAAAGATGAATATTATTGTAACAGGGGCAAGCAGGGGCATCGGGTATGAGCTGGTGAAGCTGTTTGCGGCTTCCGGCGAAAACAAGGTCATTGCCATTGCCCGGAATGCAGAAAAGCTGGAGCGGCTGCAGAAGGAATGCGAAGCTGCCAACCCGCTTTCAAAAGTGATCGCGCTGCCTTGTGATCTTAGCAATGTGCAGGAAATGGATAAGCTGTCGGGCCAGGTCCGCTCTCATGTTCCTTTCGTGGATGTACTCATCAACAATGCCGGTGCCATTGTCAACAAGCCGTTTACGGAGCTTACTGCTGCCGATTTTGAATACGTGTACAATGTCAATGTGTTTGCCGTGGCGGCCCTTATTCAGAAAGTGTTGCCGGTAATGAACCCGGAGCAGCGTTCCCACATCGTTAACATCAGCAGCATGGGCGGATTCCAGGGCAGTGCGAAATTTGCTGGCCTTTCAGCTTACAGCTCGTCCAAAGCAGCGCTTGCATGCCTTACCGAATGCCTTGCGGAAGAGTTCAGGGAAAGCAATATTGCCTTTAACTGCCTCGCGCTGGGTGCGGCGCAGACCGAAATGCTCAGTGAAGCCTTTCCGGGCTACAAAGCGCCGGTATCAGCGGTGCAGATGGCACAGTTCATTGCCGATTTTGCTTTAAAGGCGCATCAGTTCATGAATGGGAAGATCATTCCGCTGTCCATGAGCACTCCTTAAAAAATCGATTTGACAGTTAAATTTATATATTCGTAACCTATTTTATAATTATTCGTAGAACGTGCCGTGTGTTTTCACAGAACCACGGTACTCAAACTAAATTCTATTTTATGAGAAAAATTCTTACGCTTTTTTCCCTTCTTCTTATTGGTAAAATTGCACTGGCCCAGGACGTTAGCGTTATCGCTATTACGGCCCCCGTTTCAGGTTGTTCGCTAAGCGCAACTTCGAGCGTTACCATTTCAGTTAAGAACGTCGGGCTTACCGATCTCAGCGGGACTCCCTTCAATCTTTCCTACACGGTGAATGCAGGAGCGCCGGTGACGGATGCGGTAAGCTTTGTTTCCTTCGCTCCGAATACAACCGTATCGTATACGTTTGTAAGCCCTGCAAATCTTTCTCTTGCAGGAACCTATACGTTTACGGCTTATTCCACGCTTGCCGGAGACATTAATAATACCAACAATGCCGTAACGGGCTATACGGTTACTTCCACAGCCCCTTCCGTTGGCGGAACAGTAAGCGGAGGTACCAATGTATGTAACGGGGCCAATGCGGGCACATTAACATTAAGCGGGCATACCGGCTCTGTCCAAAACTGGGAATACTCAGTGGATGGCGGTACCACATGGATCAGCATCTCGAACACCACCACCAGCCAGAGCTACAGCAATTTAACGGTACAGACCAAATACAGGGCACAGGTTCAGAACGGAACATGCGCCTCTGCAACATCCACCATTGCTACCATGACGATCGACCCGGTTTCCGTGGGAGGTACGGTTTCAGGTACAGCAACTGTCTGCAGCGGTTCCAACGGCGCAACAATGACCTCTGCAGGACGTACCGGTAACATTCTTAAATGGCAGTTCTCCACCGATGGTGGCGTAACCTGGACAGACATTGTAAATACAACAGCTTCTCAAGCTTATCTGAACTTAGTGACCACCACCCGCTACAGGGTGCAGGTTCAAAGCGGTTCCTGTGCTGCGGTGTTCTCATCGGCAGCCATCATCACCGTAAGCCCTCCAACAGTGGGCGGAACAGTGAGCGGTGGAACAACAGTGTGCAGCGGCGTTAATAGCGGTTCTCTTACGTTGGGAGGACAGACAGGTGCCATTACACGCTGGGAATTCTCCACCGATGGCGGCGTAACCTGGAGCAACATTGTCAACACCACCACTTCACAGACATACACCAATTTAGCAGCTACCCGCTATTACAGGGCATTGGTAAAAAGCGGAAGCTGTGGAGCACTTTATTCAACAATCGATTCAATTGTTGTAAGGCCATTGTCAGTCGGCGGAACGATCTCTTCCAGCGCAACGGTCTGCAGCGGAAGCAATACCTCTTTAATGACCCTCACCGGGTATACCGGAACTGTTCAGTACTGGGAATCGTCAACAGATGGCGGGATCACCTGGACCAACATTCCGAATCCTGCCGATACATTAAGCTATTTCAACTTAACCACCACCACCAAATACCGCGTGAATGTTCAGAACGGAACCTGTGCTTCCGCTAATTCAGCAATCGCAACCATCACTGTGAATCCTGTTTCTGTTGGCGGTACCACCGCGATGAATGATACGGTCTGCAGCGGTGCAAATGGCGGGACCATTACCCTGGGCGGGCACACCGGCTCGGTAGTGAACTGGGAATCATCTCCTGACGGGATCACCTGGACAAGCATTGCAAATACGACCACCACACAGAATTACCTGAATCTTGCAGCAACAACCTATTACAGGGCCAATGTAGCAAGCGGGGTTTGTCCTTCTGCACCTTCTTCCATCGATACCATCACCGTTACATCGCCTACTGTAGGCGGTTCGGTTACGGCCAGCACCAATGTATGCTATGGGAATAATACCGGTACACTGAACCTTGCCGGGCATACCGGGAACATCATTCGCTGGGAATATTCCATCGATGGCGGGATCAACTGGGTGGCAATTGCAAATACAACCACTTCGTATATCTATACAAACGTTACTTTAACCACGCAATTCAGGGCTGTGGTTCAGAATGGCGCCTGTCCTTCTGTGAACTCATCAGCTGCTATTTTAACAGTTGATCCGGTATCCGTAGGTGGAACGATCAACGGCAGCACAACTGCCTGCGGCGGCTCGAACAGCGGAACACTTGACCTGATCGGTTATGTGGGAACGATCCAGAACTGGGAGTCCTCCACCGATGGCGGAGCAACCTGGACCAGCATTGCCAATACAACCGCAACAGAGAATTACCTCAACATTGTTACCACCACCATTTACCGTGTGATCGTACAAAGCGGCGTTTGCTCGCAGGATACTTCTGCTACGGCAACCATTAGTGTTGATCCGCCGACTGTCGGCGGAACGCTCACAATGGATGACACCGTTTGTGCCAGCTCGAACCTTGGAACACTTACACTGAGCGGGCAGACGGGAACGATCCAGCATTGGGAATCCTCCACCGATGGCGGCATTACCTGGATCACGCTTGCAAATACAACAGCTTCGCAGGTGTACACCAACCTTGCAATGACCACTTCCTACAGGGTGTTGGTGAAAAGCGGCGTTTGTAATCCGAGCACATCCAACATTGTGACCATTACGGTTGACCCGGTTGCAGATGGCGGGATGCTGAACGGAACAACAACCGTTTGCGATACCATCAACAGCGGAACATTAACACTGACAGGCTCTGTGGGAACGATCCAGAACTGGGAATCTTCCACGGATGGCGGATTGACCTGGAGCATGATCGCGAATACAACCACATCACAATCGTATACCAATCTTACCGATACAACCTGGTACCGAGTGATCGTTTCCAGCGGGTTGTGCGGAAATGATACCTCTTCGGTAGCAACGATCTATATCAATCCTGCAACAGTAGGAGGCATGGTAGCAAGCAGCGATACGGTTTGTATCAGCGGCAACAACGGCGTACTTCACTTAACAGGATATACCGGGATGATAACAGGCTGGGAAGCGTCAACAGACGGAGGTTTCAACTGGACACCTGTTTCCAACACCACCGATTCATTAACGTACAATAATCTCGGCATCACCACCATTTACCATGCAATTGTAAAAAGCGGGATCTGTAATGCGGACACTTCCATGAGGGCAACCATTACGGTAAACCCGATCGCCGTGGGAGGAACGCTGAATGGAACAACAACCGTTTGTGATACAATTAATACGGGAACATTAACGCTTAGCGGCTCTGTCGGCGCGATCCAGAACTGGGAATCATCCACAGACGGCGGCGCAACATGGAGCATGATCGCAAATACAACAACTTCATTGACCTATACCAATTTACCGGATACAACATGGTACCGCGTCATTGTAATGAGCGGTGTATGCGGAAGCGATACTTCCTCAACCGCGGTGATCTATGTGAATCCTGCTACAGTGGCCGGAACGCTTGCCATGGATGATACGGTTTGCTCGGGAACCAACAATGGCGTACTGCATTTAACAGGCTATACCGGGATGATCCAGGGCTGGGAATTATCTGTTGATGGCGGGTTCAACTGGACGCCGGTTTCCAATACAACTGATTCCATTACCTACAACAACCTCACGGTAATCACCATGTATCACGTGATCGTGAAGAGCGGTATCTGTAATGCGATGACATCAAATGCAGTGACCATAACAGTCAATCCAATGTCAGCCGGTGGTTCGATCAGCGGCGCAATGCCGGGCTGTGAAGGCGCTAATGGCGGGACACTTGCCTTATCCGGCTACACCGGCGCTGTTCAGAGCTGGGAATCTTCGATCGACGGAGGCCTTACCTGGAGCAGCATTGCAAATACAACAGCGACGCAATCCTATTCTAACCTTACGGATACAACCTGGTACCGCGTGATCGTAATGAGTGGCGTTTGCTCGGCAGACACTTCCTCAACCGCTACGGTGCTCGTTTATCCGAAGCCAATGGCGATGGCTTCAGCAGATACGGTTTGCTTCGGCAGTATGACCACGTTCACAAATACGTCGACCATCACTTCCGGGTTCATCCAGTTCAACCAGTGGGATTTCGGCGATGGCAACAATTCATTGTCAGTAAGCCCAACGCATAACTATGCAACAGCAGGAACCTTCAATGCAAGCCTGCTCACCACTTCCAACATGGGATGCCTCGATACAGCGAATGTAACAGTGATCGTAAATGCAGTTCCTTCGAACGTGATCACGGCAAGCGGCCCGCTTACGTTCTGCTCCGGCGACAGCGTTGTGCTTTCTGCAGTGACAGGTACATACAGCTACATGTGGAGCACAAGCGATACAACACAAAGTATTACCGTAACAACTTCAGGAACTTTTGTGGTGATCGTTACAGATACCGTGAACGGATGCTCTTCCAACAACATGGAAACAACAACCGTATTGCCTGCACCGGTGGTGTATGCAGGAGCTGATACAACCATCAGCCTCGGAAGCAGCATGACACTGAACGGAATGGGCGTAGGCGTTGTAAGCTGGACCTGGTTCCCGAACACGGGATTGAACAGCGTTTCTGTTCCGAATCCAACGGCTACACCGCTCGTAACCACTACGTATGAATTGGTAGGAACAGACCTCAATGGCTGTACAGATAAAGATTCGGTTACCATCACCGTGCTGGTTGATTTCAACATCACCATCTCCAACCTGATGACGCCGAATGACGATGGCTACAACGACCGTTTCATCATCCGGAACCTGGAGAATTATCCGAACACTAAGCTGACGATCGTGAACAGGGAAGGGCAGGTTGTTTACAAATCCGATGCGTATGACAACAACTGGGATGGAAGATTACAGTCTGGAAAAGATAGCTATGGCAAAGCAGTGACAGACGGAACGTACTATTATTTTATCCAGATGGAAGGAAGCGATAAGATCTACAAAGGTGCTATCACCGTGATCAGGGAGGGAGATAAATAATGAAAGCGATCCATTTAAAAAACAAATCTGAAAAACAAGATCCTATGAGGAAACTTAATATAACAGCCGCAGTAGTTTTAATGGCCGCTTCCGCTTTCGCGCAGCAGCTGCCATTCAGCAGCCAGTATTATACGAACATGTTTGTTACAAATCCTGCATTCACAGGAACCACCGATGAGCATACCCGTGCATTCATCACGCACCGCTCGCAGTGGATCGGTGTTGCAGGCGGCCCTCAAACAAGCTACCTCACGCTCGATGGCCCGATCGAAGCAAAGAACATCGGCCTGGGCTTAAAGCTTTATTCCGATGTAACGGATATCACTTCAAGAATGGGCGCTTTCGCGAACTACTCCTACAAGCTGAAGATCAACGATGACAATAATCTGTTCATCGGCCTTGCAGCCGGCATCCTGAACAACCGCATCGATTTTTCAAAAGCTGTGGTGCGCGATGCGAATGATCCCTTCCTGTTCACCGAATCGCAAAGTAAAACGGTGTTCAGCGCAGATTTCGGATTGGGATATACCTGGAAAAGATTACAGGTTGGATTCGCAGTTCCGCAATTGTTAGGGAATAAGATCAAGTACAAGAACAATCTCGGTGAGAACAGCTATTACAATTTGGCACGCCACTACCAGGGATCCATCAAGTATGTGTTTGATGTTGTAAAGGAAAAAGAGATCACGGCATACCCGCTGATCTTTGTCAGCGCTGCAAAAGGCGCTCCCATCCAGTATGATGTAAATGCAGTGCTCGACTGGAAAAAAATGGGCTGGGTAGGCGTTACGTATCACAGCAATTACGCTGTTGCCGCCAGCATTGGCGTGCGGTATAAAAATCTTGCCGTTGGTTATGCCTATGATTTCGGCATCGGCAAAGTGAAAAAATACACAGGCTCCTCTTCTGAATTCCTGCTGAGTTATACATTCGGCGGAAATAACCACAGAGCTGAAGAGCCTGCCGTGGTTACCAAGACAGAAACAAAAGATACGCTGACCGAGATGATGCTTGCGAAATTAAAAGCGCAGGCTGATTCCAACCAGGCGCAGACAGAACGTTTGAAAGCAGAGCTGCAGAAGCTGAAAAATGGCGGAGGCGTATCTTCCTCCAATTCGGAAAGCCTTACAGAGAACCTGATGCGCACTGCTCCCAGCAACGATTTCGTGGATGAGAACGGAATGAGCATGGGAACCGGCTTTTATGTAGTGATCGGCTCATTCAGCAGCAAGGACAACGCAAACAAGTTCAAGGAAGCGAATGTGATCAAAGGATACTCGCAAACCAATGTGATCCAGAACCACAAAACAAAAGTGTATTACGTGTATGTGATGAAATCAGAAAGTCAGAAAGACGGAGAAGCAGAACAGGCGAAATACAAGAATGAATACCCCGATGTATGGCTGCAGAAGCTCGAATAACGGATATAACTGAGTTTTTGGTAACGTCATTGCGATCCGCCCCGGCGGAGAAGCAATCTGCCAAAAGAATCGCTATCGCTCGCAATGACTACTGGAATTTTAATTGCAAATCCTGAACGCCCTTTGTATCTTTGTATAAAGGGCGTTCAGCTTTTATACAAATGAAAAAACTACTTGCCGCTTTCCTGCTCCTGTTCGCAACTGCAAGTTTTGCGCAAAGCAACATTAATGTTTCCTCCACAACGGGATGGGACACAGAGCCAAGCCTTGCAATCAATCCTGCCAATTCAAATAACCTTGTCGCTGCCTGGATGAGGGTTTCTGGCTTTACGCTGGCGATCGGCACCAGCTATTCCACCGATGCCGGTGCCACCTGGAGCACGCCAACTGTAATTCCTCATTTGCATCCCGGCTTTACCATGGCAGATGTCTCCCTTGTTTTCGGCAGCGGCGGAACGGCTTACATGAGCTATATCGATCTGCATCCTTCGCATGATTCGGGTTACGTAATGATCACCAAATCGTTTGATGGCGGTATGAGCTGGACTGCACCTGTGAAGGTGACCAGCGCGCTTGAAACAACGGACATCCCGGTGGACCGCCCATGGATCGCAGTCGATAACAGCGGAGGCGCTTACGACGGTAAGCTGTACATTGTAAGCAAAAGCGCAGAGGATGGCACATTGCCGCACCACATCTGGATGAAATCCTCCACGGATGACGGAGCTACCTGGGGAACGCTCACGATGCTGGACGACAGCATCCCGAGCAACTTAATTACAAACGCGATGGGAGTGCCTGCGGTCGGCGCCGATGGAAATCTATACGTCGCTTACATTTCTTACAATCCTTCTCAAAGCCCTTTTCCAAGGATGATCTGCCTGAAGTCGGCCAACGGCGGGGCCAGCTTCATCCCGAAGATCATCGGCTTTCCTGCCTCCGGTTCCGCCATCAGCGATACGCTTTACCAGGGAAGCTATGTGCTGAGCGCGAATCCAACGAATGCAAACAACCTTATTTATACATTCACCGACCAAAGGAATGGCGATCCGGATATTCTCAGCGTGCATTCGAACAATGCAGGCAACACCTGGAACACAACGCCTGTAAGGGTGAACAAGGATGCGACAGGAAACGGGGTGGGACAGGATATGTGCTGGGCGGGGTTTTCAACAACAGGAAAATATGCAGTGGCATGGCGCGACAGGCGTAACACCGGCGGAACTTCTTCTTCTCCTTTTGAAATTTATGCCGGTGTTTCCACCGATGGTGGCAGCACCTTCAAGCCCGATCAGAATTTAAGCTCGGCAGCTTCGCCATTCATCAACATCCAGAAAGGAAATGATTTTATCGGCCTTTGCCTCGATGATAATTATGTGTTCAGCGACTGGTGCGACCTCAGAAGCGGCAATACCGAGATCTTCGTGAACAGGACGCCAATGTCGGTGTTTACCGGCATCAGCAATTTACAGAATGCAGATGTGGGCATGAAGGTGTTCCCGAACCCGACCTCTGCCAATGCCACGCTGCAATTGCATCTGAGGGCGCCGCAATTTCTGACGGTCGACCTTGCGGACATGAGCGGGAATGTGATGAAAGTAATAGCGTCCCAGTTGTTCAACGGACAGGATCCTTCCATTTACATTGATACAAACGGACTGGCAGCGGGCTCTTATCTTGTAAGGGTTCAATCAGATGGCGGGAATGTGATCGCCACGACCTTGCTGAAAGTGGAGCGGTAGATGATTCTGCAAGTAGTCATGAGATCCCGTGTCGGGGCACGGGATGACGGTACCATTAAGAATCCATGGTAAAAATTTATCTCGGATACTCCACACGGACATGGTACATGTTCATCAGCTTCTTTTTAAAGATCTTCTTTAATGTGTTGATGTCCCTGAAGGTGATATCAGCATTTGCAAACTGGTTCTGTTCGATCTGTGAATCGATGATCTTCTCCACCAGTGCATCGATCGTTTCCGCATCGTATTTCTTTAAGCTTCTCGAAGCCGCTTCCACGGAGTCGGCCATCATCAGCACTGCCGTTTCTTTTGAGAAAGGGATCGGGCCGGGATAATGGAATTTATTCTCATCGATCTGTTCTTCCGGGAAGGCCTTTTTGAAGGAACGGTAGAAGTAGGCCGTCATGGTAGTTCCGTGGTGTGTGCGGATAAAATCAATGATCTGCTCAGGCAGGTTGTTCTTTTTCGCGATCTCGATGCCTTTGATCACATGTGAGATAATGATGCCTGCGCTTTCATCATAGCTAAGGTCTTCATGCGGATTGATGCCGCTGGCCTGGTTCTCTATGAAATACATCGGCATTTCCATTTTGCCAATATCATGGTATAAAGCGCCGGTACGAACAAGCAGTGAATTTCCGCCAATGGTATAGATCGCTTCCTCAGCAAGGTTTGCCACCTGCAGCGAATGCTGAAAAGTGCCGGGAGCGCGGGATGCCAGCTCGCGCAGCAGCTTTCCGTTGGTGTCGGATAATTCGAGCAGGGAAACATCGGAAGTAAATCCGAACAGCTTTTCAAAGATAAAGATAAGCGGGTAGGAGAAGAGCGTAAGCAGCGCGCTGACACCGAACCATGCAAAGTCGAACCAGGTGATCACATCGTTGTTGCCTTCCTGGATAATGGTGATGCCGATATACGAAATGCTGTATGTTAAAAAGATGAGTACCGCTGAAATAAAGATCTGCGAGCGGTTACGCATGTTCACAATGCTGAAGATAGCAACCATTCCGCCGAGCAGCTGGATAAAGGCAAATTCGAAGCGGTTGGGCGCCATGAAGGAAATGATGAGCACCGTAACAATGTGCACGAACAAGGCCACACGCGTATCGTAAAAGGCGCGGATGATGATCGGGAGAATGCAGAAAGGAAGGATGTAAATGCTGAAGGATTGGGAGTTAATGGAGAAATGCGCCATCACCACCTGCAGCACCACCAGCATTAAAATGAAAGTGACTTTTCCGTTATCGGAATAAATATCCTTGCGGAAAAACTTAAGAAAAGCCGCGAGCACGCTCAGGCAGATGGCAATGATGATGAGCTGTCCGAGCACAATGAAAAGATAGCTTCCCGTACCATTGGATTGCTCTTCGTATTCGATCTTCAGGGATTCCAGCACCTGGAATTTTTCAGCATCAATGATCTCTCCTTTGGAAACAATGCTCTGGTCCTTGAGGATAATGTCGCGGGAAGGCGCGATATCACTGATGGATTGCTTCAGCACCTTTTCGGTGGTTTCCTTGTCATAAAAAATGTTGTGGGCGATGGAATTTTCAAGCAGGGGAAGAATGCGGTCCACATCCGTGATCTTTGAAGCATACAGCTGGTCTTCGATGTATTCGTAGGCAGTTTTTGCGGTGTAAAAATCATTCAGATCGTGCTCCTCGGCAATGTTATTGTTCAGTAAAAACACCGAATAATCCATGGGCTTGTTCTCAAGGGCATCTGCCGGCTGGATAATTCCTTTTGCATAAATGCTGTCGATCAGCGCTTTTCCGAATTCAAGGGTCCGCTGTTTCAGGTAATCGGAGCTTTTTTTATTCCAGCTTGCGTTCAGAGCTGCTTCAAATGCAGCTTTTTTTGCTTTGGGTACATTCGCATCGTAGCGCAGGTAAGGCTTTGCATTTTTGAGCACCTCCGATTTTTCCTTCGCCAGCTCTTCCTGTGTTTTCTTGATGGCAAAATCAAAAGGAGCGATCAGGTCTTCGTGATACCAAGGCTTGCCTTTGAGATTCTGGAACTCGTATTTGAACTTACCCTGTTTCGGAAACACATAAACGATCACAGAAAGGGCGATGCAGAATAAAATGCCCTTGTATATTTCGGGATGGCTGTGCCGGATGAATGAGATGATTTTTTTCAAGGTCTGCAATTTTGCTATGCGAAAATAATCATTTATTAAGGATTAAGCCAGTTCTATGTGAAATCTGATTGCCACAGGGTTATTCACAGGTAACAGTATGGTTTTTATTTACACACCCCTAAGCCCTCTCAAGAGGGGAACTGGCGCTGCTCATATAGAAATTAAAGTATTACCGGGATGTATTATCACAACAATAATGTTAAGTTTAGCCGGATCAATTCCCCTCTTGAGAGGGCTTAGGGGTGTGTTTGTAAACAATGCAATTAACCGGCTTCTATCTGTCCGCAGTTTTCAGTCCTCTTGTTAAACATCCGAATTATGCGTAAATTTGTACCCGGTTTAATTCTCTAATCAATCTCTATCTCAACAAATCAACATTAAAAAAATTATGAAAGAAGTTTATATCATTTCGGCAGTTCGTACACCAATGGGAAGTTTTGGCGGTGCATTAGCAGGCGTTTCTGCTACAAAATTAGGTGCTGCAGCTATCAAAGGTGCACTGGCAAAAGCCGGTGTTGACGGAAAAGAAGTGCAGGAAGTTTATATGGGAAGCGTATTGCAGGCGAACCTCGGACAGGCTCCTGCGCGGCAGGCGGCTATTTTTGCAGGCTTACCAAACACTGTTCAGTGTACTACTGTAAATAAAGTATGTGCTTCAGGAATGAAAGCGATCATGATCGGTGCACAAAGCATCATGTGCGGCGATGCAGATGTTGTGGTAGCAGGCGGCATGGAGAACATGAGCGCTGTGCCTTTTTACAATGAGAATCTCCGCTGGGGAAGCAAATATGGTAATGTTACATTGATCGACGGCCTTGCAAAAGATGGATTAACCGATGTGTACAACAATTACGCAATGGGTAATGCTGCTGATATGTGCGCGAAGGAATGCAATATTTCCCGCGAAGACCAGGATGCATTTGCCATTGAATCATACAAACGCTCACAGGCTGCATGGGCTGCCGGCAAATTCAACGATGAGATCGTGCCGGTGGAGATCCCACAGCGCAAAGGCGATCCGATCCTGATGAAGGAAGATGAAGAATACAAGAATGTACGCTTTGAAAAGATCCCTGAACTGAAAGGTGCATTTTCGAAAGAAGGAACAGCTACAGCTGCAAATTCCTCAACAATGAACGACGGTGCAGCAGCAGTTGTGCTGATGAGCAAAGAGAAAGCTGAAAAATTAGGCGTAAAGCCGATCGCTGTGATCCGCGGATATGCCGATGCAGAGCAGGCGCCTGAATGGTTTACAACTACTCCTTCCATTGCAGTGCCGAAAGCTGTTGCAAAGGCCGGTTTGAAAATGGAAGACATCCAGTATTTTGAGCTGAATGAAGCTTTCTCAACAGTTGGGATCGTGAACACGCAGAAGATGAAATTAGATGCAGCAAAGGTGAATGTGAACGGTGGTGCGGTTTCTTTAGGGCATCCATTAGGCTGTTCCGGTGCAAGGATCGTGGTGACATTGCTGAGCGTATTGAAACAGAATAACGCGAAGCTGGGTGCTGCAGGAATTTGTAATGGCGGCGGCGGCGCAAGCGCGATGGTTGTTGAGTTGGTATAAACAGACAAGAGATTTGAGATGTGAGTATTGAGAGTAGCTCTCGTATCTCACATCTCAATTCTCATATCTCACATCGATAATGTACGGAATTTGTAATTTAAGCATTGTGCCTTGCCGTAAGGAGCCCTCTGACAAAAGTGAGATGGTGACACAGCTTTTATTCGGCGATCACTTTGAGGTGCTGGAAGTGCAGGGCAGCTGGTGCCGCATAAAAATTGCTTATGATGATTACGAATGCTGGATCGATAAAAAGCAGTTCCAGCCGATACAACAGCATACGTTTGATATACTGAACACCACCGGGATCTTCTCAGCGAATGAGCTCGTGCAGGTGATGACGCACAACAATACCAAACAATTATTTCCAATCACAATTGCCAGTTCCTTACCGAATTTCGATAACGGGGAATGCGCCATTGAAAATCAGAGCTACTTATACGACGGCGCTTTTATCAGCGGCGTATTACCTTTTACAAAAGCAGGCCTCATCGAGATCTCGATGATGTACCTGAATGCGCCTTATCTCTGGGGCGGCAAAACACCATTCGGGATCGATTGCAGCGGCTTTACACAGATGGTATACAAGCTTAACGGCGTGAGGCTGAAGCGCGATGCATACCAGCAGGCAGAGCAGGGAGAAACCTTAAGCTTCGTGGAGGAAGCAGAGGCCGGCGACCTTGCATTCTTTGATAATGATGAAGGACGGATCGTGCATGTTGGAATTGTGCTGGACAATAACAAGATCATTCATGCTTCAGGAAAAGTGCGGATCGACGGCTTTGACCATCACGGCATTTTTAATAATGATAAAAAGGATTATTCCCACCGGTTACGGTTGCTGAAAAGGATCGTGTAGTTATTTCGAAGCGTAAATGATAGTAGCGTCAGTTCGAGTGCGAGGGACGAGCGTATCGAGAACGAGCGCATTCTATAAACCCTGCCTCTAACACTTCTCGATACTCTCCCTTTGGTCGAACTCGAAGTGACACCCGTTAAAAACTAAATCCTGATCTTCACTTCTTCCCCTAAAAAATGCGGCTGTTTGTGCAGCACATACAGATCCAGCACTGCTTTGCATTTCGCAAAATATTCACGAACGCTTGTTTTGATGCTATACCTCATTGGAACTTCTTTTGTTGAGAATGCGAGCGCGTTCATCTTGTAATAATTGGCAATGAATAAGGCGCGCTCATTGTGAAATTCCTGGGAGATGATGATCACATCGGTTTGCCCGAAGACCTTCAGGCAGCGGACCACCGAATCGAGCGTCCTGAAGCCCGCAAAGTCCATTGTGATGCAGGTATCGGGAATGCCGGCTTCCACTAATGCATCGTGCATGTCGGTGCTCTCATCGTATTCTTCTTTGGAATTATCACCGCTTACAATAATGTGTTTGATCTTCCCTGCTTTAAAAAGCTGAACTGCCGCTTCTATGCGGTAATTAAAAAACAGGTTGGGTTTACCGCGGCTGAATTTATTGGTGCCCAGCACAAGTCCCACAGTACGCGCACCGATCTTTGAAACATCATTGTAGATCTGCGACTTTGTGCTTTTGATGATCCATGCATTGCAGAAAAGAATGATGATCCCGGTAAACAGAACCAGGTAGCCGGCCCATTTGAAAATTCTTTTGAAAGGAAGCGATTTTATTTTTTTTAGAAGGGCCACAGATTTAGGATGTTTTTAAAATTATACGAATAGCTTCCACTAATTCAAGGTTTGAAAATCTGCTTAATTATTTTTTCAACTAACAATCTCTGAATCTGTGGCCGAAATTTAGAAGTACAGGTCTAAGAGCACGAACACGGCAAAGATCACGCTGGCAATGCCATTTGTAGTGAAAAATGCAAGGTTAACTTTGCTGAGGTCATTTGGCTTCACGAGAAGGTGCTGGTAAGTCAGCAGTCCGCAAAAAAACAAGGCCCCGATCCAGTACCATACATTGAAATGCGCATAAAATCCGGCGTAGATCACAAACAATGCACTGAACACGTGCAGCACGGTCGACAGCATCAGCGCGCCTTTTCTTCCCAGCCAAACGGGGATGGAACGGAGGTTCTTTGAGCGGTCGAATTCCTCATCCTGCAACGCATAGATGATATCGAAACCGCTGACCCAAAAAAGAACTGCAAAGGAAAAAAATAAAGGCAGCCATGCGAATTGTCCTGTAACGGCAAGGTATGCGCCGATCGGGGCGAGTGATAACCCGACTCCCAGTATGAGGTGGCACAAAGCAGTAAAGCGCTTGGTGAGGCTGTATCCAAGCACAACCAGTAATGCTACGGGCGATAAATAAAAACAAAGCGTGTTGATGAAATAGGTAGTGCCTGCAAATAAGATGCAGTTGATGATCACGAACACGAGTGCGGATGTTGGCTTTACAATTCCTGCGGGAATTTCGCGGACAGCAGTGCGTGCATTCTGTACATCAATGTAGCGGTCGATGTAGCGGTTAAAGGCCATGGCTGCGCTTCTTGCGAACACCATACAGAGGATCACGAGTCCGAATAATTTCGGATCAAAAGATGCATCGGTGGTTGTAACGGCAAGGAAATAGCCGATGATTGCGAAAGGCAATGCAAAAATAGTATGGCTGAACTTAACGAGGGAAAGATAGTTGTTGATGGTCTTGGCAGGCACGTCAGGAAATTTAATGGTTCATTTTGCTCATGATGATCACCGCGAGCATAAATACGATCGGAACAGAGCTGAGGAGCATACCCAGCACACCGGCAGTGAATTTGTGCTTATTGATCTCGTTCTTTGTATCAATAAAAACGTAAATGGCGGAAGTCACCATTCCCACAAATCCGGCAAGTATTGCAAAGAAAACCGCGAAGGTGAATCCAATTCCCAATACCGGCGCAACGCATAAAAAAGCTGCAAGCGCTCCGAAGCCAATGCTGATGTATCCAAGGATCTTTAATCTCTTTTCCAACTTTAATTAGTTATTTTGTTCCAGGTTGAAGTACTTTATTTGCCAGTTACAGGTTCCGCTAATGTTAATAGCCTCAGTTCGGGTGCGAGGTACCGTATCGGGAACGAACGGACAATTATTCTACAAAATTACCAATTTTTCCGAAGCAACGGTATTTCCGCTTACAACAAGGCTGCAGAAATAAAGGCCGGAGTCCAGGTCTGCTGGGAAGCTGGTTGAGCTGCTGTTTACAACAATGATTTTCACCAGTTTGCCGATGGAATTATAAATACGGATCTCGTTCTTTGCTTTTAGGTTCAGATCCGTAAACTTCACATTCAGCAGCGTACCTGTCCCTGAAGGATTCGGGTAAACGCTGAACATTGCTGGTTTCACCGGGCTTTCCGTTATTCCGGTCAGTGAGCAGGTGAGCGCTGCGAAGGCATCCACTTTTCCGTAGCCCCAGTAATTATCAGGCAGTGCAGTCCCTGTGAATGAATCGGTCTTGGGGCATTCGATGATCGCGTTCTTTACCTGCATTGCGGTAGCAGTAGGGTTCTTCTGCAGGAACAATGCTGCAATACCTGCTACGCAAGGGCTTGAATGGGAAGTTCCCCCGTCGCGGACATGATAGCCGCCCAGTGCAAGCGCATCCGGGTAACTGGCAATGATCCCCGGAGCGAGGGAAAGTACCACGGCAGCCAACGTGTTATCGCCGGGAGCGGCAATGTCGGGCTTGATCCTGCCATCGCGGGTTGGGCCGACGCTTGATGTGATATGGCGTGCGCCTGCAATAGTGGAAGTATTGAGACAGATGTTCCCGTTGTAATCGATGTAGCTGTGGCGGTTGGTGTAATTGGCTACTGCTATTACGTTATCAAGACAAAGGAAGCTGCTCACTGTTGTTTTGTTATTGTCCTGCACCTTGTAATACATGCTGTCGGGCATCACTGCAGATGAGGGAAGCGGGCCGCCGTAAAGGTCAAAGCTCCATGCATCGAACTTGCCGCTGCCGGTAGTCATCAATCGCCAGTTGTAGCTGGTTGAATCCGGGTAGATCACAAATTCCATAGAATATGTTCCGTTGATGATGTCGCCATAGCTGAGCACCCTGCCGATCCGGTTGCCGTTGTTATAAAGCGTGTCATACTGCAATACGCCTACATGCGCCGCAATGTTTGAAAATGGAATGTTGCCGCGATAGGAATAAGGGCTCATCTGGTCTGCACCGATCGAAAACTGCACGTTGTTGAAATCCGCTGTGTCGGCCCAGATCTGTATATAAGGTGCTTGTCCTGAATAAGCTAAATAGGTAAGGTTGGTGTCATTCGTAACAGTGTATCCAAGGTGATACGGAACATTACCTGCATTTCCGGCAGCAGCCACAAAAGCCTGCCCGTTCTGCGCATTTATCATGTTGTTGATCATCTGCGCCTGGAGGTCCTGCCCGTCGTGCGAACCATAATAATCGCCGAGGCTTGCGTTGATCACGCAAGGTTTTCCCATGGCCTGCGCTTTTGCATAAATATAATTCACTGCATCGCTGATAAGTGTGGAAGAATTACTGCTGAAATCAATTGCTACAACTACAATATCTGCTTTTGGCGCAACGCCCATGTAAGTGCCCGTTGCAAGCCCGTTGCCTACCGCGATGCCGGCAACATGTGTTCCGTGTCCTGAGAAAGGCACATCGGTATGTGCCGCAGCAAGGCCACTGTCGATCTGCAGGCTGGTCCACTCCTGCCCGTAATTATAGGGCATTGGCGTGTTTGCTGCAGAAGGCTGTGATTGGTCCCATAAAAAGTTGATCCTGCTTTTTCCGGTACTGTCCTGGAAATCGGGATGTGTGAAATCGATGCCTGTATCAATAATGCCGACTACAATTCCGCTTCCGTCGTATCCCTGCGGCAACGGAGCCTGGCCGTTATGCACCTGTACGGTATTTGTCTGGATCAGCATGGTATCGTTCAGTGGCTTTGTATGCGGCGTGTAGGCTTCTATCCGCTGGATAGCGGCATTGCTTTCAAAGATCTTTACTGCAGAAACAGGAATGCGGACAGTTGAAACAGTCCCGGCAGCATAATGGAAGGTGCCTCCGTTAGCAGCACACAGCTGCTTTACGGTCTCCACATTTCCTTTTACAAATACATCGATCTGCTGGGAGGAAGCTGGCTGCTCTTTCACTTTTCTTGCAAGGTCAAAGTTCATTTTGCTTTGCGCAGAAAGCATAGCAGAGAAAAGCAGGAATGCCGGGAGTAGTATTTTCTTCATGTGTAAGATATATTTACGAAATTTACGAATTATAAAGCAGATGCGGAAATAATGGCTGAAGGCCTTTTACATACAGATGAATCCCCGGCTCAAAGGGTTGCAGGCACTATGCAGAAGTTTGCTGATAACAATGCCATGTACATCGGGCAGCGATATTATACCTATGCTGAGCTGTATGAGCTGACAAAAGCAGTCTATTCACAGATCCCGCAAAACAAGCTTTATAACCGGATCGGGATCTATTGCAACAATGATATTTATACGTACGCATCCATACTTGCTGTTGGCCTTTACGGAGCGGCATACGTACCATTGAATGCGAATTTTCCGGTGTTGAGAAACAGGAAAACAGTAGAAGATTGCGGACTGGAACTGATCTTAAGCAGCCTTGAAAACACCAATTTTAAAGAGGTTACAGCCGGCGTTCAGTATGTGCTGACAGGTTCCGCACAAAATACTGCAAGTACCGGTATTGTAAAAAAAACGGGACAGGAAACAAGCTATATCCTCTTTACTTCCGGCTCCACGGGCGATCCGAAAGGCGTTCCTGTTTCCAACAGCAATTTGCGCAGCTTTTTCAATTACTTCCTGTCGGGTTATGATTTTAATGAAAAGGACCGCTTTCTGCAAACTTACGAGCTCACATTTGATGTTTCGGTATTTTCTTTTTTTATGCCTTTGCTGGTTGGCGCCTGCTGTTACGTGTTGCCGGATGAAGGAGTGAAACCGCTGAAGATCGCGGAATGCCTGCTGAAGCATAATATAACCGTTGTGAGCATGGTGCCGGGCGTGTTAAGGTACCTCGACAAGTATTTAAAGGAGATCAGCCTTCCGGCTCTCCGTTATAGTTTTTTCTCCGGCGATGCCTTGTATCACGGGCTTGCCCTGAAGTGGAGCGCATGTATTCCCAATGCCGCGATCCATAACTTTTATGGCCCTACCGAAACAACGATCGTTTGTACAAGGCATGTTTTTGATTCAAAAAAAATTCCGGCTCAGGACGGGATCGTCCCGCTGGGAAAGGCATTTGAAGGAATGGAATTTATCATTGTGAATGAAGGTCACACGTTGACAGAAAAGGGCGAGCTCTGTTTTTCCGGCACACAGGTGATCCCGTCATACCTTAATGATGCAAATGAAGAGAAGTTCTTTGTGAAGGATGGAAAACGGTATTACAAAACGGGCGACATTGTTTCTTTGAACGGAGAATGGGATCTTGTTTTTCATGGCAGGTCCGACAGCCAGGTGAAGGTAAATGGCTACAGGGTAGAGCTGGCGGAAGTGGAGAATGCGCTTAGGAACGTTTGCGGCAGGGAATGCATTGTGCTGTGTGTGGAGGAGGATAAACTCAGCAGGCTTATCGCTTATGTTGAGAAGGAGGCCGAT
Organism: Bacteroidota bacterium; assembly: GCA_025963775.1. Taxonomy (GTDB): domain Bacteria; phylum Bacteroidota; class Bacteroidia; order 2-12-FULL-35-15; family 2-12-FULL-35-15; genus 2-12-FULL-35-15. The sequence goes on along the minus strand of JAOQAD010000037.1, from coordinate 140,842 downwards.
GTACAGGCTTTACGCAATAAGCTGGCAGAGCTTCTTCCGGGTTACATGATCCCGCAAAAAATTATTTCAGTTGCTGCATTTCCACTTAACACCAATGGTAAAATCGATCGGAAAGCGCTGATAAATGCGTATATTTGAAGGAGCACATGGACAAGGCAGAACGCTTACAACAGGTATTCAGGAATGTATTTCAGAAGGACGATCTTTTGATCACTCCGGCAACATCCGCAAAGGACATCCGGATGTGGGATTCACTCACGCACCTGGAGTTGATCGCGGCAGTGGAAGAGGAGTTCCGCATAAAATTTTCTTTCAACGAAGTGATGCAGTTCAATACGGTTGGCGATATGATCGTTGCTATCGGAAAAAAATAACCGGGATGCTTTTAAGGACTGTCATTCTGAACGAAATGAAATGTAGTGAAGAATCTCATCATGATGTCAATACGATAACAATACAGCAATATAACAATCTGTAACCTTGATCTTCCATTCTCTCATATTTCTTTGTTTTGTGATTGTGACGGTCATCACCAATTACCTGTTGCCGCAGCGCTTCCGGTCTTTTTTTCTTCTGTTCTGCAGCCTTGCCTTTATTGGATATTATAACATCGAATCGCTCATCGCGGTGATCGTTTTTTCCTTTTTTAATTTTTACATTTCGAGGAACATCCGGGGAAACAGGTTTCTATACATTGCCGGGATCCTGCTGAATGCCTATGCGATCATCATGTTCAATTATTTTTTTGCAACGCGGCAGGGATTTGATTTTTCGTATTCAGCCATCAGCTTTAACATCAACAGCTTTATCATCGCCTTGGGCTTGTCGTTTTACGCGCTGCAGAACATTGCTTATCTCACGGAAGTGTATTTCAACCGCTGGCAGCCGGAGATCTCCGTCAAAAACTTTTTGTTTTACAATTCGTTCTTTCCGAAAGTTGCAAGCGGCCCGGTGATGATGCCGCGGGAGTTCATGCCGCAGATCGACCGGAACGTGATCACGCATGAAAAGCTGGCTGCGGGCTTTAACCGTTTGCTGCTCGGACTTTTTAAAAAGATGGTGATCGCGGACCGGCTCGCGCCTGCCGTGCATTCCATTTTTGATTTCGGCGATACCAACCATGGCTTAACAACACTCGCAGGAGCTTATCTCTTTACCATACAGCTTTATTTTGATTTCTCGGGATACACCGACATGGCCATCGGCATTGCAAAAATGCTGGGCTACGACCTGAAGGAAAATTTTAATCTTCCGCTGCGTTCCTCTTCCATTTCCGAATTCTGGAGAAGATGGCATATTTCACTGATCAGCTGGTTCACAGCTTATATTTATTATCCGCTGGTGTACCGGCTTCGCAGCTACAAAAAAGCGGCTGCACTGGCGGGAATTCTTGCTACATTCCTCATCTCGGGCGCCTGGCATGGCATCGGCATCACTTTCTTTTTATGGGCCTGTTGCCATATTGTTTATCTCAGCTTTGAATTGCTTACAAAACGCATGCGTTCCGGCTTGCCCGAAAAGTTTATTTATAAGCTCGCGGGGATCTTCATTGTGTTCAACGCAGTGAGCTTCAGCAATATTTTCTTTCGATCTGGTTCGCTCTCTTCCGCGCTGCAGATGGTTAAAAACCTGTTCTCTGATTTTTTTCCTTCCGACTGGCTGCGTGATTTTATTGCGCCGCTGGCTGTAGGCGGCCACCAAATAGACGAATTCAATTTTTATATCAGTATGTTTCTTGCAGGCGCTTTCCTGCTGTTTGAAAGAAAGATCAACCGCATTGCAGAAAGCGAACGGTTCAGTTTTTATTATACTACTGCCTGTGTGCTGCTGATCTTCCTGTTCGGGATCTTCAGCAACGGAGAGCGGTTTATTTATATGCAATTTTAGGAATTGGGAAAAATTGAAAGATTGAAAAATTAGAAATTGAATACGGTAAAAAAAATAACGATCTCGGTTGCCATCATCCTGCTTGTCCTTGCCGGGCTCAGCAGGATGTACGATTTCGCGCTGCGTCACAATGCCAATATTAAAGCGGCTTACGTGCAGTCGGCGAAGATCGATGCCAATATTATTTTTCATGGGCCCTGTGAGCCCTTGTGGATGATCTCGCCGGCAATACTGGATTCACAAACGCATGTAAAGTCCTACAACCTTGCACTGAGCCATTCCGATTTTGCCGATAATTACCTGCATTTGTACTTTTATTTAAAGCACAACAAAGCGCCGGAAATGATGTTCCTGTACGTTACCCCGGAATCGATGGACGCAAATTACAATACCTTCAATACCTACCGTTTTGCAGCTTTTGTGGGTGATCCCGTGGTTGATTCTGTTTTAAAGGAATGCGATCCGGATTATGCAAAGTGGTCATCATTCCCCTTTATGAAATATGCATGGTACAGCAGCAAAGTAAATTTTGATGCGCTGCAGGGTTTGAAGCATTACGTACAGCACCGTACAATTCCTTATTATCCCGATGGCTATGAGCCGCCTGTTCAGGTTGTATGGGACAATCACCTTGAAAAATTCATTCAGCTATACCCCGATGGCTACAATTTTGAGTGGAATAAGCTGCGGGAAAAGTATCTTTGCAAAACGATTGAACTGGCTCAGCAGCATGGCATCGAAGTTTACCTGTATGAATCGCCGGTGCTGGAGGAAGCGCTGCACTACCAGCCTAACCGGGAGGAGATCGTAAAGAAAATAAAAGGTATCGCAGATAAATACAACATCCTGTATGTTCAGTTCGATAAAATGAAAATTGCAGCATCAAGAAAGTACTTTATGTCAACGCTGAACCTGAATATGGAAGGTTCCCGGATCTTCACCGATACGCTGGGGAAATACATTTCCGGCCGCCTGCATTACAATGAATTTATACGCCCCCATTTATGAGGAAGCTTGTTTTTATCTTTTTGTTTTTTATTCAGCTTACCGGCTTCTCACAGGCCGATTCAATTGCTTATTCGCGTGAATATGAGTTCAGGGAAGGCATTTTCCTGAACGTAGAACAATTCAGGAAAAATGAGCCTGTGCCTAAATCCGCGATCATTTCCAGCTACCCGAAAACGCAGGTGGATTTTATGAAGCAGGTCACCGACCAGCGTTACATCAGCTACAAAGCTGCAGATGGCTCGGAGCAAAAGGTGGAAACGCTCAGCCTTTGGGGCTATTGCCAGAACCGCTCCCTCTTTATTAATTTCAACAATGAGCTGAACAGGGTGAATCAAATCGGTACGCTCTGCCATTTTACTTCGATCGTGAACACGCCTATTTCCTACCAGGACCCGATGAATACGTATGGGATCAATACAACCGATGAAATGCGGCAGTTCGTTTTTGATACGCAAAGCAACAAAGTTCTTGATTTTAATGTGAAGAACATGGAACTGCTGCTGCAGAATGATCCCGGGCTGTATACCGAATTTATGAAGCTCAAAAAGCGTAAGAAGGCCGATGCGATCTTTATTTTCCTGCGCAGGTACAATGAAAATCATCCGCTTTATCTGCCCGTGAAATAAAAATTATTTTTTCTCTTCTTTGGGATCTTGTAACCGATGGGTTTCCTTGCCTTTTGAATTTTCTGCTTTTCAACCAATTCATCAAGGTGCTGGAAAATAATTTTTATGTTTTTAGAGTTGTTTTCGGTGCTTTTCCTGATCTCTTCTATTGTAAAGCGTAGTTGACTATTATCGAGGAGTATTTGGCGGATCCGGGTAAAAACACGAATCACCTGGATATTTACGGAAATGGCTTTTTTGCTGTTTAAAACGCTGGATAGTATCGCTACACCCTGTTCAGTAAAGGCATAGGGCGCATAACGAAGCCCTTTTACATCCGAAATATTAGAGGTGCCAATTTGGTACCTCCAATTTTTAAATTCTTCTGTTGTGAGCTCAAACATAAAGTCTTCTGGAAAGCGGTCCGGGTTCCTCTTTACCTGCCGTTTCAGATGCTTTGTTTCTACTCCATAAAGCTTCGCAAGATCGCGGTCCAGCATAACTTTGTGTCCCCTGATAAAGTAGATCTGGTTTATTGCAGTTTCATCGCGGAGACTGAGTGCAGTGTTGGTTTTGGCCATATAAATTTTTTAGGTTCGCAAATCTAAACCATTATTTGGAGGTGCCAAATTGGTACCTCTGATTTTATGTAAGACTTTCCCATGTCATAAGCTGATTTTCTCCCCGGAATTTACGATATTTGCAGCCTGTCAAATTTTAAACGGCAGGCCCTGTTTATATTTAATCCAGTAAATCTAAAATTCAACAAATCATATATTAAAACATGTCAGAAGGCAGACAAATAATTTTTTCGATGGTGAACGTAAGTCGTACGTTACCTACAGGCAAAACAATTTTAAAGGATATTTATTTATCGTTCTACTACGGTGCGAAGATCGGGATCCTCGGTTTGAACGGCTCGGGTAAATCCACGCTGATGAAGATCATTGCGGGGCTCGAGAAGAATTACCAGGGAGAGATCCATTTTTCACCGGGCTACCGTGTGGGCTACCTCGAGCAGGAGCCAATCCTCGATGATACTAAAACCGTGCTGGAAGTGGTGCGTGAAGGCGCTATGGAGCATGTGAACATCCTCAAAGAATACGATGATGTGAACAATAAATTCGCAGAGCCGGAATACCTCGATGACCCGGATAAAATGGAAAAGCTGATCAACCGCCAGGCATACCTGCAGGAGCAGATCGACCAGCTCGACCTCTGGAACCTTGATAACCGGCTGGAGCAGGCAATGGAAGCATTGCGCTGCCCTGAAAGCGATACCCCGATCAAAAATCTTTCCGGTGGCGAGCGCAGGCGCGTTGCATTGTGCCGCCTGCTGATCCAGGAGCCGGAGATCCTCTTGCTGGATGAGCCGACCAATCACCTTGATGCGGAATCGGTAGACTGGCTGGAGCAGCATTTGCAGCATTACAAAGGAACAGTGATCGCGGTAACCCACGATCGTTATTTCCTTGATAACGTTGCCGGCTGGATTCTTGAGCTCGACAGGGGAGAAGGCATTCCATGGAAAGGAAATTATTCCGAATGGCTGGACCAGAAACAAAAGCGTTTGGCACAGGAAGAGAAGACAGAAAGCAAGCGCCAGAAAACGCTGATGCGCGAGCTGGATTGGGTTCGCCAGGGTGCAAAAGGCCGCCAGGCAAAATCAAAAGCGCGTTTACAGAACTATGAGAAATTGCTCGGCGAAGATGCAAGGGCGATGGAAGATAAGCTGGAGCTCTACATTCCGAACGGGCCACGTTTGGGTAATGAAGTGATCGAAGCACAGGGTGTTTCCAAGGCGTATGGCGACCGCTTATTATATGAAAACCTGAATTTCAAATTGCCTCCTGCAGGAATTGTGGGGATCATCGGGCCGAACGGTGCCGGTAAAACCACCTTGTTCCGTATGATCATGGGACAGGAAAAGCCGACTGCAGGCGAGTTCAAGGTTGGGCCTACTGTGAAGATCGCGTATGTGGACCAGTCGCACTCCGGCATCGATCCTGAGAAATCAATTTACGATGTATTGAGCGGAGGAGCTGAAAACATTATGCTTGGCGGAAAAACAATGAATGCGAGGGCGTATATTTCACGCTTTAATTTTGCCGGATCCGACCAGGGAAAAAAATGCGGTATTCTTTCCGGTGGAGAGCGCAACCGTTTGCACCTCGCGATGGCATTGAAGGAAGAAGGCAACGTATTGCTGCTGGATGAGCCTACCAATGACCTGGATGTAAACACACTCCGTGCACTCGAGGAAGGCTTGGAAAATTTTGCAGGCTGCGCTGTGATCATCAGCCACGACAGGTGGTTCCTGGATCGCGTGTGTACGCATATCCTTGCATTTGAAGGTGATTCGAGCGTGTACTACTTTGAAGGAGGTTACTCCGAATACGAAGAGAACAGGAAGAAACGACTAGGTAATGTGGAGCCGAAAAGGGTGAGGTATAAGAAATTGACAGTTTAGTTAATTTTATACCTTTATATGAAATTATAAAAATCCATATGGATAACAATAAACATCTAAAGTATTTTAAGATTGAGAATTTCAAGGGCTTACAGTCCTTTGAGATGAACAATATTGGCCAATTTAACTTGATTGCTGGAGATAATAATGTTGGAAAGACGTCTATCTTAGAAGCGCTTTTGTTTTCAGAAGAGTTAGAAAAGCTAAATAGTTATTACTTTCACGCATTTACAGAAAGGAATAACCTGACTTCAGTAAAAGAGGAATTTGATTTTCTTTCTTATTATTTTAACAAACAAACAAAATCAAGTTTAATACAATATGTTACCCAATATATTAATGCGGAAAAGAATAGCTTTATTTTAAGAACATCTTCAATTGATAAATTAGAACAATCTCAATTGGAAAAGCTGAAAAATAAACTTTTGATAAGTCCCAAACTTAGGTATGTTTCTATTTTAGAGAGAAATAATCAAGATTTTGCTATTGATTTGATGTTTAATGGTTTAGGGAAATATCCGTATTCTCCTATGATATTTTACACCACAGGTTATCGGAATGACTTAATAGGATTTTATTCTGAAAACATACAAAAAAGCCAAAAATCAAAATCAATGTTTTTAAATTCATTAAACTTCTTTATTAATGAAATTGAAGACATTGAAATAGTGCCAAGTGAAATGAATAACGTTTCACTAATTTATATTAGAATAAAGAATATTGACGAACTAATTCCATTGTCCATGTTTGGAGAAGGAGCTAATAAATTGTTTCGAATTCTGCTTGAAATTGAAATGGTGAGGGGACAGCGACTAATGATAGATGAAATAGATACAGGAATTCATTATAGTAGGTTTAAAGGTTTTTGGAAAACGATAATAAAATCTGCTATAAACAATGATGTTCAAATATTTGCCTCAACTCATAATTTGGAGTGTCTCAAATATTTTAAAGAGGCCTTGGAAGATGAGGACATGATTTTAAATCAAGATAATGCTAGACATTTTTTAGTTGAAAAAATTAAGAATGGAGAAACAAAGGCATATACCTATAATTTTGAACAGTTTGAGACTGCTTTAAACATGGGAAATGAGGTAAGAGGAGGCAAGTAATATGAAGAAGATCAAGTTCTTTGTTGAAGGCGAAGCCGATAGACGTTTTTTAATTGATTTCTTGAAAAGTTTAGATTTGAGTGTTGATGAATCTAATTTTATAATATTGAGTGGTAATGATGAGGCTGCACTTAATAACAGTATTATAGACTTTCAGCGAAATACAGATAATGATGGTATAAATCTATTGATTTTTGACGCAGATGAAGGTCACAAAAGTACTTTAGATAGATTAGAAAGTGTTAAGAGGAACTTAAAGATTAGTTTTGTTCAGTTCCTTTTTCCTAATAATAAAGATTCAGGAACTTTAGAGCACTTATTAATAAGTGTGGTACCTAAATCTAATAAGGTAATCTTTGATTGTTTTGATAGTTTTGAAGAATGTTTAAAAGCAGATGATCGGTTCAATCCACCAATTTTAAAGACCAGAGTGTATGCATACGTTGATTCGTTACTTTCAAAAAAGGAAAGGAAGGAAAGAGAAAAACATGCAGATGAAAAATATAGAAATTATTTAAGAAAAGACCATTGGGATCTGACATCACCTGCATTGGAACCGTTAAGAAAATTTCTTGAAACGCATTTAAATTAGTTATTAAATTTAAAGCCCTGTTCATTTTTGAACAAGGCTTTAAATATTCTTAATGATACTAAGTCTTCTTTATGCCTGAGTAACTAATTCTTCACGATCTTCATCTCATCAATTAAGTTTTGTGCCCCGCCGAACTTGTCGATCAGGAACAGTACGTAACGGATGTCGACGCTGATGGTGCGTTTGTATTTCTGGTCGAAATAGATATCGCCGCTCATCGCTTCCCAGTTGCCGTCGAATGCAAGTCCAACCAGCTCGCCGTTTCCGTTGATCACAGGGCTTCCTGAGTTCCCGCCGGTAATGTCGTTGTTACTGATAAATGCCACATTGATGTCGCCGTTGGCATTTGCATACTGCCCGTAATTTTTCGTTTTGTAAAGCTCTTTTAATTTAGCAGGCACCTGGAATTCAAACTGCGCCGGATTTTCTTTTTCCATCACACCGCTTAAAGTAGTGTAATAACTGTATTCCACGCCGTCTTTCGGCTGGTAAGCTTTAACGCTTCCGTAAGTAAGGCGCAGGGTGCTGTTGGCATCGGGGTAGAAATTTTTTCCGCCGGTCATTTCCATCAGTGCCTTCACATATTTTTTTCCTTCCGCTGCATTCACTGCGTTGAACGCATCAATGTGCGGCTTGATGTTCGTGAGGTAGTTTTCCAGGAACGCTTTGAAATAAGCATAAGCAGGGTCTGCTTCCAGTTTTTTCAACTCCGGCTTTTCAAGGAACTTGTCTGTTTTTTCCTTTGAGGACATGAAGCTTTTTTCAAAGACTTTTTTCGCAAAGGCATCCATCTTTTCGCTTGTGCTGTTTCCTTTACTTTTCTTCACAAGGTTCGTTAAGTATTGCGGATGCTGGCTTGCAGGAATGTTCTCGTAAAATAATTGTGTTAAGCGTGCAAGGATCTTCTCTTCCGATTTTGCATTGAATGATTTGTAAAAATTCTCTTCCGCAGCTTTGATCGCATCCACCGTTTTTTTGATCTCGGCAGCATCCTGCTTATCGGCTTTCAGTGCTTTTTCCAGTGCGGTATAATTCGCCGCAAAGGCAATGATGGAGGAGCCTGTAACGCCTTCCCTGAAATAGGTTGCGTGCAGCGCATAGTTGTTATAATCCTTGTAGGCATTCTCAAAGTTTGTAAGAATGGAAGCGTACTCAGCATTGTTTTTGCTCCAGTCGGCAAACTGCTTTTCAGTTTCCTGTTTTTCCTGCAGTACTTTTAAATGCTTCAGCTGTTCGGTCTGGCCGATATAATATTTCCAGTAGTTGGAGATCTTTGCAAACTGTGACGACATCAGCAAACGTACACTGTCACTCTTGTCCATTTCCTCTTTCCATGCATTTAAGCGCACATCGCGCAAAGCAACAATGGCAGGATTGATCTTGTCGATCGCCAGCTGGATGCCGTATGATGTTTCATAGCGGTTGGTCCTTCCCGGGAAACCGTAGATCATTGTATAATCGCCTTCATTCAATCCTTTGATGGAAACCGGCAGCGACTTTTTCGGCTTGTAAGGCACATTATCTCTTGAGTACGGAGCAGGCTTGTTATCTTTGTTCGCATAGATGCGGAACATGGAAAAATCTGCTGTATGGCGCGGCCACATCCAGTTGTCGGTGTCGCCACCGAATTTCCCGATGGATTGTGGCGGTGCTGCAACAAGGCGGATGTCGGTGAATTTTTCAAATACAAACAGGTAAAAAGCGTTGTCTTTGAACATGGATTTCACCTGTGCATCGTAGCCTTCTTTCTTCACTTCCTGTTCGATCGCTTTAAAGATCTCTGCCCTTTTTGCATCGGCTGTTTTTGCATCAAGGCCTGCAAGCGCTTTGTTCACGCGGTCACTCACATCTTCCATGCGAACAAGGATCGAGATCCACATGCCTTCATTCGGCATTTCCTCTGCGTATGATTTTGCCCAGAATCCATTGTCGAGGATGTTGTTGGCAGTGGTGCTGTGATTGGCAATGGCCTCATAGCCGCAGTGGTGGTTGGTAAGCAGCAATCCCTGGTCGGAAATGATCTCCGAGGTGCATCCGCCGTTGAACCATACTACCGCATCCTTGAGGCTGCTGTGGTTCACATCATACAATTGCTCGGCAGTAAGCTTTAAGCCGAGCTTCTGCATCTGCTCATAGTTGTTCTTTAAAAGCGCAGGAAGCCACATGCCTTCATCTGCAATTCCGGCCCCGGCAATAAAAAGGGCAGCGATCAGGGTGTATATCTTCTTCATAATAAGATTGTTTCAGTTTTAAGAGGTACAAAAATAGCATTCTTTGCCGATCTCCGGCTGGCTTTTATAGGAATGCGTTATTAGCAGGGACGAGTGGGGGATATTTGGTGACAAACAGCTGGGCGGAGAAAGCAAAAAATCACGATATTCGTGTCCGGAAGTTATGTCTCGCAAAGACGCAAAGCACGCGAAGAGGTTAATCCTTCAAACTTTGTCTTTGCGAAAACATTAAATAATCAGTATGAAACCAGGCATCCCAAAAGGCACACGCGATTTTTCACCGCAGGAAATGGTGAGAAGGAATTATATTTTTGATACCATTAAACAGGTGTTCCAGCGCTATGGCTATCTGCCGATCGAAACGCCGGCGATGGAGAACATTGAAACGTTGACAGGAAAATACGGTGAGGAAGGCGATCAGCTGTTGTTCAAAATTCTGAATTCACGCATCCATGAATCGAAAACAAAGGACAAATCGAAGGAGGATTTTGACCGCATGCTTAACCAGAGTGTGAATTCACAATACCTTACGGAAAAGGCGTTGCGATATGACCTTACAGTTCCATTTGCGCGTTACGTGGTGCAGCACCAGCATGAGATCACATTTCCCTTCAAGCGTTACCAGATCCAGCCTGTTTGGCGAGGTGATCGTCCTGCAAAAGGCCGTTACCGTGAGTTTTACCAGTGCGATGCAGATGTGATCGGGAGCAATTCGCTGATCAATGAAGTGGAATTGGTACAGATGATCGATGATGTTTTTACAAAACTGAAAATGCCGGTTGTCATCAAGATCAACAACAGAAAAATATTAAGCGGTATTGCAGAAGTGATCGGCGAAAAGGAAAGGATCATTGAAATTACTGTAGCTATCGATAAGCTTGATAAGATCGGTGTGGATGGCGTGAACAAAGAGTTGAAGGAGAATGGCCTCAATGATGAAGCGATCGCAAAGCTGCAGCCATTGATCGAATTCAAGGGAACAACACTTGAAAAAGTCAATTTTTTAAAAACACTTTTAGCTTCTTCTGAAACAGGATTAAAAGGAATTGAAGAGGTTGAATATATTTTTAAAACAGTAGCCAGCTTATCATTAACTACTGCGGAGGTTGAGCTGGACATCACACTTGCCCGTGGACTCAATTATTACACGGGTGCCATCTTCGAAGTAAAAGCAAATGCAGGAACGCTCACAAGCAGCATCTGCGGCGGCGGGCGCTATGACGACCTTACCGGCATTTTCGGTTTGCCAAACATGAGCGGTGTCGGGATTTCCTTCGGTGCCGACCGCATTTATGATGTGCTGAACGAATTAAATTTATACCCTGAATCCGTTGCTGCAAGCACTAAATTGCTGTTTGTGACCTTCGGTGAAGCGGAGCAGAATTACTGTCTTCCATTGTTGGCGCAGGTTCGCAAGGCCGGTATCAATTCGGAAATTTACCCGGATGCCAAAGCAAAAATGAAAAAGCAGATGAGCTATGCAGATGATAAAAAAGTCCCTTTTGTGGTAATCATTGGCGGAGATGAAATGCAGAGCGGCCTGCTGAGCCTTAAAAATATGGCTTCGGGAGAGCAGGAGAAAATGAGTATTGAAAGTATAATTGAAAAACTAAAATAATTTACCGCAAAGGCGCTAAGGCGCAGAGAAAATTGCTTGACCGATGGAGAAAAAGGATTATGACCGAATATCAGGAGAAATTGTTGATGCTTGCATAGCTGTTCACCGAATAATGGGTCCGGGCTTGCTTGAATCGGTATATGAAAAATGTTTAATGAAGGAATTTGAATTGAGAGGAATCAAGGCTGTAAGCCAGGCAACAGTACCGTTAATATATAAAGGCTTTGAACTGTCAAAGGAATTTAAAATCGACATCCTGGTAGAAGATGAGATTATATTGGAGCTAAAATCGGTTGAGTCAATGTTGCCGGTTTTTGAGGCGCAATTAATTTCTTATCTGCGTAAAAAACTTGGCTTCTTAATAAATATTAACGTTCCGCTTGTTAAAAGCGGAATAAAACGATATGTAAATAATTACTAAAAACTTTGCGCCTCCGCGTCTCTGCGGTGAGAAAAACATGCACCAGATAACAACCGACCTTCTCGATCTCGATACCATCTCTGAGATCATCAAAAATAACAAAACGCTTGTCCTTTCGGAAGAAGCGAAAAATAACATTACACGTTGCCGCGAGTATCTCGACCGCAAAATGGCATCGCAGGAAGAGCCTATTTATGGCATCAATACAGGTTTCGGCTCTTTGTGCAATGTGGTGATCCCGGATAATGAGCTGGAGCAGCTGCAAACAAATTTAGTGATGTCGCATGCCTGCGGAACAGGCGATGAAGTGCCGCAGGATGTGGTGAAGCTGATGCTGCTGCTGAAGATCCAGGCAGTAGCGTATGGGAAGTCTGCTGTGCAGCTGCAAACTGTTGAGCGCCTTATCGATTTTTTCAATCACGATGTATTGCCTGTTATTTACCAGCAGGGATCGCTTGGCGCTTCCGGCGACCTTGCACCGCTGGCGCACATGAGCCTGCCTTTGCTCGGAATGGGCGAAGTGTATTACGAAGGTGTAAAACAGTCTGCCTCGGATGTGCTGAAAGAGCTGGAATTAGAGCCTGTGCAGCTGAAATCAAAAGAAGGGCTGGCATTGCTGAACGGCACACAGTTCATGAGCGCTTATGGCGTATGGTGTTTGCTGCAGATCCGGAATCTCAGCGCCCTTGCCGATATTACCGGCGCTATTTCACTCGAAGCCTTCGATGGCCGCATCGATCCTTTTAAGCCGCATATTCACAGCATCCGCCCGCACAAGGGACAGATAGACACGGCGAACAACATGCGCAAAATTCTGTTGGGAAGCGAACTGATTCAGCGTAAAAAAGAACATGTGCAGGATCCGTATTCATTCCGCTGTATCCCGCAGGTACACGGCGCTTCGAAAGATACTTTCCAGTACGTGGAGCATGTTTTCCTTACGGAGATCAATTCCGTTACCGATAACCCGACCGTGTTCCCTGAAGAAGATGAGATCATCTCCGGCGGAAATTTTCACGGGCAGCCACTCGCGCTTGCACTTGATTTTTTAGCAATTGCATTGGCCGAATTAGGAAATATCTCCGAAAGAAGGACCTACCAGCTGATCTCCGGTTTGCGGGGATTACCGCCATTCCTGGTCGCAGAGCCGGGATTGAACTCCGGGTTTATGATCCCGCAATATACTGCCGCCAGCATTGTGAGCCAGAACAAACAACTGTGTTCGCCCGCTTCTGTTGATTCCATTGTGAGCTCGAACGGGCAGGAGGACCATGTTTCCATGGGCGCCAATGCAGCTACCAAATGTTACAGGGTGGTTGAGAATGTGCAGCGCATCCTTGCCATTGAGCTGTTCAATGCCTCACAGGCACTGGAATTCAGGAGGCCGGCACAATCATCTCCTTTCATAGAAAAAGTTATTGCAGACTACCGGGAGGATGTTCCTTTCGTGGATGCCGATAAGATCATGTATACCGAGATTGAGAAGAGCGTGAATTTTATTAAGAGGAATAGTTTTATTTTTTAAATTTTTCAACCTGGATGCTTCTGTCATCCCGTGCCACTACACGGGATCTCTCTATCGTCATAATGCAAAGGAATTTCTGCAAACTTTAAAATTGCGTAGAGATGCCGTGTCAGGCACGGCATGACGTATAAGCTACTGCAAAACTATGCCGGCTATTCAGTAAACTTATAACCCACGCCTCTTATCGAGTGAAAATGCTCCGGCTCGCGCTGGTTCTTTTCAAAATATTTCCGGAAAGCAAGAATGTAATTGTCGATAGTGCGGGATGATGGATACACATCCGTTCCCCATACTTTATCAAGGATCTCTTCCCTTGAGATCACTTCATTTTTCCGCTCGGTCAGCAGCTTCAGCAGGGCAATTTCCTTTTTGCTGATCTGTGTTGTTTCGCCGTTCACATCCCTGATCTCGTAGGTGATAAAATTGATCTCGTTAGCGCCGAACTTAAAAACATCCGGGCTGCTTGTCGTGACTCTGCTATTGCTGCTGCGTTTCAGGAGGATCTGGACCCGGAGCAACAGTTCTTCGAGATTGAAAGGTTTGGTGAGATAGTCATCTGCGCCAAGCTTTAAGCCCTGGATGCGGTCTTCCCCGGAGCCTTTGGCGGTAAGGAATAAAACCGGCACATCTTTGTTCTCTTTCCGGATCTCTTCGCACACATCAAATCCGCTCATTTCGGGGAGCATCACATCGAGAAGCACGAGCTCGAAATTGCCTTTGCGGAATTCCTTCAGCGCCTCGATGCCTGTTACGGCAGCAGTTACAGCGTAGCCCTCCAGTTCCAGGTTCAGGCGGATGATCTTCAGCAGGTTCTCTTCGTCCTCGACCAGGAGGATGCGTTTTTCGTTCATTGCTGCAAAGATAATGAGATTTTACGCGATTGATAAACAAAGCCCCTTGCCGGTTTGTTAATAAAGCGCACAAAGCGTAACTTTGTAAACTAAATTCAGATCATGCAAACCCAGGATATCTCAGCGGTTCTGTTGAATTCAAATATTTCAAAAGAACTGAAAAATATTGCCCAGAAAGTATATAATTCGGAACGCATCACGTTTGATGAAGGTGTGCTGCTTTACGAAAAAGGAGAGCTTGGCTACCTGGGAACGCTTGCCAATTTTGTGCGTGAAAAGAAGAATGGAAATTATGTGTTCTTCAACCGGAATTTTCACATCGAGCCAACCAATATCTGCGTGTTCGATTGTAAATTCTGCTCGTATTCCCGCCTGTTAAAGCAAAAAGATTCAGAAGCTGCATGGGAATTATCGGAAGAGCAGATCCTCGATCTTGTAAGAAGTTATAATGGTAAGCCTGTAACGGAAGTGCACATTGTGGGCGGCGTTCACCCGAAAATGGGTTTGATGTATTTTGCCAATCTCATCAAAAAAGTAAAAGAGATCCGTCCCGAGATCCATGTAAAGGCATTTACCGCCGTGGAACTGGAATACATGTGCAGGAAAGCGAAAGTAAGCTTTGAAGAAGGTTTGAGAATTTTAAAAGAACATGGACAGGATTCATTGCCGGGTGGCGGAGCGGAGATTTTCCAGGAAGACATCCGTAAGCAGATCTGCGAAGATAAATGCACGGCGGAAGAGTGGCTGGAGATCCACGAAACGGCGCATAAGCTGGGAATGCCATCGAACGCTACGATGCTGTACGGGCATATTGAAAAGTTCTCCGACCGCATTGACCACATGAACCGCCTGCGCGAGCTGCAGGACCGTACAAAGGGCTTCAATACATTCATTCCCTTAAAGTTCCGCAACAAGGGCAACCAGATGAGCAATATCAAGGAAAGCACCGTGATAGAAGACCTGCGGAATTATGCGGTCTCACGCATTTACATGGATAATTTCAATCACGTAAAAGCCTACTGGCCGATGATCGGCCGCACCACTGCGCAGCTTTCGCTTGCTTTCGGCGTGGACGATATCGATGGAACGATTGATGATTCAACAAAGATCTACACCATGGCAGGCTCTGAAGAGCAAAGCCCTGCGCTGAGCACACAGCAATTGGTGGAGATGATCAAACAGGTGGGACGTCACCCGATCGAGCGGGATACCGTTTATAATACGATCACCGATTTTAAGGATTATGATTTCAGCAAGGAAAGCGTGGTAGCTTAATTGCGGTTTGGCCAATAAAAATGTGTAT
This sequence comes from Bacteroidota bacterium, assembly GCA_025963775.1. Lineage (GTDB taxonomy): Bacteria > Bacteroidota > Bacteroidia > 2-12-FULL-35-15 > 2-12-FULL-35-15 > 2-12-FULL-35-15. Next base: position 125,219 of record JAOQAD010000037.1, on the reverse strand, counting down.
TTCCCTCCACAAATTTTAAAATTTCCACAAGCATAAAGTTTGTCAGAACAGTTTTATTAAAAATTAAAACTGCTTATGACTGCTATAAAAAAACACATTTCAAACTTCTGGGAAGTCAGCAAAAAGACATTTGCTGCGTGGAATAAAGCGGACCCTTTTCGCCAGGGTGCCGTTATTTCCTATTATGCTATTTTCTCGATCCCCGCCCTGCTGGTGATCATTATCAGTGCTGCCGGCTATTTTTTTGGCAGGGAAGCCGTAAGCGGCGAGATCTCCAACCAGGTAACAGCCGCCATGGGCGCGGATACCGCGAAACAGCTCGAAGACATTGTGGCGCATGCCAGCGAAAGCAAAAATACCGTACTTGCAACCATCATCGGGATCATCACGCTGTTAGTGGGTGCTACCGGGGTGTTTGTGCAGCTGCAGAAATCGCTCGACCTGATCTGGGAAGTGGAGGTAAAAGCGGAAAAAGCATGGCTGAAATCCCTCAAAGACCGTTTGTTTTCCTTCGGATTGATCATGTCAATCGGTTTTTTATTGCTGATCTCTCTCATCATTTCTGCAGGTTTATCAGCTTTCAGCGGCTGGATCAAAGCCAGCCTGCCCGATTTTATGATGATCGTGTTCCGCCTCATCAGCTTTGTTGTCAATTTTGCAGTGATCACCGTGCTTTTCGCGCTGATGTTCAGGATCTTACCTGATGCGAAGATCCGCTGGAGAGATGTATGGCTGGGTTCCATGATCACCGCGCTGCTGTTCATTGCCGGTAAATTTGCGCTCGGGCTCTATTTCGGGAAAGCAAACCCCGGATCGGCATACGGGGCAGCTGGCTCAATTGTTTTATTAATGCTTTGGGTCAATTATTCCAGCATGATCCTTTTTCTCGGGGCGGAATATACCAAACAGTTTGTAGTGCATTTCGGCCGGGAAATTGAACCTGCGAAAGATGCCGTGAAAATAAATGCATCTGAAAACGAAAAACAGGTAAAAGACAAGCAAAAAGCCGTGAACCGGGTAATAGGCAAACGCAACTGGTCTGGCGCATAAATTTAATCATAAGAAAGGAACATCATCATGAGCGAAAGTAAAACACCATTTAACAAAGAGCTGATCGGGCTCCTGTTATTATTTTCATTTTTAGTGCTCTGGACTATAAAGTCGCATGCACAGCCAATTGCCGGCAATACGTACAAAAATGCTGATCTTAAAGCAGGACAGCAAATGATAACGCATCACATAAACGCTGCAGCTTTTCAATTCTGAAAAGAAGAATGATCTAATTATGAAAGAAAAGCTACACCTTAAAAAAGTAACTGTTCGTAAAAAAGGAATGCTCATCCTTTTTATGAACCTGCTTTTCATTGCTTCTTACGCGCAAACCGTTGCCAGCTGGAATTATTATTCCATGGGAAAGCAGGCTGTCTGCCTGGCTGAGGAAGGTGCTTTCATCTGGACAGGTACTGCTACGGGATTGGTAAAGGTCAATAAATCAACCGGTGCTGCCATTTACTATAACAAAGCTAATTCAGGGCTTCCCGGCAATGGTATTTCTGCAGTTTCGGTAGATGCAGCAGGTGTGAAATGGATCGGGACGGATCAGGGGCTTGTAAAATACGATGGCTCTTCCTGGACGGTTTACACCACGGCCAACTCAGGCCTTCCCGACAATCAAATCATTTCATTAGCGATAGAAGGCACAGTTGTTTGGATCGGTACGCGGAATGGGCTAAGCCGGTTCAGCAGCTCTGGCTGGAACACTTACACTATTTCAAATTCTCCTTTAACAACGGATTATATTCTTGCAATAACCGTGGATGCCGCTGGCACAAAATGGATCGGAACACCCGGTGAGCTTGCAAAATTTGATGGCAGCACATGGACGATTTATAACAGTGCGAATTCAGGTATACCGCCAGGCGGTATTTTCTGCATCACCGTTGACGGCGATGGAACAAAATGGATCGGTACAAGTGCGGGATTGACTGTTTTTAATGATATCTCCTGGATTGTTTATACATCAACAAATTCTTCTCTTCCGAATAATATGATCTCTCATATTGCTATTGATGCACTTGGAAATAAGTGGATCACTACCCGTGCCTATTATCAATGTGGCTTTGTAAAATTTGACGGAACTTCCTGGACGGTGTATAACGGAGCCTCGCATCCTTCGCTTAATGCCGACATCCGGTCTATCATCGTAGATACCTCCGGGAATAAATGGATCGCAGGAAATGGCCTGTTGAAGTTCAATGGCTCAGTTTTTACCGAGATAAATACTTCCAACTCGGGGCTTCCTGATAATTCGATATTCAGCATTGCTATCGATGGATCCCAAAACAAATGGATCGGTACCAATGGTGCGGGGCTTGTAAAATATGATGGTACCAACTGGATAAATTATAATCCTTCCAATTCCCCCTTGCCGGATGCAACAGTGCATTGCATGGCGATTGAAGGCAGCAACGACCTTTGGATCGGAACTGAAAACCATGGTGCAGCCCATTTCAACGGCTCCACCTGGCAGTTGTTTGGGGCCTCTGCCGGCGGACTGCTCAATGCAAAGGTTTATTCAATAGCAATAGATGCAGGCGGGAACAAATGGTTTGGCACTGAAGCGGGTATTTCCCGTTTCAACGGATCCTGGCAGAATACACTTACAACAGATGCTGTAATGGCACTTGCAGTAGATGGCACAGGACACGTTTGGGCAGGGCTCAACGGAGGCGGATTGATGGAGTATGACGGCAGCACCTGGACTACCTACAATACAGGCAACTCCGGCCTGCCTTCCAACCAGGTTGTTTCATTGGCTGCCGACAATTCAGGCAATATCTGGATCGGTACATTTGGCGCAGGTATGGTAAAATTCAATGATACCACCTGGACTGTATATGATACGCTTAATTCTTCCATTCCGGATAACCGTGTACGCTCCATCGCGATAGATGGAAGCGGCGTAAAATGGATCGGTACCAATAACGGTTTTGCAAAGTTCGATGATTATGCTTGGTCTGTCTACAACACAACTGATTCGCCATTACCGGGCGCTTTCATTCCTTCCGTTGCTATTGATGCTGCCGGAAATAAATGGCTGGGGACCTTATACGGACTTGCAACATTCAATGAATCCACCGCTACAACAGTAGCAGATAAGAACAGGCCGCAACCTGCAGTGTTTGTCTATCCGAATCCCTTTGATCGCGAAGCTATGTTTAAAACAGGGCAGGAGCAGATCGTAGATGGCAGCTGCCTGCTGTACGATGTGCATGGCGAAAAGGTACGTTCAGTAAAATTCAGCAATCCCGATTTTTCAATCTCAAGAGAAGGGCTTCAGAAAGGAATTTATTTTTATGAAGTGAGGGATGGCGCCACACTGATCGGCAAAGGCAAGCTCATTGTGCAATAATGCTGCTGTAATAATTCGCTCCTCCGGAGTATTAACAGGATGCCGTGTATTCCGTACTCCGGAGGAGTACATTATTAATAGCGCTCCGGAGGAGCGCATCAAATCCACAAAAATTTGCAGGTTAATTATTGAAAAGATAGGCGGTATATGTTACCGAAAACCCGATCCCGGATGAGATCTGCCGCGTGATGTTTTTCCGGATCCCATCATTCGGATCGCCGGCAACAAGCAGGGGTTGGTAATTGGACAAGCCAAATCCGTAATTCATATTCAGGGAGAATTTATCGTCCTTGAGGTTTCTCACAAAATTGCTCATGTTTACATTGAAGGATGCGCCTGCAAAAACATGGTGCATGTTAGGTGTCCGGTAAGTTGAAAAACGTTTGTCGCTGTCAAATAATTTTGAGATGTTCCTGCTCAGCAGGAATTGGTAATCTACATTAAAGCTTGCCGAATATTTTCTTGCTTTTAGAAATGCCCATTTAAATCCTGTGGTTGCGCCCATTCCGCTGTAGCTGATGTTGATCGCGGGGCCAAGCTGGTAGGTGATCCTGTCGGAGATATCCACACCCATTATAAAAATGCCTACAGTTCCGAACGGGGATTTGAAGCCTGCTCCGAAACTTGCGGAAACAGGGGCCTGCGCCCGGACATGGAGCGAACAGATGAAGATAATAAAAATAAGAATAAGCGCCTTCCTGGCCATTTATAAGTTACAGAGGTTCTGTGGCTCTGTGTTCGTAGTAAAAGATAAAACGTCTCTTCGTATCCTGTAATTACATTTTTAAAAATCCTAATATCTTCTCAACACTGTCTTTCGCATCACCATAAAGCATTTCTGCATTTGGTTTGTAGAATAAAGGATTCTCTACACCAGCATAACCAACCGACATAGAACGTTTCATTATAATAACTTTCTCTGCTTTCCAGGCTTCGATAACCGGCATTCCATAAATAGGGCTTGACGGATCATCCTGCGCTCCCGGATTAACAACGTCATTTGCACCAATCACCATTACTACATCTGTGTCAGGCAGGTCTTCGTTGATCTCGTCCATTTCCAATACGATATCGTAAGGTACGTTTGCCTCAGCTAACAATACATTCATGTGCCCGGGTAAACGGCCGGCAACGGGATGTATAGCGAATCTCACTTTTTTTCCTGCTTTTTGTAACGTTTGCACCATGTCATAGATCGGGTACTGTGCTTTTGCAACAGCCATTCCGTAACCCGGCACAATAACAACCGATTTTGCTTCTTTTAACAGATCAGAAACCTCTTCATGAGTTAATGCAGTAACTTCTCCTTCCATAGCAGCTGCTTCACCCGATGATGTAACTGCGCCAAAGCCTCCAAGTATCACGGAGAAGAAAGACCTGTTCATTGCCTCACACATAATGATGGAAAGAATTGCACCCGAGCTGCCAACCAATGCACCGGTTACAATTAACAGGTCGTTACCCAGCATAAAGCCTGCAGCTGATGCAGCCCAACCTGAATAAGAGTTTAACATAGAAACTACAACGGGCATATCTGCACCGCCAATTGCCATTACTAACATTACACCAATAAAACCTGCAATTGCGGTCATGATATATAAGTACATCATTCCATCAGTGCCTTCAGCTCTTGCGAACATAACACCTAATACAATAGAAGCAAGAACTAAAATAATGTTTACTGCATGTCTTCCCGGGTACAGCAAAGGCTTGCTCATGATCTTGCCTTCCAGTTTGCCCCAGGCCACGATAGAACCTGTGAATGTAATTGCACCAATGAACACACCAATAAATACTTCAACTAAATGTATCGTATGCTCAGCAGAGCTTAATTTATGTGTTGCAGGATCGAGGTAGGAGCCAAAGCCAACAAGCACCGCAGCCAAACCAACAAAACTGTGTAAGATAGCAACCAGCTGAGGCATGGAAGTCATTTCAACTTTACGTGCCAGCAGTGTTCCAATGATCGCTGCTACAGCAATTGCGCAAATAATATAAACATGGCCTTCAACACCTTTGCCCAAAACGGTTGCAAGTATAGCGATAGCCATACCTACAATGCCATAAAACACACCGCGCTTTGCCGATTCCTGTGAGGATAAACCTCCCAGGCTTAAAATAAACAGGATACTTGCAAATAAATATGCTGCTGTTTGAATTTCCTTTTCTATAAAGATCATATTTCCTGTTTCTTATTTTTTAAACATTTTCAACATACGGTGAGTAACCACAAATCCTCCGACTATATTGATGCTGGCCACCAGGATAGCAACAGATGCTAAAACAGTCATGACCATCGAATTCGATAAATCATCTTTCGTCTGTAATAAACCGCCAACGATGATAATACCGCTAATAGCGTTGGTAACAGCCATTAATGGAGTGTGAAGTGAATGCGATACATTCCAGATTACCTGCCAGCCAATGAATACGGCTAATACAAACACCGTAAAGTGCTGCATAAATTCACCCGGGGCAAATTGTCCCATCGCCAATAAAAGCACACCGATCACAACCAGTTTAATGATCATGGATGTACCTTCTTTTTTATTTTTTCTTTCAGCTACAATTTTCGGATCCTCTGCTATAACTTCCGCGGCTTTTGGCTTTGCCGGACTAACAGGAAGTGGCGCCGGCGGCCAGTTGATTTTACCATTATGAGTTACCATTGCTCTTGATACAACAGCATCTTCCATATCAATTTTCCATTTCTCCGCTTTGCCCATGTCATCTAACAAGTGACATAAGTTATTTCCATATAGCTGTGAAGCCTGGCTGGGAAGCTGATTTAATTTACCAATAATAGTAACTCCGTTATCGGTTGTATAAACTTCCCCGTTCTTCGTTAATTCACAATTCCCTCCTGATGATGCAGCTAAATCCACAATAACCGACCCCGGCTTCATAACCGCTACATGATCTGTTAAGATTAATTTCGGAGCCGGCCTGCCGGGTATTTGAGCAGTAGTAATAATAATATCCACTTCAGCAGCCTGGGCCTTGAACAATGCCATTTCAGCGGCAATAAATTCCTTGCTCATTTCTTTTGAATAACCCGATGCTGTTGCACCGTCTTCTTCAATTTCAACGGTTAAGAATTGCGCACCCATCGATTCGATCTGTTCTGCAACTTCTTTACGTGTATCAAAAGCCCTTACGATGGCACCCAATGAGTTTGCAGCACCAATTGCAGCAAGGCCGGCTACACCTGCACCAATCACCAGTACTTTGGCAGGTTCAACTTTACCGGCAGCTGTAATTTGTCCGTTTAAAAATCTTCCGAAATGATAAGAACCTTCAATAACTGCCCTGTATCCTGCGATGTTTGCCATTGATGACAACACATCCATTTTTTGTGCCCTGGAAATACGTGGGATTGCATCCATTGCAATGGCATTCACTTTCTTATCCGCTAATTTTTGAAGTAAGGGCTGATTTTGTGCCGGCCACAAATAGCTCAACATTACCAGGCCTTCCTTCATCATATCAACTTCTTCCATTGCAGGCTCCTTCACCTTCAGTACAATATCCGATTTGCCATATATATCGGCAGCTGTAGCAACTATTTTAGCTCCCGCTTCTTCAAAATCCTTGTCAGAAAAATTTGCTTTGATCCCTGCGTTATGCTGAATATAAACTTCAAATCCCTGCTTTTGCAATCGTTTGACGGTTTTTGGAGTTGCAGCAACTCTTAGTTCGTTTGGAGAAATTTCCGATGGAATGCCTACCTTCATAATTAAACTATATTAAGTTTACTTGTTTTTTGAGAACAAAATTTTGCGTCCCGAAAGTAGTAAAATAAAGGGAATTGACCAAAAGCAAGGGCAAAAAATGGGGAGAGGCTGTAAAGTCAGTGATAGTAAGTGCTTTCTTTTGTTTTTATGCAGTGTCGTGTCACGGCATGACAATGAAAGGCCATATAATAATAACAAAATTAAGATTTCCTTAACTTCAATGCAACATCCGGGTAATCGGTGATCAGCCCGTCGACGCCCCATTCAATAAGGCGTCTCATATCTTCATCGCGGTTGATCGTCCACGGAATGATCTTGCAGCCATGCTGGTGAGCCTGCTTCACGGTATGCTCTTTTGTGAGCTTGAGTGCCGGATTGTACATATAAGGCGTAAAGCCCAGCTTCCTGATGTTGTGATCGACAGAGCCGGTATTGGCTATCAGCAGTCCGATCCTCAATTCAGGGTCAAGCTTGTGAATGGCTTGCAGGCTGCGGGTGTCAAAGCTCTGGATAAGGATCCTGTCACCGATGTTGTATGGTTTTATCACATTGTGCAGCAGCTCAGCGATCTTTTGCGGCTCCGGGTGCCATTTGCCATCGCCGATCTTCCCGCTCTTGATCTCGATGTTATAGGTGACCAGGGGGAAGTTATTGTCCCTGCAGAACTGATCCAGCACTTCAATTACTTCGCTTAACAAAGGCTTGTATTCCGCACAGGCCTGCTGCAGCGGGAATTCGCCGTTGGCCCTTAGGCCGCAATCGTAGGTTTTGATCTCTGCATACGTGAGCCTGTATAGATTGTGCTGTTTCAGCGCTTTTACCTTTTCGCCGTTAGGCTCGGAACAGAACTTATAATTGAACCAGGGCTCATGCGATACAACTACCTGCGAATCCTTTGAAATGATCACATCCAGCTCGATCGCGTCCACGCCGAGCTTCACAGCTTCTTTGAACGCCGTTAATGTGTTCTCGGGAAAATGTCCCCGGAATCCCCTGTGCCCGTGTATTTCTGTTCTTTTGCTCAAGGTAATTGTTTGGGCCTGCAGCAGCAGCGGCAAGCCGGTGAAAATAGCAATAATGTATTTAAACATTTCGTTTTTATATCCCTGCAAAAGTACGTAAATTTAGGGTAAATCTTCAGCGCTGTACTTTGCGTATATTTTAAAAACAGGTTATGAAAACGCTTTGCATTACCATCCTTACCGCTTTATTTTTTCATCTTCCGCCTATGGAAAAGAACAAATATACCTATGTTGCCTGGGCGATTCCTACACGATCGGGACAGGCACCACTGCTGAAAACTCCTGGCCGGTGCTGCTTTCAAAGCATCTCTCAGAAAACGGCGTCAGCATTGTGCTCGCAGTGAATCCTTCGCACAACGGCTGGACGACAAAAGATGTGATCGAGCGGGAGCTTCCTGTTTTTGAAAGCTCCAATCCGAACTTCGCCACCTTGCTGATCGGCGTGAACGACTGGGTACAGGGCATGGATGAAAAAACATTCCGTAAAAATCTTGTGTACATCATTGAAAAGGTGCAGGCAAAGCTGCCGGATAAATCCAAATTTGTACTGATCACCATTCCTGATTTCGGCGTAACACCGACAGGCGCAATGTACAGCAACGGCAGGGATATTTCGAAGGGAATTGCGGACTTCAACAGCATCATCCTCGAAGAGGCAAAAAAACGGGAGATCAAAACGGTCGACCTGTATGCGCAATCCAAAGAAATGGGGAAGGATAAGTCGCTGGTGGCGGATGATGGCCTGCATCCTTCGGCAAAAGGATATGCAGTTTGGGAAAAGCTGATTTACCCGGTGGTGTATAGTGTGTTGAAGTAATGCAAGACCACCCCTGGCCCCTCCTGGGAGGAGGGGAAACGCTTCGTAGAAAAACTCTTCTTAACATTTTGCAGTATCTGCTCCCCCCTCTTAGGAGGGTTGGGGTGGTATACACAACAATTCCCACTTATTAATTCTTTTCGTAATTTTGCAGCATGCAACTGGATACTTTAAAGCAGCGGGCGCAAAAGGCGGAGCCTGGCACTAAAAAGCTGTTTGAGAAACTAAAACGAAAAACGCCGAGAACCCTGGATGATGTTGTACATCGTTTGCACGATGAAGCATTTGAAAGGACGGATTGCCTGAAATGCGCCAATTGCTGTAAAACCACCAGTCCTATTTTTTATGAGCGCGATATCGACCGCATTGCAAAGCGTTTAAGGATGCGCCCTTCCGACTTTATCGCGAAATACCTGCACATCGATGAGGATAAGGATTATGTATTGAATATGGCACCCTGTCCGTTTTTGGATTCTGAAAATTATTGTCTTGTGTACGAAGACCGGCCGACTGCCTGCCGCGAATACCCGCATACCGACAGGAAGCGTTTTCACCAGGTACTTGATCTCACAATAAAGAATACGGCAGTTTGCCCGGCTGTGTTCGCTGTTGTAGAGGAAATGAAGAAGAAGTTCCCGCTGTAAGCTTACGTTTTTGTGGTCATTGCGAGCGACAGCGAAGCAATCTGCCGGGAAAATGAGATTGCTTCGCTGCCGCTCGCAATGACGTTCCCCTAATTTTTCTTCTTATAAAAATTATCCGCTTTCACCGCCATAAAATTCTGCGGCTTCTCTAAATTCTTAAATCCGAATTTTTCATACAGCGTATGTGCATCCCTCGTCAGTAAACAGAAATTCCGCAGGCCCTGTAGTTGCTCATGCTTCATAATGCATTCCATCAGCCATTTCGATAATCCTTTTCCGCGTTCTTCCTCGATGATAAAAACGTCAGCAAGGTAGGCGAATGTTGAATAATCCGAAATGACCCTTGCAAAGCCAACCTGCAAATCATCCTTATAAACTCCGAAGCATAAGGAGTGCTCAATCGATTTTTTTACAATCTCTTCCGGGATCTCTTCCGCCCAGTAGGAGCGGCTTAAATAGCCATGAATGAAAGCAATGTCGAGCCTGGAGCTGTCGCTGCTGATGGTGTAATTGTTTTGTGTGTATGTTTCGGGTTTCATGTTTCTTAACCGCAAAGTTCGCAAAGGTTTACGCAAAGGCCGCAGAGCTTTTTACTCCGCTACAATTGCCATTTTTGTTCCGTCGGGACTGATGGCGATGCGGGTGATGTTTTTAATTCCATATTGGGAAAGCTTTAATGAACCGGCATACCAGTCGGAAAAATATCCTATAGCGGTTAAGCTGGATTTATTCCCGTATATAATAACAGGCTGATAAACATTCCAGATAATAGCATAATCCTGGATTTCCTTTCCAAGCACAATCGGCTCCCTCGCTGCTGTATTTCGGTATTTAGAATTACTAATGTGTAATTTTAATAGACTGTCGCTTTTGTTTTCTTTTACCATATAGAAAAAGCCAATACCGGCCTGTGTTGGGAATTTTTGCAAACACCTACCGGCATTATCAGCAAATGCGTTTTCCTTTTGTGTTTTCGTATTCACAACATGGATGCTTGGCGGTTCCGTGATCATCACCAAAGCAAGACTGTCTTTCGTGATCCAGCAATGATACCCGATCGAATCCACCTTATCCATTACAAGGCTGGGCGCTCCGCCTTTAATTGGAAACTTCCAAAGCCTTTGCACGCTGTCGGGCTCCACCATCACTACCGAAATGTTTTTTCCGTCCGGCATAAAAGTGGGCGAGTACTCGCTGGTTGCAGGCGTGTTGGTGAATTGCGAGACCTGTTTTGTTTTCAGGTCGTATTTGTAAATATCCGATTGCTTTTCATCGCGGATGGAAGTGTACAGAATGTATTTTCCATCGGGAGAAAAGGAGGGCTGGTTGTCGTAACCTGCGCGGTTGGTGATGTTCACCGGGTTGGATAAGATGACGGTATCCTTTGTTGCTTTGATGTCCAGCAGCCAGATGTCTGTGTTGGGGAGCTGCGCAAAAAGCGTTTGACTAAGAAGAAAGCTGAAGTATAAGAGTGTGTTTTTCATTTGCTGTTTTTTTTCGGAGCGTCATTGCGAGCGATAGCGAAGCAATCTCATGAAGCTGCGTGATTAGATTGCTTCGGGCGAAAAGCCCTCGCAATGACGTTCTAACATTGCCAACTGTTTTAATTGCCTACTGCCAACTGCTATATCTTCTTCTTCATCTCTTCCGCGATTTCCTTCTGCACCGAATCTTCACTGTTTTCAAACGAAGAAATGATCTGCTGCTGCTCATTCTTTGTCTTGTTCTGGCTCAGCTTGTATTTTCCATCCAGCTTCGTTACTTCAATTTCGAACGCAACGATCTCTTTCAGCATATTAGTTACGTAACCCGGCGCAAGATTTTTCCATTGCTCCATGAATTTTTCCTCGAATTTATGAATGGTCCGCTCCATCAGGTTCCATACCTCTTTCGGATCATCGATGATTCTTGCTTTTCCGTAAGCATGCACTGCGATATAGTTCCATGTCGGCACATTCTGCTGTTTTTCATAATGCGAAGGTGAAATGTAAGCATGAGGCCCCTGGAAGATGATGAGCAATTCGTTGCCGGAAAAGCTTTGCCATTGCGGATTCGCCTTTGCCATGTGCGATACGAGGAACAGCTTTTCTTCACGTTCTTCGATCACAAAAGGCAGGTGCGTGGCTGTCGGCGCATTATTTGCACTGCTCACAAGGTTTGCAAAATTATGGGCCTTCATGAACGGGATCAGTTTCTCTTTGTCTTCCTCGCGATAATAAGGTGGAATATACATACCGTTTTTATTTCTAACTTTAAGCTAAATTACGAATTATGAAGAAACTGTTTTTTTTATTTTTGATAATATCGTCAACTGCCGGGGCGCAGGACTTAACGCTGAGAAAGGCCACCATGCAAACGGTGAACCAGGGCGCTTCGCCAACTTCATCAACCACCTATAATGTATTTCTCTGCCAGTGCAAAAAGGGCAAATGGAGCGTCGATTCGGTGATCAGCATCTCTTCCGGGCAATCCGTAAAGTTCAACATGGTGAAAGTGGATAATCCCGATGCAGCCTCACCGGATTATAAACAGCTGGATTCATATTCAAACCTCGGGACAGGCAATTACCTCATCAGCTTCGGGAAAACGAAGCAGCGCGGAAGCGGCCGCCCCGGCGCCCCGCAGAATACAAAAGTGGATACCACGAATATTGAAGGTGGCGTAGTTATCTATTATTCGGCAGGAAAAAAAAGGAAACAAATGAAGGTGATTGAATTCGAGCAGCTCGAAACGATCGATGCGCCTTAGTCGTTGCAGACAAACACGAACGCAGGAGGAATATTGATCGGCGTAAAGCTGATCTCTACATTTTTAAAAGTGCCTTTCAGCTTTTTATAGGCATTCAGCGAATACTGGTACTGCATGAACATCCCGGCAGGCTTCAGCACTTTCTTCACCACTGCTAAAATATTCTTTACGATCCCGTTCGGGATCATTGCAAAAGGAAGTGAGGATACAATATAATCCACGCGCTCAATATTATTTTCTTTGAGGTAAAGCTCGATGTTCTCGGCAGTGTCGCTGATGATCTTTAATCGCGGGTCTTTTATCTCATTCAGGATCTCACAGAAATCGGCATTGATCTCGAAAGCCAGCAATACCGAATCTTTTGGCATCAGGTTCAGCAGCTCATGCGTGATGCTTCCGGTGCCCGGGCCGAATTCCACGATGCATTTCACTGTTTTAAAATCGATGGGATCCAGCATTTTTTTCACCAGGAAACGTGAGCTCGGAGCGATGGCCCCGATGTTCTTGGTTTGCTTTAAAAAAGCGGAAAAAAAATCTTTCTTGCTCACATGCTTTAATTTTGCGGATGAAGTCCTGTGTTTTTACGGGCTGAATAATGTAGTCTGTTTGCCGAAGGTACTACTTTTTTCATGATTCAGCAGCCATTCCTTTCGCCAGAGTCCGCCGCCATACCCCACAAGCTTTCCGCTTACGCCGATCACCCTGTGGCAGGGCACAATGATGGAGATCGGGTTGCTGCCGTTGGCATTGCCCACTGCTCTTGTTGCATTGGCATCGCCGAGCATCCGGGAAATGTCGAGGTAAGAAACTGTGCGGCCGTAAGGTAATGTAGACAGCTTCTCCCAGACACGCTTCTGAAAATCGGTGCCTTTCGGATTCAGCCTGATACCGAATTCCTTGCGCAGGCCCTTGAAATATTCTTCCACCTGCAAGAGGCATTCTTTCAGTGAAGGATGGACTTTGGAGGAACTGTGCTTCCGCTCATCAACAAAATAAAGTGTGGCAATGCCATCTTCGTTGCCGCTGATCTCGACAAGGCCGATAGGAGAGGAGTAATATGCATAATGAAGTTCCATGTGTAAGGCAAAGGTATTTCATTTAGGAGAGAACTGCAAGCATTTATGAGATCCCGTGTCGGAGCACGGGATGACGTTTTTTTTAATGCAAAACCGAAGGATCAATAAACAAGAAAACCCACGGTTTCCCGTGGGTTTTTACTCTGCGTTCTCTGCGCCTCTGCGAGAAAACATTTTTTGCGGTAGATTTTAAAAACAATACTTATTTTCCGCTATCAGCTTCGCGGAAACATTTCTCCTCAGCTCCGTTGTATTCAAAGGTTCTGTCTTGGTGAATCGTTTGATGCCCATCAGCATCCCGCGCTGCTCATCGCCATCGGCGAAGCTGTTGATCGCTTCCTTCCCTGATTTGTGGATCTTATCCGCCGCATCATTGATGTATATCTTCATCATGTCGATCTGCTCTTTGCAGGCATCTTCGCCTTTCATAGCCGCTAATTTTTCAACGCGCAGCAACACCGATTCCGATACATATGTTTCTATGATCATGTCGGCAATGTTCATCAGCACTTCCTGCTCCTTGGCAAGCTGGGTCATCAGCTTCTGAACAGCTGCTCCCGCAACCATCAGCACCGCTTTTTTGAAATTGGCAACCGACCTTTTCTCATTGGTGAACGATCCTGTTTCACCGCTGTTCATATCCGGAATGCTCATTAATTCAGCTGCAACTTTCTGTGCAGGCCCCATCAGGTCGAGTTCGCCTTTCATCGCGCGTTTCAGCATCATGTCGACAGTAAGCATCCTGTTGATCTCGTTGGTTCCTTCAAAGATGCGGTTGATGCGTGCATCGCGGTAAGCCCTGTCCATCGGCGCTTCCGCGCTATAGCCCATTCCGCCGTAGATCTGAACGCCTTCATCCACTACGTAATCCAATACTTCAGAGCCATGCACTTTTACAATGGCAGCCTCAACTGCGAATTGCTCAACGCCTTTTAATTTCGCCTTTGCCTCGTCCATTCCACCTGCGATCAGTGATTTGATGGCGTCTTCAATGTTCTGGCTCGCCCTGTAGATCGCAGATTCCGCTGCGTAAATGCGTGTTGCCTGTTCCGCTAATTTGTAACGGATCGCTCCGTATTTGGAGATCGGCCTGCCGAACTGCTGGCGCTCATTTGCATACTGCACAGCCTTGGTCGTTGTTTCCTTGCTTCCGCCAACAGCCGCTCCTGCAAGCTTGATCCGCCCGAGGTTCAATATGTTCACCGCGATCTTAAAACCATTTTGCCTGTCGGATAAAAGGTTTTCCACCGGCACTTTGCAATCGTTAAAAAATACCTGGCGCGTGGAGCTTCCCTTGATCCCCATCTTGTGCTCTTCCGGGTTCAGTGAAATACCGCCGAATGATTTTTCCACGATGAAAGCGGAAAGGTTCTCATCATTGTCGATCTTGGCGAATACCGTAAAGATATCAGCGAAGCCGCCATTGGTGATCCACATTTTTTGCCCGTTGAGGACATAATGTTTTCCGTCCGCAGATAATACCGCTTTTGTTTTTCCCGAGTTGGCATCCGATCCGGAAGCCGGCTCTGTTAAGCAATAGGCAGCTTTCCATTCGCCGCTGGCGAGCTTCGGAATGTATTTCGCTTTTTGATCAGCATTTCCATAATATAAGATCGGCAATGTACCGATGCCTGTGTGTGCGGAGATCGCTACTGCGAAGGAATGCCCCGCACCGAGGATCTCAGTCGCCAGCATTGAAGTTGTAAAGTCCTTTCCGAACCCGCCGTATTCTTCCGGCACGGAGATGCCCAGCAAGCCAAGCTCACCGGCCTTGTTCAGCAGGTCAACCATCAGGCCTTCTTCCTGCGCATCGATACGGTCGAGGCTGTTCCATACATGCTGTGCAAGAAAATCATGGCAGGTTTGCGCGATCATTTGCTGCTCTTCATTCCATTCTTCCGGGATGAATACATCTTTTGCTTCTGTTTCTTTGATGAGGAATTCGCCTCCTTTTAATGTTGTCATATAGATTTTAGTATTGAGATTTTAGTATTGAGAGTTACACGATCGTATTCTCAATTAAATCATTATTATTTTAGTTAGTGTATTTAAATTAATTTTTTTTAGGTTGTCAATAATCTCACATCTCACATCTCACATCTCACATCTCACATCTCACATCTCACATCTCACATCTCACATCTCACATCTCACATCTCACATCTCAATTAAGCATTTCGAAGATCCCTGCAGCGCCCTGCCCGGTTCCTACACACATACTCACAATGCCGTATTTTTTATTCCGGCGCTTCAGCTCACTGAATAATTGTACCGACAGCTTGGCTCCCGAACAACCCAGTGGGTGCCCGAGGGAAATAGCGCCACCGTTCACATTCACGATCTCGGGATTTAATTTCAATTCACGGACTACTGCCAGGGATTGTGATGCAAAAGCTTCATTCAGCTCGATCAAATCGATCTGGCCAAGGTTCATTCCCGCTAATTTCAATGCCTTCGGAATAGCCGCCACCGGGCCGATCCCCATGATGCGCGGTGGAACGCCTGCTGCCGCAAAGCTTACCATTCTCGCGATCGGCTCCAGCTTGTTTTCTTTCAGGAACTTTTCGCTCACGATCATTACAAATGCAGCTCCGTCGCTTGTCTGCGATGAATTACCTGCCGTAACGCTTCCCTTCGCATCGAACACAGGTTTTAATTTTGCCAGTGCATCGAGCGTTGTATCGGCGCGGGGGCCTTCATCTGTATCAACAATAAAATCGCGTGTTTTCTTTTTCTCATTCTCATCGACGTATGTTTCAGTAACTTTCACCGGAACGATCTCATCCTTGAACTTACCTTCCTTAATGGCTTTCATCGCTTTTAAATGCGAGCTTAAAGCGAATGCATCCTGGTCTTCACGGCTCACATTGAATTCTTTGGCAACCGCTTCTGCCGTTAAGCCCATTCCCCAGTAATGATCGGGATGAGCCAGTGCAACGCCTGCATGCGGGACAATTCTCCAGCCGCCCATCGGGATCAGGCTCATGCTTTCTGCGCCCCCTGCTACAATGCAATCGGCCATGCCTGCATGGATCTTTGCTGCTGCGATGGCAATTGTTTCCAGGCCGGAAGCACAATAACGGTTCACGGTCATGCCGGAAACTTTATCGGTGTTGAAGGCCATCAATGAAATTAAGCGCGCCATGTTAAGGCCCTGCTCAGCTTCCGGCATTGCGTTGCCCACAATAAGGTCATCTACCTGTTCGTGCGAAACGTTCGGCACTGAAGCCATTAAATGTTTGATAACATCCGTTGCCAGGTCGTCCGGACGGGTGAAACGGAATCCGCCCCTGTTGGCCTTGCCTACTGCGGATCTGAAACCTGCTACTATATATGCGTTCATTGTTTTGTAGATTTGAGATATTAGATTTGAGACGTGAGATGTTAGATTTGGGATTGCATCTCTCCGTCTTCTTCTAAATCCGGTTTTGTAAAGTGTTTTGAAATGTATAAGTCATTTTTTGTATTTCTTCTATTTCCTTGAGAAGTGGCTCAAGTGTACTATCTGAAATAAGATCCAATTTGTTTGATATAATTAATTGTGTTTGTAATTCATACGAAGAACCGTTTGCTATTCCAAGAAAATGAATGAATTCTTTATTTGAATTCCTTCCTGCACCTTCAGAAATGTTTGAAGGGACTGAAATGGCAGACCGCCTGATCTGAGAGGTTAATCCATATGTTTCTTCTTTCGGGAAGTTTGCTGTTGCTTTATAAACATTAACAGAAAGGGTTATTGCTTTGTTCCAAATTTTCAGTTCTTTTAAATTATGCATAAATTATTTTGTTATTTATAAATATCATTTTACCTCAGATTTTTCATCTCACATCTCACATCTCACATCTCACATCTCACATCTCACATCTCACATCTCACGTCTCACGTCTCACATCTCATATCTAATTACGTAAAACTTTTCCTCCTGTTATAATACTCTGCAACCTCTCCAGCGTTTTCTTCTCACCACAAAGGCTCAGGAATGCCTCACGCTCGAGGTCAAGCAAATACTGCTCGCTTACCAGCGAGGGTTGCGAAAGATCGCCGCCGCAAAGCACGTAGGCTAACTTCTGCGAGATCTTCACATCGTGCTCGCTGATGTAATTCCCTACCTGCATGGAGTTCGCGCCAAGATATGCCAGTCCTAATGCCTGCTTGCCAAGCACGCGGATGTCCTTGCGGTGTGCAGGCATGGTGTAGCCTGCTTCCGCCAGTTCAATGCAGTTCAGTTTCGCTTCCGACAATAAGCGGTTGCGCGAGATCACCACCACATCTTTTCCTTTTCTTAAATAGCCAAGGTCGAATGCTTCATAAGCGGATGTGCCTACTTTTGCCTGCCCGATGGTTAAGAAGCGGTCACGGAAATTGTTCAGCTCAATATCGCCTTCCTGTAATTCGTCCGATAATCTCACGGCAAACTCTTTTGTTCCGCCGCCGCCGGGGATCAACCCAACACCGAATTCAACAAGCCCCATATAGGTTTCTGCGTGTGCAACCACCTTGTCGGAATGCATGCTCATTTCGCAGGCGCCGCCCAGCGCGAGGTTGTGAGGGGCGACTACCACAGGAATTGAAGAATAACGTACACGCATCATCGTATCCTGGAATGTTTTGATCGCGAAGTTCAGCTCATCGTATTCCTGTTCAACCGCCATCATAAAGATCATTCCCACGTTTGCACCGGCTGAAAAATTAGCGCCTTCATTGGAGATCACCAGTCCGCGAAAATCCTTTTCCGCGATCGCGATCGATTTGTTGATGCCTTCAATCACTTCGGCACCGATCGAATTCATTTTGGTGTTCCATTCCAAATTCACAATGCCATCGCCAATATCGGTCAGCGTAGCTCCGGAATTTTTCCATACCGTTTTGCTTCCGCGGATGTTATCGAGGAGGATGAATGATTCGGTTCCCGGGATTACCTTATAAGATCTGGAAGGAATGTCGTAATATTTTTTGCTGCCG
Source organism: Bacteroidota bacterium (assembly GCA_025963775.1). Taxonomy (GTDB): domain Bacteria; phylum Bacteroidota; class Bacteroidia; order 2-12-FULL-35-15; family 2-12-FULL-35-15; genus 2-12-FULL-35-15. The sequence continues at coordinate 106,803 of JAOQAD010000037.1, read as the reverse complement.
TTCTCTACCTTGTAGAAGGAAGTGGCACCGCTTGCAAGCATGTCGTAGATCCATTGTGCAGGCTTGTTGCCCGCTGCTTCCATGGCCTTCACCGTTTCTGCAACACCTAATGCATCCCATGCTTCGAAAGGGCCTAACTCCCACGCAAAGCCGGCATTCATGGCTGCATCTATTTTATAAAGCTCATCCGTGATCTCAGGAATGCGGTTGCTCACATACGCAAACAAGCCATAGAATGATGTACGGTAAAATTCGCCGGCTTTATCTTTTCCTGCCAGCAGCACTTTCATGCGCTCGCGTAAGTTGTCGATGGATTTTGTTTGTTCCAGTGTTGCAAATTTTGCTTTCACGGAAGGCTTGTATTCCAGTGTTTTCAGGTCGAGCGAATGGATCTCCGATTTGCCGTTCGCGCCTTTTACCTTTTTGAAAAAACCCTGCTCGGTTTTGCTTCCCAGCCATTTGTTCTCCACCATTTTGGCAACATAGCCGGGAATTTTAAATACGTCGATGGCTTCGTCGTTGGGACAGCTTTGCGCCACGCCGTTCGCCACATGCACAAGTGTGTCAAGCCCAACCACATCGCAGGTGCGGAAAGTTGCTGATTTCGGACGGCCTAAAACCGGCCCCGTTAATTTATCCACTTCATCGATCGTGAGATCCATTTTTTCAACGGTGTGGAAAAGGCTCATGATGCCGTAAACACCGATCCTGTTGGCGATGAAGGCTGGTGTGTCTTTACACAATACTGTTGTTTTTCCGAGATACAATTCGCCGTAATGCATTAAAAAGTCAATGACTTCCGCTGAAGTTTCCGGAGTTGGAATTATTTCGAGTAATCGTAAATAGCGTGGTGGATTGAAAAAGTGCGTGCCGCAGAAATGTTTCTGGAAATCCTCGCTGCGCCCTTCGTTCATCAAATGGATCGGGATGCCGGAAGTGTTGGAGCTGATGAGCGTTCCTGCCCTGCGGTATTTCTCCACATTGTCAAATACCTGTTTTTTAATATCGAGGCGTTCGATCACCACTTCAATGATCCAGTCGCAGCTGGCGATATCCTTCATGTTATCCTCGAAGTTGCCGGTAACGATCCGCTTTGCAAATGACTTGCGGTAGATAGGAGAGGGGTTCGACTTCAAAGCAAAAGCCAATGCATCGTCCACAATTTTGTTGCGCGATTTTTTATCTGCTCCCGCATCTTTCGGTACAATGTCGAGCAGGATCACTTCAACACCGATGTTCGCAAAATGGCAGGCAATGCGGCTTCCCATTACTCCTGAGCCAAGCACTGCAACCTTTTTAATTGTTCTGTTCATAATGGATCAATTTTTGTTTTTTTGTTATCCCTGCCTGATGAGCTTATGCTGCTCTTCAGCAAGCAGGCTGATCTCGCTGATCGTTTTTATAAAATCCTCGATCCGCTGTTTGCCGATCTTATTTTCAATCAGGGAATTAAAATTACGTACAATATTTTTAGCAAGCTCCTTATTTTCCCTGCCTTTTTGTGTTAAGATTAATTTAACCTTCCGCTTGTCGGTTTTATCGCTTTTGCGGATGATCATTTTTTCTTCTTCAAGGGTTTTGATGATGCGGGAAAGGGAGGTGCTTTCCATGCCCAGCATGGGCGCGATCTCCGAAGCGTAGGCACCTTCATCGCTGTCGATGTTCAGCAGGAAATGACCGATTGCAATGCTGCCGCCGTATTGCGCCGCCTCCGCATTGTACATCCTGCTGATGATCTGCCAGGAGGTCTTGATCTTCGAATCGATTGTTTCGGTATGCTTTTTTGCCATTTATTATGCAAACATAATAATTTTTAATTATTATGCAAGCATAGTAAATAAAAAAATAAGCTTCGGGCAGGAATATTTTTACCTGTACCTTTTATTCCCATAACTTTGCTGTAATAATTTAAACCATGCAGATCCAGTATATCCTCGAAGTTGTTGGTACCTGTTTTTTTGCCATTTCCGGTGCGCTTGCCGCCAACGACAAGGCAAAGCCGGATTGGTTCGGCGCCAGCTTTATCGGTTTTATCACTTCCATCGGTGGCGGAAGCCTGCGTGATATCCTCCTGGGCAGCTACCCGCTCGTATGGGTGCACGACCTTAATTTTGTATATGCTATCTTCATCGGCGTGGTGCTTGCCAGCATTTTCTTTAAAGTGCTGATCCGCCTGCGCAAAACATTTTTCCTTTTCGATACGGTCGGCATTGCCATGTTCACCATTGTAGGCACGGAGAAAGCCCTGAGCCTTGGCGTAAATCCGGTGATCGCAGCCATCATGGGCATGTTCTCTGCTATAATGGGCGGCGTGATCCGCGATGTGCTCACCAACGAGATCCCGATCATCTTTAAAAAGGAAGTGTATGCAACAGCCTGCCTTTGCGGCGCCATCGCGTATTTGTCGCTCGGTTATTTCGGGCTGGAGCGGAATTGCAATTTCATTATTTCCGCGCTCATCATTATCGGGATCCGCCTGGTTGCTGTTAAAATGAATTTGAGCCTGCCAAAGTTCATTAAGGAAGATAAGTAGGATAGCTGGCTGTTTGTCATGCTGACGAAGGAAGCATCTTCATCCTCGGATACTGTGTGTAAATAATTAAGAAGATCCTTCGGCTACACTGCGTTTCGCTCAGGATGACACGCTGCTGTTAATGTAGCTTGTCATGCTGACGAAGGAAGCATCTTCATAAATAAGCACTGGATTTAAACATGGGTACTGCTAATTCAATGTTTACGCCTGTTTTATAAAAAATCTCAAAAAATTTAAAGTATTTCCTTTTCTCAATCGTCTTCTAAGTATAACCCGCTGTTAAATGAGTGTTGAAACCCTTCACGAATCGAAGAACAAAGAGATCGATACGACCGTTCACAAGGAACAGGGGAAGCTGCTCAGTTTCATAAATACACGCATGCCTTCTGCAGAGGATGCGGAAGACATTCTGCAGGATGTTTTCTATGAATTTGTGGAAACAGCAAGGGAAGCCGAGCCACTCGAAAAAGCTGTAGCATGGCTCTACAGGGTGGCACGGAACAAGATCACCGACTGGTACCGCAAAAGAAAACCGGAGCGGTTTGAGAACCGCAGTGTTGGCAATGAGGAAGAAGATGAGCCACTGTTCTTAACGGACATCCTCGCATCCCTCGACCGGCCTGCGGATGACCAGATGCTGCTGAAAGCGATCTCGGAGGAGCTGAGCGATGCGCTTGATCTGCTCCCGGATAAACAAAAGGAAGTGTTTGTACTGCATGAGTTGGAAGGATTCAGCTTAAAGCAGATCGCGGATCGCACCCAATCGCCTTTAAAAACGGTGATCTCAAGAAAGCATTATGCGGTTCAGTTTCTAAGGGAACACCTGCGCGGATTATATGACGAATTGTTAAATAACTATTAAACAAAAAACTTACAAAATGAAAAACTATAAACTATTGATCGGATTGAAGATCGCAGGAATGGCATTGCTGTTCGGCTCATTGCTGGGCTTCGTAACCATGGGGCTCTGGAACTGGCTGGTGCCGGTATTGTTTCACGGGCCAGTCATTACCTTCTGGCAGGCGATCGGCTTGTTCATTCTTTCCAAGATACTATTTGGCGGCTTTAAAGGCAAAGGCGGCAGATGGGGTGGAAGGCCGCGCCACGAATACTGGAGAAAAAGAATGGAAGAGCGCATGGCGAACATGACAGAAGAAGAAAAAGAAAAATTCAGGAACCGTTGCAACTGGAGAAACGCACAATAAGTATGATGACCACAGCCACATTGAACCAGAACATACTCGTGTTTAAAACAAACATCAGTACAAAAACGGAAGCCCGTAAATTGCAGTCGGTGCTGAATAAAAAAGCCATCCTGAAATGGAATGTAGATCTTGAGGATTGTGACAGGGTGCTGAGGATCGTCACCACCGATTTTTCATCGGGAGAGATCATCAGCCTGGCAAGGAAAAAAGGTGTGGAGTGCGTGGAGCTTGAGTAGGAAAAATTAGGTATATTTGGTTGAATAAAATTTCAGCCCCCCATGAAACAACTTTATACCTATTGCTTCGCGATCATCACGGCCGCATCTGCTGTTACCTACATTGCTTCAACCAATTCCAGTGCAAAAGAAGCCGAATCTGCTGAAAAGGGCGAACGCTCGCATGAAGGCATGGAAGATGATGCCATCGAGCGCCTCAACTGGGAGTTGAACCGGCTTGCAGATCCTGCTACCGGCCAGATCCCTGATAACATCCGGCAGAAAGAGCTTGCCTTTGCAGCCACGCTTCCTTCCGATGCACAGCTCACAGGCAACCGTGCACCCATCTTAAGCGTAACCAGCCGCGGGCCATGGAACTTAGGAGGAAGGACCCGCGCACTCGGGATCGATGTGAGCAATGAGAACAGGATCCTTGCCGGAACACCTTCGGGTGGAATGTGGCTCAGCACCGACGGCGGCACAAGCTGGTCACAAAGCAATACCGCCTCGCAGCTGAAAAATGCAACCTGCCTCTCGCAGGACAAACGCCCCGGCCATACCAATGTGTGGTATTACGGCAGCGGTGAAGCATACGGTGCATCTGCAAGCCACGGTGTTGGCGGATACTATCTCGGCGACGGGCTTTTCAAATCAACCGATGGCGGCGTTTCATGGTCGCCGATAACCGGCACAGCCGGAGGCAGCCCGCAATCCTTTACAACCAACTGGCAGCTCATCTGGAATGTCGCAACCGACAGCACAGCCAATGATACGATCGAAGAAGTGTATGCAGCAGCCTATGGCGGTGTATACAGGAGCCTGAACGGCGGAATTAACTGGACAACGGTAAGAGGCGGCGGTTCACCAGCTTCCTATTTTACAGATGTGAATGTTTCCCCTTCCGGGGTGGTGTACGCAACACTGAGTGATGACGGCTCCCAGAAAGGGATCTGGCGTTCGGTAGACGGATCGGCATTCGTAAACATCAAGCCGGCAACTTTCCCTGCTGCATACAACAGGATCGTTTCGGCAGTAAATCCTTCCAATGAAAATGAAGTGTATTTCCTTGCCAACACACCGGGATTTGGAAAAGTAACTTATAACTATCTCGGCGACCCGGAATGGAACAGTCTCTGGAAATATACCTACCTCACTGGCGACGGTGCAGGCGCAAATGGTACCTGGCAGGACCTTTCCATGAACCTGCCAAATACAGGCGGACAATTCGACCGCTGGCAGGTGCAGGGTTCTTACGACATGGTGATCAAGGTAAAACCGAATGATCCGAATACTGTGTTCATCGGCGGAACCAATCTTTACCGCTCCACCAGCGCTTTCCAGGATTCAACAAGCACCACCTTTATCGGCGGTTACCAGGAGTTCTCCGTTTTGCCGGTGATCAACTCTTACGCGAATCACCATCCCGACCAGCATTGCCTCGAGTTCTTCAATTCGAACCCGGACATGATGCTGAGCGCGAACGATGGCGGTGTATTTAAAACGGCAAACAATACCGATTCTGCAGTAGTATGGCAGCCGCTGAACAATGGCTATCTCACCAGCATGTTCTATACGGTTGCGGTAGACCATGCAACACCGGGCAATAACATCATTATCGGCGGTGCGCAGGACAACGGCTCCTGGTATACCAACAGCGCAAATCCAACCGATCCCTGGGTGCAGCCAAGAGGCGGCGACGGATCGTATTGCGCGATTGCGGATAACCAGTCAGCTTATTATTTCTCTATACAGAATGCAAAAATGATGCGTGCTACGCTGGATGCGGCAGGCGGTATCACTACGTTTGCCCGCATCGATCCGATCGGCTTGAAGGACCCGCAGTTCATCAATCCCTATGTGCTCGATCCGAACAACAACAACATTATGTACCTCGCAGGTGGAAAATACCTCTGGAGGAACAACGATCTGTCCGGCATCCCGATGGTGGGTAACTGGGATTCCATCAGTACCAACTGGACACAGTTTGCAGACTCTGTTCCCCTTGCCAATTCAAAGATCACCGCTGTGCATGCCTGCAGGGCAACGGCAAACAGGGTGTACTACGGAACAGATAAAAAGAAAATTTACCGCATTGATAACGCGAATGTAGGAACGCCTGCACCGCTTGACATCACGCCTGTTTCAGGGATCGTCTTCCCGACCAGCGGCTATGTAAGCTGCATCACCACCGATCCGCTCAACAGCGATAAGATCCTCGTGGTGTTTTCCAATTACTCTGTGTACAGCTTATTTTATTCAACCGATGGCGGGACTACCTGGGCAAAGGTGGCTGGTAATCTCGAGCAGAATTCATCCGGCACCGGTGCAGGCTCATCTTTCCGCTGGGCAAGCATCATGCATGTGACCGACGGAACAGTTTACATGGTGGCAACAAGCACCGGCTTTTATGCCACTGATACGCTTAATGGCCTGTCAACAGTGTGGGTGCAGCAGGGCGCAGCAACCATCGGCAACAGCGTTTGCGACATGATCGAAACGCGTGATGCTGACGGATTGGTCGTGGTGGCAACGCATGCAAGCGGGATCTATTCGGCAAACATCACCAGCGTAAACGATATTACAACGGGAGCAACATTGCTTGCTGCAAAGGCTGAGCTTGATCTCCGTAATTTCCCGAACCCTGTTTCGGAATCAACTACCATTGAATTCTCCTTAAGCAGGCAATCGAAAGTGAGCCTGGAAGTTTGGGACAGCCGTGGAAGAGTGATCCGCACACTGCTGGATGAAACGATGCCCGCAGGAAAACATGCTGTTCCGTTTGAAGTAGGTTCATTGCGCTCCGGGATCTATTATTATTCGCTTACCGCAGATGAGAGAAGAAAAACAAACAGCATGATCATCTTAAAGTAAAATGAAGATCAGAATGATTGAACTACGTTTAAATACGAAGCGTCATTGCGATCCGCCAAGGCGGAGAAGCAATCTCGTTCTTAGAGCGATTCTCGCTGTGGCGAATCGCAATGGCGTAATCCGTTTTAAAATAAACAACAAATTGTTAGTTAAAAGATCCTCCGCTCAGCCGGGGGATTTTTTTTGCCTTTACTTTTACATGAACTAATTCATCACCATGCTTCATTCCATTTTCGGCAGTTTTGATTATTACAGCTGGATCGTACTTCCCCTGATCATATTTTTTTCGCGGGTCTGTGATGTAAGCCTCGGTACGCTTCGCCATGTTTTTATTTCAAAAGGCTTCCGCAAGATCGTTCCCATACTGGGATTTTTTGAAGTGCTGATCTGGATCGTTGTCGTGGCGCAGGTGATGAAGAACCTGAACAACATTGCCTGCTATCTTGCATGGGCAGGCGGCTTTGCAACCGGCACCTACGTGGGCTTGCGAATTGAAGAGCGCCTTGCACTCGGCATGCAGGTGATCCGCATCATCACCAACCAGGATTCGGATGCGCTCATTACCGCACTGAAAGACAGGAAGCACGGCGTTACCATTGTGGATGCACAGGGCGGGATGGGCCCGGTGAAAATGATCTTCACCATCATCAAAAGAAAAAATGTGCAGTCGGTAGAGAAGCTCATTGCCTTTTACAATCCCAAAGCTTTTTACTCTATCGAAGACATCAAGAATACCAAAGAGGGAGTGTTCACACCGGTACAAAATCAAAGCAGCATGAGCGCGATCCGCTCGATGTTCCCGGTTCGTAAATCAAAATAATAAACTGTATATCAGTTTGTTGTAAAATATTTTGCATTTTTGTTAAACATTATCCATTCTCGTCCGTCCTATGGGCGAAATCAATAAAACATTTTAACATCCAGCCAAATGAAAATAAAAAATGTATCCCTTTTACTTATGACAGCAGCTGTTGTAAGTGTTGTGTTTGTATCCTGCCGCAAGGAAAAGGATGATGATGATAAAGAAACAAGCAGCGCCCGCGACAATGCCCTTGCAGAAAGCACATTCAGCGATGTTGTGAACATTGCCGACCAGGCGTCAACAGGATCGCTGGCTACGTATTTTGCACCAAACAGCTCGGAGTACAAATCAGCTGCCTCCATGCTGAGCACCTGCGCAACCATCACGAATGATACAGTCGCGGTGCCTCACATGCTCACGATCAATTTCGGCTCTACTAACTGCCTTTGCAACGATGGCAGGTACCGCAGGGGGATCATCAATATTTCCTATACGGGCATGTACCGCGACTCGGCATCCACGCATACCATTACCTTCAGCAATTATTACGTGGAGAACAACAAGGTGAGCGGAACAAAAACGGTTGTGAACAACGGGCATAATGCAGCAGGACATTTAACTTACGCTGTTACTGTGAACGGGCAGATCGACAAAGCACTGGGCGGTACGATCACCTGGACATCCAGCCGTACCCGCGAATGGCTTGTTGGTGAAACAACTCCAGCCTGGGGTGATGATGTGTACCTGATCACCGGTTCAGCAAACGGGGTAAGCACGCCGACCAGCGGAACATCCACTTCCTTCAGCATCAATATCACGCAGGCATTGAGAAAAGAATTAGGCTGCCGTCATTTTGTAAGCGGGAAATTTGAATTGACCCCATCCGGTAAAGCTACACGCTACGTGGATTTCGGAACAGGCGCCTGCGATAACACGGCGATGGTCACCATCAACGGACATAATTACAATGTGACGCTGAATTAATAAAAAGTAATAAATAAAAATGCCTCCAATTTTTACTGTGGAGGCACTTTTTTTATTTGCATTTTTTATAGTCATTCCGGGCATGACCCGGAATCTCTACGCAATCTTAATACATGCAGGATTCCGTTCACGTAATGCTTATAGAGAGATTCCGTGTCGTGGCACGGAATGACGGTGATAGTAATTACAATTTAAAGCAGTACCCTACAGTTCCCCCGGAAATGTTAGAGCTTCCAAGCTCACTACACACACCAATACAATGTGACGCTGAATTAATAAAAAGTAATAAATAAAAATGCCTCCAATTTAATGTGGAGGCATTTTTTTTATGTGTAATTTTTATTGTCATTCCGGGCCTGACCCGGAATCTCTTCGCAATCTTAATGCGTGCCGAATTTCCTCTCACCTTGTGATTAGAGAGAGATTCCGTGTCGTGGCACGGAATGACATAGTAATTACAACTTAAAGCTGAACCCTACAGTTCCCCAGGAAATGTTAGAGCTTCCAAGCTCACCGTACACACCGATATTTTGTGTGAAGTACCAGCGGGCACCTAAAAATGCTGAATAAGCCGGTGATGCAGCTCCGTTGCTCAGGCTGTAATAAGCTGAATTCGGATCAGGGCTGTTTGTATCGTACCTGTACGTACGGATATTCACACCAACGATCACGCCTGCATAAATTTCAGCGCGGTCGCTGTTCAGGAAATCGAGGTGATAAGCTGCGCGTGCAGCTGCTGTATATGATCTCCATTTGTGCTCGTAATAGTAAAATGCGCCATTGTAATACGAGTTGTTGTAACGCGCAGTTGAGCTTTGGTAACCGAGGTAAGCGCCGATCCCAAGATATCCGGGGCCAAGCTTTTTTGGCAATGCCTGCTCATAGGTAAGGCTGAAAGCCGGTGAGCTCCTGTAGTTGTAGCCATGCCCCTTGTAGCTCCTGTAATAGCTTGCACTCGCGAAGCCTACGCCAAGGTTCAGCACTTTTGAATTTTCATCAAAACATTTGGATCCGGAATCATCTTTCAGCAAAGAGCTCTTCTGGCCCTCGATAATGTTTCCTGCAATGCAATTGTTCAAAGCAAAAGCGGAAACAAGCAGAAAAGAAAGAATTAGTTTTTTCATAATGGGGAGGTTTTAAATGAATAATGTGGTTTTACAAAAATAGTTTAAAAAAGTTACGTCTTTCTAAGGCAAAAAAAATGCCTCTCCGGAAAAGAGGCATTTTTAGGCCAGGCAGATCGGGGCCTTTTGCAGCTTACTGGATCATTAATTTTTTGGTTAACAGCTCATTACCAGTTCTCAGGTTCACGAAATACATTCCTTTCGGAAGCCCGGAAAGATCCGCTTCAATACTTTCGGCTGCCAGGTCTTTAAACTCATATTCGTATACTTTTTTCCCCACAAGGTCCCTGATCTCTATTTTCCCGTTTTCTTTTTCAGTAAGGTCGATGTTGATATAAACATGCCCGTCGCCCGGATTCGGGAATACATTCATCGAATTGCTTTTTGCAAAAACAACATCAGTGATTCCCGTTGTTGAATTCACTGTGAATTGCTGGTACACCTGTCCGCCGAAATCGGAATTGAAATTTTTCAATGTTACTGCCGGCGATACTTTTTTGAAACGGATGTAACCGCTGCCCTGCGCGGTGTTTGCCCAGAACGATAATCCGTCTTCGCCTGAATCGGTCAGCTCAAATTCGTAGCAGCCATCTGTAAGCGTTACCGTATCCTTATAAACTGTATTGGCACTTAATACAGCCCCGTTCCTCGACCTGATAATGGTTCCGGCATCATCCTTCAGCGTCCATTGATCCTCATACGGGTAATTGTTTGTCCTGAACTCGATCACGAACTGCGGCAGCATGATCGGCGGATAGGTATAATGCGAGGTTTTACTGTTGTTGTAGGAATACTGGTCCGTGCCGCCATTAGGGCTGCTCAGTGTTACTGTAAAATCAGTTGCTGAAGGAACCCAGGCAAATGTTCCAAGTGTAACTTCAGCTGTTTCCATGAATGGTAAATTTCCTGTCCAGTTGTATACAGACGGCACTCCGCCATTCAGTCCGTACGTGATAGTAAGGGAAGTAAGATTTGCTGATCCCGTGTTTTTAATGCGGATCACCGGGTTGGTGCAGACAGGATTTTTGCGTGCCCACATCTGGTTGGTACTTGGAGAAAGAATGTCCTCGATAGCAGCATCCAGCGTAAAGTTCGGTGCGCTGTAGCTCACCAGCTGATCCTCGATCTGGAAATAATCCCAGCCGCCGGTGTTTACATAGGGCTCCACATCGTGATCCAGCACGGCAGTATTGCCCGGCGTTACAAACGGCGTAAGCTCAAAGTCATAGGTCCACACTTCAGCGCCCGGGCACCAGTTGGCGCGGTCGTACACCCAGGTTCCACCCTGCGGGTAAAGCGGGTTCACATCGCAATTGTCTCTCCACACCAGTTTCGAGAATTGCTGTGTTCCATCCACTTTAAAGTAATGATGCTTTGCGCAGAATTCTGCACAATTCTCTGGCGTGTCCATGCCATGCCCTGTGATCCGCGATTTCCAGCGGGTATTGGCGGCGTTGGATGGAATGTTGATCGTCAGCGGCTGCAAATGGCTTTCGATCGGGTCGCCGGATTGTCCGTAGTTGAATCCGCCGTTCCATAAATTCTGGATGCCAACCACATCGCGCGGCGGTGTTCCCTTGATCATTAAAAATTTCATGTTCAGTAATTCCTGCCAGTTGCCGGCGGCGAGGTGTACGCTGTCGGCAAGCAATGTGCGGTAATCGCTCACGTCAAAGGTCCATGTCCAGCCGCTTCCGAGGCTCAGCCCGTTTCCGTAAGGCGTGATGTAACGCGCTAATTCATAACGGTCCACCTTCGGGAATTTCCTGTACCAGTCGTAATACACAAGGTTGAGCGTTCCATCCGGTGTTACCAGCGTAGAATCCGTTGCATTGCCCTGCGCATCGTACACGTAATTGTTGTAGTACGCAGGCCATACATTCATAGTATCGATGGCAACTCCCGGGTTATTGACGGAATCAGTATACGTGATCACCTGCACTGATGCATTCACGGTTGAATCAACCACCAGCACCGAATCCATATGTGATGTGAAAACCCCTTGTTCGAAGATCACATTCGGGCGAAGCGTTGTTTTTGTGAAACTGGTGTTGATCTCATCTGCGGAGCGCAGGGGATTATCAACAGTGGTGAATGTTGCAGGCGCATGCGCTCCCGGCGCAGCATCGGCTGCCGTCATGTAATTGCCATCATCAAAATGATAGTACAAAGCAAGGTTGCTGTAATTCGGATGTGCCGCATCTATCGGTTTGTTCATGTATGCTTGTATGGTTGCAAGGCTAAGCTCTGCATTGAACACCGCGAACTCATCTATCTTTCCTTCATAGGTTTGCGACCCGGCCCAATTGCCTTTCCCGATGCGGAAAGTGCGGATGCCTGTCATGCGTTTTGTTTTTCCTGAGTTGCTCAGCCATAAAGCTCCGTTCAGGTAAATTTTCATCTGTCCCGTTGCTACATTTTTTGTGAACACCCAGTAATTCCATTGTCCTTCACTCTCTGCTGTTGTTGCGGTTTTGCTTACCCTGTCGTAGGAGGTTCCGCCGTAGCCGGCATCCCAATACACTTTGCTGTCGGACCATGGCATATGTGAATTCAGGATCCTGTTGCCGGCCGAATCGATCGCTTCGAAAGCAGTTCCGTCCTGCGGCTGGTAGGCTGGTGTTCCGTATGCCCAGTAGGCAACAGTCACAAATGAATCAAGCGCAGTAAGCTTGTTGTTCATCGGCACATCGATATAGCCATAGCTGTGAAAAGATGCGCTGCGGTCGCTTCCTGCATTGATAAGCCCGGTGCTGTTCGCTGTGATGGAAGAAGCAACAACATTGTTCACCGCAGGCAGCATGTTATCATACGTGATCTCGATCAGTAAATTGGAGCTGCCGTCCCAGTTAAAGGGTGTTGTCAGCTGCAGGCTGTTCCAGCCGGTAGTGTTGAATTGCGTGTTGTGCGCATACACCGTTGTAAATCCGCTTGCGCTGAATGCCGCCGGTGTAAGGGAATCGAGCGTGCTTGTTTTTAAGCGGATGGTCATGTTGCCCAATAATCCGCCAACAGATTGAAGATAGAATTGCAGCCCGGTGATGTTCCCGGCGCCCATTCCCGCTGCAGTCATTTCGCTTGCCTTCCATAAATACTGGCAGCGTGAAACAGGTGATGCAGCCCCGAAAGGCTTGTTGTTCGCAGTGCTTCCGCTCCCGACCTGGTGTGTTGATAAGGAAGTGGTATCCGTATGCACAGTGCTGTATTGCCAGGAAGGCTGGTAGGAATACGAAGGCGTGTTCATGTAGGAGAAGCTGGCCGGTGTCGCTCCGTTCACCGTATAAGTCGGCTGATGTACGAGTGTGCTGTCGAGCAGCCCCGTGTTTTTATAAAGATAGGTATAGGTAAGATAATCCCATTCCCCGCAGGCAGGGCTTTGTGCAGGATTACACTTCAGGGTGTACTGCATCAGGATCTTTTCGAAGCGGACTGTGTCGGATGGAAACACGAACCATGCATCCTGCGGAGATCCGAAATTGAAGGTTTGAACAACAACCGTATCGCCGGGATTTGCAGAAGCGCCTGCAGCAGTTAGCATTAAGAAAGTGAAGGCAGCGTAAATGTATTTTTTCATCAGGGATAATAATTTAATTTGCTACTAAATTAAGGCGAATGTGCAAAGCGCGCAAGAATATAATGCTGCGATTCTTAGCAATCGTATGGCATTTGGGATAAGTGGGCAGATGATGGAATAAGTGGGGTGTTGTAAGTATTTAGATGCAAATGTCAGTTCGAGTTTTCGCTCCTTCAGCGAAAGTATCGAGAACTGGTCTACTTCTCGATACGCTTCGCAACGAAGTGACTAAATTAATACAGCTATCTAATACGTTTTCTGCCTGAATTTTTTTAGTAACTTTGAATGAATGCAATTCCCCCCGTTTCAGCATTCATAAAATCCGGCGTTTAATCTAAACCAATCTGAATGAAACATTTTTTTACAAGCCTCACTTTTTTAATTTCTGCCTGCTGTTCTTTTGCACAGAATACCGCTTACACAAAACCAAAGCTTTCCGCATCAACAAAGCTTTACCTGTGGAAGATGGATCAGCTTGCTGCCGGCAAGTCACAGCCACAGGAAGAATTTGTATACAAGCTCGATGCGTCCGGCAATACTTATGTAAGCGCGCTGATAAAGGTGCAGCCGGGCTTTACTGAATCCTTGCTGAGTTCACTGGGTGTAAAGATCGGGACAAAGGCGGGAAACGTATGGACAGCACAGGTACCTTTGAGCAGTGTAAGAAATTTTACAACCGTAAACGGGATCAGCTATATTGAAATGGACCAGCCTGCTTCCCCGGCACTGGATACGGCAAGAAAAACAACACGCGTTGATTCCGTGCATGCCGGGTATGGGCTGCCACAGGGCTACAGCGGCTCAAACGTCGTGGTCGGAGTGATCGATGCGGGTTTTGATTACACGCACCCTACCTTTTATGATACAGCCTACAGCCTATACAGGATCAAACGCGTGTGGGAAGAGAAGAATACAAGCGGGACGCCTCCTGCCGGTTTTTCGTACGGCACCGAGTATAGCGATTCACTTTCCATTATCACAAAAGCGCATGATATTACCAGCGGAACACATGGCACGCATGTGTCAGGAATTGCTGCCGGCTCGGGATCGGGCGGACCATTGGGAAATAACACCCGCTTCAGGGGAATGGCCTACAACAGCGATGTAGTGATGGTCGGCATTTATCCTTCTGCCAATTACTGGCTGAATACGGGGATGACAGACATGCTCGACGGGATCAATTACGTTTACAATTATGCATCTTCCGTCAGCAAACCGGCCGTGGCAAACCTCAGCTGGGGCTGCCCGCTGGGCCCGCACGACGGGAGTTCGCTCTTCAGCCAGGCCTGCGATGCGCTTACAGGGCCGGGAAGGATCTTTGTGCTTTCGGGCGGCAATAACGGCTCCAACAACATTCACCTGAAAAAAGTATTTGATCCCACAGATACGCTGGTGAGCACCTTCCTTACTTTTCCAACCGGGCTCTCACCGAAAAGGAACTGGGTGGATGTTTGGGGCGATACCTTGAAAACATTCTGCATGCAGTTCAGCCTGTACTCGGGACTTACAAAGATCGACAGCACAGTCATGGTTTGCCTTGATGATACAACACATCGCTATAACCTTATCGGCAGCAACGGCGATACCTGTTTTATCACCGTCACCACCGTTCTTTCAGAATTCAACAACAAGCCTCACATGCTTATCCAGGCGCTCAGCCGTGTGAATGACCGCCTTTGCCTTACGGTGAAAGCGAACGACGGAACCATCAACATGTGGCAGGGGCTGGTGATCAATACCAGCGGCTATTACGGCGTTTTCACAAAATACTCCTACACCTTTGCAAGCAACGGCGATAACATCATGAATGTAAGCGACATGGTTACGACGCAATCAGCAATAGGAGTGGCGGCATACAACAGCAAGTCCACTTTTGTGAATGTAGCCGGCTCCACGCAAACCTATACCGGTTATCCGAAAGGCGCGATCGCTTCGTTCAGCAGCAAGGGGCCAACAGTTGACGGCCGCACCAAGCCGAACATTGCCGGCCCGGGAATGGCGCTGGCATCCTCGGTCAGCTCGGTCGATTCAACCTATTTGCCTGCAGGGGCTAATTATAACTCTGTTGTGTCTGCCTACATTTCACCGGTGAACGGTGTGAAATATTCCTATGCCATGGCTGCCGGAACTTCCATGTCGGGCCCGGCGGTAAGCGGGATCGTAGCGCTTCTTCTTGAAGCAGATCCGACATTGTCGCCAACGCAGGTCATGAACATTCTTTACCAGACGGCGATCACCGACAGCTATACCGGGGTGATCCCACCAACGGGAAGCAATACCTGGGGCTGGGGAAAAGTGAATGCCTATCATGCGATGATGCAGGTATTGGGTTTGACAACAGGAATCCACCACGAAGAAACAGGCCTGAGCTGTTTGCTATATCCGAATCCCGGTAACGGAAATTATTCAGTCGAGTATGTAGGTGAGCAGGCTGAAAAGCTGGATGTTTTTGTTTATGATGTTTCCGGAAAAAAGCTGCTGGATGAAAGCTGGGAGGTACATCCGGGAAGCAATGTACGCCGTGTGGAGATGGGCAGTTATCCTGCCGGGATCTATCTTGCTGTGATCAGCGGAAAGCAGGGAAGAACGACTGTCCGTATTGTGAAGCAATAATGTTGTCATTCCGAGCTTGCCCGAGGGATCTTCTTCCGTGCGGAAGCATATTTACTGTGTGTGATGGTACGCAGATCTTTAGGAATTTTTATGATGAAAAATGATCTGATCGTCTTCGACGCTTATGATAACTTATGATTGACGTACTATGTGTTGTCATTTAGAACGGAGTCAAGAGATATACTTCGACAATTTAACTCTAGTTTCTCCGATGTTTCCGTCATTCCGGGCTCGACCCGGAATCTCTCTTTAATGATGAGGTGAAGGGAATTTTATGCACACCTGGGATTAATAAGATTGCTTCGTGGTACTCCCCGCAATGATCATCCCGCTCGATTTTGTGAATGGGTATTTTCCGACATAATGCAGGAGGTACTTGCATTTTTTGAGGAATAAATTATATTTGTTATACACAAAACAAATTTCGTCATGAGAAAATTACCCGTTCACAACACGCCCGCGTATTTCAGCAACAGCAATGCGCGCTTCCTGATCCTTGGAAGGGAAGAGGCTCAAACAAGCGTTTTTCAGCCGATCATCGATGCGAAGGTCAATAAAAAAGTGAAAGAACAGGTGCCGGGCATCTGGGGCACATTAGGCATGGAGAACGGAGATAATATCCTATGGCAGGGAAATCTTGCTTTTTCAAAATCGGGAAATGACCAATCCACGGGCCGTACACTGGAACAGGTGAAAGAGCTGTACCATATCAACAGCGAGCTGAACGGTGCCGATTCCAAAGTGATCGAGCGCTTCATTAACTTTGATGATATTGAGTTTCCCTCTTTTCCGAAAACGTTCACCGAAGAGGAGATCCCGAATTTAAGGCTCACGCTTTTTCTTCGTCCCGATGAAGGCGCGCTTGTTTTCTTCCAGCATTTCAAGGAATCTTACACCAGCGAGGACGGCTCCGATATCGAATTCATCCTTCCGCAGAAAACAGAAAATTTCACGACCGACAGGGACCGCCTCACGTATATTTTCCCGGTGCTTCCGAAGCAGAAGATCATCGAGACCTCCACGCCCGGGTTGTTCACGCTTTCGGATACAGAGCTGAACAAAAGCTTCGTGCTGAAAGTGCTTACGTTCAAGCGCAACAACATCGACCATCATCCTGACCAGGTGATGAAAAGCATTTCCTTTAAGGTAAGGAACGGTGCCGACGGGCACAGGCTGCTGCGCTTTGTGCACAAGCAGAATAAATTCTACGAGGTGAACAACAACGATGTGCTGGTTGATCCGAATGCAAAAACATTGTTCCTCATCCACGGCACATTTTCCAGTACCGACAACTCCTACAATGGCCTGCTGAAGCAGGAATACGACAACAACACAAAATCATGGATCCAGAAAACAATGGAGACCCGCGGCTACCTGCAGGTGCTCGCGCTTGACCATCCGACGATCTCCTACGATGCAAAAGGAAATGTGCAGGAGCTGATCAGGATCCTGAACGGCGTTACATTTTCGAAGAATGCTTCAGTCGACATTATCACGACAAGCAGGGGAGGACTGGTTGGAAAATACATTACCTGCTGCATGGATAACGATCAGCTTCCTGTGCGAAAGATGGTAAACATTGCCTGTGCAAACGGCGTCGGTTATTTTGATACAGGCCGTCACATTGCGCGCTTCCTGAGCATCTGGAAATCATTGGCCGCCCTTACCGGAAATCCGATGGGAAGCGTGATCCTTGGCTTTGCACAATTTTCCGCCGACTATTTCCTTGCACAGCCGGGATGCCGCCAGATGACGATCAACGATGAGCGCCTTACGAGCATCATCAGCAAAGAGCCTTCGGAGTTCAACAAAAAACTACGGATCCAGCCGATCACCGGCGATTGGGATGCTTCGCTGGTGCAGGATGATGGACTGTTCAAGCGCCTTGCAGAACGCGGCCTTGATGCGGTGATCAAGACCAGCCTCGGAAAAGAGAACGACTGGGTGGTTGGAACGGAAAAGCAACGGATCACTCCTGCGAATTATTCAAACCCGCCGATCCTTGTACGGTCGATGCACGTGAAATACCTGAATTCGGATTATTGCCCGGATAAGGTGCATGAGAAGATCTGGAACTTTTTGGATGCGTGATATTTGTTGTTAAATAAGAATATATATCGACTGGGTAAATACAGCACATTAATAACGAAATAATACATTAATAAATGCAGTTTTCGCAAAAGACAATTTTAGAATTATTCGACAGTTCACAAAAAACATTTGTAGTTCCAGTTTACCAGAGAGCTTATTCTTGGGAAACAAAGGAATGGGGTGTTTTTATGAATGACATAATCGAGCAAATTAAAGGAGATAATAATTACTTCTACGGCAATATACTTTTAGAAACAATTAATCCGGGTATCGAATATGAAGTGATAGACGGCCAACAACGCTTAACTACTTTAACGATTTTTATGCGAGCAATTTTTTTTGTTATAAACGAGAGAATTCAAAAAGGAGAAAAAATTACAATAAAGGTTAAAGCAAAAGAAAAGATTTATTTCAAGAACAGTGGCAATATTAAATTACGACCAGTAGACTATGACAGAGCCTGCTATGACACATTAATAATTGCGGGAAAAGACTCATATGTAACAAATACACCTTCACAAAACAGAATTAAGGAAGCAAAAAGTTATTTTATTAAAGAACTCCAAAATGAAAAAACAATTTCAATTATTAAAATTCTAGACAAAATTGAAAAAACTAAATTAACCTGCATTGAATTACAAGGTAAAAAGGATTCGGCCTTAATGTTTGAACTTCAGAATAATAGAGGGAAAGATTTAACCAACATGGAGAAGCTTAAATCTTTTTTTATGTACCAAATGTATGTCTATAGTATTCCAAACGAAACAGAATCAAATATTACGTATATCTCAGACATTTTTAAATTAATCTACCAAACCATAAACGACTTAAAAAAATTAAATGAAGATAGTGTTCTTGTTTATCATTGTAATTCTTTTTTAGGTGGGGGATATAATTATAGTATAGGTGACATAAAACGAATTTTCAAAGATGGGAAAGATAAGGTTGAATGGATAAAAAGCTTTGTCCAAGAGTTGCATACAACATTTTCCAATATTAAAAAATTTGAAAAATCGAATGATAGTTACGCTCTTCAATTAGAGAAATTAGGTATTCCTGCATACATATATCCGTTTATAATTAAGGGGTATAAGTATTTTGGAGACAATAAAGATAAATTATCTTCACTATTTCACCTGCTTGAAATAGTTGTTTTTAGAGATAACTTAATTAACAGTCGAGCAGATATATACAGTAGGTTGAATAATGTGTTGATGAATTTTACTGAAGACTTAAATGAACTTCGCGAATCATTCAAAAACAGATTTAATGATTCTTGGTATTGGGGAGATTCAAATGTTCAAAACTATTTGAATGGTTGGATCGGAACACGAATTTTAAGATATTTATTCTGGCGATATGAGGATTCAATTCAAAGTCGTGGTTACAAAATTGGCAGTTGCGAAATTGAAAATGAACAAATTGAACATATTTCTCCACAAACTCCAACAAACGGTGAGCCATTGACAATGGGTTATGAAGTAGATGAGAACAATGAGTACGATGAAGAGTTTAAAAGTAAATACTTAAATTGTTTGGGAAATGTTATGCTGATTTCTGGTTCGCACAATGCATCAATTGGAAATAAGCCATTTGTAGAAAAATTAAATTCGTATATGTCAAATCCGTTATTAAAACAGCAGGCAGAAATCAAACAGTTTATTAGTGGAAATATTAAGCATCCTAAATGGGACAAAACCGCAATTGTAAATAGACACAAAATTATTTTTGATTTTGCTGTAAAGACTTGGGGCTTTGACAACATTCATATGTGAGGCAGTGATACTTATTGTTAACAAATTTACTTAAGCTTTTGCATAACTGAATTCTGACTGGCTTTTTTTGTTTTATCCACAGCCTTCAGCATTTTAGACAAACCAATATCTTCCAGTTCTTCTTCAGTCATTGTAGCTGATGAAATTCCAAGCTTTTTCAGTAAGTCATTAATAAACTTAAACTCGCCTTGATTTTTGGGTGTAATGACCATTGCTTTCATAGTACAAATATACGAAATTTCATGCAACCCATTTGATAGAACTGTGAAGCCTGAACTAATAAATCTGTTTGAAAAAAACGGCTGCCTGAAAAGGCAGCCGTTTTTTTTGATCACTATAACCAGAACTTTATCGACAGTGTTCAGTTCCCGATACTTTCGCTGAAAAAGCGAAAACTCGAACTGACACTAATACTTCATCCCTAAATTATAAAACACAAAGCTCCAGATATCGGCATATTCCTCGATCTGCTTGGAGGTTGGTTTTCCTGCGCCGTGGCCGGCATTGGTATCGATGCGGACAAGCACAGGGTTGGAGCCTTTTTGCTTTTCCTGTAAGGTTGCAATGAACTTGAAGGAGTGTGCAGGCACCACGCGGTCGTCATGATCGCCCGTAGTTACCAGCGTTGCCGGGTATTCCACTTCCTTCACATTGTGCAATGGCGAATATTTGATCAGGCAGTTGAATTCTTCCTGGTTGTCGCTGGTGCCGTAGTCGGATGCCCATGCCCAGCCGATCGTGAATTTATGATAGCGCAGCATGTCGAGCACGCCAACTGTTGGGATCGCTACTTTTGCAAGGTCAGGACGCTGTGTCATAACTGCCCCGATCAGCAATCCGCCATTAGAGCGGCCATGAATGGCGAGCTTGGAAGAAGAGGTGTATTTCTCTTTGATCAGGTATTCTGCTGCAGCAATGAAATCATCAAACACATTTTGCTTCTGGCATTTCGTTCCCGCTTTGTGCCAGTCTTCGCCGTAATCGCCACCGCCGCGTAATCCCGGGATCGCGTAGATGCCTCCATTTTCAAGGAACACCGCACGGTCGATTCTGAACTCAGGAGAGTAGTAGGAGTTGAATCCGCCGTAGCCGAAGAGAAAGCACGGATTGTTTCCATCCATTTGAATTCCTTTTTTATGCGTGATGAACATCGGCACTTTTGTGCCGTCCTTGCTGGTATAAAACACCTGCTTGGTCTCATAATCATCCGATTTGAAATCGATCTCCGGCTTGAACCAAACGCTCATGGTGTTCGTTACGATGTTGTACTTATAAACGCTGGCAGGCGCTGTAAATGTGTTGTAGGAAAAGAAAGCGAGGCTGTCGTCCTTGTCGCTGTCAAAGCCTTCCACTTTGCAGATGCCCGGCAAGGTGATCTCGTTTTCTTTTTTGCCGTTCATGTCATACACATACAAACGCGTGGTGACATCCTTCAGGTATTGCGCGATCAGCTTGCCGTTGCACAATGACACATGTTCCAGCAGGTCGCCCGATTCAGGGATGACCTTTTTCCAGTTCTCCGGGTCAGGTTTTTTTGTAAAGTCGATCTCCAGCAACTGGTATTTCGGTGCACCTTCATCCGTCACCACCAGGAGTTTGTTGCCATCGTTGTGGATCACGCTGTAGTTGTGCTCGAAATTGCTTACCACGTAATGCCATTCATCCGCTTTGCTAAGGTCTTTCACAGCCAGCGTGGTGCCGCTTGTGGACTCCGAACCATAAAGTAACAACAGTTTTTCATCTTCCGTAACATCGGCAGAGAAATTCCGTAATGGATGATCTTTATCCTCATACACCAGTGCATCTTTATCCTGTACATCTCCTATTTTATGATAGAACACTTTGTGATACTCATTTTTGTTCGACAGTTCGCTGCCGCCTTTCGGTGCATCGTAAGCACTGTAATAGAAGCCGTTCCCTTTCCAGGCAATGTCGGAGAACTTCACCCATTTGATCTCATCCGCCAGCTTTTTGCCGCTTTCGATCTCCATCGTGTAGATCTCGCTCCAGTCGCTGCCCGCGCGGTTAATGCTGTATGCCAGATATTTTCCATCCTTGCTCACGGCAAGCCCGCCGAGAGAAGCAGTTCCGTCAGCAGCCAGCGTATTCGGATCCAATAGCAGCTTTGGCGTTCCGTTCATGCCTTCCTGCACATACAGCACGCTTTGGTTTTGAATACCGTCGTTCTTATAGAAGAAATAACGTTTTCCTTTTTTGAAAGGAGAAGTCACTTTCGCAAAGTTCCAGATCTTCGTAAGGCGTTCCTTGATCTTGTCGCGGAAAGGAATGGTTGCTAAATAATCGAAGGTCACTTTGTTCTGCGCCTTTACCCATTCGCCTGTTTCGGCTGATTTATCATCTTCCAGCCAGCGGTACGGATCAGGCACTTTTGTTCCGAAGTAAGTGTCGATGCTGTCAGTTTTTCGTGTAGCCGGATAATTCATTTTTGCTGTTTCTTTGGTTTCTTCATTGTTGGAGCAGGCCGCAAAAACGGAAAGCAAAATAACAGGCATTAGCTTTTTTAACATGGTGGATTTTTGTTTGGATGATCAAAAGTAGGAAAATTAAGCAACCGGGAAGAAATATTTGACCAACGGAAAAACTGGATGATGAAAGGAGCATCCGGAACCCCGGTAATTGTGCACTAAATGCTATGCCTGCTTAGGGAACATGCACATAATGCGGGCTTGAAAAATCAGAGAGCGTACCGTCGGCCTCCTCGAAGGCAAAGGTGTAAGAATACGTGTTTGAGTGATAAACATCAAGGTCCCGCGGGTAATATACATTTACCTGCGTAGGTGAAAGCCTCAGCTTTAAGGCGCCATCGCGATAGATAACGATTTTCGAAATAGCGGACGCATCAGGGATAAGATCGTAACGGATATGATAGTACAGCTGCACATACGGATATGCATTTACCTGTACGCTGTCAACAATAAAAAATTCAGTATGCGGATTTTCAGGTGCAAATACATTGCTTTCCGGGGACAGCTCGCCCAGCTCACTTTTTTTTGTACAGCCTCCCGTTAAGAGGAATGTCAGCAGTGCTGTTAAAGCGAAAAATTTACGGAGGAGCATCATGATATTAGCGGATATTAATAAGTAAAGATAATGAGTAATCCCGGTCAAATTCACGTGTGATCGAAATACTGTTCAGGCTTAATAAGGGCGTTTCTGAATAAATGGGTTTCTTTAGTTTCCCCGACCAGTAGATCAGCGCAGCGGAAGCCACAAGCCCTGCCGGTATAACCACGCAGGATAGATTGGCAAGCCTGTTATTCTTCTTTAAATAGGATTCATAAATTGCCTTTTCGGAATAATACCTCTCTTTGTATATGCTGATGTTAGTTAATGAAATGGAATGCTCGTACCCTTCCTTTGCGCTTTGCGCATTTTCGAGGTGTTCATTCATCAGCCTGGCGTTTTGCTTATATTTAAAATAAGCAAAACCTGAATATAGCAGTGTTGCAGGCAGTGCAACATAGCAGGCCCCGGTTTTTTTTAGCTTGTAGGAGGACAGCTCTTCCAGGTAAGCAGAATAGCCCTCTGAGTTTTTTAAGGTCTTAACGCAGATCGTAGTCTTGCCTTCTTTTATGGTGATCGTGTCTGTATACAATTCTTTGGTGGGAGCCCATGCCCTCACAATATAGCTGCCTTCATTGAGCAGGATCGGATTTTTTGTCTGCCTGAGCAGTGCCGTATCCAGCCTTACAGTAACCGGGGTGGGTGATTCAAAATAGATAATTGCTTTACCCTTACCCTGGACAAGCTCCTGTGCAAATGTTTCTGAGGAGCAATGTACAATTGCCAGGCAGGCAATTATTCGTGTGATAACAGGAAAATTCATATTAAGATCAGGGAGTTGTAAAATTAAACGCATCAGATTGCCCGGTTTTGCCATTGTCGTATTTAAGCGATGCCGTGTAGGAGTATGTGACTCCTGAAACGGCTGTATTATCATAGATCGATTCCTTCAGAACAGAAGCATGAGAAGTCCTGTTGATCGTTTTTATCACAACGCCGTTCCTGTATAGTATTACGCCCTGGTACATCTCCGTTAAGGAAGTAAGATTTATTTTATTGGCATACACATGAAAGCTGACCTCAACCTTTCTTACACTGTCTATTCTTACAACCTTAGGGCCTGCATATTCCAGATCATAGGGATTGTCATTCAGCTGCACCTCATCCAGCTTGCTTTTGCAGCATAGCAGGAATAGTGCAGGCATAAGTATGTATAGCACTTTTTTCATGTTCTAAAATGTGATTCGTAAGCAATATCGCAGGCTCTTATTCTCAATATCCGGGTATGCATTGAAGCGGATCCCGGAAAACATGCTTCTTTCCCTGAACTGTGGAACAGGTGTTTTTCTTTGTTTGATAAGGATTCGTATATAGTTAGCAAACAGGGCTGTGGAAACACCATATATTCCGTATTCTATTTTTTTAAAATTTTCATACTTCTTTTTATACGTTTCAAAATTTGCTTTTTCTTCATCCATTTTTGATTGATTCCCTGTTCCTGAATAAAAGTCCTTTGCATCCAATGCCTTATCATATTGCTTTTGGGCGAATTGCTTGTTCACGAAAATGCCTGTACCTATTGTTATTCCCATCCAGATAGGTGAAACAAAAAAACGTTTGTTCCTTACCCGGATGAACTCCGCATATTCGGCTTTGTATTGAATGTATTCCGGCAAAAGCTTCATCATAAAGCTATACTTAGCGGTGTCGTTACCGCTCACAAGGATGATTGTGTCCTGCATTATTGTTTTCGGCGACCATATTCTTAAATGATGGCTGCCCGGGCTTATCATAAAGGTAGTGTCGGAAGAGCTGAAAACGGCCTCATCGATTTTGCACAGGGGATTCGGATCGCCATAGACCCTTAGATGAAGAAAGCTGCCCTGGGTTTGTGCTTCGGTAGTATTAGAAATGAAAAAACAGGAAAAAAGAAGGAGCAATGATTTTTTGAACAGCATAAAGCGGAGTTAGCGGGCACAATTGGGCCGCAAATATAATGTTTTGTTTCGGTTCCTTTGCGTTGCAGGAAATAATGTTCATAGGGCCTGGAGGATAAAACGGCAGACACAATTATTTTTTTAACTTTACGCGTCTAAAATCTCCCTATGAAAAAAATAGCCTTTTCCATTTGTCTGTGTGTCGCGCTCGTTTCATGCGGCGGCGATAAGCAAAATGCCGATACGAAGAACACGCAGAACAAAGATGCACAGTTTGACCAGTACAAGAAAAATTTCGTGGAAGAGCTCTGGAAAGTATATCCCGGCTGGGCAAGCTCGCAGGGTTATCATAAGTACGACAGCGTGCTGGTGGTGCCGGATGAAGCATCCCGTGCAAAGGAAATGGCCTTTGCAAAAGCAAACCTCGACTCCCTGAAAAGCTACGATCTCAGCTCGCTTTCCGATAATAATAAAACAGATTACCGCATGATCGGGAACCAGCTGAATTCGATCAGCTGGAGCATTACCGATCTGAAGTCATTCGAGTGGAACCCTTCCGAATACAATGTTTCAGGGGCTTTCGCCGAAATGCTGAATGGTGATTATGATGCTGCAGATGTCCGCCTGCGCAACTTCTATCTAAAGATGGCAAACATTCCTGCCTTTTATGAAGCTGCAAAAAAGAACATTAAAAACCCGACAGTTGAACATACACAGCTCGCCATTGATCAGAACCTTGGCGGGATCTCTGTATTCGAAACGGATTTTCAGGAGGCACTGAACAAAACAAAATTCGGTGAGCATGAAAAACAGGCGATGGAAGCAACTGCAAAGCAGGCAGTGGATGCGATCAAAGGCTATGCAGAATGGCTGAAGAAGCTGGACAACAAAACACCGCGCAGCTTTCGCTTAGGCAAAGAGCTGTACGCGAAAAAATTTGAGTATGATATTCAGTCCGGCTACACTGTCGACGAGATCTACCAGAAAGCACTGAAGCACAAAAATTACCTGCACCAGAAAATGTACGGGCTTACCGAAAAGCTCTGGCACAAATACCTGTCGGGCACGCATATCCCGGATGACAGCTTAAAAGCTATCCGCATGATGATCGATAAGATCTCCGAAAAGCATGTGCAGGCTGATTCCTTCCAGGCTGCGATCACGCAGCAGATCCCCGTGCTTATCGATTTCATCAAGAAAAAAGACCTCATTTACATCGATCCGTCCAAGCCGCTTGTGGTACGCAAGGAGCCGGATTACATGGCAGGAGTGGCGGGTGCTTCCATTTCAGCGCCGGGCCCTTACGACAAGGGCGGCAAAACCTTTTATAATGTAGGAAGCCTTTCCGGATGGGACAAGGCAAAGGCAGAAAGTTATCTGCGTGAATACAACTATTACATCCTGCAGATCCTGAACATTCACGAAGCGATCCCCGGTCATTACACACAGCTTGTGTATAGCAACCAGTCGCCAAGCCTGATCAAGTCATTGTTCGGCAACAACGCGATGATCGAAGGATGGGCGGTTTACACCGAGCGCATGATGCTCGAAAGCGGCTACGGCGATAATGCAGATGAGATGTGGCTGATGTATTACAAATGGAACCTGAGAAGCACCTGCAACACCATTCTTGATTACAGCGTCCACACAAAGGACATGAGCAAGGAAGATGCGATGCACCTGTTGGTGGATGAAGCCTTCCAGCAGAAAACAGAAGCAGAGAACAAATGGAGGCGTGTGTCCGTTACGCAGGTTCAATTGTGCTGCTACTATACCGGCTATACCGAGATCTATGATTTCCGCGAAGAATTGAAAAAGCAAATGGGGGATAAGTTCGACCTGAAAAAATTCCATGAGAAATTCCTGAGCTACGGAAGTGCGCCTGTGAAGTACATAAAAGAATTAATGCTGTCTGAAATGAACACAAGCACTAACTAATTGTTAACCTGAGTATGCTCATTTCCTGTAATAAAGTGCCCAATAAGAAAAAATCGGCCATGCGTAAAAAAGCATCCGGTTTTGCTTTTGCCGTTTACGATTCCGTTTCCATGATCAACAAAGAGCACTGGAACAGCATTGTCGGCCATGGCAGCGAATTCCTGGAGATCCCTTTTTTATCCGTGATCGAAAAAACGCGTCCGGAGAACATGCGCTTTCATTACGCCATTATTTATGACATGGGCCAGCCGGTCGCCATCGCTTATTTCCAGGTGATCGATTTTTCTGCGGAAAGCTTTGGCAGCATTCTCGAGCAGGACAATTCCGAATTTTCCTGTTTCATCACCGATTATATCAAAAAGCACCTTGCCAATCACATCCTGCGCAGCGCCGATAAAGTGAACATGCGTTTGCTTATCTGCGGAAATGCGTATGTAAGCGGAGAGCACGGTTTTACCTGTGCGCCGGGCATCAATAAAACGGAAGTGATCGATGCGCTTGCCGATGTGATCTACCGTATCAGCCGGGCTGAAAAGCTCAGGGGAAAGATCGCGGCAGTGCTTGTAAAGGACTTTTATTCCTCTTCACTTCCTCATGCCAGGGAGCTGGATGAATACAAATACCACGATTTCCTGGTAGAGCCGAATATGATCGTCGACATTCAGTGGAAAACATTTGAGGAGTACCTCAATGCCATGAGCAAGAAATACCGGCACCGGGCGAAGAGCATTGTGAAAAAAGGAGCAGGGCTGGAACGGAAGGAATTCAATGCAGAAGAGATCATGGCGAATGCAGGGGAGATTCAAACCCTATTCAACAATGTGCACCTGAAGGCAAAATTCAGGATGGCATCCCTGACTTCCCCTTATTTTGCCGAGCTGAAAAGGACGCTGGCGGATAAATTCAACTTTACGGCCTATTACCACGATGGAAAGCTGGTCGGCTTCCGCTCCTCCTTCACCCTGGAGAATGAGCAGGAAGCCCATTTCATCGGGCTGGACTATGAGCTGAACAAAGAGCTGGAAGTGTACCAGAATATCCTCTACGATTACATCATAGAAGCCATCAAAAACAACAAAAAGCAGCTCATTCTCGGGCGGACCGCATCTGAGATCAAAAGTACGGTAGGGGCAGAAGCTTATGAGCTTACCTGTTATATCCGTCACCGGAATCCCCTTTCCAACCGCATTATTAAGCCTTTTATTGATTATTTGAAGCCTTCCGAGTGGGTCCCACGCAACCCTTTCAAAGAAATTAGCATCTGATATCCAAAGTCGGAGGGGTATATTGTGAAAATCGATAATAACCCATATATTGGCTAAATATTTTTGAATCTGACTAATTTTATTTTTGATTGATGAAATTACTTCCTACATGTTTTCTTGCAGGCCTGGGATTGTTGTCCTCTTTTTCCTTTGCACAGCGCGGTAAAGATGGCAACGTAACAATTAATACCGCCAACCGTATCGTTAACGAATACACCAGCGTTTCAGCCAATGTAGCTGCCGGTGCAACATCCATTTCAGTTACTGCCAGCGGCCTGAATGCCAATGGGCGCTTTACAGGAAATCTTGCTCCCGGCGATCTTATCATGATCATCCAGATGCAGGGCGCAACCATCCTTGGCCAGCCTGATGCCGGCGCACCTACCATCAGCGATCCGAATGACCCTACCTGGGGAGATGTCACCAGTTACAACAATTCAGGAAGATATGAATATGCCGAAGTATTGGCGGTGCCGAATGCAACCACAATCACCGTTGACTGCGGACTTACGAACAGCTACACTGCTACCGGGAAAACACAGGTGGTCCGTGTGCCGAGATACAACACACTCACACTCACTGCGCCCTGCGTGCTTACCTGCCAGGTATGGAACGGTACAAGCGGCGGAGTGCTGGCTGTGGAAGTGCTGGGTGCTACCACCATGAATGCCGGTTCGAAGATCAACACGACCGGGACAGGTTTCAGGGGAGGCGCCGTGTTTACAACAACCGGTAGGACAACAACAACGCTGTATTCCTGCGTATCGCTTGATGTAGGGACAAATAAAGGAGAAGGCATAGCAGGTTATGATACCGATTACACACCTTACGGCGGAAAATTCTGCCGTGCTGCCCCGGCAAATGCCGGTGGTGGCGGTAACGTTTGGAACACAGGCGGTGGTGGCGGCGGAAATGCCGGTAATACTGCTGCATGGACAGGACAGGGGAATCCGAATACAACCGGTGCAGGCTGGGCAGCAGCATGGAACCTGGAATCACCCGGCTTTGCAGCTTCAACATCTTCCGGCGGCGGAAGGGGCGGATATTCTTTTTCAAGCTCCAACCAGAATGCTACCACGCTCGGGCCCGGAACACCGGGTGTGACCAATGCATGGGGCGGATCATACCGTTATAATTTGGGAGGACTTGGTGGCCGTCCGCTTGACTATTCCGGTGGAAGGATCTTCCTTGGCGGCGGCGGCGGCGCAGGCGAACAGGATAACGGGCAGGCTGGTGCGGGCGGAAAAGGTGGCGGGATCATTTATTTTGTAACATACGGCGCATTTACCGGAACAGGCAATGACTCGATCATTTCCGATGGAGCGGTGGGCGGAAGCACAAATATTGCAGGCTCGAATCCCGGTAAAGATGCGGGCGGCGGCGCAGGTGGCGGCGGTACTATTATATTGAACACCACCGGTACGGTTTCTGGTGTTGCCATTCGTGCAAACGGCGGCATCGGCGGATTCCAGCTGCAGAACACCAGCGGATTTTTTAATCTTACAGAAGCAGAAGGCCCGGGCGGCGGCGGCGGCGGCGGTTATATCGCGGTTGCGAACGGAACCCCGGTACAGCAGGCAAACGGCGGAAACAGCGGATATACACAATCATCCCAGCTTTCCGAATTCCTTCCGAATGGTGCAACAATGGGCGGAACGGGACTTACCGGCCAAACCATCACCAACTTTACGATCACAGCATCCAACGTTACCATCTGTTCCGGAAATACAGCCACGCTTACGGCTGCCCTGGCAGGAACAGTTCCCCCGGGAACAACGATCACCTGGTGGAATGCACAGACCGGCGGATCTGTAGTAGGCTCAGGTGCTTCGTTCACAACACCTGCGCTTGCAAGCACAACAACTTATTATGTAGGCACCTGCCCGGGAACATACCGGATCCCGGTAGTTGTAACAGTTAATCCCGGATTAACAGTTACAGTGACTTCACAGACCATCTGCTCCGGCGGAACAGCCACATTGACGGCTTCAGGCGGTACCACCTATACATGGACCGCGGGGGCAACTCCAACAGGAGCAAACACTGCTACTGCAAGTCCGGCATCTACAACTACATATACAGTTACAGGTACAACAGGCAGCTGCACAGGAACAGCAGTCGCAACAGTTTCAGTAAATCCTGCACCGGTTGCTACTTTCAGCTATACCGGAACGCCGTATTGCCAGAATGCAGCTAATCCATCGCCGACGTTCAGTGGCGGCGGCGTTGCCGGAACATTCACATCCACAGCAGGCTTAAGCATTACGGCAGGCACGGGTGCAGTGAACCTCGCAGCAAGCACACCGGGAACATATACGGTTACGAATACAATTCCTGCAGCAGGCGGTTGCCCGGCTGCAACAGCCACTTCCAGTATTACGATCACTGCACAGCCGGTCGCAACCTTTAACTATGCCGCAACTCCTTATTGCCAGAGTGCAGCCAATCCATCACCAACGTTCAGTGGCGGTGGTGTTGCGGGAACTTTCAGCTCTACGGCCGGATTGAGCATCAATTCTGCAACAGGGCAGGTGAATCTGCTGGCAAGCACGCCGGGCACATATACAGTTACCAATACCATTGCAGCATCAGGCGGATGTCCTACAATTACTGCCACATCCCCGATCACGATCACTGCGCAGCCGGTAGCAACGTTCAGCTATACCGGGACTCCTTATTGTAAGACAGCTGCAAATCCATCTCCCACATTCAGCGGCGGAGGTGTTGCAGGAACGTTCACATCCACAGCAGGTTTAAGCATTACCGCCGGTACAGGCGTTGTGAACCTTGCAGCCAGCACTGCCGGAACCTATACAGTTACAAATACAATTCCTGCTTCAGGCGGTTGTCCTGCCACTACAGCCACAGCTACGATTACAATTACAGCACAGCCGGTGGCAACCTTCAGTTACACCGGAACACCTTATTGCCAGAGCGCTGCGAATCCATCACCAACGTTCAGCGGTGGTGGTGTTGCGGGAACATTCACGTCTACCGCAGGTTTGAGCATCAATGCTGCAACAGGCGCTGTTAATTTATTGGCCAGCACTCCCGGAACCTATACTGTAACAAATACCATTGCAGCTTCGGGCGGATGTGCCACAGTGACCGCTACATCCCCGATCACGATCACAGCGCAGCCTGTTGCAACATTCAGCTATACAGCAACTCCTTATTGTCAAAGTGCTGCTAATCCTTCGCCAACCTTTAGCGGAGGTGGTGTTGCAGGAACATTTACTTCCACAGCAGGCTTAAGCATCACTGCCGGTACAGGTGTAGTGAACCTTGCAGCCAGCACGCCGGGAACCTATACGGTAACCAATACAATTCCAGCTGCGGGTGGTTGTCCTGCCGCTACAGCCACAGCTTCCATTACCATCACGGCACAGCCTGTAGCAACTTTCAGCTATACAGGAACGCCTTATTGTCAGAATGCAGCCAATCCTTCTCCGACATTCAGCGGCGGTGGTGTTGCCGGGACATTCACGTCTCCTGCAGGTTTGAGCATCAATGCTGCAACAGGTGCAGTGAACCTGCTGGCAAGCACCCCGGGTACATACACGGTAACAAATACAATTGCCGCTTCGGGCGGATGTGCCGCTGTAACCGCTACATCGCCTATCACGATCACAGCACAGCCTGTTGCAACATTCAGCTATACCGGAACACCTTATTGTCAAAGCGCTGCAAATCCATCGCCGACGTTCAGCGGTGGAGGAGTTGCGGGTACATTCACATCCACTGCCGGTTTAAGTATCACAGCCGGAACGGGCGTAGTGAATCTTGCGGCCAGCACTCCGGGAACCTACACGGTCACCAACACCATTCCCGCTTCGGGCGGATGTGCAGCGGTAACAGCTACAGTATCCATCACGATCACCGCGCAGCCTGTTGCGTCATTCAGTTATACAGGAACGCCTTATTGCCAAAGCGCGGCAAATCCATCGCCTGCATTCAGCGGTGGCGGTGTTGCGGGGACATTTACATCCACAGCAGGTTTAAGCATTACAGCCGGTACAGGTGTCGTGAACCTTGCAGCCAGCACGCCGGGAACCTATACAGTAACCAATACAATTGCCGCTTCGGGCGGATGTGCAGCCGTAACAGCCACATCCGGCATTACGATCACTGCGCCGCAAACAGCAGGCTTCAGCTATACGGCATCACCGTATTGCCAGGATGCTGCTGATCCTTCTCCTGTGATTGGGGCAGGAAGCGTTGCCGGAACATTTACTTCCACTGCAGGTTTGAGCATCAATAGCGCCTCAGGGCTGGTGAATCTTGCAGGAAGTACAGCAGGAACATATACTGTTACCAATACCCTTGCTGCATCGGGCGGCTGTCCTGCAGTTACGGCAACTTCATCCATAACGATCACACCGGTTCAGAGCGCGGCATTCAATTATCCTTCTTCCACGTTCTGCGTTTCGGGCACTGACCCTACGCCAACAATTACAGGCACGCCGGGAGGAACATTCAGCGCTTCTCCTGCAGGGATCACAATTAATGCCAGCACAGGAACGATCACGCTGATCTCAAGTGCATTGAATACGTATTCTGTAACGTATACCACCGCCGGCCCTTGTCCTTCTTCAAGTACGATCAATATCACCATTACCAATGCTCCTGCAGCAACCTTCAGCTATACCGGAACACCTTATTGCCAATCGGGAACTGATCCGTTGCCGGCATTCAGCGGCGGTGGAACGGCAGGAACCTTCACTTCGACAGCCGGATTGGTATTTGTAAGTTCAGGAACGGGGGAAGTTGACCTTTCTGCCAGCACGCCGGGAACATACACTGTTACCAACACGATCCCCGCTTCGGGCGGATGCGCATCTGCAACAGCAAGCTCTTCGATCACGATCACAGCTCCTGCAATTGCATCGTTCAGCTATACGGGAACACCTTATTGCCAGAACGGGACGGATCCTTCTCCTGTGTTGGCTGCAGGCGGAACCGCAGGCACATTCAGCTCCACAGCAGGATTAAGCATCAATGCCTCCACCGGCCTTGTTGACCTTTCTGCAAGTACGGCAGGCACGTACACTGTGATCAATACAGTAGGCGGCAGCTGCGGAAATACGGATTCAACTACCATTACGATCACTGTACCACCCGATGCGACCATCACACAGCCCTCCACGATCTGTGTCAGTGCAGCTTCATTTAACCTCAGCGCTGCAACAGGCGGAGGTGCATGGACCGGCACAGGCATCACTGACGGTGTGAACGGAACATTTGATCCTGCCACTGCAGGTATCGGGGCTCATGTGATCACTTATACATTGAGCGGATCATGCGGCGCAACGGATACCGTGACTGTGAATGTAAGCTCCCTGCTGGATGCAACAATTACAACTGCACCATCCACCTGCGTGGCTGCTTCTTCCTTCAATCTTTCAGCTGCGACAGGCGGCGGAACATGGAGCGGAACAGGTGTTACCAACGGTGCAAGCGGAACATTCGATCCTTCAGTGGCAGGTATCGGAACATTCACTGTTACCTATACGATCAGCGGAAGCTGCGGTAATTCAGATACTGCGCTTGTTACGGTGACTTCAAATTCAAATGCAACCATCACCCAGCCTGCGGCAGCTTGCCAGGGCGCATCTCCATTCAATTTAACTGCAGCAACTGCAGGCGGTACATGGTCAGGAACAGGAATCACCGATTCACTGGCAGGAACATTTGATCCTTCAGTTGCAGGAGCCGGAACCTATACGGTCACGTATACCATCAGCGGAAGCTGTGCTGCAAACGATACAGTGATCGTTACCGTGAATACAGCTGCCAATGCAAGCATTACACCTGTCACCAATGTGTGCGTGGGCGCTACAGCCTTCAATTTAACTGCGGCTACAGGAGGCGGTGCATGGACGGGAACGGGAATAACAGATGCTGCGAACGGCACGTTTGACCCTGCTACAGCAGGTGTGGGCGGACATGTGATCACCTATACCATCAGCGGATCATGCGCTGCAACAGATACCGTGACCGTGAACGTAACTTCATTGCTGGATGCAACAATCGCAAACGCGACACCTGTCTGCATAGGAGCAGCTCCATTCAATTTGTCTGCTGCAACCGGCGGCGGGACCTGGTCAGGCACAGGCATCACTGATGCTGTGAACGGAACATTCACACCTTCAACAGCGGGTACAGGCACCTTTACAATTACCTATACGATCAGCGGAAGCTGCGGAAACACCGATACGGTGCACGTTACAGTAACGGCGCCGCTCAACGCCACGATCAACAGCGTTACACCTGTTTGCGCAGGCACTGCCGCATTCAACCTCACAGCTGCAACGGCAGGTGGAACCTGGTCAGGAACCGGCATCACCAACGCTGCTGCAGGAACATTTGACCCTGCTGTTTCCGGCGCGGGAACATTTGTGATCAGCTACGGAATTTCCGGCGCCTGCGGCGATACAGCCACACAGAGCATAACCGTGAATGCTTTGCCATCGCCTGTTGCAACACCTGATATTACAAGCGGATGCGCCCCTGTATGCGTCCAGTTCACAGAATCGGTAAGTACCACCTGCTCTTCCCTAAGTTATGATTTCGGCGACGGGGCTACATCCGGATCATCCAATCCTACGCACTGCTATACTGCTGCAGGAACCTACGGATATTCCATTACCTGCACCGATGCGAATGGCTGCGTGGGAACCACAACGGTTCCTGCTGCCATCAGTGTATCGCCGGTACCCGTTGCAGCCATGTCGGTTTCACCTTCCGGGGTTGTTCCGGCAAACACTGCGATCACCTTTACCGATATTTCCACATCCGGCGGCAGCCAGGCATGGGATTTCGGTGATCCTGCCTCGGCGAGCAACACATCGTTCCTGTCGAGCGACATCCACACCTATGCAAATGAAGGCACCTACTGCGTAACGCTGGTGTCTGCCAATACAAGCGGTTGTGCAGATACGGCTTCAGAGTGCATTGTGGTGGCAAATGATGCTACGGTGAACATCCCGAATATCTTCACTCCGAACGGGGATGGAAATAATGATGTATTCTTTATTTCCTCAACTGGGGTGAAAGAATTAACTTGCACAATTTATGACAGGTGGGGACTTAAAATAGCGGAGCTTTCTTCAGTGAATGCAGGATGGGATGGAAGGACCACCAGCGGAAATATAGCTTCGGATGGCGTGTATTATTTTATCCTTGATATAAAAGGATTGAATGACAAAACGATCGAGAAGCAAGGCTTTGTTCAACTACTCAGTAAATAATTATAATAAAAACAACACAAAAAACATGAAACACGGAAAACTCAGGGGATTAATCAGCGGCTGTGCAACGCTAATGCTTGTTGTACTGTATTCGGCTTCACTGAAAGCACAAATGGTCGGGGCCAATGCATACATCAAGGCAACAAGCGTTGAGATAGGTATTGCCGGCGCCGGCGGGTTCGAAGGATGCGACGTTACAGTATCGCCGCCACCTTCCGGGATGCATTACCGCTCGGGGACAAATTATTTCGGATTTGTCGCCAATCCACAGGTAAATGCATGGGCTACCTTTGACGGTGATTTTTTTACACCGGGTTCTCCTGAGAACGGTTGGGGCTTCGAGATCGGCACTTCCGGCGGGGCTTCCGGCGGAAACAACTGTGCAAGCTTGCAGCAGATCAACGGATCGATCACCAACTGGTCACATACTTTCAGCTGCTATTCGGCAGACTGGGAAGGCGATGCAACTTCAGGCACCGACCTCCATTTCAAGATCAATTATTTCCTGCAGGAAAATGACCTGTTCTATACAACTACTGTATCGATCACGAACAATACTTCGGCAACCATTCCTGACATGTATTATTACAGGAACCTGGATCCGGATAACAACCAGACATTAAGCGGGGATTATACCACGCAGAATACCATTGTGAGCGAGCCCGGCACAGGCTGTAACCTTGCACATGTAAGCGCTACTCAAACTTCACCCTGGAACTCTTACCTCGGGCTTGCCGCTATCGGTGCAAACTGGAGGGCAAGCTACGGCGGATTTACAAACCGTGATGGTTCCGACCTCTGGAACGGATCCGGCTTTACACAAACCGTAGGCTCCACTGTTTTTGTGGATGAGGCCATCGCTCTTGCATACCGCATTCAGAACCTTGCTCCGGGCGCCACCGAAACCATCAAATTTGTGGTGATCCTCGATAACGCTTCTGCAACCAACGCGATCAACAACTTATTATACTTCTCTTACCCGGGTGCTGCGGGTGCTCCTGCTGCAACATGCTCTTCCGTATCCGATACGGTAAGGACCTGCGGAAGCCCTGTTACTATTTCCGTGAACGGATCCAATGTAGGCGATTATACCTGGACCTGGTCACCGACAACAGGCTTGTCGCCAACAACAGGAACCAGTGTTACTGCCAACCCTTCTGCAACAACAACATATACTGCCAGCGGTACGCCTTTAACAGCCTGCCTTTCACCTGTAACCATGTCTGTGGTAGTGCAGGTGACCCCGAGCGGTGGCGCTAATCCTGTCATTGCGGCGGTACCACCCTTGTGTATCAGCAGCTCGCCGATCACGCTTACCGCGGATAGTACCGGCGGAACATGGTCTGGAACAGGGATCACCAATTCCACAACGGGCGCATTCGACCCTGCGGTTGCAGGCATAGGTTCTGTACTGATCACGTATACTACACCGGGACTGTGCAATACCAGCGATACGGTAATGGTCACTATCGACAGTACGTATGATGCTACCATCAACCAGCCGCCAAGCATTTGTATCAGCGGCTCACCTACCACGCTTACTTCTGTTACAAGCGGAGGTACCTGGAGCGGAACGGGGATCACCAGCGGAGCGGCCGGAACATTTGACCCTGCAGTTGCCGGACTTGGAACCCATGTGATCACGTATTCAATGTCGGGCGTTTGCGCAAGCGTTGATACAGTAACCGTGGAGGTGACGAATCTTTTTGACCCGACGATAACACCTCCCGCGCCTCTGTGCCAGGGAACACCATCGTTCAATCTTGTCTCGGCGCACCCGGGAGGAGTATGGACAGGAACAGGGATCACTGATTCTGTTGCCGGAACATTCACACCTTCTGCTGTAGGAACACAACAGGTTATCTACACCATCCCGGGAAGCTGCGGAGGCGCAGATACCGTGAACATTACCGTGTTGCCAACACCTGATGTAACAATTACACCGGCAGGCCCATTCTGCCTGAGCAATCCACCTGTTACCTTAACAGCCGACAGTACCGGCGGAACATGGTCAGGGCCGGGGATCACCAGCGCATCGGGTGGAACCTTTAACCCGGGACTTGCGGGATTAGGAACTCACATTATTACTTATTCTACTTCAGGTACCTGCAGCACATTGGATACTGTGCTCATCCAGGTTACCACATTCTCTGATGCAACCATTACACAGCCGCCTACGATCTGTGTAAGCGGTTCGCCCGTAGTGTTCAGCGCCGTTACAGGAGGAGGAACATGGACAGGAACAGGGATCACCAGCAGCAGCGGAGGTGTATTTGATCCTTCCATTGCAGGCCTTGGCTCGCATGTGATCACGTATACGATCTTCGGTTCCTGTGCAAATCAGGATACGATGACTGTTGTAGTGACCAACCTGTTCGATGTAACGATCGTACAACCACTGGATATCTGCTTCGGTGCAAGCCCTATCACGCTTACTTCAGCGCATCCGGGCGGGATCTGGAGCGGAACAGGCATCACTGATTCCATCAATGGTGTATTTACTCCCGGCGCTGTTGGAACACAAACGGTGACCTATACAATTTCAGGTGCCTGTGGAAACACGGATACTGTAAATGTAACGGTTATGAATGCTGCCGATGCTACGATTACAGCGGTAAGCCCTGTTTGCGACGGTGCACCAGCTTTCAACCTTACAGGCGTAACAGCAGGCGGAGTTTGGTCTGGAACAGGGATCACCAATTCTACTGCCGGAACATTTGATCCTTCAGTCGGCCCGGGTACATACACGGTAACATACGGTGTGGCCGGTGTCTGCGGCGATACTGCAACGCAGAACATTATTGTAAGAGCATTACCTGTGCCGAGCATCACTTCGGATATCAACAGCGGATGTGTTCCGGTATGCGTTCAGTTCAGCGAAGGTGCAAGCCCGACCTGCAGCAACGTACATTACGATTTCGGTGATGGCGATACCACAAACATTTCATCACCGCTGCATTGCTACGATTCATCCGCGGTGTACACCGTTGGCATCACCTGCACGGATATCTTCGGTTGTGTTGGAACAACGATCGA
The DNA here is from genome assembly GCA_025963775.1 of Bacteroidota bacterium. Classification (GTDB taxonomy): domain Bacteria; phylum Bacteroidota; class Bacteroidia; order 2-12-FULL-35-15; family 2-12-FULL-35-15; genus 2-12-FULL-35-15. Next base: position 68,566 of record JAOQAD010000037.1, on the reverse strand, counting down.
TTCGAACATGATCACGGTTAACCCGATCCCTGTTGCGAATTTCACTATTACGCCATCGAGCCCGGTTCCATTGGGAACAGGTATCGGCTTCGTGAACCTTTCAACTCCGGGAACAAGCCCGCACTGGAACTTCGGTGATTCGACAGGCTTCAACAATTCAAACATTGCATGGTCGCCGATCCATTACTACGGACATCCGGGGTATTATTGTGCAACTCTTGTTGTTGTGAGCTCTGCAGGCTGCAAGGATACTACAACTGAGTGTGTCAACATTTACGATCCTGTATTGGTTGTACCGAATATCTTCACCCCGAACGGGGATGGCAACAATGATGTATGGAGAATAACCAGCGATGGCATGAGCTCATTCCATTGCGCGATCTACAACCGCTGGGGTATTAAAGTTGCCGAGTGGGATGGCATAGAGCAGGGCTGGAACGGTAACGGATCGCCTGACGGAACATATTATTACATCATCACGGCAAAAACGCTGGGCGATGCTGAGATCAACCAGCAGGGATATATCCAGTTGCTGAGCAATTAAAAAGATAAAGCGTAAAAAGAAAAAGGTGTTGAATTATTCAACACCTTTTTTTATGAACGAATTGTTTTAGAAAATTGTTGGTTTATCTTCCTGTTATCCGTCATGCCGTGCTCCGACACGGCATCTCTCCGGAATGTTACGGCTGGCAGGATTCCACATGCCTTTTGATCGTAGCGAGATTCCGGGTCAGGCCCGGAATGACAACTAAATTAGGAATAATTAATAGTTGGTTAATTTATGTCAGTTCGAGTTTTCGCCTTTTCTGGCGAAAGTATCGAGAACTGGTCTACTTCTCGATACGCTTCGCAACGAAGTGACACAGTCATTGTCGTTTTAAACCAACATTTTCTATATAAAATTCCTAAGCCTTACATCCTTTCCGGAACTTCAATCCCCAGCAATCCCATCCCGGATTTTATTGCAATCCCGATGGTGTTGGATAATTGCAGGCGGAACATGATCAGGTCCTTTTCCGATTCTTTCAGGATGTTTGTTTCGTGATAATACTGGCTGTATTCCTTTGCGAGATCGTAAACATAATTGGCGATCAGCGAAGGGTTCAGCTCTGCAGCAGCCTGTTTCAGGACAGCATCAAAACCATGCAGCTTCACCAGCAGCTCTTTTTCTTTCGGCAGCAGGTGAATGTTGTGTGTGAACACATCCACATCTTCAAAATTCAACAGCCCTTCTTTTGCTTTGCGCAGAAGGGCACAGATCCTTACATAATTGAACTGGATAAAAGGTGCTGTGTTGCCATTAAAATCAATCGACTCGGAGGGATTAAAAAGCATTTTCTTTTTCGGGTCCACCTTGAGCATAAAGTATTTCAATGCGCCGAGTCCGACTGTTTTATACAAATGCTCTTTATCTGCTTCATCCAGGTCCTGCGCTTTTCCAAGCTCTTCCGCAGTTTTCTTTGCCGTGGCGATCATTTCATCCATCAGCTCATCGGCATCCACAACAGTGCCCTCGCGTGATTTCATTTTGCCATCCGGTAATTCCACCATTCCATAAGAGAGGTGATACAATTCATCCGCCCATTTGTAGCCAAGCTTTTTGAGGATGAGGAACAGAACCTTGAAATGGTAATCCTGCTCGTTGCCCACCGTGTAAATATGCTTGTCGAAATTGACTTCCTTCGCCCGTTCCAGCGCTGTACCAAGGTCCTGCGTCATGTACACGGAAGTGCCATCGGAGCGCAGCAAAGTTTTTTCATCCAGCCCCTCGGCGGTAAGGTCGGCGTATACTGAATTATCCGGCCTGCGTTTCAGCACTCCTTTTGCGAGCCCGTCTTCGATGATGTTCTTCCCGAGGATGTATGTATTGCTTTCATAATAGATCTTATCGAAATCCACCCCGAGCATCTTATAGCTCAGTGCAAATCCATCGTACACCCATCCGTTCATGGTTTCCCACAGTGCACGGACGTCTTTGTCGCCCGCTTCCCATTTGCGGAGCATGTCCTGCGCATTCTGCATTAATGGAGTTTTGTTTTTGAAAAATTCAAGCAGTGCTTTATTTTCTTCAGGGGTCGACTTAGATAGATGATAATTAACCATCATATTGTTTATCTTTTCATCTCCCAACTCAAATTGGACCAGTTTAACAGAATCTTCTATACTTAAATTATTTACTTTGTTTCTGTTTGTTGTGTGTAAAAGATTTAATGCTTCAATATTATTTTGTTTGTCAAATTCAACATAATATTTTCCAACGAGGTGATCGCCTTTCATGCCGCTGGAAGCAGGTGTTTCACCATTTCCGAAGAGTTGCCAGGCCAGCATGCTTTTACAGATGTGAATTCCGCGGTCGTTCACAATGTTCGTCTTGATCACTTTGTTGCCGGCCGCTTTCAGGATCTCGGAAACGGAAAAGCCTAACAGGTTATTCCGGACATGCCCGAGATGCAAAGGCTTATTGGTATTGGGCGATGAATACTCCACCATCACCACCGGTGCATTTTCCGGTGCAGGTTTGATGAAGCTCCTGCCGTTGATGGATTTGAAATAGTTCAGCCAGAAGGAATCCGCGATCACAATATTCAGGAAACCTTTTACCACATTAAAGGATGCGATCTCGGCAAGGTTGTTTTCCAGGTAATTCCCGATCTCGGTGGCTGTATCTTCCGGCTTTTTTTTCGAAACTTTCAGGAAAGGGAAGACCACCAGTGTGAGGTCTCCTTCAAAATCGGGGTTGGTCTTTTCAAAAGAAACTTTCTCAATGCTTGCACCATAGAGTGATTGAAGCGCTTCTATGGTTTTTTGAGAAAGTGTATGTTCAAGGGTCATATACGAATTGGTGATTTATTGAATTGGAGAAATGGAGAGTTAATTCTCCATTTCTCCATCTCTGAAATTCATAATTTTTAGTACGTCAGCTGGCTCACAACCTTCTGCAGGATCTCAAAAGTGTTCTCCGCCATCAGGTTCTCTTTGTCAAGGGTTGGATTTACTTCGCAGATCTCGAAGCAGCACACCTTTTCATTCTGGATCAGCCGGACACACAAGCTGCCGGCTTCCTTTTCCGTGATCCCGTTCCGTACAGGCGTTCCGGTTCCTTTGGAAATGGAGGAATCCATGCTGTCCACATCAAAGGAAACATAAATAAGATTACAGCCGGATAAATGCGCCAGCGTATCCCTCGCGATTTTCTCCACCCCGTTACGCTTCACTTCCGCCGTTGTAAAGGTTTTGATCTTGTGTTTTTTCAGCAGGTAGCTTTCTTCCGGCTCCACATCGCGTACGCCAATGTAAACCAGGTCTTTATAGGTGATCTTTGGAGCAATTCCACCGATCTTCTTCAGGCGGTTCCACATATCTACCGTCTCTTTGTCCGGCTTGTTCATCTTGCTCGCCATGTTATCCTCGCTTAAGGAAGCAGCAAGCGGCATTCCGTGCATGTTGCCGGAAGGCGAAGTGTAAGGACTGTGAATATCGGCATGCGCATCGATCCAGATCACGCCGAGGCGTTGTTTCGGATAGGCCATTTTGATCCCGGCAATGGTTCCGCCAGCAGTGCTGTGGTCGCCGGCGAGTATGATCGGGAAATTATTCTTTTTCAGTGTTTGGGATACCTGTGTGGCAACCCGGTCGTAAATGGCAAGGATCCCTTCAATGCGTTTGGCATAAGGCGGCTTGGAGGGCTCAAACAAAAGCTGGTTCTCTGTCTTGATCTCGATCGATTCGATCTGCTTGAACATATTGCTTCCATAATCCAGCGCAGCGATCTTGATGGCATCAATTCCCATGCTGGCACCGCGTGTTCCTGCGCCAATTTCCGATTTTACTTCAATGAATTTTAAGGTTTTCATAATAATTGCTTGTAGTTAAAGCGGTAGTTTTTGTTAAAACCGCTGGCATATTAATTTCTATCCGAATTACTTACATTGAATAAAAAATATCAAAGTAAGTTACTTACATTTGTGAGGCTCAATTTTACTAACTAATTTAAGACGATAAAATGGATAATAAATACCGCGACCTGATCGAACAAACCTTTGATTTCCCACAGGATGGCTTTAATGTTACAGATGATGAACTGTATTTTCATGATATTCCGCTGATGGACATCATCAAAAAATACGGTACGCCTCTTAAAATCAGTTATTTGCCTAAGATCAGCGCCCAGATCCAAAAAGCCAAAAAGCTGTTCAATGTGGCAATGGCCAGGGCTGATTATAAAGGCAAATATACATATTGTTACTGTACAAAAAGCTCTCATTTCTCTTTTGTGCTGGAAGAGGCGCTTAAAAACGACATCCACCTCGAAACTTCCTCTGCATTTGATGTTCCGGTGATCCGCTCCCTGTATAACTCAGGCAGGATCACCAAGGATACTTTCATCATCAATAACGGATACAAAAGGCCGACCTATCTCAAATACATTTCCGAGCTTATCAACGACGGTTTTGTGAATTCCATTCCGATCCTTGACAATAAAAAGGAGCTTCCGGCACTGGAAAAGCTCTGTAAAAAGAAGTTCAAGATCGGGATCCGGGTGGCAACGGATGAAGAGCCCAAGTTCGAGTTTTATACCTCCCGCCTCGGCATCCGTGAAGCGGACATCATCGATTATTACAATACCAGCATAAAAGGCAGCACCAAATGTGAGCTGAAAATGCTGCATTTTTTCATTAACACCGGGATAAAGGACACCACTTACTACTGGTCGGAGCTCTCCAAGTGCATCAATGTTTATTGCGACTTGAAAAAGGTTTGTCCTACGCTGGATTCACTCGACATCGGCGGCGGTTTCCCGATCCGCACTTCTCTCGGCTTCAGCTATGATTACGCTTACATGGCGGATGAGATCATCCAGAAGATCAAAAACATCTGCGAAGAGCGGGATGTGCAGGAGCCTAACATTTTCACCGAATTCGGAAGCTACACGGTAGGAGAGAGCGGCGCTGCGCTGTATTCCATCGTGGATGTGAAAAAGCAGAACGACAATGAGCTCTGGTACATGATCGACAGCTCTTTCATCACCACGCTGCCCGATACCTGGGGGATCAAGCAGAAATTCATCCTGCTGGCCATCAATAACTGGGAAAAGGAATACCAGCGGGTGAATTTAGGAGGATTGACCTGCGACAGCGAGGATTATTACAATGCCGAATCGCACCTGAACCAGGTGTACATGCCTATTGTGAATGAAAAGCAGAAGATCCCTCAATACCTTGGTTTCTTCCATACAGGCGCTTACCAGGAATCGCTGGGTGGTTACGGCGGTATCCAGCATTGCCTGATCCCTGCGCCCAAGCATGTGATCATCGACAGGGATGATGACGGGGAGATCAGCACAAGGCTGTTTGCAAAGGAGCAGAGCTATAAATCCATGCTGAAAACGCTGGGTTATTAACAGTCGGGAGGCCGGAGGCCAGTTTCACAAGGGTTTGCGCTTAAGTTTTGAACAGGATGCTTAAAATTTTGACTTGTATCATTTAATCGCTATCTTTCGCACCTTAATCGTAAAAATATAGGTGTTCAATTGTTTAACACAGGAAACGGTTGATTTGCACGGACTGATATGAAAAAGCCACTACTCATAGCTTTTGCCAGCTGTTTATATATCTTATTTGTCACAGGTTGCAGTAACTCCGATGAGAAGTTCATCTCTGAAGGGGCCATCGAATACGATGCTGCCGTTGTTGACCAAAGCAATCCCATGGCAAGCCTTGCCCCGAATAAAATGACCATCAAGTTCAAGAACAATAAATCCTCCGCTGAAATGAGCGCCGGAATGGGATTGTTCAGCACGGCATTCATTTCCGATCCCGAAACCAAGTCAATGACCCAGCTGGTGAAGCTCCTGAACAAGAAATTCTCACTCGTACAGGGCGATGCCGAGATCCAAAAGGAAAACGGTGCCTACCCGGTGGAGATCACTCCTGTAAAAGGCACAAAAGTGATCGCCGGCTATAACTGCCAGAAAGCACATGTAAAAGTGAATGACGAATACGCCAGCGAATTTGATATTTACTACACCAAAGAGCTGAACATCAAAGACCCTAATTTTGCAAATCCATTCTATAAAGTAGACGGTGTGCTGATGGAATACCAGATGAAGAAATTCGGGCTGGAGATGAAATTCACAGCGAAAACCGTAAAAAATGAGGATATCGATGATGCCACCTTCGAGCTTCCGACAGACTATAAGCCGATCACCAAGGCAGCAATGGATGAATTATTTTTAGGATTACAATAACCCAACATTTTATGTACATGAAAAAGATAGTTACAGCGGCAGTATGCGCGGTACTGGCCATTCTTAATGTTTCAGCGCAGAAGAACACGCCTTTTGAAGGCATCATCACCTATTCCATTTCCTTCGAAGGCTCAGGCCTGCCACAGGAAGCAATGGCCATGCTCAGCGGGGCTGAATCGGTTACCTACATTAAAGGCGACAAGCGCCGCACCGATCTGAACATGGCGATCCAGAGCACCACTGCCATCATGGATACCAAATCAAAGCAGATCTTTACGCTGATGGACATCATGGGACAGAAATACCTGATCCGCATGAACGAGGCGGATGTGAAGAAAGAAGAGGCGGCGGCACCGGAAACCACCATCAAATACCTCGATGAAACGAAGATGATCGCAGGCTACAAATGCAAAAAAGCAGAAGTGACCATGAAAACAAAAGAAGGCAAGGAAGAGGTCGTGAATATTTATTACACCGAAGAGATCCCGGCCTCGGAGATGAAATCGGCATACAAAGGCCTGAAAGGCTTCCCGATGGAATACACCATCAACCAGGGAGGCATCAAAATGTCGTTCACCACAAAATCGGTTGCCAGGGAGCCGGTTGCCGACAGTAAATTTGAGATCCCGAAAGAAGGATACAAGGAAACCACCATGGAAGAGTTCCAGAAAGAAATGTTGCAGATGGGCGGAGGACAATAAGCCTTAAAAGCTCCTGCCACGAAAGCCTTCCGCGATCCGGGAGGCTTTTTTGTTTTCCACAGTGCCACGTTTATAAGATTTTGAACATTCCCTCTCAACCGCATCCTCAATTGGTAATTTTGATGTTGGAAAAAATGCAGGCAGTAGCCTTGCTGTTAGATCCATCATCTCAATTTCCGTTTCAATGGCCGAGCCGAAAAAAAATACGTTAAAGAATACGATCAGGGAAGAAAAGGCCGAAGGTAAATCTTCATCCAAAGAGAAGGAAAGCAAGCCGAAAAAAGAAAAGAGCGTGGAAAGCGCGCCGGGAACTTCCCTTTCAGAAAAAGTGGATTCCCTTTTTGCATTTACCCGCAATGAGCGTTTCCAGAAGATCTTCGGGCTTTCATTGCTGCTGCTCTCCGTTTACCTTGCCATTGCATTTACTTCCTTTGCATTTACCTGGCAGGTAGACCAGGATAAGGTAATGGGCAATCTCTTCGCGCCCGAAACAACTGTTCAGAACTGGCTGGGAAAATTTGGCGCCCTGCTCTCACATATATTCGTGCACAAATGGTTTGGCGTGGCGTCCTATATCTTTGCTTTTGTTGCTTTCGCGACGGGGTTAAGGATCACCTTCAACGTTGCCTTCTTCAATATCCGGAAGGTATACGCTTATTCCTTTTTCTTTCTTGTGTTCAGCTCCGTTCTGCTGGGCTATATTTTCAGCAATTCCTTTTTCTTCCTCGGCGGCGCTTTCGGTTATACCATGAGCGTCAGGCTGAATGGCCTGCTCGGTTACATCGGCACAGGAGTATTGCTGTTCTTTGCATTCATTGTTTTCCTCGTTGCTGCATTCAATATCTCCTTCGACCTTGGAAAAAAAGATCCGCTGAACGATGACAAAGGCCCAGAACCGGAGCCGGAAGAAAAAGAACTGCCGGTGAATTCATTCAAAGAGGAGATCGAAGAAGAGCCTTTTTTAACGGAGGAAGAGGAGGAAGAAGAAGTATTGCCACCTGTATTGAAAGTGAAGGAAGAGATGGAGATCACCAACGATGTAAGGCACGAGATCATTGAAGAAGTGGAAAAGCCTGTTGAGCCGGAGCCGATCGTACTTTCAGCAGACACAGGCGGTGTTCAGTTCACCGTGGAAAAACCGGAGCAGAAAGAGCAGGAGCTGAGCCCGGAGCAGATCTCCGAAGCGCTCGTGGCGCAGGTGGGAGAGTATGATCCTACGCTCGACCTTGGCAATTACCAGTTTCCGCCGCTCGACCTGCTGGAGAATTACGGCGGCTCGAAAGACATCGTGATAAATACCGAAGAGCTGAATGCGAACAAGGACAGGATCCTGAAAACGCTGGGCGATTACGGCATTGAGATCGAGAAGATCAAAGCTACCGTAGGCCCGACCGTTACCCTGTATGAAATTATCCCTGCAGCAGGTGTGAGGATCTCGAAGATCAAAAACCTGGAAGATGACATCGCGCTGAGCTTGTCAGCATTGGGGATCCGTATCATTGCGCCGATCCCGGGCAAGGGAACCATCGGGATCGAAGTTCCGAACCAGAATGCCGAAATGGTTCCTATGCGTACCATTCTTGCTTCAGAGAAATTCCAGAACACTTCGATGGACCTGCCGATTGCGTTAGGAAAGACCATCAGCAATGAAACCTTTATCGCCGACCTTGCCAAAATGCCCCATCTTCTGATGGCCGGTGCTACAGGGCAGGGGAAATCGGTCGGGCTGAATGCCATCCTCGTTTCGCTGTTGTATAAGAAACATCCTTCGCAGATCAAGTTCGTGCTCGTGGATCCAAAAAAAGTGGAGCTCACGCTGTTCAACAAGATCGAGCGGCATTTCCTTGCCAAGCTGCCCGATTCGGCAGAAGCGATCATCACCGATACAAAAAAAGTGGTGCATACGCTCAACTCGCTTTGCATTGAAATGGACCAGCGTTACGACCTGCTGAAGGAAGCGCAGGTGCGGAATTTAAAAGAATACAATGCCAAGTTCATTGCGCGTAAATTAAACCCGAATAACGGGCACAAGTTCCTGCCCTACATTGTGCTGGTGGTGGATGAGTTCGCCGACCTGATCATGACGGCGGGGAAAGAAGTGGAAACGCCTATTGCCCGCCTTGCACAGCTTGCCCGTGCCATCGGCATTCACCTGATCATCGCCACCCAGCGGCCTTCCGTGAACATCATTACAGGAACCATTAAAGCGAACTTTCCTGCGCGGATCGCATTCCGTGTAACATCTAAAATAGATTCGCGCACCATCCTCGATGCCGGTGGCGCCGACCAGCTGATCGGGAGAGGGGATATGCTTTTATCAACAGGAAATGACCTCATCCGCATCCAGTGTGCATTTGTGGATACGCCGGAAGTGGACAAGATCTGTGATTTCATCGGCAGCCAGCGGAGCTATCCTACCGCATTCCTGCTTCCTGAATACGTGGATGAGAATGGCGAAGGCAGCGGAAAAATGGATGATCCTTCCGAAAGGGACCAGCTGTTCAACCAGGCAGCTGAAATTGTAGTTTCCACACAGCAGGGCTCAGCATCTTTATTGCAGCGGAGGCTGAAATTAGGCTATAACCGTGCCGGCCGCATTGTCGACCAGCTCGAATCTGCCGGGATCATCGGGCCATTCGAGGGTTCCAAAGCCAGGGAAGTATTAATAAAAGATATGTTATCTTTGGAACAGTTTTTGAATAATACAGAGAAACTATAAAAAAACAATTATGTTCACAAAGAAAAATATTCTCCTTGCCCTGTTAGCTGTCGGAAGCTTTACTGCAGTAACTGCACAGACCGATCCCAAAGCAAAAGCCATTCTTGATGAGCTGAGCACAAAAACAAAGGCATACACTTCCATAAAGGCTGAATTCACCTTCACAACCGAAAAGAAAGACAAATCGAAAGATTCCCAGGAAGGCAAGATCCAGACGAAAGGAAATAAATACAAATTAGAGATTCCCGGCCATGTGATCTATTGCGATGGCAAAACGATCTGGGATTACATCAAGGCATCCAATGAAGTGCAGATCAAAGAGGTGGAAACAGGCAGCGATGATGCCGTTAACCCTTCCACTATCTTCAGGATCTATGAAAAAGGCTTCAAATACAAGTTTGACGGAGAGGACGCCACTACACAAACTATCAGCCTGTTCCCTGAAAATCCTGACAAGAAAAAATACCACACTGCTAAATTGTTCATTGATAAAGTGAAAAAGCAGATCTCCAGCGTGAAGATGATGATGAAGGACGGTTCTACGCAAACCTACACCATCAAAAGCTTCCAGACTAACCTGCCGCTCGCTGATACGGAATTTACATTCGATATGAAAGCGCATCCGGGTGTTAGCGTGGAAGACCTGAGATAGCCGGTCAATAAATAAAATCATGAAAAGCCTTTGCGAAAGCAGGGGCTTTTTTAGTTTGTCTTTTTCGCAGAAAGCCTGATCCCCCAGTATCCGCCAAGGTAAGAGCAGGGAATGAACAGGAAGATGGAAATGATGATGGTCCACACCGGGTGCGGGATCATGAACAGGTTATAAGCGCCAAGCCCCATCAGGATGCCGCCGACAGTGATCGCTTTTGCCATTTTATTGGCCGGAGCCATTGCAGCAGCAATGAGGCCGCCGGCCATGGAGCCCAATGCATAAGAAAATACAAGAAGGACGAAGACGAGTGAAGGAGCCCCGCTTGTATAGGCTTTGATTGCTTCCGTGTCGCTGAGGTTGATCCCGGCAGGCATCGGGTAAATGATGTGTCCGAGCACTTCCAGTGAGAAGATGACGAATAGCCCGCCGATAAGGCCAAGCACAGTTGAAAGGATTTTTTTTGCCATCGGATTTAATGCTTTAATATTTGTTGTAGGAAAATGTTCTTTTAATCTCCCTGTTTATCCGTCATGCCGTGCTCCGACACGGCATCTCTCTGGAATGTTACGGCTGGCAGAATTCCGCTTGCCTTTTGATCGTAGCGAGATTCCGGGTCAGGCCCGGAATGACAACTAAATCAGGAATAATTAATAGTTGGTTTGAACCAACAATGCTTATGTCAATTGAGTGCGAAGCCCTTCGACTCCGCTCAGGATAAACTTCTCGAGAAGCAGACCAGTTCCCGATACTTTCGCCAGAAAAAGGCGAAAACTCGAACTGACGTAAACTAATCAACATTTTCTAATAGCAACCGCTCAAAATTACAAAAAAGGAAATAAAAAAAGCCCTCCCGGTTTTCCGGAAGGGCTTCTTATTTTTTTCAATCGGTTATTTAACGATCATTTTCTGAGTTGCAGTTCCATCTGCAGTGATCATGTTGATGATGTAAATACCTGCATTGAACTTATCAAGGCTGATCTGCATGTTGTATGTTCCTGCAGCGTACTCCTGGTTAGTCAATTCAGAGATCATTTGTCCGGTTACATTGAAAACACGGATGCTTACTTTTCCTTTGTTCGCTACTGTGAATGAAAGGTTTGTGTTTTCAGCAGCAGGGTTAGGATACAATCCGAATGAAGACATTGCAGTTGCTTTGTCGCTGATGCCTGTCGGGCATGCAAGGTCTGCTACCGGGATCTTGATGTAATTCATTGTTGCATCCCCGCTTTGTGGGTCAGGAGTAGCAGCAGTAACACCGTGTCCTACAGCTCCGTCGGTTTGAACAAGGAGGTGAACGAAGCCGTCAACACGTTTTGCCATTGCACCGTAAACTCCTTCAACGTAATCCTGTTGAGATGGCCCCGGAGGGTCAGTAACGTCCTGTGGTGCACACCATGTAAGGCCGCCGTCATCGGAGCGCATTACATACATGTGCCTGTAGCTTTTTCCATCTGCAGGAGCGCCGTTCTCAGCGTTTCCTTCGTAGATGCTGCAATAAGAAAGATAGATCCTTCCGGCAGCATCGATACCGGCAGTTGGCATAGAGCTAAGAGATACCTGGTAAGTTCCCCATGCAGAAACATTTAAAATTCCGTCAGCATCGATATCTGCCGCAGCAGCGATCATTACAGGAGTGTTAACAGAAGCAGATGAAGCTCCCATGCTTTCATTCCAGTACATTAAGCCGTCAGTTCCCGGGAAGTAGCTTACAGCAGCATCACCAAGGTCATCATTCAGCATTCTCATGCGTCCGAACCATACGTGTGCCTTGCCCTGGTTGTCGAGCATTACGTGTACAGATGCATCATTTGTTTCCAGTGTATCGGCAATACCGTCACTGTTAATATCTGATAACATTGTAGGCTCGTCAAATAAAGGGATCGGGAAATAGTTAACGATCGTTTTTGTCCAGGTAGCTCCGTTATCCACGGATTTGATCAGGACAACATCCACGTCAAAACCTCCGGCAACAATAGCAATTGTATCGCCTTTTGCATCGATGGAATAAGAATCTCCGCCGAATCCTAAATAAGAAGAAGCATCGATCTCAGGAATTACCGTGTGAAGCTTGTCCCAGGTAAGTCCGCCATCCAGTGAGCGGGAATAAGCAAGAGCTCCATCCTGGCCCATAAACGGCGCACCGCCAACCCCGGTAGTCTGGGAGATCACGTGAAGGGTTATTCCGTTGGCACCGCCAACAGCCAAACGTGCCCATACGTCAGGAGCACCTAAAAATGCGGCATTGCTCCATGGTCCTGTCCCTTTTACAGGGCGTGTGGAAATGTGCAGGTCGGATGCTTCGTGAGCAACAACAACCTCTTCACCGGTAGCAGTGATACCAATGTTGGTAAATCCTGTTCTTACGTTTTCAAGTTTTGCAGCAGGATTTGCACCCCATGCCGAACCATTGAAATAGTTATAGCCTGTTCCACGGTCAGTCCAGCTGGCCTGTTGTGTAGAGAAGGTCCATGTGGCAGATAGTGTTCCGTCAGGACTGTTGATCAGGCGCGGACAGATGGATGCATTGGTTTGCAGCTGGTAACCTGTTGTTCCGATCGCAGTTGTGGTGTAGGAGCGTTGTGGCAGTACAGCTGCCGGCGCGGGCCTTAAGTTATTTACCAGCGAGGAGAAAGAAGGTGCTTCTGCTCCGGGCAGCTGGTTCTTTTTGTAAAGCTCGGCTTTCGTAGCAAGAGCGGGCTTTACTTTTGGAGGAGTTACCCCATTGTTGAGTACAGTTGTCTGCGCAAACGCAAAACTACCAAGACCCAAAGCAACTCCAAAGAGTACTTGTTTTTTCATAGCATTATTGATTTAGGGTTAGACGTGCATTTTTTTAATGAAAACAAATATAATGAACGAATCCTTAGAAAACAAACAGGAATCGGCACATTCTTGATAAGTTGTGAAAATCTTTCAGGGAACGGGTAAAATTATCTACAGCTACAGGCCTTGATTGGCGCGGAGGTGGATAGAAAAGCTCTTGTTGGGAGTTTCAGGTGTTTCCTGCCTGTACGATGGAACAGGAGCGCCTGTATAGATTGCGCAGAGCGTGTTTGATACCCTGTAAAGGTTCTTCTGTTTGCTGGCCGGTGTTCCGTCAAGTATGCCCCTCAGCACATCCCAGCGCACATCGTTCGGATTATTTCCGTAGTCGTGCCACACAATAACAGAGCGTTCATCTTTCAAAAGTGAGAATGCATTCTTCGTATCGCTCATCACGCTTTCATAGTGATGATCGCCATCGATGAAAATAAGGTCGAATTTTTTTCCAAGGCTTTTGTAATCGTACGTGAGTGAATTTCCCTGCAGGTGTGTTACGTTCGGGAGGCCCTTTGAGAAAAACCGGTGCAGCTCTACATACTTTTTGCTGAGGCCCATTTCAAGCATCCCGGCATCGGGAAGATTGAGCGTGGTGCAATGTTTTGCAACAGAAGCTACGTTGGCAACGCTTTCACCCCGCCAGGTACCGATCTCAAAATAGTCGCATTCGCTGACTTTTTTTGCAAGCCCTTTGAGCAAAGCAAGGTCGATAGGAGTGGAGCCGCCATCGAGATAGCAGAAAGGCTCTACCGTTTCATCGAAGCCGGGAAGAAGGCTGCAGATGTCGACAGTGGGCAGGCCGCCCGGCAGCGAATGTTTTTCAGCAACCGCTTTTTTGTTCACATCCGCATCATCCAGCACCTTGTTTAAAAGGGAAGGTTGCTGGATGATCAGCGAAAGTGCTTTGAAAAGTTTACCGGCCTTGCTCATTTAAGACAAAGGAAATAAAAAAAAATCAAAGGAGCGTGTTTTGTGTAAAATGACCCCCGGATCAGGTCCTGCTGATATTTTAATCTTCAATCTTTCAATTTTCCAATCCTGCTTCAATTCTTAAAAAGCCCCTTCACTTCCGAGCGCAGCCATTGAATATCCGAATAGTGCGGCAACAGCTGCCGGAAAGAGATCCCGGCTTCCTTTACGAAATACACCATGACCAGCACTGCGGTACTGATGTACGAGATGGTTGAAATAATGCCCACTTCCCAAATGCCGAATTTCGGGTACCATGCCCATGCAAGCACAATGGTGGTAATAAGCCCGGTAAGGTTTGCCCAGGTGTTGATCCGGAATTTGCCGATGCCTGAAAAATAATGCCCGGTCACCAGCGCAATGTTGTAGAAGAGCACGCCGGGAGCAAGCAGCAGGATCACCTGCTGCACGCCTGCGAACTCCGGCCCGAAGAGCCATACATAAAAGGAGGAAGGAAGCAGCACCATCGGCACGAGGGCTGCAATGCAAAGCACGATGCTGAATTTTGTGAGCTGCAGCGTTAATGTCTGCGAATAAACCGGATCTTTTGAGTTGGATACTTTCGGGTACAATACGGTGGCAATGCTGTTGCTGACAAGGAATACCGATTCCACGAGGGAAACGCCGTTGGAAAAAATTCCCAGGAGCACTTCGCCGGAGTAAGCGGAAAGCATGTAATACGTGCAGCGAAAGCTCATGAATTTCATGATGTGCCCCGCCTGGCTGTAGGCGCCGTATTGAAACAGCTTTGCTGCAAGCCCGCTTTCTTTTTCTTTTTTATCCTGAGCGATCAGCGGGTAAACAAGGATGCTGCTAACAAGGAGGCACAATCCCATCGCGCCGTAGAGCGACCAGATGTAGGAGCCGATGTTGGAACGGTTCAGCCCTTTGATCATCAGCCAGAGGATAATGATATTGGCGGCTGTTTGTAAAAGTGAAACAAGGTTATGCGTGGTGATCTTCTCCCGTCCGAGCAGGATGGTAAGGTTGGTGGCAAGGAAAGAGCTGATGAGTGAAAGCAATATCACAGGAATAACGGCTTCTGCGGGCACAAGCGGGAAAGCAAGGAACACGGAATAAGCGCCGGCGCAAACGAGCAGCGACCATGCATTGCTGAGGATGAACAATTGGAAGATATTATGCCGTGGCACAAAATACACGAGTGATGATCCGCCTACGATGTTGCAGAAGAGCAGGATCATGGCAATGCTCGTTACGATGAGGCTGGCTTCGCCTTTTCCCGCCGCACCGATGTTCCGCGAGAGCAGGATCACGATCGCAAGGTTCAGTACCGCGATGATGACCTTGATTCCGAATGTGAAGGCGATCTTTTTAAACATTGTCCTTTAAAACCTGCTGATAAAGATGATGAAATTTTGCACTCACTTTTTCATAGCTGAAATTTTCTTCTGCATACGCAGCAAGTGCAGCTGCATTGTAACGCTGAGCGCGGATGCTGCTGATCATCGTATTCATTGCCTCTTCAAATGCTTTTTCATTTTTTGCTTCCACTAAGATGCCGCGTTCCTGCGTGATGTGCTCGTGAATTCCTCCCACGTCGGAAGAAAGCACCGGCAGCCCGCTTGCAAGCGCCTCGATGATCACTACGGGAAGATTTTCATAATTGCTGAAGAGCAGGAAGGCATCTGAATTTTTCATCAGCGCTGCAATTTCCTCCGTTGTTTTCATGCCTTCAAATAATGCAAAGGAATTGTAAATGCCCAGTTGTTTTGCAGTTTCGATATGCGGGGCAGTATCGCCATCGCCGATGAAGCTGCATTGAAAATCAGCCCGCTTTTTTGATAACGCTGCAACAGCCCTTAACATTCCCGAAATGTTTTTATGAGGATCATCCAGCGTGGAGATGTGCAGGAATTTAATTTTATCATTTCCTGTTTTATTTCCGGAAGGACTGAACATCTTCGTGTTTACCACATTGTACACCACTTCATAATTTCCTGCAAAGCCATGATCGAGCATTGCTTTTTTCAGATCGCCTGAAACCGGTGTGATAAAAGAAGCATTGCGGGCGATCATTTTTGAAAGTATGCTTTCGGTAAAGCCGATGCTGATCTTTTTTGAAGGCAGGTAAGCGGTGCTATGCTCGGTAACAATGTATGGAATGTGCTTTTTTCTCTTTAAGTTCAACGCAATGAGCCCGGAAGGATACAGGATGTTGTGATGGACAAGGTCGGTGTGTGTGAATTTTTTGTTCAGGCGCTGCATGCCGAGTGACCATGCTTTCAGGTTACGCATTACCTTCTGAAGCTGTGAGACCAGTGGAATGCCGTGGCTGACTTTCCTGTAATAGACATTGACGGTGAAAACATTGTTGACCGTATTTTCAGTGACCTCGAAAGGTTCTTTGCAGGAAGCATCGGCACAGACGTGCAGGGCGGCTACATTCGAGTGCAGGGCAACAGCTTCGGCATGCTTCTGCACGAAATTGCCGAGTGTTGGAAGCACGCGGTTGGGGTACCAGCCTGATAAAAATAAGATGTTCCGTTTTTTTGTCATACGAATGCCCTGCAAATTAACAAAAGATTTCCGGATGTTCTGTGCAGGCAAGCCCTCATTCGCTCAGCTGAGTTTTTTTGTTTTCAGGCGGATGGAATTCCCGATCACGATCACATCTGAAAAGGCCATGATCAGTGCGCCGAAGGTTGGAAGCAGAAGTCCGGTGGCAGCTACGGGAATGGCGACGATGTTGTAAAAGAATGCCCAGAATAAATTCTGTTTAATGGTGAGCAGCGTATGCCTGCTGATCAGCTGCGCTTCGTAGAGCTGGGAAAGGTCATTGTTTTTGAGCAGCACGATCTGCGCCGATTGAATAGCTACCTGCGTTGCATTGCTGAGCGAAATGCCGACGGAAGCTTTTGCAAGCGCAGGTGCATCATTCACGCCATCGCCCACCATGGCGGTGGAATGTTCCCTGTTGAGCTTTTCGAGGAGCTCTAATTTTTGTTCAGGGAGCTGCTCGCTGTAAACCTCATCAATATTCAGCTTTACTGCAAGTGCTTCGCA
Source organism: Bacteroidota bacterium (assembly GCA_025963775.1). Taxonomy (GTDB): domain Bacteria; phylum Bacteroidota; class Bacteroidia; order 2-12-FULL-35-15; family 2-12-FULL-35-15; genus 2-12-FULL-35-15. The sequence continues at coordinate 51,434 of JAOQAD010000037.1, read as the reverse complement.
TTTTTCTTTTTTATCGCCGCTCAGCAGGATGGTGCGGATCCCGGCTGCATGAAGCAGCGCAATGCTTTCGGCTGCATTCTTTTTTAGTTCGTCTTCAAGGTCTACTGTTGCGATGAGCGTATTGTTTTTTAATACATACATGCTGTGGACATCATCCTTCGTATGCTGCGCCGCGATCCTGTAGGAGCCGATGCTGTAGCTGTTGCCGGCATCATCCTTCGCCGACATGCCCGATCCTTTTTCTTCTTTGATATCTTTGAATGCCTTGTAGGAAGTGCCTTTCAATTCACTTACAACCGACTTCGCGATCGGGTGGGAGGAATGCTGCTCGATGCTGAAGAGGAGCTCTTCCACTTCCTGCTTTGAAATAGTGTTGAGCAATTCAATGTTCCGGATCTTAAAATCGCCGGTGGTAAGTGTTCCGGTTTTATCGAATACAACTGTTTTTACTTTCGCAAATTCTTCCAGCGTGCTTCCGCCTTTGATGAGGATGCCTTTTTTTGCAGCCCTGCCAATGCCCACCATCACAGCCGTTGGTGTGGCAAGTCCCATTGCGCAAGGACAGGAGATCACCATCACGGCGATGCTCCGCATCATGGCGTCCTGGAAAGAAACATGAATGATAAAATACGAAATGATGAAGGTGAGAATGGAAATGCCAAGCACTACGGGAACAAAGATCGCGCTGATCTTGTCTCCTAATTTTTGAATGTTTGGTTTCGACAGCTGCGCCTGTTTCACCAGCTCGATGATCTTTGCAAGCACTGTTTCATCGCCCACGCTTTCCGCACGCATGCGGATGTTGCCGTGTACGAGGATCGTTCCGCCAATCACCTTCTCGCCGGTACTTTTTTCCGCGGGAACGCTTTCGCCTGTGAGCATGGACTCATCAATGCCGGCATCCCCGGAAATGATCTCGCCATCCACCGGGATCTTGTCGCCTGTATTCACCTGCAAAATTGCGCCTGCGTGAATGTTCTTATAATCCACTTCCGTGATCACTTCCTTGCCCATTTGCAGGCTTACCAGGTTGGCTTTCTGCACGCGGATGGTGCTCAGCTCTTTTAAAGCGGTGGTGGTTTGTCTTACGGAACGGTGCTCAAACACATTTCCCAGCAGTACAAGCGTAATGATGGTGGCGGTGGTTTCAAAGAAGAGATAATTGTGAAGCTCCGGGCTGCCCCGGTAGAGGTACATCCCGGCGAGGCTGTAAACAAAAGCGGAAGTGGAGCCGATGAAGATCAGCACATCCATGTTGGGAACGCCGGACTTCAGGGATTTCCATGCGCTGCTGCCGAACTGGATAAATCCCATGATGAACACGGGAAGGCAGATCAGCAGCTGTGCAAGCGGCTGGTTTAAAATGAAATCGTGGCCAAGGAACATGTGGCCGAAAAAAAGAGGGATGGTGAAAGGCAATGTAAAATAAAAGCGCTTTTCCACCGGCGACATTTTCGCTTCGTTCTCTTCCCGCGTTTTACTGTCAACCACCGTATAGCCAATGTTGTTGATGCCTTCAATGATCGACTGGAGCCTGCTTTTGTCATCGAGAATGAAAGATGCTTCCCCGGTCGCAAAGTTCACATGCACATCGGCGAGGCCTTTTTTCTGAAGGTCTTTCGTGATGCCGAGAGCGCAGTTGGCGCAATCCATGCCTTCAACAAGCAGGGTAATATGTTTGGGATTCTGGGCCATGTTCTCACAAATTTACGGATTTATCGTGTGATCTTCCTGTAATTATAATAACATGCCGGAAGGCTTCCCTGTTCAAAATCTTCTAAAATATTCTTCCATAATTTCCTCTGATTATAAATTTTGGTATATTTGCAGCCTTAAATTCTATGGTGGCCATAGTTCAGTTGGTTAGAATATCGGTTTGTGGTACCGAGGGTCGTGGGTTCGAGCCCCATTGGCCACCCAAAACAAAAAGTCCTGCGTAAGCAGGATTTTTTGTTTAACGAAATTATTCGCGAGAAGCCTGCCCTGAGCGCAGCCTGAGGTACGAAGGCGCAGTCGAAGGGAGGCCCATTGGCGGACTCAAATTTTTCTCTTAGCAGAATTATCTAAAGCTTGGTTTTCTATAATTCGCTCCTCCGGAGCTCCACTGTGTTTGAGTGTTGCTTGTAGTAATAATACACTCCTCCGGAGTGTTGTTATGCCGCATTATTGTGGCAACAGCCCGCTCCTGATTTACAGCTGATCTATCACCGCTCCATCGGAGCGAACTGTTTGTAAGCAACAAAAATATCTGCGTGTTCTTCAAGCTCCGTAGGAGCGGCCTGCTCAATTGACTGCAATTGCTCCGGAGGATCACATTATTAGTAACAACAGCAAAAAGAGAAAAAGAGCTCCTGCGGAGCGAATGATAGAAAAAAGCGCTTAACCACTTATTCCCTTATCAGCTGCACAAATCCGGTCAGCTCCTTTTTATCAGCAGAAGTGCAGTAATCAAGAATGTAATAATAAACACCATCCGAAGCAGGTTTTCCTGTTTTCATGATCGTTCCGTTCCATCCGCTGGCAGCGTTGTCCAGCTCATACACCAATGTTCCCCACCTGTTATAGATCCTGCAGTGAAAGCAGCGTGAAGCATTTGAATGAAAGAAAAGCAGGTCGTTCACGCCATCACCGTTCGGTGTGAAGATGTTCGGTACAAGAATGTTATCGCAGTCATCAACACTTACTGTTACAGGCACGAGCGGGCTTTTGCAATCGAGGTTCTGAGACAAAACATAATAAGTTGTTGTGGAGCTGAGGCCCGGCGTTACGAATTCAGATCCGCTGAAGATGGGTGTTCCGGAAAGCGGCGAGCTGTACCACTGAATTGTTCCGCTGCCAGAAGCAGTAAGCGTTGCCATATCGCCGGCACAGATCTCCATGTTGCTGACAACAGGTAGGGAAGCAGTGTTCGGTGTTACGGCCACATTGCTTGTTGCGGTATCCGGGCAACTGTTCGTTGTTCCCGTGATGGTATACGTAGTGCTTGCGGAAGGCGTGACGCTGATCGTGTTCGTAAGGTCGCCCGTTGACCAAACATACGTGTCGGCACCGGAAGCAGTAAGTGTTGCTGTTTCTCCTTCGCAGATCACTGCTGAATTCACAGTAACTGAAGGAACAGGGATTACAGTGATCGTGGCAGTGGATGAAGCCGTGCAGCCGGATGTGCTTCCGCTTACGGAATAGGTGGTGGTGGCAGGAGGAGATACTGTGATGGAATTTATAAGGGCGCCTGTTGACCATGAATAGGAGGCTGCTCCCGATGCAGTAAGCGTTGCTGTTTGCCCGTTGCAGATAGAAGCAGAATTCACAACCAGCACCGGCAAAGGATTCACCGTAACCAGCGCAAAAGCCGTATCTGCGCAGCCGGAGCTTGTCCCGCTCACGCTGTACGAGGTTGTTGTTGAAGGGGAAACGCTGATTGAATTTGTGGCCGCACCTGTCGACCATGAATAAGTGGAAGCGCCAGCTGCAGACAGTATTGCCGCTTGTCCTGCACAAATGCTGGCCGGATTAACAGTAACGTTTGGTGAAGGCAGCACGCTTACGGTTGCTGTTGCTAAAGAGGAACAGCCTGCTGAAGTGCCCGTTACAGTGTATGTTGTGCCTGCTGCCGGTGTCACAACAATGGAATTTGTAAGGTCGCCTGTTGACCAGGAATAAGTCGCCGCGCCGGAAGCAGTAAGCGTTGCCGCCTGCCCGCTGCATACAGAAGGAGAATTTACGGCGATGACCGGGATCGGATTTACAGTTACGGTTGAGATCGCAGAGCTTGTACAGCTTCCCGTTGTTGAGCTCACGGTATAACTTGTGCTGGCGGAAGGAGTAACCACAATGCCCGGAGTGTTGTCGCCAGTCGACCATGAATAGCTCGTACTTCCGCTTGCGGTAAGCGTTGCAGAACCACCTGCGCAAATGGAAGCAGAGTTGACGCTGAGAAGGGGAGCGGGCAGAACAGTAACTGTAAGGGGTGATGATGTGGCCTCACAGCCGTAAGCATCAATCGTTGAAAGGGTGTATGTCCCTGCATCATAAATGGCGACTGTGGGCTGGCTGATACTGCCCGGTTCCCAGTCATAATTTGCCATGCCGCTGTTGGCGCTGAGCACTACCGAATCGCCGTTGCAGAATGTGAGTGGCCCGCCGGCGGTAATGGTTGCTGCAACGTTCGACATCGTGATGACCACGCTTGACATGGTAGTGATGCCGCAGGAAGTGATCGAGCAGGTATATGTTCCCGGCGATGTGACCGTTTGCGTGGTGCTGTTTCCGCTCAAAGGCGGCTGCCACTGAATGTTGCTGGTATCGTTGCTCACAACAGAGATCAGCAGCGATCCGCCGGGGCACAACACTGTGCTTGGCGTTGCAAGCACATAAGGCGTTCCGTACTGGTTCACCTGCACGGTATTGGAAACATTGGTGTACAGGCAGCCATTGGTATCTGTACGGATGCAGTAATAAATGCCGGGAATATTCACAAACACGGTAGGTGTATTTCCCGCGATCGGGCCGGAAGGGCCTTCCCATTGAAAGATCCCGGCACCGTTGCAAAACAGCTGTACGGAATCACCCGGGCAGATCAGTCCATTGGAAGGGTTCATCGTAATCACCGGCTGGCTGGCCGGATACACCGTGACCTCAAACGTTGCTACACCGATGCACCCGGCTGAGTTCATGCCGGTAACGGTATAGTAATCGTCCTGGCTGACCCAAACGCTGTCATTCGTGCTGCCGAGCCACAGCCAGTTGTATGTAGCTGCCCCGGATGCGATCAGCAATGCAGAGTCGCCCGGGCAAATGTAAGGATCGCCTGAAATAGTTAATACGGGATTTGGCAGAAGGTCAACGTGTATCGTGTCACTCACATAAACAGTATCCGCATCACAGTTGCTGCCTCTTACGATCATTGCATTTATGATGTAGGTGCCGGATTCATAAGGCTGGAAGGGAGTCTGGGTGTATGTCCATGTGTCACAGGGATCATATACTACCGGGTAGTAATAGATCGCGGTATCAGGATTTACCGACCAGTAGATCGTAGCATCCATATCATTGGGGATGCAGCCGGGATCGCCGTTCGGGTTGCTGATGGAATCATAAATGTACATGTAAAAATGCTGCCCGAAACACAACGTAATTGAATCATTTCCATGGATCGAATCTTCCACACAATACATTCCCGGGTTGAAGGGAGACAAAGCCGTGTCGATGATCACCCATACCGAAGTCTGGCTGACGCAGCCGTAAATCGTGGAATCAAAAAATGAATAAACGCCCGAAACAGTTGCCATGTCGGTGGTGCTGATATACGATCCTGTAGGCCCTGTCCACCAATGTGTAAGTCCTCCGAAGCCGCCGCCTGTAAGCAGTGCCGAATCCCCGCAGAGTTCGATGGTTAGCGGATACGTGGCGTTGGTGTTTATGCCATGGTCATCCGAAATGGTTGGCCTTGGCGGGATAGGATGGATCGTAACGTAGACGCTGTCGCTGCTGACGAAGCATCCGTCTGCAGAAGTTTGCGTCACTGAATAATAACCGGAAGTGTTTACGCTGATGTAGTCGTATGTTTCCCCGGTTGACCAGAGGTAATTGAAATCAGGGCCGGCCTGCGTGGTCTGTGAATTGGCATGCAGCTCTCCCTCCCCGCAAAATTCAATAGAATCGGGGCAGTTATTATAGTAATAGTTGTAATCGTCGATGCACACACCTATGTATGGCTTTGTGCATCCTGTGCCGTAGCGTTGATAATAATCGTAAGGTTCGCGGGCGGGGTCCACAATATCTGCGACCAGGATCTCCGCATTCCCGGAGGAGCTGAAGCCTTCGTATTCGCCATAAAGCGGATCGCTGCAATAGCCCCACCAGCTTGTAATGTTATAGGTGGAATAACCGATCAGCGTTCCTGAATAGGGGAACATAAAGGTGCGCTGAAAGCTTCCCGCAATGTTTGCATCGTTATTGAGATCCAGTGCAATGCCTCCGCCGTAGTCATCTGCCTTGCTGCCATACTGCCTGCTCCATTGCCGTATGCCTGCTGTAGAATATTTGGTGACGAAAGTATCCCAGAAGCCAATGCTGTTGAATGTTCCCTGTCCGTATTGGTCAGCATAATCATTCAGCCTGCATTTGAAGTTCCCGATAATGAAAGGATTGCCCGCCGCATCGAGCGCTATGTTCCGGGAAGTGATCTCGCCGTCGGAGCCATCGGCATCAGCCCAGAGGAGATTGCCGTTACTGTCGCATTTCGCAGTGAAGATCCTGTTCGAATAGGTGTTGGTGATGGTCACATTCGGAGGGCCGAAAAAAATAAGGTTGCCTGTAAAATCTCCCGTAACATATACGTTTGCGGCTGCATCCACCGCAATGCCGCTTACAAGGTTCAGTGTGCCGCCCCCGATCTTTTTGAACCACTGCTCATCCCCGGCGCTGTTGTATTTCACGATAAAGATCGCGTTATAGATCGTATTGAGGTGCGTGACATCGAAGGTGATCGTGTCGGTGAACTCCCCTGTCACGTAAATATTTCCGGCTGCATCTGCAGCAACATCAATACCCCTGTCAATGTATGGAGCTGCACCCTGTTCCGCCCATAAAAAATTTCCTGCAGCATCCAGCTTCGTAGTGAACACATCAATTGAGCTGTTCATGCTCGTGAGGGAAAAACTGCCGAAGGAGGCTGTTCCTTTGAACTCCCCTGTCACCAGCACATTTCCGGCATTGTCCACATTGATCCCATTGCCGATGTCCGGTTCTGTTCCGCCTGCACTCTGCACCCATTGCAGCACTCCGGCAGTATTGTATTTGGCAATGAAAATATCCTGCACACCTGCGGATGTAATGGTTGTACTTCCGAAGGTTGCGGTACCGTAGTAAAAGCCGGTGATGTAGCTGTTCCCGGCAGCATCTGCCTTAATGGAAAGCCCACGGTCGGAGCCGGTACTGCCTGCTTTTACAGCCCATTTGAAAATGCCAAGACTGTCGGTTTTGGTAATGAAGATGTCCGTAACGCCATAAGCTGTAAGGGTGGTGCTCCCGAATGCGGCGGTCCCGCTGAAATATCCGGTGGTGTAAGTATTGCCGTTCGCATCGATGGAAATGTCGTAGCCTTCGTCATTGCCCGGGCTACCGGCTTTCTGCACCCAATGCGTGATCTGCCCGAACGATGCCCCGTTCAAAAAAAGGAAATAAAGAAAAAGAAATGAATGGAAGAATGTTTTTTTCTTCATGATCAATTACAGCCGCACGGAAGGAGTAGATCCGGGACAATGATCAAATATAGAGAATTGGAGAAGAAAAAGCAACGGGCTGTCCTATTTCAGGACAAACTTATTTGCCGGAAAAAATTTCAGGATGCGATATGAGACACCAGCCTCCCATGCTCATAACGTCTTTCTTCTTTTAATGTGCCGTCTTTTTTATAATACTTTTCCGTCATCGTTCCATTATCATAGTATATTTCTTTTTCAAGCCTGCCGTCTTTCCTGTAATATTGTTCGGTATAAGTGCCGTTATACCAATTTGAGCGTTCCCGCTCGGGCCTTCCATTCCTGTAATAGCTGGTAACGCAATTTCCGCCGCTGCTGGATCTTAATCTTCCTTTTCTATAAGTTTTGTAAAATCCCTCATCGTAAAAACTTTGCCCGATCATCTTTCCACGTTTATTGAAAGATGCTGCCGTGGAATCATTTTCAACCGATAATACCTTTCCATTCCTGTAGTAACAGGTATCCGTTCTTTTGTCTTTTGTGTACAGCGTCCGGCTCCTGATCCTGTTCTTTTTATAATCGTAATAAATTATTTTTTTGAATACGGAAGAATCTTTACTGGTGTATCCTAAGCCTTTCAGCTTTCCATTGCCGTAAGTATAATAAGCAATGTTATTCTTAAAGCAGGGCTCCATGTCATCAGTCCAGAGGTCTTCGCCGATATCAAAACTGCTGAACAGATCAAATCCTTCCTGCAGCGTATCACCTTTTAACAAACGCAACTGGCCGAGCTCTTTATGCTCTTCAATGATATCCTCTCCATTGTAAATAAGAACATTTTTTGTTGTTTTCCCATCCTGCATTTCCATGTAATAGTAAACCTCGCTGCCCATGTAGCCTTCCTGTTTCCTTGTCTTTATCATCTGTACGCCTTTGACCGTGCGTGTGTACTCCGTTGTATCCTTCCCCTGGAGCGTCCATGTTTCAGTCACCGAATCATGCAGGTAATTTGTTGTTTGCATATTGTAATCAAAATAGCTGATACTCTTTTTGCTCTGCAATGTATCATCGGCATAAACAGCTTCAAGCAGCAACCGCCCTTCCTTGTCATAAGAAATTTCCTTTCCATGCCGTGGCCCTGTTTGGTTCAATTGAAATTCTGTGATGCTTTTTTTTGCATAAAAGATCTCCCTGCTGTCGAACGGCCGGATGGAATCGAACAGGCTTTTACTCCATGTTTCAACCGAGCGAAGAGTATGGTTATCGAGTTGATATCTTGTTACGATAAGGTCATTTCCATCAGTTACGGTATCTATCCTCGGGACAAATTTCCGGACATGGAAATTAATGAAAGGCATTATCCTGCACCAGCGCGGATTTTGTTTAATCACATTGATCAGCCCAAACTGTATTCCCTGCATGAACGTGCAGGTGTTCACCAATCCCAGCTGGATCCCGTGCGTGCATCCCGACTTTGTTACCAAAGAAGCCATCAGCCCGTTCATTGTTTCTGCCTTCGAGAAGATCCCGGAAAGCGAGATCCCATTGTGGGTTTTGTCTGCAATACAAACAAAGCCACCCAGTGCAAGGCCGTTGATCCGGTCGCTTGTAACATCGATTCCCGCGACCGAAATTCCGTTGATGGCGTTCATAGAAAGATGCACGAGCCCGGTAAAGCCGATGCCGTTCAGGGTATCCGTATCGCTGATAAATCCTGTTGCAAAGATGCCGTTCATCTTTTTATCAATAGAAAGCCAGAAAGGAGTGATGCCTATTCCATTCAATACCTTTTGTTCGAGAAAAAGCAGGCTGATGTTGATGCCGTTTGTCCTGCAGGGATAGATGTGATCAGAAGAAGAAATGAAGGCAAGGTTGATGCCATTGGTGATTGTATTCTCATTCCGGAAGTTGAATTTCAACCCCGAATAAATTGCCGGGTTGTTTCCCAGCCCGATGCCCCATCTGCGTCCGCCCAGGGAATGTTTGTAACGTGCTTCCGGCCGCAGGATCTTTGAGGTGTCCTGTGCCATGGCACTAAGTGAGAATAAGAATAAAAAAACCGGGAAAAGATGTTTCATAAAAGCATTTGCTCTTATAACGAGGGGTGGACTAAAAGATACGAAAACAAGAAACGGCTACCATTCATAAGATCCCGTGTCGGAGCACGGGATGACGTATTCTGTTAATCACTTTCCCATTTGCGGGTTGTCCGGCCTTCACGCGAGATCACTTTGTAGTGCTTCTCTTTTGCCAGCCTGAACATCCGCCTGCGAAGCTTCTTTGGGTAGAAGGTGCTGTAAATATTGGAGAGCCTTCCCCGCGGCTTTACCACGCCGATTTTTCCCAGCACATCCTGGCTGGCCGCTGCACAGCGCATCCCGAAAAATGCATAATCATAAGGCACCTTACTGCAGTAATCGCTTACAAGCAACAAAAGCTGGTCGTGCTGCTCAGCAGTAACGGGAATGATGAACGTGGTTACTTTTTGGTTGTCGGTATATGGATCACGGTTGTGTGTCTGCTTTGTGATGAAGGCGCTGTGGCAGGAGCCGCGGTGAGTGAAAATGTGAAATTTTCCTTCGGGCACAAATCCGTAGTCGGCGCTGTCCACTTCAATGCTTACATGTCCGCCGTGGATGCCGCCGAAATACTTTGCTTCAGTGTCCCTGTATTTCTTCAGCGGCCTGGAACCGTACAGGAAATGCACTTTGATAAAATAAGTTGAATCTGCCTGTGCCCTGGCAAAGGAACCGGGGAAAAGAAAAATAAAGGCGGCTAAAAAAAATCTCATTGTTGCATCAGAATTTTTAATCTTCAATTTTCAAATTTTAATTTCCGCGATTGGACTTCCGTCTTTTCACTTCTTTTAGCCTCCTGCTTTCTTCGCCTTGTAATTCATGTCAGTCAGCAGTTTCAGCACCTTATCGCGGTGATCGCCCTGCAATAAGATCTCCTCATTTTTTACGCTGCCACCTACGCCGCATTTCTGCTTCAGTGTTTTGCCAAGCGTTTCAAGGTCGGCTTCGTTGCCGGTAAAGCCATTCACTCTTGTCACCAGCTTTCCGCCTCCCATGCGGTCGAGGAAGATCTTCAGGTTCTGCTGCTGTGGCGGCAGCGATTCTGCAGGCTGCTCTTCGTTGTTCTCAAACTGGAAATCCTTGTTGGTGGAAAAGACAAAGCCGTCTTTGTTATTTTTTTTACTCATTATTTAGTGAATGGGTTAAATGGTTATTAAGTAATTCAGGCAAACGTTACTATGCGGGTTAACCAGGGCTGGCCTTAATTAACCATTTTCACCTGATTCCTGAATCACCCAATTACTACTTTCAAAGATAATGGATTTACCTTTATTCTCAGTTCATTCCCGATCTCGATCGGCTCCCCGTCAATGTGTGCGATGATGCCGGCCTGCTTCACGATGACTTCTTTTGCTTTGATGATCTCGAGGTACGACGATTCATGCAGCGTTTTTTTGAACAGCCGGTAGCCGATCGCCAGTCCGCCCGGCAATTTGAAATCCCGCAGTATGGCAATGTCCATGAGCCCGTCGGAAATGTCGGCCGTTGGTGCGATCCAGGCATTGTTGCCCCATTGCGAACCGTTGGCAAAGCTGATGAGGTAAGCGTTCTTCTTCATGCTTTTTCCATCAATGATCAGCTCAAAATCCTGCGCCTTGTATTTCGGGAATTCGCGTGAGATCACTTTCAGGTAAGAAGAAAAGCCGCGCTTGCCGAAGCGTGCGAATTCCCAGCCGATGTGAGCATCAAAGCCAACGCCCGCCACATTCACAAAGGTTTCTTCGTTCATTTGAATGGAATCGATGCTTGTTACCTTTCCTGCGTTGATGACCTGCATTGCCTTCTTAAGGTCGAGCGGAATGCCTAAGTGCCTTGCCAGCCCGTTCCCTGAGCCGGTCGGGATGATCGCCATGGCGCTGTTTGTGCCCACCAGCCCTTTTGCAGTCTCATTCACGGAGCCGTCGCCGCCTACGGCAACTACAATGTCGGTATTTGCCGCCGCGGCTTCACGCGCAAGCTCAATGGCATGCCTTGCCGCTTTTGTGTAAGCGATCCGGTAATCAAAAAGTGTCCTGTCCAGCTGCTCATCGATCAGCTTTTCGATCACTTTCTGCCGCCCGATCCCGGAGATGGGGTTCACGATAAAACAGATCGTCTTTTTCATGGCTTCGCTCAGTGCATTTTGTTGTTGATGATGCTTTGCTGGTAGGTCTGGATGATCGCCCGGGATTTCCGTTCCATGTAGCTTACCATGCTCCGGTGTTGCTCCCGCACATCAGTCTTCAGCGTGCTGTCGTTCTTAAAATAGTAAAGGTCGGTTTCCCGGTTATCGGCATACTGCGAAATAAAATAATTTTCGATCAGCTCATAGCAGCCGCTGTTGTAGGTAAATGCATAATGGCTGGCAGCGCGGTCGAACACGCTGTTGCCGTATGCAAAATAAGGTTTCGGATAATCAAGGTAATCCAGCACCGAAGGCAGGATGTCGATCTGCTGCGTGAACGTGCTGTCGATCCCCTTCAGGCCGGAGCCGGGAAGGTAATAAATGATCGGGATGCTGAAATTGCCCAGCCGTCCTGCAAAGAACGGATCATTGGAAATGCCGGTATGGTCTGCCGTCAGTACAAAAAGCGTATTGCTGAACCAGGGCATTTTTTTAGCTGCTTCAAAAAATTGCTGCAGGGCAAAGTCGCTGTAGCGGATGGTCTTGTCGATCTCCAGCGCCCCTTCTTTGAACCGGCCTTTGTATTTGGGTGGGATCGGGTAGGGATGATGGGAGGTGAGCGTGAACACAGTGCTGAAAAAGGGTTGAGGCTGTTTGTCCAGCATTTTTGCAGTGTACCGGAGGAATTCCTCGTCCCAGATGCCCCAGTTGCCGTCATAATCCTTTTCGTTGTTGTATTCCGTGCGTCCGTAATAATGGTCATAACCGGCCAGGCCTGCAAATGCATCAAAGCCCATGGTGCCGTTGGTGCCGCCGTGAAAGAAGGAAGTGCTGTAGCCTTCTGCCTTCAGCAGGCTGGCGAGTGAATTAACCTGGTTGTTGCCGTAGCGGGAAGTGATAAAAGCTTCATCCGACCAGGAAGGGATGCCTGCGACAATCGCCGGGATGCCTTCTATGGAACGTTTGCCGTTCGCGAAAGCATTGGTAAATACAAGGCTTTCGCCGATGAGGGAATCAAGGAAAGGAGTGTCGCCGGTTTTACGGCCGTTGATGGCGCCAATGTATTCTTTCGAGAAGCTTTCCAGCGCGATCACAAACACGTTCAGCTTTTTGAAGCCTGTTGTTTCTGCCTTGTGCCGCGGATTGATCAGCATTCTCATCTCCTTTTCATCCGTATAATAGATCTTCGGCTCGATGCCCTGCACCTCCATGGTCTTCATGATGGAAAAGGGTGAGTTTAGCAGCAGCGGCACATATTTGCTTTCCACGAACTCGCCGGCATTGACGATCCCGATCGGGCGCAGCTGGAAGCCACCGCGGTAAATGACCACGGCCAGCCCAAGGTTCAGCAGCATGATCATCGATTGCCGGATGTATTGCTTCCTGTTCCATTCAACCGGCTTTGCTTCAGCGGTACGCCTGTATGCAATCAGGATGAGCCAGGTAAGGGCAGCCCAGATGATGAACACATACCAGTAATCCGCCAGGAACTGTGGCAGCAGCCTGAAAAGGTCGTTGCCGATGCCCCCGCCGAAAAAATTGAACACATCGGCCGTTGTGCGCTTGAGGGTGAACTGGAAATAAACAAGGTCGGCGCAGTTGGCAAGCAGCCCTACGCTGTTGACGATCCCAAAAAGCCATCTCAGCAGGTTTTGCCATGCTCTTTTCTCCCGGAAGGGGAAAGGGAGAAGGAAAAGGGCAATGAACAGGAAATTAAGAAGAATGATGGTGGAAGCATCGAAGTAGAGGCCGTAAAAAAGGACAAGGAGCAGCTTGCCGAAGCCCAGCCCCGAAAAATAAGTATGGTTGAATGCGTAGAAAAGTAGCCTGCATGCCGCATATACCGGGAGCAGGAGCGACAGTTTTTTTAATAATGCTCCCGTATTCGAATTGAGGTTTTTCATGCTGGGCAAAGCTAATAAATATAGGGAAAGCTTGTTTTTGTTTCCATTTATAATTTTGAGCCCCCTCATTTTGGAGGGGAGGCTAAAAAAAATTACTTAAAAATTTGCATTGTATTAAAAATAAAATATACATTTGCGCAAATTTTAATTAAAATCACAAACAAAAAAATGAAAAAATTATTTACATTAGTTGCTGTAGCTTCTATCTCTGCGTTAGTAGCTTGCGGTCCTTCAGCTGAAGAAAAAGCTGCAACGGAAAAAGCAAAACAAGATTCAATCGCTGCTGTAGAAGCTGCTAAAGCTGCTGACGAAGCTGCTAAAGCTCAGGCTACTGCTGATTCAACTGCTGCTTACGCTGCTGCTGAAGAAGCAAAAGCAAAAGCTACTGCTGATTCAATCGCTGCTGCAGAAGCAAACAAAAAAGGTGGTAAAAAGAAATAATTTTCTTTTTGCATGACTTAAAAGAGAGTATCGGATAGCGATACTCTTTTTTTTTGCCTTTCCCTTCCTTTTATCCTTTTATCCTTCCGCTCATCCTTTCCCCATAAAATATCAGCCCCGGGCTGTGTCTTTTTATCCGTTTGGAATTATACCTTTGTATTTTAACAGGAATTTATGCGCAAACTCTTTCTTGGATTGATCTGCATGCTCTCAGTCGCGGCATACGGACAACAAATGACAATTTCCGGGACGGTACAGGATACCGTTACCAAAACGCCCGTGCAAAATGCGCTTGCAACAGCTGTCCGCATTAAAGATTCAATCCTGATCGCCTTTTCCCGTACCGACGCGAACGGCCGCTTCGAGCTGAAGAACCTGCCCATCGATACCGTGCAGGTAACCGTGAGCAGCCCGCGGTTCGGCGACCAGACCTATTATGTATTCGGCAGCACTGCCAATAAGGATTTCGATTTCGGGAAGATCATCCTTCCGCCGAAAAGCCAGCAATTGAACGAGGTGGTGATCTATGCCTTCAAGGATCCCGTGTATTATAAAGGCGACACGCTTGTGTACACCGCCGATTCATTCAAGGTAAAGCCGAATGCCACCGTGGAAGATCTGCTGAGGAAGCTCCCGGGCATCAAGGTGGATGCCCAGGGAAAGATCACTTCCCAGGGAAAAGAAGTAAGCCAGGTGCTGGTGGATGGGGATGAGTTCTTCGGTGCCGATCCGACCGTGGCCACCAAAAATCTTGCTGCCAACGGCGTAGAATCCGTACAGGTGTACGAGAAAAAGAATGAGAACGCAACGGAGGGAGGAGAGGAAACCATACAGGTAATGGACCTCAAGATGAAAGAGGATGCTAAAAAAGGTTATTTCGGGAAAGTATCCGGCGCCAGCGACTTCCGGGATTTTTATGAAGGCGAGCTGCTCGCAAACCGGTTCAAAGGTTCACAGAAGATCTCTGTGTTCGCACTGGCAAGCAATACGCCCAGGTCGGGCTTTGGCTGGGGCGATATGTACAAATACGGGCTGGATAATGAAATGAACTACAACTCCGACGATGATGGAAACATGTACTGGTACAATAACGGGAACAATGGCCCGGAAGGTATTCCGCAAACCCTGAAGGCCGGGATCTATTACAACGATAAGATCGCGAAAAAGACCAAATTCGGCTTTAACTATACCTACAATGATAACCAGCTGAAGGCATCGGGCGCCACAAAGTCGCAGTACTTCCTGCAGGATACGAGCTATGTGACCGATAACGTGAACAACGACATCCAGAAGACCAGCTCGCACAGCCTGAACTTTATCCTTACGCAAACACTGGACTCGCTTACCGACCTTGTGATCGAGCCGAAATTCAAGCTGAACAGTAACGATACCAGGAACTACCAGCTCACCAAGTTTTTAACCACCAGCGATACGCTGACGCACCAGACAGACATCAGCAACACGAACAAAGCGCAGGGATACAATATCAATACAATGGCAAGGCTCACAAGGCATTTCAAAAAACGTGACCGCCTGTTGCGCCTGAATTACAATTTTATAACCAGCGATGATCATTCCGAAGGCCTGCTGAAATCCTACAACACATTTTACAATTCAACCCAGCCGAACGACAGCATCGACCAGAAGAAGACAAATGCAAGCAATTCGCAGACACACAATGCAACGCTGATCTATACCGAGCCGCTGAGCAAAAAGATAAAGCTGGAGCTCGAGTACAATTACAATTACAACATAGGCATCCAGGATAAGAAAGCGCAGAATTACATTAGCGGGGAATATTCCGCTTATGATTCCTCGCTCACCAATAATTTCAGGAATACCAAGGTTACCAACCGTTTCGGCACGAAGTTCATCTACGAGGTCAAGAAATGGAACTTCAACATTGGCGCAAGGGTCCGGAATGTATCCATTGTAAACGCCAACCTCATCACAGGGCAGAATGTAAAGCAGTCCATCAACAACATCCTGCCATACCTTGGCTATATGTACCGCTTCAGCGACAACACCCGCTTTAACCTTCGCTACACCACCAATTCCAGCCAGCCTTCCATCAACCAGCTGCAGCCCATCCCCGACAACAGCAACCCGAACAGGATCGTGCTTGGTAATCCGGGCCTGGTACCTACGTACAGCCATAATTTCAATGTGTCGTTCAACTCCTATAAGCCGATCAGCGGGAAATACATGTGGTGCAACGGAACGTTTATGATCACCGACAATGCCTTCGCCAATTCGATCGCGTATGATTCACTCGGCCGCACCATCAGCCAGACGGTGAACGTAGATGGCAATTACAACGGAAATGTGTACATAGGCGGCGGGCTTCCTTTCTTTTCGAAAATGCTCCAGCTGAGCCCGAGCCTGAGCGGGAGCTACAACAGCTATTCCGGCTTCATCAACGGGCAGAAGAATGTAACACAAACCATCAACACCAACCTCGGCATGTCGGTCGACATACAGCTCGACACGCTCCAGTTCAGCTTTGCTTACAACTACGATTACAACATTCCGAAATCGACCCTGAGCGCTGCCAGCAACAAGCCATACTCTGAGCAGCAGCTTCGCGGTGACCTTACCCTGCGCCTGCCTTTTAAAATGCTGCTCGAAACCGGTGCGCAGTACACCATCACCAGCCAGCGCGCTGCAGGATACAACATCAATTACGTATTATGGAATGCCAGCCTGAGCAAATCTTTCCTGAAGAACGAAAATCTTATCCTGACCGTTTCCGGGAATGATATACTGAACCAGAACATCAGCACCAAAAGAACAATAGAGGACAACGTGATCATTGATAACAAAACGAACATCATCAGCAGGTATTTCCTCTTAAAGCTCACGTATAAATTCAACAGTACAAAAACAAAAGACAATGACGACTTTGGCTTCTAAATTTGTTCTCGCCTCCGCCCTTGTATTGCTCTTTGCTTCGGCGGCATTCGCGCAGGTAAGCAGCGGAAAGATCACGTATGAACGGAAAACAAACCTCTATAAAAAGTTCAAGGGCGATGATGTAAAGGAATGGCTGAGGGAAGAGGACAAAAACAAGGTGGATGTATTCGAATTGTATTTCAACGACAGCATGTCGCTCTTCAAGCCCCAGGAAAGCGATCTGAGAGAGCGGATGAGCTGGGCAACCGACAAGAACATTGTTTTCCAGGACCTGCTTGCAAACATGCGCCTTACTGTAAAAGATGTATGGGGAGAGAAGATTTATGTGGAAGACAGCCTTTGGAGAAGGAAATGGAAGATCACCGACAGCAAGCGGAACATTGCTGGATATAACTGCCGGAAGGCGGTCTGGCAGGCGGATGATACCACGCGTATCTATGCCTGGTATGCCGAAGAGCTGATCACCAGCACCGGCCCGGAAAGCTTCTGCGGTTTACCCGGAACGATCCTCGGCCTTGCAACAGAAGATGGCGGTGTGATCTATTTCGCGAAAACAGTGGAGGTGTCGAAACAAAACGTGATGGCGATGGTTCCTCAGAAAGGAAAAAATAAGATCTATAAAACGGCAGAGATCAAAGCCAAGCTGGAAAAAGATTTTAGTAAAAACCCCTGGGGAAGGCAAATGATCAAGAACATGTTCGGCCTCTGGTAGCATCGAAATACGAATAGCTACGAATCTGCGAATTACGAATAGGTACGTCATTGCGAGAAGGTACGATGAAGCAATCTCATGGTACGGATCGCGAATCATTACGAATATACGGATCTGCGTATGGAGTTTGAGCGCTGTCAGTTCGAGCGGAGTCGAGAACGTGTGTAAGCCAGGCTCTGGACTATTTACTCACTAACCTTAATATTCACCTGGTCGGTTAAAAATTTATACGACCGCACCAGCGCTTCAAAGTTCTTATGATTGTTGATGCAGCCATTTTTGTTTCGGGATGACATAATGATCATCACTACGCCTTTTTTCTCGGCGATGTAAGCAACTTCCTCGAAAATATCCGTTGCAGAATAAGAGATCACGATCGCTTTTTTCTTTTTGCCGACCATAATGTCTTTTTGCTTCCGTACCTGCAGCTGAGGTGAATGTAATTTGTAATCGATGCTGTCGCCTTTGATCACATCCATTACCGTTTCTTTTTTTGTAGTATCGTAATTGGTGAAAGTGGTGTACATCACTGTTTCGCCTTCCGCCCAGGTAGAGCCTTTCGGGTAGAACACAGCAGTCAGTCCTTCTTCCTTTCCGTTCTCGTTGTCCATCACCCAGCCGATGGGCGCTGTCAGGTAATAGGCATTGTTATATCCGTACAAAAGTCCTGTACGCGTTGAATCCTGGGCGTTGATGCCGAAATTTACAAGAAGAAGAAAGGAGAGAAAAAAGAGAATGCGTTTCATATTTATTGCTTTAGGATCCTGGAATAGCAAACTTCATTCCCTGGTTTGTAAGGTCATTTTTTAGCTTCCTTCGCCGCTTTCATCAGCTCGCATTTGCCGCAGGCCTGCTTCTTTTTGATGGAGGAATAGAAGCGGTATCCCACGTAGGCAAGAGCTCCGGAGAGCAAAATATAAACGGCCGATTGCTGAAACATGATACTGCAAATTTACGAAAAAATATCCCGCTCAAAGTCCTTAAAATTTAATAATTTTACGGCTCATTCAATAGCCCGTTATGATCACAGCAGAAACTGCCATCCGTTACGACAGAAAGAAATACAAGGACGATACTCTCATTGCATTGTACAAGGGTGTGCTGAAGCCGCGCATGATCGAAGAAAAAATGCTGGTGCTGCTGCGCCAGGGGCGCATCGCCAAATGGTTCAGCGGGATCGGGCAGGAGGCTGGCTCTGTGGGTGCTGCAATGGCGCTCGAAAAAGAAGAATATATTTTACCGATGCACCGCAATCTCGGTGTCTTCACATCACGTGGCATTCCTTTGCACCGGCTGTTCTGCCAGTTCCAGGGGAAGCCAAGCGGCTTTACAAAAGGCCGCGACCGCTCCTTTCACTTCGGAACACAGGAATACAAGATCGTAGGGATGATCTCGCACCTGGGCCCTCAGCTGGGATTGGCAGATGGCATCGCATTGGGAAATCTCCTGAAAGAAAACAATAAAGCAACACTTGTGTACAGCGGCGATGGCGGTGCAAGCGAAGGTGATTTTCATGAAGCGCTGAATGTAGCCGCCGTATGGGATCTCCCGGTGATCTTCGCAATTGAGAACAACGGTTACGGGCTCTCAACGCCAAGCAACGAGCAGTTCCGCTGCAAGCAGTTTATCGATAAAGGAATTGGCTATGGGATGGAAGCCGTGCAGGTAGATGGCAACAACGTGCTGGAAGTGTACGATACCGTAAAGCGCATTGCCGAATCCATCCGCAAAAATCCGCGCCCTGTGCTGCTCGAGCTCATTACGTTCCGTATGCGCGGACACGAAGAAGCATCGGGAACAAAATATGTCCCGAAAGAATTGCTGGAGATCTGGGGCAAAAAAGATCCCCTGAACAATTACGAACGATATTTGATGGAAGAAGGTGTACTGGATGAAAAGATGATCGAGGACATGCGTGCGGAGATAAAGGAAGAGATCGAGCAGGGGTTGGAAATAGCTTATGCCGAAACCCTGCCGCCGCCCGATACTGAAAAGGAACTGGCCGATATGTACGCTCCTTTCGATTTTAAGGAGACAGTTGCATCCGGTACAAAAACCAACAAGCGCATGATCGATGCGATCTCCGACGGCTTGCGCCTCGCCATGAAAAAGCATGAGAACCTTGTGCTCATGGGGCAGGACATTGCCGAGTACGGCGGCGTGTTCAAGATCACCGAAGGCTTCGTGGAAGAGTTTGGAAAGAAACGCGTTCGCAACACGCCGCTGTGTGAATCCGCCATCATCGGCAGCGGCTTTGGCTTATCCATCAATGGAATGAAAGCCATGGTGGAAATGCAGTTCGCCGATTTCGTGACCGAAGGCTTCAACCAGATCGTAAATAATCTTGCAAAATCACATTACCGCTGGGGACAAAATGCCGATGTAGTGGTGCGCATGCCCACCGGTGCAGCCGTTGCTGCAGGCCCTTTTCATTCGCAAAGCAATGAGGCCTGGTTCACGCATACTCCCGGCTTAAAGGTAGTGTATCCTGCATTCCCATCCGATGCAAAAGGATTGTTGCTGGCTTCATTCGAAGATCCCAACCCGGTGATGTTCTTTGAGCAGAAAGCATTGTACCGCAGTATCACCGAAGACGTGCCTGATGATTATTTCACTGTGCCGATCGGGAAAGCAAAGCTGCTGCGTGAAGGAAATGCAGTCAGCATCATCACATATGGAATTGGCGTGCACTGGGCAATGGAAGTGCTCGACAAGCACCCGGAGATCTCTGCCGACCTTGTCGACCTCAGGACCTTGTTGCCTTATGATAAAGAAGCAGTGACCGCTTCCGTGAACAAAACCGGGAGGGCGATCATTCTTCATGAAGATACGCTCATCGGCGGATTCGGCGGGGAGATCGCAGCAATGATCTCGGAGCATTGTTTTGAAAATCTGGATGCGCCTGTACAGCGCTCTGCAAGCTTGGATACGCCAGTGCCGATGAATGCAGATCTCGAATGGAATTTCCTCCCGAAAGCAAGGTTTGAAAAGCAATTGCTTGCACTTGTAAACTACTGAGAATTAAAAATCTGGATAATTAAACGGTCCCGCAAATGCGGGACTGTTTTGTTTTATATTTGCCTCAAAGCCAATAGAATGATACAGGTAAAAAAAGCCGGAATGATCATGTCCCTCTCCGGGATCGTGTTGTTTGCGGCTTCTGCTTACGACCTGTTCGGTGCAAAACAGCTCCTGCTTCCGTTAACGGTCACCATGCTGATCATTGGTGTGATCGCAGCATTTATGGGGCCCGCGCTGATCGCTTTTCCTTTCCGGGAAGAAAGAAGAAAAAGAGCAGCGAAGAACTCATTGGTCTTGTCCGTTTTTTTTATCCTTTTCGGTTGGGGATGCGTCTTCCTGCATCTTCCCGGAGCACGCGTGGAGATCATTTTCGGCGTGCTGATCCTTTGCTTTTTTTACGGCACGCTCACATTCAAAAATAAATTTGAAAAATGGAGAAAATATACGAGGTCATCGCGCGATGCTTTTTTTCTCTGTCTGTTCGATTTTCTCGGCATCGGCTGCTTGCTGCTGGGCCTGTTGTTCCGCATCCAGAACTGGCCGCTCTCTCAATTGATGACGGTTATCGGCCTAGTCGTGATGGCCATCGGCACTTTTTCCTGGAACCAGAAATTCAAGAAGGAAGTGGTCTTCCGCAAGGAAACAGAAGATAAGTTAAAAGAATCGCTCGAAGAGATTGAAACGCAGCATCGCCATCTCGAAGAAAAACAAAAGGAGATCATCGACAGTATTACCTATGCGCGCAGGATCCAGAAGTCGCTGCTGCCAACCGAAAGCTACATCCGTAAAACCATGCAGCGATTGAATAAAAATATGAAAAATTAACAATGGATTATTGAGCATAATTCTGGCTGTAATTGGAATTGCCTATTCATCTTTTTTAGCAGCGCCCATTCCCCTCTTGAGAGGGGGTAGGGGTGTGTTCTTTAATAATGGTTGAAAACATAAAAACAGCCTTTTCCTTTTTTTATACAGATTAAATGTGGATTTTTATACTGTGCTGCTTACCCCGATAAATAAAATTAAATGCTGCCTGCTGTTCATGTTCCTGCTGTTTATCCAAACGGTGCAGGCAGATAATTTATACGCGCTCATCAGCCGCTCAAAGCAGCTTCCGGACGATACCGCTAAAGTAAATACGGAATTAAAGATCATCGACCTCTACATTCTTCATGGCAAATACGACAGCGCCACCGCTGTGATCAACAGTGCGCTGCAGCTTTCGCGTAAGCTGAACGACCTGCAGGGTACTGCTTCAGCACTTTGCTATAGGGGGATCATCGAATACAACCAGAGCAGGTACGGGAATTCAATTGCCTCCCTTGATTCAGCGAACCGTATGTTCGTATCCGCCGCTGATGCAGCCGGCGAGATAAAAACGATCAACAACAAAGCGAAGGCGCTGGGCGCACTGGATAAATACCCGGAAGCCCTGGAGCTCCTGGCTTCCTCTGAACAAAAGGCCTTGGCAGCGGACGATAAAAAAGGATTGGCGCATTCCTATTACCTGAAAGGCTCCATACTGAACGACCGCGGGCAATACGTCGATGCCGGCTCTTACCTTCAGAAAAGCCTTGACCTGCGGATAGAGATCAAAGATACCGTAGGAATGGGCGCATCGTACTCTTTTCTTGGATTGAATTATTCTTACCTCGGCGATTATACCAAAGCGCTCGACTGCATTCAGAAAAGCATTGTGATCCGTGAAAAGATCAACGATAAAAGGGGATTGGCAAATTCCTTCCTGAGCCAGTACAAGATCTTTTATGTGATGAAGGAATGGAAACGCGCACTGGAATCGGAATTTAAAAGTCTTGCGCTTTGCAGCGAGATTAAGGACGAGCAATGTGTATCCGGCAGGTACACCAATATCGGCGGCTTGTACATGCGCCTTGGCAAATACGACGAAGCGCTCAGCTATCATTTCAAGGCGCTGGCCATCAGCAGGCGGATCGGGATCAGGAATCGCGAAGCGCTTGTGCTGAATAATATTGCGCGTGCTTACCTTGCCCTTCACCGTGAACAGGAAGCATTCTCCTATATCGATTCCAGCCTCAGCATCCGCCTGGAATTAAATGACCCGGAAGGCATCGCAGACAGCTACCTCACGATGGGTAATGTTTTTTACCAGTCGGGAGATTATTCCAAAAGTATTGATGCTGCAATAAAATCATTGTCCGTTGCAAAAAAAGCAGGGATCATTTCTTCCGTGATGGATGCCTATCAGTTGCTCAGCAACGATTACCTGGGCCTGAAGGATTATAAGAATGCATTCCAGCATTATCACCAGTACATTGCTGTGCGCGACAGTGTTTACAATATCGAAACCTCGAAAGAGCTGACGAAGAAACAATTGAACTTCGAATTTTCGCAACAGCAGCAAATGCAGCAGCTCATGCAGGAGAAGAAAGATGCGATCGCTGAAAAGCGCATCCAGGAGCAGAAGTACATCCGCAACGGCTTGTTCATCGGGCTTGCATTGGTGGCGCTCATTCTTTTTCTTGTGTTCCGCGCATTCACGCAGAAGAAAAATTCCAACACATTACTGAACAGGATCAACGTGACGCTCACCGAGCAGAAGCAGCAGCTCGAGCGGCAGAACGAGAAGATCGAATACCAGCACAAGCTCATCGAGACAAAGAACAAGGAGATCACCGACAGCATTTTTTATGCGAAGAACATCCAGACCTCGCTGATCCCCACGAAGCAGGATTTTGAAAAATATTTCGAGGAAAGCTTTATTTTGTTCAAGCCGAAAGACATCATCAGCGGCGATTTTTACTGGATCTCCGACAAGGAAGGAAAGATCGTTTTTGTCACCGCCGATTGTACCGGGCATGGCGTTCCCGGCGGGTTCATGAGCATGCTTGGCATTTCACTGCTGAACGAGATCATCAACGAGTACGCATTGACAGAACCTGCGCTCGTGATGAGCAAGCTGCGCAAAAAAGTGATCGGCTCCCTTCGCCAAAAGGGGGTAAGCGGTGAGCACCAGGACGGGATGGACCTTACATTGCTGGTCATTGATAAGAAAGAATCAAGCCTGATGTACTCTTCCGCAAATCATACATTTTACATCCTGCGTAAAAATGAGCAGGGTGTTTTTCAGCTGAAGCAGTACAAGGGCGACAAGCAGCCGGTGGGAATTTATGGCGAAAAGCTGAAACCATTTTCGCAGTCGGAAGTTGCATTGCAGAAAGGCGATATCATCTACACATTTTCCGATGGCTATGCCGACCAGTTTGGCGGCCCGCAGGGAAAAAAATTCAAATACAAACAGCTCCAGGAAGTCTTGCTGAAGATCGCGCATTTACCGCTGGGAGAGCAGCGTGAGTATCTTGATAAGGTACTTGTCAGCTGGCAGGGCGCCATGGAGCAGGTCGATGACATTGTGATCGTCGGGATAAAAATTTAGGTTTGCTTCAGCATGACAAAAAAAGAACGCTTCGAAAAAATAATTGAGTATTTCAGCACGCATCAACCGGTCGCTGAAACAGAGCTGCAGTATTCAAATCCTTACGAATTGCTGGTTGCCGTGATCTTATCTGCGCAATGCACCGATAAGCGTGTGAACATGGTAACGCCTGCTTTGTTTAAAGCCTTCCCTGTGCCGGAAGTAATGGCGGTTGCCAGCAGCGATGAAGTGTTCCGGTACATCAGGAGCATCAGCTATCCGAACAACAAGGCAAAGCACCTGGTGGGGATGGCGCGGATGCTGGTGGATGAGTTCAAAGGCGTGGTTCCTTCCGATGTGGAAGAGCTGCAGAAGCTGCCCGGCGTAGGAAGAAAAACAGCGAATGTGATCGCATCGGTGGTGTATGAAAAGCCTGCGATGGCAGTGGATACGCATGTGTTCAGGGTGTCTGCAAGGCTTGGCCTCACCACCAATTCAAAAACGCCGCTCGACACCGAGAAGCAGCTGATGAAATTCATTCCTACGGATAAGGTTGCCATTGCACATCACTGGCTCATTCTGCATGGACGCTACATCTGTGTTGCCCGCGCACCCAAATGCGGGATCTGTCCGCTTACACAATGGTGCAAGTACTTTGAAGAGCTTCGTAAAAAAGGAAAGATATAGTCCGGAGAATGTCATCCAGCGCAGGTGTCATTCTGAGTATTGTTTATTAAAGGACGTCATCCCGTGCTCCGAGCCGGGATCTCTCTATTATTATAAGGTTAGCAGGATCTTATTCCGGCAGCGTGTCATCCAGAGGAGTTTATTATCCTGGTTGAATGTTCCCGTCATTCCGGGCTACGACCCGGAATCTCTCTATTATTATAAGGTTAGCAGAATCTAATCTTGTGTGATCCTGGAAATGTTTATCAACTCCATAGCAATTCCCCTCCTTTTTTCCATCAAACCACATCAATTATTTCATTTTTTGCTACGTTATGTAGTATTATGCCCCTTTTGTTAATAAAAAACAGCAAACCATTTTTTTACTAAGATTTTATCTCCTAATTTTGAAATAAGAAAAATGACAAATTACATTACAAGCTTGCAGAAAGGTGATAAAGCACCTGATTTTAAAGGGATAGACCAGGACGGAAAGCTTGTTTCTTTGAAAGATTTTAAAGGAAAAAAACTGATCCTGTATTTTTATCCGCAGGACAATACACCAACCTGCACCAACGAAGCCTGTAACTTAAGGGACAATTTTTCGGAATTAAAGAAGAAAGGTTTTGCTATAATTGGTGTAAGCCCGGATAATGAAAAAAAGCACAAGAAGTTCATTGATAAATTCAGTCTTCCTTTTCCGCTGATCGCCGATACAAACATGGAAGTGATCAAAGCATACGATGTATGGGGAACAAAAAAGTTCATGGGAAGGATCTATGACGGACTTGTCCGCACCACATTCGTGATCAGCGAAAAAGGGATCATTGAGCAGGTAATCACAAAAGTGGATTCCAAAAACCATACAGAACAGATTTTAGAAGGAATGGAAAATTAAGGTGGATCAGCATAAAAACAATTAAGCACTATCAATCAATAATAAGTCAATTACGAAGCCGGAGCTGATTTTTCAATCTCCAATTTTCAATTCGTAATCATAACAATGTAACTAATAACTATATATAAGATGAGCAAAGAAACCAAAGATGCGAAAGGCGCAAAAGACTCGGTTAACAAAGAAAAACTGAAAGCCCTGCAGCTGACACTTGACAAACTTGAAAAAACCTACGGAAAAGGCGCGATCATGAGAATGGGCGATGCTCCTGTGGAAAATATCGAAGTGATCCCAACCGGCTCACTCGGGATCGATATCGCTTTAGGGATCGGTGGTTTGCCAAAAGGACGTGTGATCGAGATCTACGGGCCTGAATCTTCCGGTAAAACAACATTGACCCTGCATGCTATTGCTGAAGTTCAGAAAGCAGGCGGGATCGCAGCATTCATTGATGCGGAGCATGCATTCGACCGCTCGTATGCTGAAAAGCTGGGCATCGACACAGAAAATCTCCTGATCTCCCAGCCCGATAACGGCGAGCAGGCGCTTGAGATCGCTGAAAATTTGATCCGCTCAGGAGCAATTGATATCATTGTAATTGACTCTGTGGCTGCATTAACACCAAAAAGCGAGATCGAAGGAGAGATGGGCGATTCCAAAATGGGATTGCAGGCACGCTTGATGTCACAGGCATTACGTAAGCTTACCGGTACGATCAACAAAACCGGCTGCTGCTGTATCTTCATCAACCAGCTGCGTGAAAAGATCGGTGTGATGTTCGGTAACCCTGAAACAACTACCGGTGGTAACGCATTAAAGTTCTACGCTTCCGTACGTATCGATATCCGCAGGATCGGCCAGATCAAGGACGGCGACCAGGTAATTGGTAACCGTACCCGTGTGAAGATCGTGAAAAACAAAGTGGCACCTCCTTTCCGCCAGGTGGAATTCGACATCCTCTACGGCGAAGGAATTTCCAAAGTTGGTGAGATCATCGACCTTGGTGTTGAGCACAACATCATCAAGAAAAGCGGATCATGGTTCAGCTATGCAGATACCAAATTAGGCCAGGGCCGCGATTCGGTAAAAGCATTGTTCAATGATAATCCTGACCTGATGGAAGAGATCGAGAACAAGATCAGGGAAGCGCTGAGCGGTAACTCCGCCGGAACTCCTGCTGCTGTTGCAGCTCCTGCTCTTGCTGTGAAGTAGTACTTTTAAATAAATTGTTCATTTTGAAAATGAACAGAACATCCCCAAACCTGTAATGCTTTGCTGCATTGCGTTTTGGGGATGTTTGTTTTACCCCTGTCAGGGTTTCAAACCTTGGTAGGGTATTAATCAGCAGAGTGTATTTTGCCACAGATGCACAGATTTTTTTAGAGCTTAATTGCACAGATAATTGTTTCGCGATCGGTTAGAAGGGAGAGGTATATTACCCACTCAAATTATCAAGTCATCCCGTGCTTCGACACGGGATCTCTCTATAATTATGATCTGAGTGGAATTCTGCAAGCCTTAACATTTCGTAGAGATTTTTTTCGAATTTAATTTGCGCAGATAATCGCTTCGCGATTGTTATTGTTATACATCACGGAAGTGTATTTTGCCACAGATGCGCAGATTTTTCCAAAGCTTAATTACGCAGATACACACTTTTGTAACACAGCACAAGCCCGAATCAATCGCGAAGCGATTCAATCTGCGCTAATTAGGTAAGAATGAAATCTGCGAATCTGTGGCAAAGAATACTTAATGACACGCTGCGGAGAATTCCGTGCACCTTCTGATATTGCAGGGATCCCGTGTCGGGGCACGGGATGACGATGATCAGGAACGGGCCTTGCCGGCAAAACAATCATCCGTTGAACACATAAAAACTATTTATTTACCTTTACAGCATTATGATCAGAACAATCAGCACCGCTTTTATCATCAGCCTTCTTTTCTTCGTTTCCTGCGGAAACGAAACCGGTAAACCCGGAGATGCCACAACTACCGATTCCGCTGCTGCTTCAGCACCTGCGGAATTAAAGGCCATCAACGAGGAGATTCTTGCCAGCCCCAGCAATCCCGACCTGTACCACAAGCGTGCAAAATATTACCTCGCCAATAAATCATTTGATGAAGGCCTTGCCGACATGAGCCGCGCCATGAATCTTGATTCAACAAAGGCGGGCTATTTCCTTACGCTTTCCGACCTTTATTTTTCCGTGAACAGGTCAGGCAATGCGAAAGCAGCGCTTGAAAAGGCGATCACTCTCGATCGGAAAAATGTAGATGCGATCTTAAAGCTGGCGGAGCTCTACCTGTATGTGAATAAAAGTGATAAGTCTATCGAATACATCAACCAGGCGCTGAAGATCGACCAGTATAATGCAAAGGCGTACTTCATGAAAGGCATGAATTACAAGGACCTGAAAGATACAGCCAAAGCCATTTCCAGCATGCAGACCGCGGTGGAGCAGGATCAGCAGTATTACAATGCATACATGCAGCTTGGGATCTTATGCGCAGGGCAAAAAAATCCGCTTGCAGTGGATTATTACAGGAATGCATTGCGCATCCAGCCGAAAAGCGTGGAGGCATGGTATGCACTGGGCAAGTATTACCAGGATGTGCAGGACTGGAACAATGCGATCGGGACTTACACAACGCTCCTGAAGTTCGACAATAATAAAAATGCGATGTACAACCTCGGGGTGATCAATCTCCTGGAATTAAAAGCCTATAACAAAGCGCTGGAATATTTCACCGGGGCCATTAACATCGATCCCAGGTATGTGGAAGCATATTATGGAAGAGGGGTTTGCTATGAGCAGATGAAAGAGACGAAAAAAGCACAGGCAGAATTTGAGACCTGCCTTTCCATCAACCCGGAATACGCTCCTGCAAAGCATTCGCTTCAGAGATTAAAATAATCCGTTTTAACTATACAGTGGTAAGAAGCAGGCCGCTTACGGGCTTTGGTCCAACTACTAAAGATTCAGTTTTCTTGCGATCAGCTGATCGCCATTTGTTGCCTTCAGGAGGTAAATGCCTTTGCTTAGCCCGCCAAGGGGAATGTTCAGTTCGTTCTGCTCTGAAACATTTTGCCGGACTGAAATAACCTTTTTCCCATTCATATCATACAGCTCGATCAGCACCTGGCATTGAGTTCTGCCGCTGAATTTTACAGTAAGCGTTTCAGCGGTTTCGGCAGCCGACAATACATCAAAATTATTCTTATCGATCGACACCGTTACGATCTGGCTGTATTCAAATCTTCCGTCAAAATCGGTTTGCTTCAGGCGGTAATAGGATGTTCCGTTCAATGGACTCTTATCTGCTGAAGCATAAGAAAGCGTTTGCGTACTGTTGCCCGCTCCCGGTAATTCCTTCAGCTCATAGAAAATACTTCCGTCCGCCGAGCGCTCAATTGTAAAATGGTCGTTGTTCACTTCGCTTGCCGTCGACCATTCCAGGTCAACGTTGGTTCCGTTGTACCTTGCAGAAAATTCCAGAAGCTCTATCGGCAGCGGATTTACGCCGCCGCCAATTGTTGAGGCAAGAGTAAAGGGGCCGAAGCTGCTTACCAAAGCGGTTGTAGTGACTGTTCCAATGCTTGTTGTTCCTGTTGTTCCGCCGTTGCCTTCATCCTTCCACATCGTCAGCGGTGAATCAAACCTGGCAACGCTAAGGTCGGTCAGGGAAGTAACGCCGCAGCTGTATGTATCCCAGCTTAACGTTACAAATGCATCACTGCTGCCGGTCCTGTTCAGCGTCCAGTATTCACAGCCGTCAATGTGGCTGATCGTTGGATCCATCAGTGAGATCGGGTAAAGGATGGAAGGGTCGGCATGAAAATATTCGGCAGTGAATGTTTCAGCGCCTGTCAGCGAACTGATCCCGATCGGCCTGTATTCAAGGTCTTTCCCGACAGGAAATGTAAAATTGGTGGTTCCTGTTTTCGACATCGGGCCGTACACAAAGCTGTTGTTGTTTACCGCAGTTACTGCAGAGCCTGCGCTCATCGAAAGCAGGTTGGCGCTGCTCGTGTATAAATATCCGTTGCTCAGGCTGAGGTTCGCATTAACGGTTGCCGGCATCTGCAGCGTAACTCCGCCGGAGGAGTTATTGATCGTAAGGCTGTTGAAAGTGGTGCTTGAAGTGCCGGTGATGTTCTGCGCGCTGATCCCGTTGAAGGTCACAGTCCGTACACCGTTATTTAAAAAAGTCCCGTTATTGATCCAGTCGCCGTTCAGCGTAATATTATATGTTTGTGCAAGCGTTCCCCAGCGGTTGTTCAGCGTGGTTAAATTCCCGATCGTAATCGTTCCTTTCACTGTAAGGTTCGTCGCAAGCACAAGCCTCGTAACACTGTTGCAGGGATAGATCGATAAGGATGGCAATGCGCCGTAGCTCTCCACATAAAATCCTGCAGCCGTTGCTGTGGTGGTGCTTGCTTCACCGAACTGGACAAGTCCGCCCGTGATCACGCTGGTGGCCCTGTTCAATAAGTCATCGGCAACGCTTGCCTGGCTGTGGAAGATGATCGTTCCGCCCGACATGATGAGGCTGTCCGCCGGAAGGTCAAGCGTAAATTCCGGCATTGTAGTGGCGTTCACGCCGGCTTTTGAAACAGTAACAATTCCCCCGCTTTGGTTATAGGTGGTGATCTGCGCGATTGAATTTGTAGACTCGTACGCCTGGATCCGCCCGGAAACATTCACTGCTCCGCCCGATACTGTCATGGAGGAGCCATCCAGTAAACGGACCGCATTACCAACTGCCGTTCCTGCATTGAAAGTGCCTGCGCTGATCGTTAATTTTCCTGAAACATCATAAGAATCATTCGTTCCGTTGATCGTAACATTCGGATTATTGATCCAGATCCCCGCAGTTGACACAATATTGTAATTCGCTCCCGATTTAAAAAAGGTGCCGGTGAAGCTAAAGCTGCCAGATAATTTCAGTGTGCCGTTCAGCAGGGAGTTGGGAGATGCCGCTGCTCCCGGATGCAGGAAGCTGGCCGCTGCTGAGAAAAAGCTGGGCGACACATCCAGCACATTGCTGCTGGACGTTCCCATGTTCAGCGAAATGTAATTGAAGCGTGTGGTTGTGCCTGTTCCTGTAACGCCCTGGTTGCCGTTTTTGTTAAATGTAACATTGCACACCAGCGTTGCTCCGCCTCTCGACATATCAAAGGTGCCATTGTTGGTAAGGTCGCCGCCGATGCTCATGTTGTGCGTAACTCCGCCTGCGGCCTGCGTAATAAAAATCCCTAATGAGGAAACGGTGACGTAGTCCGTAACAGCAAGCGTCCTTGCCACATTATCAAAGGTAAGGATGCCGTCGATCGTAAGGTTCGGCGCTGTTACATTTCCATTGATGGTAACCGTATGCCCGCTTAAAATGGTGACTGCAGCGGCTGCGCTTGTTGGTGCGGAGCAGGCCATCGACCAGCCGGTAACACCGTTCAGTGAAGCTTCCCAGGTGCTGTATGTGTTCCAGCTTCCTGTTTGCCTCGACCTGTAATAATAAGTGCTCGTATTGGTGGTGCAGGAGGAAACAAAGATGTTATCCAGTGCAAAGCTTGGCCTCGAGCCTGCGCCGCTAACCTGGCGGCTTACCCATCTCACCTGCACCACAGCCTGGTTGTCGCAGGCCGTTGGGAGAAGCACAGAAAAGGATTGTAGATTTTGAGGCGTTGTAACAGCCCCGGTTTGGGTGGTTGTATTGTTCTGGTAGGTAAAGCCGGCCACATTGGTGAACACGCCCGCTGTTCCAAGCCTGTATTGAAGCCCAAGCTCATTGATCCTCGTATTCGGTCCGCCGTCATGCGGGTTACGGATCGTCATCGCATCGAAGCTTACCGTTACGCCATTTAATCCTGTAGTGTTTATTGAAAAGCAAAGAGCAGGATCAGCGCTGCCCGAAGAGAGAAAGCCGATCTTTCCGTTATAATTGTAAAAGCCGCCGGCAATAGCGCTGGCATCACCTGATGCGATCAGGGCAAAGTCTGCTGTTGCTGCGTTCGTTTTGAATGCCGCACCAATTCCGCCTGCGGCAAGCTGCCATCCCTGCATGCCTGTTGGATAAGCGGTAGCTGTCCATGCCATCCCGCTGAAATTCTCCGAATAGGTGAGGCCCTGCGGCGCAGGATTGGTCTGCCCGAAACTGAATATCGAATTCAGCAGCAGGAAGGCTAAAAAAATATGCAACAGTTTGGATCTCATCTGTGTGACGCCTTGCAAATTTACATTAAAACACGGAATTGCTGCCGCTTTTCTTTAAACAAACAAAGGCTCTTTATCAAGGGATGCTAAAACAGGTGGAATGGTTGTAACCGCTGTTCCGGAAATTGAAAAATATCGGTAAAATGTATGCTTTCCTATAGGCTGTACGGCTCCGATTTTGTATCTTTGCGCGCATGCAGGAAACAATATTAATTTTAGATTTCGGATCCCAGTACACACAGCTGATCGCAAGACGGGTGCGTGAGCTGAATGTATATTGCGAGATCCATCCCTTCAACAAGATCCCGGAGATTACAAAGAACATAAAAGGAGTGATTCTCTCAGGATCGCCTTTCTCAGTAAGGGCAAACGATGCGCCCAACCCGGACCTTTCCGCTTTCAGGAACAAGCTGCCGCTGTTAGGCGTGTGCTATGGCGCACAGCTGATGGCACACAAGTTCGGAGGCGAAGTGCAGAAATCCGAGCACCGCGAATACGGCCGTGCGAATCTTTCCTTTGTGAAAGAAGACAACGAGCTGTTCAAAGGCGTAAGCAACAATTCACAGGTATGGATGAGCCATGCCGATACCATCACGAAGATCCCGGACAACTACGAGATCATTTCAAGTACAAAGGATGTGAAATTCGCAGGCTACCAGGTGAAGAATGAGCAGACATACGGCATCCAGTTCCACCCGGAAGTGTATCACACTACCGAAGGCGCGATCCTGTTGAGGAATTTCGTTGTGGAGATCTGTGGCTGTAAGCAGGACTGGACACCGGATTCATTCGTGGAAACAACTGTAAAGGAATTGCAGCAGAAGATCGGGAACGATAAAGTGGTGCTGGGCTTAAGCGGCGGCGTTGATTCAAGCGTGGCTGCCGTATTGCTGCACAAGGCGATCGGAAAGAACCTCTATTGCATCTTCGTGGATAACGGACTGTTAAGAAAAAATGAGTTTGAATCAGTGCTTGATTCATACAAGCACATGGGACTGAATGTAAAAGGCGTAAATGCAAAAGACCGCTTTTATGCTGAGCTGGCAGGCATTTCCGACCCTGAGAAAAAAAGAAAGGCCATCGGTAAAGTGTTCATCGATGTGTTTGATGATGAATCAAAAAGGATCGAGGATGTGAAATGGCTGGGACAGGGAACCATCTACCCGGATGTGATCGAATCGGTTTCCGTGAAAGGCCCTTCCGCTACCATCAAGTCGCACCACAACGTTGGCGGGCTTCCTGATTTTATGAAGCTGAAGATCGTAGAGCCGCTCAATACATTGTTTAAAGATGAAGTGAGAAGAGTAGGGAAGACATTAAAGATCGATGATGCCATCCTTGGCCGTCATCCTTTCCCGGGGCCCGGCCTCGCGATCCGCATCCTTGGCGACATCACCGCAGAAAAGGTACGGATCTTGCAGGAAGTCGATTCCATTTTTATCGATAACCTGAAATCAGCGGACTTGTATAAAGATGTCTGGCAGGCCGGTGCGATCTTTTTACCCGTGCAGTCGGTTGGCGTGATGGGCGATGAGCGTACCTATGAAAATGCAGTTGCGCTGAGGGCGGTGACAAGTACAGACGGAATGACCGCAGACTGGTGCCACCTGCCTTATGAATTTTTAGGAAAAGTTTCGAATGAGATCATCAATAAGGTAAAAGGGATCAACAGGGTGGTGTACGACATCAGCTCCAAGCCTCCTGCAACCATCGAATGGGAATAATTAAAAATCTGGAATCTTGAAATCTGTTAGACTGAGTTCCTTTGTTTTTTTCTGCACACTCATGCTGTGCGGAGGAGCTTCGTTTGCGCAGGAAAAAGAATCTTCCGACATTCATAAGACAAGAAGCTCGGCAACCATCGGCGGCGTGAAATATTATTTGCACACCGTGGAAAAAGGGCAGACACTTTTTGCGATCGCTAAATTTTACGGCATCGATGTGAACGACCTCGTGATCGAAAATCCCGATGCCATCGATGGAATAAAGCCCGGGCAGATCCTGAAGATCCCTTTCGAAAAAAAGAAGGTCTCCGCAGTAACGGTCGATACAAGTAATTACACCGTGCATAAAGTGGAGCAGGGACAAACCCTGTATTCCATTTCCAGGCAATACGGGGTGGATTCCGACAAGCTCAAGCTGCTTAACCCTGAATTGAAGGATGGCCTAAAAGCAGGGCAGATGCTGAAGATCCCGAACAACAAGCCGAAGGAAAATCCTGCAGTTGTTAAAACTGTTACCGACAAGCCTCCGGTTACAGCTGCCACTCCTGTTGTGAAGGAAGAAGCTGCCGACAGGATTACAGTGCCTTCGCCTTCTACAATTTACAAAGGCGAAAAAAAGGATGAGTACAACATTGCATTTTTTCTTCCTTTTCATGCAGCGGAAGCAGGTACCATCGAAACTGAAAAGCTTGTAAAAGGCGATGTGCAGTTCTCTACCAAAACCACCGTCGCCCTGCAGTTTTACGAAGGCGCTCTTCTTGCGATCGATTCATTAAAAAAACAACATTTCAATGCGAAAGTATTTGTGTATGATATCGACGACAGCGATTCGCTCAATATTTTAAACATCCTTAAAAAGCCTGAGCTGCCCGAGATGGACCTGATGATCGGGCCATTGTATGGTTCCAGCTTTATTCCATTCTCAAAATTTGCGAAAGAGCACGAGATCCCTATTGTTTCTCCGTTCACGCAGGTGAATAAAATTCTGTTTAACAACCCGTACGTCTGCAAGGTGTCGCCTTCCACAACGCTGCAGATTGAGCAGATGGCCGGTTTTGTAGTGGATACGTTCGATACGCAGAACATCATTCTTGTGAATACGGGAAATGCAAAAGAGCTTGCTTTTTACAGTGCATTTAAAACGGCTGCCAATAAAAGCCTGCTTGCCAAAGGACATGCTCCTGCTGATTCTGTGAAGGAAGTATTGGGCCTCGGCGGCATCCAGAATGCGATCAGCTCTACGAAAAGGAACATCGTTGTGCTGCCTTCCAACAATCAATCCTACGTTACCGAATTCATCAGCAAGCTCAATGTAATGAAGGAAAAGTATGATATTGTATTGTTCGGGCTGCAGAACTGGAACAGCTATGATAATCTTGATCTTGAATACCTGAACAACCTTTCATTGCATACGCCGGCCAACAACTTTGTGGATTACGACAATGGCTTCGCAAAGCAGTTCATTAAAACATACCGTGACCGCTACAAGGCAGAGCCGGAAAATTATTCTTACCAGGGATTTGATGTAACCTACTATTTCCTCGATGCGCTTCAGAAAAACGGGAAAGCATTTTTAAATACGCTTCCTGCAAATAAGCAGAACGGCATTGAAACAAATTTTAACTTCGCCCAGTTTCCATCCGACAGCGGCTTTGAGAACCGCTATGTGTATATCCTCAAATACAAAGATTATAAACTGGTGAAAGCAAATTAATATGCCCGGTAAAGAAGAGATCACGGAATGGCTCAAATCCCTGCAGGATAACATTTGCAAGGCGCTTGAGGCGGAAGACGGAAAAGGCAGGTTCATTGAAGACAACTGGCTGCGCGAGGAAGGTGGCGGCGGCCGCACAAGGATCATCCAGCATGGCAATGTGATCGAAAAAGGGGGCGTACTGTTTTCTGCAGTGCATGGCCCCGTACCTGATTTTTTAACGAAGGAAAATGCAACAGGAGATCCATCCGGGATGACCTTTTATGCAACCGGTGTTTCCATCGTCATTCATCCTTCCAACCCGATGGTTCCTATCATTCACATGAATGTGCGCTATTTCGAAATGAGCAACGGAACCTGGTGGTTTGGCGGCGGCATCGACCTTACACCGCATTACGTGGTGGAAGAGGATGCACGCTTTTTTCACAATGCGCTCAAAGCTTCCTGCGATAAGCACGACCCTTCATTTTACCCGGAATTCAAAAAATGGGCAGATGATTACTTCTATATAAATCACCGGAAGGAAACAAGAGGAGTGGGAGGCATTTTCTTCGACAAGCTTTCTGCATCTTCCGGAATTTCAAAAGAGCAGCGCTTTGCTTTCCTGAAAGAGATCGGGAATACATTCGCCCCGGTGTATACAGCCATTATGAATAAGAACAAATCGAAGCCTTATTCCGAAGCGCATAAGCAATGGCAGCTGCTCCGCCGGGGCCGTTACGTGGAGTTCAACCTCGTGTACGATAAAGGCACAAAATTCGGCCTTGAGACCAACGGCCGCACCGAATCCATCCTGATGAGCCTCCCGGAAACCGCCGGCTGGCAGTACAATTTTATTCCTGAACAGGGCAGTCCCGAAGAGCAGACACTTTCCCTGCTTAAAAAAGGGATCAGCTGGGCAGGGTAATCTCTTATTCTACTCACCGTCATTCCGGGCCCCGACCCGGAATCTCTCTAAAATTATAAAGTGAAGAGAATTTTTGCACGCCTGAAAATTGCGTAGAGATGCCGTGTCGTAGCACGGCATGACTTGAAGATTCACCTTCCTTCCCTGCTTCTATAACTCCCTAAGACGAATTGTTTATAAATAGTTGCCTCCGAATGCAACCTTTTTATAAGTTCCTCTCTCTCAGTAATGAAGTGTTGGTAAGCAGTTTGGAATATTTACTCTTTAAAAATGTCCGATTCGTCTAACATTTCAGAAATTATCGGCACTAAAAAAAGCTGTTGATAATTTTTACTTTCATTTAAGTTGGCCTAAATTCGTTAATAATAAATAAACTGTTCTGACATGATCAACTCGTACTTTGTAACCGGTTTCAGGAAAATTGCGCTGGTAATTTGTATGCTCACTGCTTTTCTGGCAGGGGCGCATGCCCAGCAGATCGAAAACAGCTACGGTATCCCGAATAAAACATGGGAATCGTATTATGCAAAGGCACAGCCTCTGATGAAAGCTGCCGAACCGGAAAGCTTTGTAAATTATGTGGTCTTTGCAAGCGATGGCAACATGGCAGATATTCCTTATTTCAAGCGTTATGTCAGCGCTGATATTAAAAAGAACAAGGCAGAGCTGATCTTCCGCATCGGAAAAGGGGAGATCACAACAGTTGAACAGGTAAGGACATATCTTGCCGCGCAACAGCCCGCTTACATTACACTGTTTAAGCAATTCATGGCAAACAGGGACAATATCATTGAATCACAGCAGCCACAAAGGGCGCCAACCGGAGGAACAACACCATTGCCTTTTAACTGCGGTTCTCCCTGTACAAATCCCGGCTTCGAATCAGGTACCGGTTTCTGGAACTATTGGACAGCAACAGCTTGTGCAAACTCCACAAGCGATCCATGCAGCCTTGTTGCCGGCTTTAGTGCAACACAGCACCAGCTGCAGACCGTTGGTGCAAGCGATCCTACGGTAGGCCCTGCATTGCCTGTTGTGCCTCCGGGAGGTGGTAACAATTCCATGATGCTCGGCGATGGCGCGACTACAGGCGGACTTGCTTCCAGGGCAACCATCTCATTTACCGTTTCTGCTGCAAATGCAAACTTCTCTTATAAATATGCTGTTGTATTACAGGATCCTGTTTCCGGGCATAGCGATCCGGAGCGCCCGTTTTTTAATGTGCGCCTGAGGGATGCTGCCGGTGCAGTTGTTCCCTGCGGCGATTACGAAGTGCTTGCAAAACCGCCAATCGTAGGCTTTACCGAAACATCCCCGGGAAGCGCCATCTGGTGGAGGAACTGGACCTCAGTGTTCGTGCCCTTAAGCTCATACATCGGCCAGTGCGTAAGCATTCAGTTTACTTCTTCCGACTGTTCACAGGGCGGCCACTTCGGATATGCATACATTGATGCGGATTGCGACCCTTTACAGCTTGTTGCATCCTCTCCTGCCGTTTGTGGCGGAAACTCCGTTACCTTAACAGCTCCTGCTGGTGGTGCAGCATATGCATGGTCAAATACTGCCGGTGGAACAACCGGGATTGTTGGCTCTACCACAGGCCAAACCTGCGTAGTGAACCAGGGCGGTACCTACCAGGTGGTGATCACTTCGGTTTCCGGGCCTGCATGTACAACAACCCTGAACATTACCGTAGGATCAAGTCCTTCCAATCCAACTCCTTCTTTTACAAATACTACTGTTTGTTCGGGCGGCGCGACTGCCTTTACAGATACATCTACACCAACGGGCAGTATAACCGCATGGTCATGGGATTTCAATGCCGATGGGGTCGCGGATGACCTTACGCAGAATCCATCATACACATTTCCAGCGGCCGGAACATTCCCGGTTGCATTGACCATTACAATGGGGCCATGTAATGCAACCATAACACAAAATATTACTGTGAACCCTGGTGTTGCCCCAAATATTACTGCTGCAGGCCCGTTCTGCGTGACCGGCGCTCCTGTTAACCTTTCGGGTGCACCTGCAGGAGGTACCTGGTCAGGAACAGGTATCACAAATACTGCAACAGGTACATTTGATCCGGCCTCGGCAACTGTAGGAAACAATGTTATTACGTATTCAGTAGGCGGTGCATGCCCGGGAACGGCTAACAGCACTATTGTTGTTAATCCATTGCCTCCTTCCAACGCAGGCCCTGATGTTGTCATCTGCTCAGGTACACCTGCATCTGTTGGTACGACTACAACCGCCGGAAATACTTACGGCTGGCTGCCTGCTACAGGGCTGAGCTCGGCGAGTGTTTCCAATCCGAACATTACAACTGTTAACGCCGGCACCACGCCGATCGTAACAACGTATACCGTAACTACGAGCGTAGGAAGCTGCTCAACAACAGATGCCGTTCAGGTAACGGTTAATCCTGTTCCTGTACTGGCGATCACAAATCCTCCGGGAGTTTGTACCCCGGGAACGGTCGACATTACCACAGCTGCCGTAACAGCAGGAAGCACCGGCGGCGGAACACTGACTTATTGGACAGATGCTGCGGGTACTGTTCCTCTTGCTGCTCCAACAGCGATCGCAACCAGCGGAACATACTATATTAAAACAACAGCAACAGGTGGTTGTACCGATCTCGACCCGGTTGTTGTAACGATCAACCCGCTTCCTGTTTCTAATGCAGGAACGGATGTGACGATCTGCTCCGGAACTGCTGCAAGCATCGGTTCGGTTGCAACTGCAGGGTACAGCTATGGCTGGCTGCCGGCTACAGGCCTCAGCGCGACAAACGTTTCAAATCCCAACATTACAACAGTTAATGCAGGAACAACCCCGATCGTAACTACATATACTGTGACCACAACAGTGACCTCGACAGGCTGTACCACAACCGATGATGTACTCGTGACAGTAAATCCTCAGCCGGTATTGGCGATCACAAATCCTGCTGCTGTTTGTTCACCGGGCACGGTCGACATTACCGCAGCTGCCGTAACAGCCGGAAGCACCGGCGGCGGAACACTCACTTATTGGACGGATGCAGCGGGTACTATTCCTCTTGCTGCTCCAACAGCGATCTCAACCAGCGGAACATATTATATTAAAACAACAGCAACAGGTGGTTGTACCGATCTCGACCCGGTTGTTGTAACGATCAATCCATTGCCTGTATCGGATGCAGGATCTGATGTAACGATCTGTACCGGAACACCTGCAAGCATCGGCTCAGTAGCTGTTGCAGGAAATTCATATTCCTGGTCGCCGGGAACCGGCATCAGTGCTACCAACGTTTCAAACCCGAGCAATACAACGGTGAATGGCGGCATTACTGCGATCGTGACAACGTATACCGTTACCACAACAGTGACTTCCACTGGCTGTACATCAACGGACGATGTGACCGTAACCGTAAATCCTTTCCCTGTTTTAGCTACAACAGACCCTGCGCCTGTCTGCTCGCCGGGCACAATTGATATCACCGCTCCGGCTGTTACTGCAGGAACTGTGGGCTCAGGGGTTTATACCTACTGGACCAATGCCGCTGCTACAGCTGCACTTGCCAGTCCTTCAGCTGTTGCTGCAAGCGGAACCTATTATATCCAGCTGGTTTCAGGATCAGGCTGCAGCGACCTTGATTCGGTTGTTGTGACCATCAATCCGTTGCCGGTATCCAATGCAGGTGCCGACCTTACGATCTGTACCGGGAGCTCGGGCACGATCGGTGTTCCTGCTGCTGCAGGCTTCACCTATTCATGGTCGCCGGGAACAGGCTTAAGCAGCACAACAGCTGCTGATCCTATCGTAACACTCACAAATGTGACATTAAGCCCGGTAAGCACAACATACACTGTTACCACTACCAATTCAGCAACAGGCTGTATTTCTACGGATTCGGTTGTTGTTACTGTAAACCCTGTTGCAACTGCCAATGCCGGTTCGAGCCAGTCGGTTTGTGCAGGCATGAGCTTAACCCTTGCAGGTGCTGTAGGAGGTTCTGCTTCCGGCGGAGTATGGAGCGGCGGTGCAGGAACGTATGCACCTAACAACGCAACCCTCAACGCGGTGTACACGCCAAGCGCTGCTGAATACGCTGCAGGCTCTGTAACGCTTACACTTACAACGGATGATCCTTCAGGACCTTGTACATTCGCTTCTTCGAGCGTGACCTTCTTCTTTTTCCAGAATCCTGTTGTGAATTTCATAGTGGATGATCCGAACGGATGCCCGATCCATTGTGCTAATTTTACAGACCAGTCAACTGTTGCAGCGGGTGACGTGATCACCTCTTGGGACTGGAATTTCGGCGACGGCACTCCTGATTCGGTAAGCCAGAATCCATCACATTGTTATCCGCTCACAGGCCTTTATGATGTGTCGCTCACGGTAACAAACAACCACGGCTGTGCTTCAACTTACACACAGATCCATT
Organism: Bacteroidota bacterium; assembly: GCA_025963775.1. GTDB lineage: Bacteria > Bacteroidota > Bacteroidia > 2-12-FULL-35-15 > 2-12-FULL-35-15 > 2-12-FULL-35-15. The sequence goes on along the minus strand of JAOQAD010000037.1, from coordinate 11,103 downwards.
TTGTGGAAGTGTATGCAGTTCCTGTAGCTGAATTCACACCGACTCCGAACCCGGCTTCCATCCTTGATCCGGAAGTAACATTAATGAACGGTTCTTCATCCGATGTGATCTCCTGGACCTATTATTTCGGCGACGGCGACAGCATTGCACCGAACGTTTCAAGCCCTGTTCATACGTATCCTACCAGCGGCCCGGCTACATACACAGCCACGCTCACGGTTGTAAATGCAGACGGTTGTGTAAGCACAGTCCAGCACCCGGTTGAGATCGGCCCTGAGTTCACCTTCTTCATCCCGAATGCATTCACGCCAAACGGTGACGGGATAAATGACCTGTTCTACGGACAAGGTATCGGCATCAAGAAATACGACATCTGGATCTTCGACCGTTGGGGTAATATGATCTATCATGGCGATGACATCAATGCATCAATGTGGGACGGGCATGCCAACCACGGCGCTGAAGTGGCACAGCAGGATGTGTATGTCTGGAAAGTGAAGCTGACCGATGTGTTCGATAAGAAACACAATTACATCGGAACGGTGACTCTGGTAAAATAAGATTTAAGATAACTGTTAATAAAAGCGCCTTTCCGGAATCCGGGAGGGCGCTTTTGTTTTATAACCCCTGTCAGGGGTTATAACAATAACAAATCGCGAAGCGATTATCTGCGCAAATTAAATCTGAAAAAAAATCTGTGAATCTGCGGCTAACACTTCTGCTAAGTAATATCCCTGTCCGGACCTGATCCGGGGACACGGCATCTCTACAAAATGTTAAGGCTTGCAGAATTCCACTCAGATCATACTTATAGAGAGAGCCCGTGTCGAAGCACGGGATGACTTGATAATTTGAGTAGGTAATAATACCTCTCCCTTCAAAACCTTCCCCCGGAGGGCAAAACCTTTAATCAATCCGGATCCTTCTCATTGAACTTTAATTTCGGGATGTACATGAAATACACTTGTTTCGGATCGTTGGTGTAAGCATAGATCGTTCTTGCAATGGCAACAAAATTCCGCTTCTCCGGGTAAGCCGGAACTCCAAGCTCCTTCATGCACCAGTATTTGATGGTGATCTGGTTTTGGTTCAGCTCGCCGATCGCATACGGCTTCAGATAATCGGGCAACTGCTTTTCAACGGAATCGGAAACGTACACCAGGCCATTGCTGGTATTTCCTGAATATAGGTTATGTGAAAGGTAGGAATCCCACAGGTTGAAAAAATTGAACAAAGGCATCATCACGAACAGCAGGATCACCACTTTTAAAGAGTGATAGCTGAATGCATTTCGGATCGCGGAAAAGCTGAAAGGCGATTCGTTGTAGAAGAGTACGAACACAAATGCGATCATGGCAAAGTTCCAGGGCCATACCACCGGATTGTAATTGTGTCCCATCGGGCTCAGCACATACAGGATAAAAAGGTGCATGATGGTGGAAGCGGCCACAGCAGGCTTCTGCAAGGCGGGGATCAGCAGGCAGATCCCTGTTCCGATCTCGAGCAGCGGGAACATGTAACCGAGGAAAGACAGTTTGTGAATGCCTCCGGCTGCCATGTGATTGGTGATCGGCTCCATCAGCCAGGGAAATGTATCAGCTAAAAAATGGGGATTGAGCTTTTGCAGCCCGCTCCAGAAATAGACTGCAGCAACCATGAGCTTGAAGGTGCTGACGATCGCCTGCTGCTGGCGCGTATCATCACACCTGTAATTGAAAAAACAGAGAATGAAGAACATCAGTACATACTGGTAGAACCAGGGCTGCCAGCGGTTCATGTCGGTCAGCGCAAGCAAAAGGGCAACAACTACAAACCCAAGGATCAGCTTTTGCGGATTGCGGACGATCGCGATACAGAGCAGTAAAATTCCCGCAATACAGGGAAGGATATAATCCAGCGGGTGATGCAGCAATGGCAAATGGAAGAGCGGAACGGCAGGGAAATTACGGTCGCTCAGCCAGAGCTTATAGCAGAGCAGCATGCTGGCGAAGCAGGCAATGGCAGTGATCCGTGTAATGATCCTTATCTGGGCACATGAGTTTTCTTTCGTCATAAATTAAATTCTAATTGGCTAATCTGCCTGCCTTGTAATAATATTTCTTGTAGTATGCTTCATCGAGGTCATCGATCATCACTCCTTTTTTTGTAGTGGCATGAACGAATTTGTTGTTCTGCAGGTAAACGCCGATGTGTGAAACTTCATCCTTTTCAATCTTGAAAAAGACAAGATCGCCTTCGCGCAGCTCTTTTCTTGAAACGATTTTGCATTGATTGAAAATAGAGGAGGAGGAGCCCGTCAGCGTTTTATTATAGATGTCTTTATAAAGCGTGGAGGTGAAATTGGAGCAGTCGATGCCGTTTTTGTTCTTACCGCCGTATTTGTAGGGAACGCCGTACCAATCGTCGATAAAGGAATACAGGCGGGCATTGGAAATATCGGATTCGGGAACATTCAGCAGCTCCGCATATTTTTTTTCGATTTTTTTGGAAGCTACCGGTTTTTCTTTTCCCGGTTTGTTCTCAGCTTTCGCGATCTCTTTGTTGAAGCGGCAGGAGCTGGTCAGAAGGCAGGATGAGAGGATGAGCGTGAAATAAAAAAAGAAAATTTTATTTTTGAAAATGCTCATCAGGAATGACTTTTCTCAAAAATAGAATGCAAAAGCCCTGTTTAAACAGGGGAATGCAGAAGGTTATGAAACGGGGATTGTTAATTGTCTATTTCAGATAGATCTCTACCGGGATGTTCATGAGCACATCAACCGGGCTGCCTTTTATTTTCCCAGGGCTCCATTTTGGCATGCTTCTCACCACTCTTAACACTTCCTCATCAAATTCCGGAGTAAGCCCTTTGAAGATCTTTGGATTTTTAATATTTCCTTTTTTGTCTACAACAAACTGCACATAGATTTTGCCTCCGACAGCTGTTTCCTTTTCGATCTCAGGATATTTTAAATTCTTTTGGATGTATTTCAGCATTTCTGCTTCACCACCCGGGAACTTCGGCATTTCATCCACAACAGAATACACCTGCTCCATATTGCTGTTTGACAATGTTTCGGTTGAGTCGGCTGCTGTTTGAAATGCATTGCCAGGTATTTCCTTTGCCAGGCCTGCATTTGCAGTTGTTGTTGCGGGCTTGTCTTCCGCATTTTTTCGTTCTTCTGTTTTCTTACTTTCAGTTGAAGCAGCCCTGTTCTCGTCGCGCTTGACTACAACCTGCTGTTTTTGCTTGCCGGCATCTTCATCCTTGCTATCGGCCTGCACAACATCGGCTACCTTCATTGTTTGCTGCAGGTCATCCTGTTCTTTCTCCTTTGTTGCGGCTTTTTTATCTGCGGTATTTACGGGCGCCGGGGATGACCATGTGGAAGAGTAGCCCGGAGCTGTGTTGCCGGATACTGTCGTGCCTGCAAACGTACCATTGTTCTTAACATCTTCATCCGGGCGGATCACTTTTTCATTTTCCGCAATGCTCAGTTCATCAGCTGCAACAGGGGAAACAGCGCCGGCACCATTTACATCCTTCATCACAACTGTGTAGTCGCCGGATTGTTCCCGGTCGCTGATCTTCAGCTTTTCTTTTTTTGCGCCTTCATCGGTTGGTACAGCTTCTTCGGTTGTTACAGGTGGCTGCGCTTCCATTTTTTCTTCCGGCTGCGTTTGGCTGTTTGGCGCTTCCTTTAATTCTGCCATGCTTTCTTTTTTTTCTGCAAACTGGCGGAAGAAGAAAACACCGCCTGTGAGCAGCAGTAATCCGGCAGCGACAGACATCACGATCCTGAAATCGATTACCCTCGTTTTTTTCTCCGGTACCGCGATGCGTTCACGCACAGCTTTGTTGATCTCCGCGATCCTTCCCCTGTTCTTCACAAGCCGCAGGCCTTCCAGCGCATCGGAGCAAAGCTCGCAATCGATCATGTGCTTTTCAACCAGGTGCTGCTCTTTCGCACTGAGCTTCCCGTCGATGTAATCAAACATCGTCTGCTCAGGGATGCAATCGCCCGGGTTGTGTAAATTATATGTCAGATCGTTATTCATTGTTCAGGTACCTTCCTCGATTCAATACAGTTTTTCAGATTCCGCTTTCCATTCTGAATATAGCTTTTCACATTATTCATGGAAAAGCTCGTCATTTCTGCCACTTCATGATAGCTTTTTTCCTGCAGGTAGAACAGCTCAACGCAAAGGCGCTGCTCATTGTTCAATCCTTCCATGCATTCTTCCATGTAGGTGAGCTGTAATTCTTTCGTGTTTTCAATTGTAAGATGCACTTCCTGACCGCTTTCCATAAGAGTGCCAAAATCCTTGTGCATCTCCCTGTCGTGCTTCAGCCTTGTTTTGCCGGAGCGCAGCTGCATCAGGCAGTAATTCTTGCAGACCATGTGCAGCCATGCTTTGAACTGCTGGATCTCATGCTTTTTGAGATCGGCCAGTAATTTTTCGAACAGCTGCATGGATGCATCCTGGCTGTCGTCCTCATCTTTCAGGTATTTCATGCAAACCCCGAAAATAAGGTGGGTGTAGCGCTGGAACAATATCCCAACACAGTTGTTGTCGCCCGTTTGTTTATAGCGGGCAACCAGCTGAAGATCGTCGAGTGTATCTAACCTGTCGGAATGCATAGTATTTAACAAAAATAGGTTTTTTATTTCTTTAAATCCAACAGGATCAATTGTCGTCTGAATAAAAGTAGGGGCAAGTAAAAGCAGAGGTTTGAGTTGTCTAAATTTGTTTATATTTGCAGGCACAAAACAAAACTGGCTTATGATTTGCTTCCGGGCGGTCTGAATCGATGAAAAAACTGCTTTTCATATTGTTGCTTCCTCTCGTATTGCTCACACAAAGTGCGGCAGTGCGGCTCGATCAGTCGGAAGAGGCAGGAGCAAGGATCAAAGCCATCTACATCTACAATTTCACGAAATACATCGAATGGCCTGCCGAATACAAGGAAGGCAATTTTGTGATCGGTGTTTACGGCACCAGCATTCCCCTTTTGAACGAACTGAATAAAATGGCGGCATCCAAAACCGTAGGCTCCCAGAAAATGGAGATCAAAAACATTACCGCTGCAGCAGAAGCTGCCCAATGCCACATCGTTTACATTTTAGCTGATAATTCTTCCCAGTTGGCGGATGTAGTGGGGAAGATCAAGGGGAAAAGCACGCTGATCGTGACAGATAAGCCCGGAATGGCAAAACTTGGGGCGGGCATAAACTTTTCCGTAGTAGAGAATAAGCAAAAGATAGAATTGAACAGGGCGAATATAGAGAAGTATAAACTTAAGGTTGCTTCCACTTTGGTGGAAATGGCGGTGCAGGTTAAATAATTTTTATATATTTACATGATAATTAAGATGTTAAACTTAAAAAGAACGGTTTGTTTAGCCATGTTGCTGGTAACGGCAGCACTGGCTGAAGCCCAGCAGAGCAAAGTTTCTGCTGCCTACTCGTTCTTTCAGCAGGATCAGCTCGACAGCGCCAAAGCGTGCATCGATGCAGCTGTGAAGCATCCTGAAACATCTGCCAACGGGCAAGCCTGGTACCTCCGCGGCTTTATTTACAAATCCGTTTACAACAAGCTGGAAAAAGGCAATAAATTATCACCATCCCGTCTCGAGGCCCTTGCTTCCTTCAAAAAATCCATTGCGCTCGACACTACCCAGGAAAACGTGCAGGAGTGCATCAAAAATGTAAAATACCTCGCAACAACCCTGTACAACGATGCTGCTGCCAGCCTCGATTCCATCGATTACAAGATCGCGATCGGCAACTTTGAGAAATTCAAGGAATATTACCTGCTGGTAGACCCTACACCTGCAAACATTGCCCAAAAGGACATTGCCTTCTCACTTGCCATGGCTTCCCTGTACACGAAAATTTTTGAAAGCGACAGGAAAGGGAAGACCGAATTCCTGAAACTCGCAAAAGATGCTTACAACAAGATCCTCTCGATCGATCCGAACAACATCGGTGCAAACTACAACATGGGAATCCTGTATTACAACCAGGCGGTGAACCTCATCAACCAATCTGATTATGACCTCGACATTGTCGCACTGAATGACATCCAGGATAATTCCATCAACCTGTTCAAAGAATCACTTCCATTCATGGAAAAAGCGTATGAATTAGACCCGAAAAGAAGAGAAACGCTCTTGGGACTTTCGGGTATTTATTTCAGCCTGAACGAGTTTGAGAAATCAAACATGTACAAGCTGAAGTTAGAGGAATTAGAAAAGCAGAAATAAGCAAACACCAGTAAATACGCTACTCAGGGCAATTTATGAAATTAAGATTTACAATTGGCAGGAAAATAGGACTGGGCTTCGGCATCATCATTTTTTTGACAACCATTGCGTTTTTACTTACAAACGTCACTCTTAACGAAAGCCGTAAAAAAACCGACCAGGTAACTGAGATCTACAATCCTTCCGTTGCAACGTTAAAGGAGCTCGATAACCTGCTCAACCGCTCCAAGCTCCTGATCACCAAATGGTTTTATGTACAGACAGGCGATGATGCCGCGCATAAAAAAGCGCTCAGGGTGCTGCTCGACCAGGAATATCCTTCCGTAAAGGAAAAGATCAAGAAATATTCGGTGAACTGGAACAAGGATGAGCAGGAAAGCATCGAATCGATCCTCGCGCTGATCGAGAAAATGTTCAAAAGCTACAAAGAGGATGTAATGGCTACCCTCAATTCCTTTGATACCTACAACGATTCCAACATCAAGTTTGTGGCGCAGCTGCCGTTCGAAGACCTCGAGCCGCAGTTCCAGGTGATCAATGAGAATTTAAGCAAGCTGATCGACAAGCAGAATTCAAACGCTACGGACAACTCCGACGAGATGCTGAACTCTTTCAGCCTGCTCCAGAAGATCGTGGTGTGGCTTGGAATTATCCTGGTGTTTGGCGGTATTCTCATTGCGATCTACACGGTGCGCTCTATCGTTCGCCCGATCCAGCAGTTAAAGAAGATCCTTCTTTCCATGGGCCGCGGTGTATTGCCAACCGAGCGCATTAAAGACCGGAACGATGAGATCGGCGAAATGTCGCTGGCGCTGAACGACCTTGTGGACGGGATGGCCCGCACCACGCAGTTTGCAAAACAGGTAGGTTCCGGGAATTTTGATTCACATTACCGTCCGCTGAGCAAGGACGATACATTGGGCGCTGCATTATTGAAAATGCGTGAGGACCTTCGTGAGAACGAGCGTTTGCTCGAAGCAAAAGTAATTGAGCGTACAGAAGAAGTGGTGCGCCAGAAAGAGGAGATCGAAACCAAGAACCAGGAGCTCGAGGTGCTTTACAAGCATGTTACGGATAGTATCAAATATGCGAAGCGCATCCAGGAAGCGATCCTGCCGCCGGATAGTTTGGTGAAGCGCGTATTGCCGGATTCATTTGTGCTGTACAAGCCGAAGGACATTGTCAGCGGCGACTTTTACTGGATCGATGAGAAGGACGGCAAAACAATGTTTGCAGCTGTTGACTGTACAGGACATGGGGTTCCGGGTGCCTTTATGAGCATCGTGGGTTATAACATCCTGAAGCATTCCGTAAACAACAATAATTTTACAACACCATCTTTGATCCTTGATGCGCTCAACGAAGGCGTAAGCGAAACACTGCACCACGGTCATGAGGAATCGCAGGCGAAGGACGGGATGGACCTTTCTTTCTGCACCATCGATTACAAGAACATGGAATTGCAGTATGCAGGTGCATTCAACCCGCTGTATATCATCCGTGAGGGAGAGCTGATGCAAACCAAAGCGGACAAGTTCCCGATCGGATTATTTCTCGGCGAGCAGAAAAAGAAATTCACCAACCATACCTTCAAGCTCCATAAGGGCGATGTGATCTATATTTTCTCCGATGGCTATGCCGATCAGTTTGGCGGCCCGAACGGCAAGAAATTCATGGCAAATCATTTCCGCGACCTGCTGCTGGATGTTCATAAGCACCCGATCGGCAAGCAGAAGGAGATCCTTAACAAAACCATTGAAGAATGGCGCGGCCCGCTTGACCAGGTAGATGATATTCTTGTGATCGGCGTGAAGATTTCATAGATCAAAACTTCTTTTCTGTAGACTACCTGTTTTCTGATCAAAAATGCTTATTTTTATTCCAAAGAATAAACCGGGCATGATCAAAAAGCTACAACTACTCATTTTGCTTTCCCTATTTATTGTTTGCCAGGCTGTTAGCTATGCTCAGCCGCCAAATGATTTTCAATGCACCCCTAATGTAATGGGGGCGCTGCCTTCTGCACCCCTCTGTTCACCTACGGCTCCCGGCTTTACGATCGGCAGTCCCGTAAATGTTACCGGAACTACGCTGGGCGCCACCAACGATTCGCTGAGCGGCGCCATCACCACCTGCTATTCCGGAACAGACCCTTTGAAGGATGTCTGGTACCAGTTCACCGCTTCCGAAACACATGCGATCGTTACTATCAAAGGAGTGGGTACGAGCCCGCTGAGCGATGCGTATGTTGCGCTTTATGAATCCGCAACAAACGAATGTGTGGGGCTTATGCCGCGTCAATGCCATGTTTCATCAGGTGTTGCGCTGGATACCTTCGATTTCGGCCCGCTTACCTGGGGCGTAAAATATTACCTGCAGGTAGCCAGCATTACAACGCCCGGCGCCGGAAACTTTTTATTGTCGGTACGCTCCAAGAACATCTGCGCCGATTGTCTCAAGAATTCACTATTGTTTGCCTATCCTTTCCCGGTACAGGCAGCTTACGCACCTGACACGACTGTAGGTTTCTGCTATTCCGTGGTTGGCTACGATGAAAAGTTCGGTAACCGCTTCCATGGCATCGTTCCATTGTTCGGAAGCGGCTGGGACTCGCCGACCATGAATGTGATCAGCCTGCCTGCCTCTGCTGATGGCGCAGGGCAATGGCAATGGTTCAGCAACATTAACATCAACGGAAGCAATGAAAGCGGCTTCTTTTACGATGTTGGCGCAGATGGCGATCCGACCAACAATGTCGGCGATCACAGTGGCTTGCCTCATGTCTGGACATTCTGCTTTTCTGTAAAAACACAAACCAAAGGCTTTTGCGATTCGCTTTCCAACGACCTGAGCATCCGCTTCATTAATTATTCGGATGGTGAATCCGGCTCGCTTGTAACGCCGCAGGATTGCTCCGGCGATGCGGACTACGTGTTTGATGCGCACATGAATTGCTGCCAGAAGCCACTTTTTGCCTATTCAACATCGGCCAGCTGCAGCGCTTCGGGCGATGGAACCATCAATGCGTACGGAGGGAGCTTTTCAATTTTCGGATATACGTATGACCTCTTTAACAACGCAGGCATCCAGATCGATAACTTTACTTCTGCCTCGGCTGCGTATGCAAACAACAACCTCGATCCCGGGCACTATTATCTCTACGTAACGGATCTCCAGAACAGCTGCCGCACGGGTGTGAATCTTACTGTGAACGGTCCTTTGGTGTATAACCTCGCACAGGCTGCATTTGCCTGTGGTACCAGCTGCACGAACACGGCAACACTGACTGTTACCAGCGGCACAGCCACCAGCATTGTGTGGAATGGCGGATCCGGCGGTACCGGAACTACGGGAACAAATCTCTGCCCGGGCTGGAATTACATCAGCATGGTGGATACGGGCGTTGTAGCCTGCACCGTCACAGATTCTATTTTTATTATCGGGCTGCCTTCCGGAAATCACAATTTCAATTACGATCAGTCCAGCTACTGCACTTCCGATTCCTTTGCCACGATCAGCAGCTTTCCCCCGGCCACAGGCGGAACCTTCAGCGTTGTGGGCGGTACCACTTCCAATCCGATCGATCCGTCAACAGGAACAATTACACTGAATGCTCCCGGGCCGGTGTACATAAAGTATTCTACTTCCGTTCCCTGTGCAGGATCTGCATTTGATACCATTTTTGTAAATGCAAGCCCTCCGCCGGTTTCACTTGCTGGTTATTCCAACAAAGTGATTTGCTATGGCGATCCGGATCCTGTTTTTTCAAATCCACCGGGAGGGAACAAGATCATTTGGTATGATGAGTTCGGCACAAACATCGGCGTGCAGCTTGCCGGATCTCCTTTCGATCCGTTCCTTGGCTTTCCTCCATCGCCGGGAAATTATATTTTTCATGTAACACAGGTAAACAGCGGAGGCTCACTTTGCGAAAGCGTTCCATTCACAATTACAGTAGATGTTTACAATTCTCCTGTGGTAAGTGCAGGCGCTGATGTCACCATTTGCCCGGGCTTTGGTGCAAAGCTCCAGGCTTCCGGCGCCGGCAGCTATGTGTGGACGCCTTCAGCTTCACTCGACAATGCAACAGTCCCCGATCCGATGGCATCACCGCCGCAAACAACCTTGTACATAACAATCGGTACCGATGCATTATCCGGTTGCAGCTCTTCTGATTCGGTGTTTGTTTACATTGATTCGATCAGCGATTGCGGGCTGGTGGTATACACGGGCTTTACACCCAATGGCGACAATAACAATGATTTCTGGTACATCGATGGAATTGTGAATGATCCCGGAAATGTGGTTTCGATCTTTAACCGCTGGGGTGAAAAAGTATGGGAGCGTAAAAACTATGATAACATGCTTACGCGCTGGGACGGACAAAATTCGAAAGGCGAGATCCTGCCTGACGGAACGTATTATTACCTGATCAATTTTAACAAGGAACACATAAAAGGCTGGGTGGAACTTACACGGTAGCTTCAATAATTAAAAAAACGAACAATGAAAAAATATTTATTATTCCTGTCGCTCGCAATTTCAGTAGCATCATTCGCACAGGCTCCTCCACAGGGGATCAACTACCAGGCAGTAGCACGTAATAGTTCGGGCAGTCCGCTGATCAGCGCTTCGCTGGATGTGCAGTTCAGTGTATGGGATGCCGCTTCGGGCGGAAGCATGCTCTTCACTGAAACGCATACAGGTATTGCCACCAACGTGTACGGTTTGTTCACTGCCGTGATCGGGAGTGTGAACACGGGAGCTTTTTCTTCCATCAACTGGGCAGCAGGCACTCGTTTTTTGGAAGTGTCGGTGGATGACGGAACAGGATTGGTAAGCATGGGACGGTTGCA
>JAOQAD010000031.1 GCA_025963775.1 Bacteroidota bacterium | reverse complement strand
GTTGTATTTCTCCTTTCTTTTTTCTTGATAAAAAAGAAACAAAAAATCAAGAAAGCCTGATCGCTTCCCACAGGCACCACGGCATCGCAGGCTTTCAGGCCTCACGCGCGGCTTCGTAATTGTCCTGCTGCTAAACCGGCTACATTCCAGTTAAGGTGTTTCGACGAAGTAATTCGGAATAATTTAACATGATTTCTTTTTAATGTTAATCGCATCTGCTCCATCTTGAAAGGAGGGAGCAGAGCATACTGCTAAATTTTAGCTGTGCTTTTTTTAAAAATGTTAGCCTCTCTGAGGCCGTTAAGCAGAGCAGTTAACCGGCAGAAGATCCATTCGCTGCGCTCAGGATGACAAACTGCTCAAATTGTATTACGTTCAGGGTTATTAACGTTTGATTGTTTATTTCAATTTGGCTTGTTAAAAATGCACGTGTGTTTATGACTTATTTTAGTGGCAGAAAAATAAAGAACGTGTCAGATAAATATTCAAAGCGCAGGTTAACAGGGGCATCCATCACAACAATTGTAAGCCTTTCACTGGTGCTGTTCATGCTGGGTTTGCTGGGGATCATCATTTTAAACACCCGGCAGCTTTCCAACAATGTGAAGGAGAACATCGGCTTCCAGGTGATCCTGAACGATAATGTGAAGGATGTGGATGTGGCGAAAATGCAGAAAACACTGGATGCTTCGGACTATGTGAAATCAACCGAATTCATTACGAAGGAGGAAGCTGCGGCCCGTTTGCAGAAAGACCTCGGCGAGGATTTTATCGATTTTCTTGGATTTAACCCGCTGCTTTCTTCCATCAATGTGCATTTAAAGGCGGAGTATGCGAATGCCGACAGTCTTGCCTGGATCGAAAAGGACATGCTCGACACCAAGCTGGTGAAAGAAGTGATCTACCAGAAATCGCTGGTGAGCATCATCAATGAAAATGTGCAGAAGATCAGCCTTGTGATCCTCGGCTTCAGCTCTTTGCTGATGATCATTGCGCTGGCGCTGATCAACAATACCATCCGCTTATCCATTTACAGCAAGCGTTTTATTATAAAAACCATGCAGCTGGTAGGGGCAACGCAGGGATTCATCCGGCGGCCCTTTGTGCTCAATGGCATTAAACACGGCATTTACGGCGCCATCATCGCGATCCTCATGCTGATCGGGGTGCTGTACTTTGCGCAGAAGCAAATGCCGGAACTGGCGGAGCTGCAGGATCAGAACATGCTGGCCACGCTGTTCGGGATCGTGATCATTCTCGGGATCCTCATTTCATGGGTTAGCACTTCACTGGCGGTGAGAAAGTATTTGAGGCTGAAGTCGGATGAGCTGTATTTTTAGGGTTCACCAGAGATTACACGGATTTATAGCCTAAGCCTTCGCACGTTTCCCGACTCCGCTCGAAATGACAACGCGCAACCCAGGCACAAATTCGTAAATTCGTAGATTAGTACAGATTCGTATTTAGCGGGTTTTGAATAAGATCCCTCGGGCAAGCTCGGGATGACAACAATTCGTAATTCGTAGATTAGTATAGATCCGTTATCCGCACCTAACTTTTTTTAACAATCCCATTTCCTAAATTTAATTACATTTGCGATACTAAAAAACTGATGAATGAGTAAAGAGACTAAAAAACCGGGTTTTGCATTTGGAAGAGAAAATTACCAGATCCTGATCGCAGGTGTTGTGATTGTTGTGATCGGCTACTTGCTGATGATCGGCGGCGGTTCGGATGATCCTACAAAATTCAATGCAGATGAGATCTTCAGCTTCAGGAGGGTCACACTTTCCCCGATCGTGATACTGGCAGGATTCGTAGTGGTGCTTTTCGGGATCATGAAACGTCCGAAAGACTAAACCTCACCCCGGCCCTCTCCAAAGGAGAGGGAGAGATCCAACTCTTGTCATGACATACATTCAAGCCATTATTATTGCGATCATCGAAGGGATCACGGAATTCCTTCCCGTTTCTTCCACCGGGCACATGATCCTTGCACAATCGCTCATGAAGGTGCAGGATCCCAACTTTGCCAAAACATTCGAGATCGTGATCCAGCTCGGCGCCATCATGGCGGTGCTGCTCATTTACATTAAGCGTTTTTTTGTCGGGATCAACATTTACCTCAAGCTGGCTGTTGCCTTTTTACCAACGGGCATTATCGGGCTGCTGGCGTATAAGGCCATCAAACATTACCTTTTCAACCCCTTTACCGTAAGCATTTCGCTGATCATCGGCGGAGTGGTGCTCATCCTGCTCGACAAATGGAGCGAACGGAAAAGATCGGAATACAGGGAAGTGGAAGACATCAGCTATGCCGGCGCAGCGAAGATCGGGCTGATCCAGTGCTTGTCCATGATCCCGGGCGTATCGCGCGCAGCAGCAACCATATTTGGCGGTGTGTTTTCCGGCTTCGACCGTAAGCAGGCAGCAGAATTCTCTTTTTTACTGGCCATCCCAACTATGTTTGCAGCATCGGGATATGACCTGTTAAAGGAGAAAGACAATATTCACCACGATGATATTACCATTCTTTTATTAGGCGCATTTGTCGCTTTTGTTGTAGCAATAATCGCTGTAAAAGGCTTCATTGCTTTCCTGAATAAATACGGCTTTAAACATTTTGGATACTACCGTATCGTGCTTGGTGTGTTATTTCTTGTGTATGCGTTGTACACGGGAATGGAACTGACCGCCTGATCATACATCCCATGAAAGATTTCAGAGCAGGACAGGTTGTCCTTATCAATAAGCCGCTTACCTGGACATCCTTCCAGGTGGTCAATAAAATGAAATACCTGATCAGGAACGGGGAGCGGAAAATGGAAGGCGGGGAAAATGCCTGGCTGAAGATCGGCCATGCGGGTACGCTTGACCCTCTTGCCACAGGCCTGCTGATCGTATGTACAGGAAAGGAAACCCGCAACATTGAAAGCTACCAGGCGCAGGAAAAGGAATATACCGGAACCTTTTACATCGGGGCAACCACGCCCTGCTATGACCTCGAAAAAGAAATAGACGCATATTATCCCACAGAGCACATCACAGAAGAGCTCATCCGGGAAACCACGAAACAATTTACAGGAGAGATCCAGCAAACGCCACCGCTATACTCTGCTATCAAGATCGGTGGGAAGCGCGCTTACGACATTGCAAGGGCAGGTAAAACCGCGGAGATCAAACCGAAGGAGGTGACGATCACGGAATTTACGATCACACGAATTGCCTTGCCGGAAGTGGATTTTAAAGTGGTCTGCAGCAAGGGAACTTACATCCGTTCGCTGGCAAGGGATTTCGGCGAAGCATTGAAAAGCGGTGCGCATTTAACGGCGTTGTGCCGCACGCGGATCGGGCAATACAGGCTGGAAGATGCGCTGTCGCTCGAAGAATTTGAGAAGAGCGTTCTTGCTGAGTAAGCCTACAATCCGAAATTCAAACCCACATTCAATCCTGCACTCCATAAATAGCCCGTTACGGGAAGGTCGATGATCTGCAGCAGTCCGTATTTAAAATTAGGCTCTATTCTCAGGTCCAGCCGTTCGCCTATTTTCAGGTCGATTCCTGCACTTGCGATCGCATATAAATTAAAAGGATTGTAAATAAAATTCGATTCTTTGCTAACACTGCGTGAAGGTGAATCTACCTGGACGATCTTCTTTTCAAAAAGGAAGAGCCCTGCCGCAGCGCCGCCGCCTGCAATAAAGCGCAGCTTTTTCTTTCCAAGCAGGATACTTGCTTTCAGCGGGAATTCCAGGTAATGATAATTGTATTTGAAGCGCCCGGTTCCCATATTTTCAGGCGAATCGTTAGGGCCTTCCCTCGTGAGCATCAGCTCCTTTGTTTTGTATCCCTGGATGGAATACCGGATGCCCGTTTCGAGCATAAAGGAATTAGTGCGGTAACCAAAGCTCATTCCTGCAGTGGTTCCAAGCTTAGGGACTTCGGTATTGTTCCGCACGCTGATCACGGCATCGCCGGCTTCGTTCGTCGCATTGTTCTTCAGTGTCCTGAAACAATAATCGGGAGAAACAGCCAGGCCAATAAAGAAATGGCGTGGCTTTGCCGGAGTGTCCTGACCCCGCATGATCGCGGCCGGGAAGAGCAAAAGGAGAAGAAAAAGTTGTTTCATCATACTCATAAAGACGTAAAGCTAATGAAAAGGCTGCTTTCATAAAATAAACGCGATTTTTATTGACATCCCCTCTTTTTGATAGTACATTTGCGCCCTTGTTTAAATAATCATTAATCCCGTAAGATTTATGAAAGGCGTTAGGGCATTCCCGTCCTGCAAATTCCATAACTTCTTATACTAAAAAAATTCCCGGTATGAAGTTATCACAATTCAAATTCAATCTTCCGAAAGAATTACTGGCAGAGACCCCATCCAAGAACCGCGATGAAGCGAAGCTGATGGTGATCCACCGCAAGACAGGAAAGATCGAGCACAAAAAATTCAAAGATGTATTAAGTTATTTTGGTGACGGCGATTGCATGATCCTGAATGATACCAAGGTTTTTCCTGCACGGATGTACGGGAACAAGGAGAAAACGGGAGCGAAGATCGAAGTGTTCCTGCTGCGTGAGCTGAATGCTGAAAGCCGCCTCTGGGATGTGTTGGTAGATCCTGCACGTAAGATCCGCATCGGGAATAAATTATACTTCGGCGATGACGATACATTGGTAGCAGAAGTAATTGACAACACCACTTCACGCGGACGCACACTGCGCTTCCTGTTCGACGGCTCGTATGAGGAATTCCGCCAGACACTCGAAGAAATGGGCGAAACACCGCTTCCGAAATACATCAAGCGCAAGCCGACCGAAGATGATAAAGACCGTTACCAGACCGTTTATGCAAAGAATGAAGGCGCTGTTGCAGCTCCTACTGCAGGTTTGCACTTCAGCCGCGAATTACTGAAACGCCTTGAATTGAAAGGTGTGAACTTCGCGACTGTAACGCTGCACGTTGGACTGGGAACATTCCGTACCGTAGAGGTGGAAGACCTTACCAAGCATAAGATGGATTCCGAGCAGGTGCTGATCACCGAAAAGGAATGCGCTATTGTGAACAAGGCGCGTGAAAATAAAAAGAAAGTGTGTGCCGTTGGAACAACCACCATGCGCGCGATCGAAACATCGGTATCCACTGATGGTTACGTAAAGCCTTACGCCGGCTGGACCAACAAATTCATTTTCCCTCCTTACGATTTCAGTGTTGCAAATTGTATGATCACCAACTTCCATACGCCTGAATCCACCCTGTTAATGATGGTTTGCGCGTTCGGCGGATATGAGCTGATCATGAAAGCATACAAGGAAGCGATCAAGGAAAAATATCATTTCTACTCGTATGGCGATGCCATGCTGATCCTGTAGTAGACCTCACCCCAACCCCTCTCCAATGGAGAGGGGCTTTTTTTAACATCCGTGAAAAAGTACGTCATCATAGTTGCAGGAGGAAGCGGAACACGCATGAACAGCGCTGTTCCGAAACAGTTCATGGAGCTGAAAGGAAAACCGGTGCTGATGCATACGATCGAAAAATTCGCGGATACATTGCCGGATGCGAAGGTCATCATAGTTTTGCCGGAGCAACTGACCAATGACTGGAAAGCACTTTGCACAAAGCATGATTTCAGCATTGCGCATGAACTGGCTGCCGGTGGAGAAACACGCTATCATTCTGTAAAGAACGGCCTCGTGCTTGTTCCGGATGCCTGCCTTGTCGGAATTCATGATGCAGCGCGGCCGTTGGTAAGTAAAGAAACTATCCTGGGAGCATTTGAAACGGCTGAGAAATGGGGAAATGCAACGCCTGTTGTCGCGGTGAGTGATTCATTAAGATCGGTGAGAGGAAAAGAAAATACAGCTGTTGACCGTGAACATTACCGCATCGTGCAAACGCCCCAATGCTTTCATTCCGACCTGCTGCGGAAGGCATTCTTAAAAGAGTACAAGCCCGAATTTACCGATGATGCAAGCGTGCTGGAAGCTTTCGGCGAAAAAATAAACCTCGTGGAAGGCAACAGGGAAAACATCAAGATCACTACCCCGCAGGATTTGCTGCTCGCGGAAGCATTGATGCAGCAGCATTAAGCCAGCTTCAGCACCTGTGTTTCTGCTGTGATCGACATCCCATCGAGGTTGTTCAGCAAATTCAATCCCGGTTTTTTTCCTTTTTCAATCGTTCCCAGGTCTTTCTCAAATCCCAATAATTCAGCACCGTTTTTTGTCGCCCATGTGAGCAGCGCCTGCAAAGGAATTCCGGGGTGATGCTTTTCGATCACCTTCAATTCATCCAAAACAGACAGGCTCCGGTTGGAAGCAAGGCTGTCGGTTCCCACCGTCATTTTCGCATTCGCTTTGATAAAAGAAATATAATCCGGGAGCCGGCCTTCGATGTAGAGATTGGCATTCGGGCAGGTGCACCAAAAGAGATGTGAGATCTGAGATGTGAGATCTGAGACGGAGCTTTTTTTCATTTGCTCCTGTGCCCATTGCAGGTCTTCAAAGGAAGTGAATGTATTGTGTACCAGAAGGAGATTCTGCTTCTTTGATAATTTCGGAAAGGTTGTCCTTAATGAGTTTAAGCCTGTTACCGGGAAATACTGCATGTCAACACCCATCCGCTGGAAGGCTTCAAACATCGGCCCTGAGCCGGAAAGGAACAGTTCACTCTCCCCTGCGCTTTCCTGGTTGTGGATGCTTTGAGGAAAAGACGATTTTGCGGCTTCTTCCGCAACAAGCGCAAACAGCTTTTCAGAAACGGTATACGGCGCATGCGGAACGATGGAGCAGGAAAGCTTAAAATTGTCCATGGTCTGCAGCTTGCCCAGCTCTTCTTTCAGCTGAACTGCATTCGTAAAAACTTTTTCAGCCTGTGAAGGATGCAGGTCGAACACTTCAATGAATGTATGATAGCGTAAATTGCCTTTTGCCTTTTGCCTGAAGCTGCTGTTATCATTGGAGATGTCACCAACGGCCACAATTCCGTTCCGGATCATTTCTGCTTCCGCATCCTCAATTCCCTTGCTGATCTCTTCCGGTGAAAATTCCGGGCGTTTCGACAGCAGCTCTTTGATAAAGCCTGTCATGCCTGCCTTTTCAGCGATCTGTCCACGGAAATGCGAAAGCTCCAGGTGGCAATGCGCATTGATGAACCCCGGGCAGATGATCCCGCTGTAATGCTCTATATCACTGTGCTCTTCCGTGGAAGCCGGGCTTACATCAAGGATGGTCCCGTCATCGTCAATAGTGATGATCCCGTTGGGGACCGGATCAGAAAAAATGGTGTAAATAAAGTCGGCGGAGATCTTGCGCATAATTCAATGGTTACAGAGCAAAATTACAAAATAAAGGCCTGAAAAGCTGCTTACAGGTTGTCTCCTTTTTCATTTTCTGTCCCTTGCTTTGCATGTAAAATAGATTACCTTTCTCGCCGGAACAAACTAAGACAAAACACAATTATGAAAAAAATGCTATCCCTTGCGGGTATGCTGCTTATTGCAGCCAGCCTGTTTATGCTCAAAAGCTGCAGTAACAACAAACCTGGTGAGGTTTCAACAGGCGCGGATTGTTTTGCCCCTGCCTTCTGGTTTGAAGGCCCAAGCGTTCCTGCCCCGCTGGAAGGCGCCGGCAGCCCTTTCGCCAATCCGCAGACAACAACCAACTGTGATTTTCACCGCTGGTCATGGCAGAAATTCCTGTTCCTCACCAACACAGCTGCCAATGGCAAACTGAATTTCGAGAACCTTGTACACGTGGATAACCAGATGAACCAATTGTGTGATACGCTGATCCTCACGGATACAACACAGGCAGGAAGCCATGCCACCCTGCTTGATAAAACAAACACGCCCATCTATTATTCCATCTATATGAACCAGCAGATGTTTGATTTTGCAAACAAATATGTTGCGCTGTTCAAAAAATCGGGGCTCAACAACGATACATTGCATTCCCTTGGATACGACACACTTTCCTATCCTGTGGGCTGCTTTGAAATGAAAGCTTCCTGGATCCTTGCATCTTCCATCGATCCGAACCAGATCGGCAATTACTATGTTACGGCCGGGAAGGTGAACAAGGTAATGACCAAGGTTGCTTTGATCGGGATGCACATTGTAGGCCGCGTGGCCAACCACCCGGAATTCATCTGGGCAACGTATGAGCACATGAACCTTGCGCCTTTGGCTGCATGGCCTGCAAATTACCAGGTTGACAGCATTCCTGATTCAACGCAGGTGCTGAGCAGCAATAATTTCCTTTTTTATACTGCAGGTAAAAAAATGAACGAATGCACGATCCGCCGCCCGAGCGGAAGCGCTGCGCCTTTCCAGAGCACCTATATGCTGTATGATCACGGCACGCAGGTAAAGTATGCAGGAATGACGCCGCAGGCAATGTCGAAGGATTCCTCCAACCTTGCAAACATCAATTGTCTGAACAAGGGCGTGCATGGATTCCTTGAAGTTAAAAAAAGCGTCTGGGCAAATTATGAATACACAGGTTCCCTCTGGATCGACCCTACAGTTGCCCAATTGCAGCCGGGCAACGGCTACATCGGTTCGCTGAATGCACTTAACCTGAGAGGTTCCCGCGCCATCAGCAACATCACCATGGAAACCTTTGCGCAGCTGTATATGAACAGTTCGCCTACAGTGCCGCAAAATTCAATGAACTGCTTCGGCTGCCATGCTACGAACGATTATTTAGCGGTCGATTCGGTGAAATGTATACTGTCGTTGAGCCATTTGTTCAACAACAGGCTGAATAACCAAACGGAATCGCCTAAGAATAAATAATACCTCCTTTTCATTGAACAGCCTGCCGACCCTGAACGGGACTACAGGCTGTTTTTCTTTATGCAGCCCCGGCGGGCGCCTGATTTATCGGATTAATATTCGTAAATTTGTATCCCTTAAGAATGAAAGTGTTGGATACAAAAAAGGACATACGTGCATTATCGCTCGAAGAGCTGAAAACCGTTTTTACCGAGAACGGCGACCAGGCTTTCCGTGCAAAGCAGGTATATGAATGGCTCTGGAAGAAGTCGGCCCGCACCTTTGAGGAAATGACCAATCTTTCCAAAGCCACACGGGAGCTGCTCGACAGGCATTTTGTGATCAATGCCGTTGAGGTGGACGACATGCAGGTCAGCAGCGACCGCACCATCAAGAACGCATTCAAACTATACGACAGTAATATTGTGGAAGGCGTGCTGATCCCGAGCACCACGCGGATGACCGCCTGCATCTCCTCGCAGGTCGGCTGCAGCCTTACCTGTAAATTCTGCGCCACCGGGAAGCTGGAACGCCTGAGAAACCTGAACGCAGATGAGATCTACGACCAGGTGGTACTGATCCGGAACCAGGCAGAACAGAAATACAAAACACCGCTTACCAACATTGTGTACATGGGCATGGGTGAGCCATTGCTCAACTATAAGAATGTGATGGAATCCATTCAGAAGATCACTTCGCCGGAAGGCCTGAACATGTCGCCGCAGCGTATTACCGTAAGTACAGCGGGTGTTGCGAAAATGATCATGAAGCTGGCGGATGACGGCGTGAAGTTCAATCTTGCACTTTCGCTGCATGCCGCAAATGATGCGAAGCGGAACCACATCATGCCGATCAATGAAAGCAACAGCCTGGAAGCACTGGCGGAAGCGCTTAAATATTTTTATGAGAAGACCGGGACACGCGTTACCTACGAGTACATCGCGTTCAAGGATTTTAACGACAGCATAGAGGATGCCCGCGACCTTGCGAGGTTCTGCAAGCACATTCCCTGCAAGGTGAACATCATTGAATACAACCCGATCGATGATGGTGAATTTCAGCAGACCACTTCTGAGCGGCTGGATGCCTTTGCAAAATTCCTTGAAAGCAAGAACATCATTGTAAATGTACGGAGAAGCCGTGGAAAAGACATTGATGCGGCCTGCGGGCAGCTTGCAAACAAAAATAAGGAAGGATATGTGAAGCGGAAGATGAAAACGGAAAAAAATCCGGAGAAATGAAAGCAGTTTCAATAGTACTGATTGTGATGGGAATCCTGCTTTTTTGGGTAGGCTTTTTATTTAAAGTCATGCATTGGCCCGACCTGTTCAAAGGGATGTATTCAGGGCCTGTGCTGATAGTTGCCGGAATAATAATATTGATCATCCGCAAGGCAAGGCCCAAAGCCAGCTAAGAGGATCAGCTAATTCTTTATATGACAGTTGACCAGATAAAAGCACCGGTTGCAAAAGAAATGGAAGAGTTTGAACTGAAATTCAAATCCTCCATGAAAAGCACAGTGCCTTTGCTTGATAAGATCACCCGCTACATTGTGAAGCGCAAAGGCAAGCAATTGCGCCCTATGTTTGTTTTTCTCTCTGCCAAAGTATGCGGCGAAATGAACGAATCCACCTACCGTGCCGCCTCCCTCATTGAACTGCTTCACACTGCAACACTTGTACACGATGATGTGGTGGACGACAGCAACGAGCGCCGCGGGTTCTTCTCCGTAAATGCGCTCTGGAAGAACAAGATCGCCGTGCTGGTCGGGGATTTTCTCCTTTCGAGAGGCTTGTTGCTTTCCGTTGATAATAATGATTTTCACCTGCTGGGATTGGTTTCCAACGCTGTGCGCGAAATGAGTGAAGGAGAATTGCTCCAGATCGAAAAAGCGCGTAAGCTCGATATTGATGAAAGGGTTTACTACGAGATCATCCGGAAAAAAACGGCATCGCTGATCGCTTCCTGCTGCGCCTGTGGTGCGGCATCCGTAACTTCCGACAAGCAGGTGATCGACAGGATGCTGGCATTTGGTGAAGCGGTAGGGATCGCCTTCCAGATCAAGGACGACCTTTTCGATTACGGCGATGGCAGCAACATTGGCAAGCCAACCGGCATCGACATCAAGGAAAAGAAAATGACACTGCCGCTGATCTATGCACTCAACAAAGCTTCCTGGCTGGAGAAGAGAAGGATCATCAGCATTGTAAAGAACAATAATAACGACCCGAAGAAAGTGGCCGAAGTGATCGATTTTGTGATCAAAAGCGGCGGCATTCAATATGCCGAAAGCCAGATGAACGAGTACAAAGAGAAAGCGCTCAGCATTCTTTCGGGCTTCAATGATTCGGCTTCGCGCACTTCGCTGTCCGAGCTCGTAAAATACACAACAGAACGAAAAAATTAATTTATGAGAAGAATTGCAATGCTTTTTTTGCTGTGCTGCTGCATGTTTGCCTGTAGGGAAAACAACGGGCAGGCAACAGATGCCGCCGCTGTGCAGCACGATACCTTAACTGCAGATATGCCGGCTAAAGATGGCAAGAAAGATTCCGTCATCAGCAACGGAGAGTACATCCAGTACTACACGAACGGCGTGATCAAAATGCGCGGGATGATGAAGGATGGAAAGCGTGACGGACTCTGGAAAAGTTATTATGAGAACGGTGCGCCCTGGAGTGAAACCACTTTCAAAGACGGCAAAAAGGATGGAAAGACCACCACCTGGTACGAGAACGAGAAGAAGCGCTATGAAGGCTATTACACGCAGGATCTCGAAAGCGGGAAATGGGTGTTCTGGGATGAAAAGGGAAATACGGCAACCGAAAAAAATTACGATAAAAAGTAAATGTGAAGCCTGAAAAGTGCAAGCAGAACATTAAAAAATCCAAGACAGATTTACTTTCCTTATTCCATTTAAATTATATATTTGTACAAACTGAGATGAAAATGAAAAAACTCCTTTTACTCATTCCTGTGCTGGGGTATTGGGTTGCCTGTACTTCCGACAAAGGCCCTGTTCCCATAACGGATACAGACAACTGCGATTCCACGGTTTCCTATTCAACTGATATTGCCCCGATCATGACCGACTATTGCATCAGCTGCCACACTGCAGGCGGAAGCGGAACAGGTGATTTCACAACCTATGCCGAGCTCAAGCAAAAAGCGGATAACGGCTCCCTGAAGAACAGGGTGGTCGACCTGAAAGATATGCCACAGGCGGGTTCACCGACCATCAGCGAAGAGCAGCGAAAAATGATCAACTGCTGGATCAAGCAGGGTGCTCCCAACAATTAATGCAGGCACAATAGTTGTTTTATCACACCACATTTAAATCAGAAACCATGAAAAAATTAGCATTATCCTTAGTAACGCTGGCATTGAGTTCGGCAATGAGCGCGCAGATCTACATCGCGAAAACCTGCGAGATCAGCTTCTTTTCCGCTTCACCGCTTGAAGACATTGAAGCCCTGAACAAGGCCTGCAAGCCGATCATCAACACGGCCACCAACGATGTGCAGATGAAGATCGCGATCAGCGCCTTCCAGTTCGAAAAGCCATTGATGCAGGAGCATTTCAATGAGAATTACATGGAAACAGAAAAGTATCCGACTGCTGTTTTCAAAGGGAAGATCAATGAAGCGGTAGACTGGACAAAAGACGGCGAATATAAGGTGACGATCACCGGGAAGCTCCTGATCCACGGGGTGGAGAAAGAACGTACCATCGATGGCATTGTGAAAGTAAAAGGGCAGGAGATCACCATCAGCAGCAAATTCAAGATCCACATCGCCGACCACGGCATCAAGGTGCCAAGCCTGTATGTACAGAACATTGCAGAAGATGTGGATGTAAAATTAAATGCAATATTAGAACCTTATAAAAAGTAATTGACGGTATGATGCTATTCAACAAAAAAACGATTATTGCTTTTCTTTTTGTTCTCCCGGTAAGCGGTGCATTCGCACAGGACGACCTGCTGAACCTGCTTGATTCCACAGGCGCTAAAAAAACGCATGATAAGGTCATTGCTACATTCAAAACCTCGAAGGTCATCAATGCGCAATCGACCGAAACAGTGAAAAAAGGGACCATGGATTTCAGGGTTACCCACCGTTTCGGGAATATCGGTACGGAAAGCGGCGGCGGAGGGCATACGCTTTACGGGTTCGATAACTCAACCGATATCCGCATCTCCTTTGATTTCGGGATCACTGACAACCTCACGCTGGGCGTTGCACGCAGCAAGATGAACGAGATGGTCGATGGATTGGTGAAGTATCGCTTTCTCACCCAAACCACCGACAATCACATTCCGGTTTCCATGGCACTTTATGGCGATATGAGCTATAACCCGCAGACTGCCGACCAGTTTTACAACGGCGTAGACAGGACATCTTCCAAATTCAAACAGAATGATGTTCACCGCTTTTCGTATGTTACACAGCTTCTCATTGCCCGTAAATTCGGCTCCCGCTTATCCATCGAGCTGATCCCAACCTACCAGCACCGTAACTTTGTGCTCGCGAATGTGAATCCCGGCAACGGCAAGGAAGAGACAAACGACCTGATCTCTATCGGTGGCGGCTTCAGGCTGAAACTTACCAAACGCGTTGCCCTTATCGCCGATTACTTTTACACCTTTTCGGAATACCGTACCAACAACAGCGCAAATCCCTTCTACAACCCGCTTGCGATCGGTATCGAGATAGAAACAGGAGGGCACGTGTTCCACCTGAATTTCACCAACGCATCCGGTATCATCGAGAACAATTACATTCCGAATACCACTGATAACTGGCTGAAAGGCGGCTATAAGTTCGGCTTCAACATTTCAAGGGTGTTCAACCTGACCAAGAAAAAGCATCACGCTGCTGTTCCGGGGCCGAAGGGGTAAACCGTCAGTTCGAGTGTCCTTCCTATTCGGAAGGACGTATCGAGAACAGGCGGGAATGACATTTCGTTTAGAATCACTTCCCGATACTCTCCTTCGGTCGAACCCGATTGACATCCTGAAGTGTTTATAGCGTCAGTTCGAGTAGCGAGTTACGAGCGTATCGAGAACAAGCACTTCCACGCACGTTTTCAACAGGCTATTCATTTTGAATAGCCTTTTTTCATTTAAAACAGCAAAAGAATTAACTTTGCTGCTGTGCCTGAAACAAACCCACACACCATGTCCGTTTTGCCTGCTGCAGATACCACCCTGGCGCCGTCCATCTTTCAGCAGCACGAGCTTCAGCCACGGCATGTAAAGCCGCTCATTCATCTCACCAGCTACGATTACCTGGTGGCGCTCATCCTTTTTGTTTCCTTCTGCACCTTCGTATGGCTGTATGTTTCCAATGCAAAAAAGCTGAACCAGCTGGTAAGGGGATTTTATGTGAACCGCTCGGGGGGACAGCTTTCCCGGGATGAATACTCGGCATCCAACCGTGTTGGCTTTTTGTTGTCGCTGCTGTTCCTGTTCACCATTCCCCTGTTTATAGGGCAGGTGATCGAGTATACGGGAATAGACCTGAAAATGGGCAGGATTGCAATGTACAGCACCATTGCTCTTGGCCTTATGCTGACGTACCTCGTAAAATACATCACCATCCGGCTTTCCGGGTTTATCTTTAAAGTGGGAAAGGAAGCCCTCGATTATTCCACCGCAATGCTCATCTTCGTTAACATTCTCGGGCTGTTCATGCTTCCTGTAGTGACCTGCCTCGAATTTGTGAAGCAGGTAAACCCGCTCGTGTTTATTTACACAGGTGTTTTTTTCCTTGCCGGTTTCCTGTGCATCCGCTTGCTGAGGGGAATTGTAATTGGCTTTAGCAGCAATAGAGTTTCTAAATTCTATTTATTTTTATATCTTTGCACCCTTGAAATAGTACCCTTTGTTATTCTGGTGAAATTATTTATGCGCTACATTGCATAAGGCCGTTAAAAAGGATAAAGGTTTTGTTTGTTTAACATAAAACGCACAAAATTGAAAGTAAAAACTTTACTCGTAAGTCAGCCTAAGCCGGAGGGAGATAAATCCCCGTATTTTGATCTTGCAAAGAAATGCAATGTAAAGATCGATTTCCGTCCTTTTATACACGTTGAAGGCGTGCCTGCCCAGGATTTCCGAAAAGATAAAGTGAACATACTTGACCACACTGCGGTGATCATGACCAGCCGCAATGCCGTGGACCACTATTTCCGCATGTGCCAGGAAATGCGCCTTACCGTTCCTGAGACCATGAAATACTTCTGCGTTTCAGAATCCACCGCTTATTACCTCCAGAAATACGTACTGTACCGCAAACGCAAGATCTTCCACGGAAAGCAAACCATTGTCGACCTCATGGAAGTGATCAAAAAGCACAAGCAGGAAAATTTCCTCCTGCCATGCTCTGATATCGCCAAGGAAGAGATCGCCGACAAGCTGGATGAGCAGAAGATCAAATATTCAAAAGCCGTGATGTTCCGCACCGTGGCCAGCGACCTGAGCGACCTTGCGAATGTGAACTACGATGTGCTGGTATTTTTCAGCCCGGCGGGGATCCGCTCCCTGTTCAAGAACTTTCCTAAATTCAAGCAGAATAAAACACGCATTGCCTGCTTCGGGCCAACCACTGCGGAAGCGGTGAAAGAAGCCGGCCTGCGCCTCGATATCCACGCGCCGAACCCCAAAGCGCCTTCCATGACCATGGCCCTGGAACAGTACATTGTGGCGGCAAACAAGGCAGCAAAATAATCCATCCGCTTTTACCGCTTGTGTAAATTAGTACTCATCCATCACAATTTTCGTGTTTTTTCGCTTTATTAATTCTACCTTTATAACAATGCAAACATTTACAAAATCCGAGCGCTTATGCAGCAAGGTGATCATTGATAAAGTGTTTGAAACAGGCAGGATCATTACCGGCCCTTCCTTTAAGCTGATTTGGCTGGAAGCCGCCGAAAAGGAAGAGCAGCCTGCACAGGTGGTCATCACAGTCCCGAAACGGAATTTTAAAAAGGCTGTCGACCGGAATTTACTGAAGAGAAGGATAAGAGAAGCGTATCGCAAAAACAAGGGATCGCTTTACGAGAAGATCAGCCCGAAAAGCATTTACATGGTGCTCTTGTATACAGGCAGGAATATTGCGGAATACAAAGAAGTGGAAGAGAAAATAATAAAGCTGCTGCAGCGTTTAACAGCGGAAATCAATCCCGATGCAATACCTTAAGATCGTTACAGTTCCTTTAAATTACCTGTTCATTGGCCTGATCAGATTATACCAGTACAGTATTTCTCCTTTGCTGGGCCCTGCCTGCAGGTACACACCATCCTGCTCAGCGTACGGCATTGAAGCGATCAGGAAGTACGGCCCCTTCAAAGGAGGCTACCTTGCGGCCAAGCGCATTGCCTCCTGCCATCCCTGGGGAGGCCACGGGCACGACCCGGTTCCCTGATGGCGAGCACGATATTTTATAAAATACATTTTCAGTAAAAACCAGGTTATGAAAACATTCGTAAAAAAATTCAAGATCGTAATGATCACCGGGCTCATCGGTGGTTATGCACTGTTGTCGTACAGCTTCGTGGACAATTATTTCGAGGTATCCAAGAACCTCGACATCTTCGCAACGCTCTTCAGGGAGCTGAACATTTATTACGTGGATGAGACCAATCCCGGCGACCTGATGAAAAAAGGCATCGATGATATGCTCGGTTCGCTGGATCCTTACACGAATTACATTCCTGAATCGGAGATCGAGGATTACCGTTACATGACCACCGGCCAGTACGGCGGCGTGGGTGCGCTCATCCGCCAGCAGGGCGATTACGTGGTGATCTCGGAGCCGTATGAAGGCTTCCCGGCGCAGAAGGCCGATCTGCGTGCAGGTGACAAGATCCTCAAGATAAACGACATTGATGCAAAAGGCAAAAAAACGGATGACATCAGCAAGATCCTGAAAGGACAGCCAAGCACGGCGATCAAATTAGTGATCGAGCGTGAAGGCGAAAAAAAGCCATTGGAGAAAGTGGTGAACCGCGAAGAGATCAAGATCAAAAGTGTATCGTACTTCGGAATGGTGAACCAGAATGTAGGTTACATCAAGCTTACCGGCTTTACTGAAAATGCGGCGGGAGAAGTGAAGGAAGCGTTGCTGGAATTAAAAAAGAACCCTGAGCTGAAATCAGTGATCTTCGATCTGCGCGGAAACCCGGGCGGATTGCTGAAAGAGGCCATCGACATTGTAAACATATTTGAGGAAAAAGGCACCGAGATCGTGAGCACACGTGGCAAGGTGAAGGACTGGGACAAAACACACAAGGCGCTGAATACGCCCGTGGACCTGAACATTCCGATGACCATTCTTGTTGACCGTGGATCTGCATCTGCTTCGGAAATTGTTTCCGGCGCTTTACAGGACCTCGACAGGGGAGTGGTGATCGGGCAGCGTTCCTACGGAAAAGGCCTGGTGCAGCAGACAAGGCCGCTGAGCTACAATGCACAGCTGAAAGTGACCGTTGCAAAATATTACATCCCAAGCGGAAGGTGCATCCAGGCGCTGGATTACTCGCACCGCAACGAGGATGGCAGTGTAGACAAAGTGCCTGATTCACTGATCTCCGCATTCAAAACAAAGAACGGAAGAATCGTTTATGACGGCGGCGGTGTTACACCGGATGTGGCTGTGGAGTCGCGCAAATACAGCAATATCCTTGCAAGCCTCGTTTCAAAGAACCTCATCTTCGATTATGCAACCAAATACAGGATCGCGCATCCAACCATTGTTGCGGCAAGGGATTTCAGGCTGACCGATGCAGAGTATGATGAGTTTGTGGCTTTCCTCAACGGGAAAGATTATGATTACACCACCAAAACTGAGAAGGCGCTGGAAGAGCTGAAGGCAGATGCAAAATCCGACAAAACGCTGGATGAGATCAATGGCGACCTCGAAGCGCTGAAGATCAAGATCACGCATAATAAAAAAGATGACCTTGTGAAATACAAACCCGAGATCAGGCAGTTCCTCGAAGAAGAGATCGCATCGCGCTACTATTTCCAGAACGGAAGGCTGGAAGCTTCGATGAAGGATGATGATGAGCTGAAGGAAGCATTAGCGGTGCTGAATGACAATGCACGCTATACGAAGATCCTGACAACTATTGTTAAAGCGGACAAGCCATTCTACGATTCAAAAAGAGAAGAAGAGCTGAATAAAAAAAGAAGCGGCGAAGGGCAGAATTAAAAGCGTAGAGCCCCAGCCGTCATTTCGAGTGCCCGCTTTTTCAGCGGACGTATCGGGAAAGGCGGTAGATTGTTACCAAAGCATCCGGAAATACCCGGGTGCTTTTTTATTAAATAAAATCAGCTCAATAGCAATTTATTTCCAACATTTGCGTTCCTCAATGTTCAGGAAAAAGATATGAAATCACTTTTACCACGGAAGTACCATTCATACATCTATATTTTCTCACTCATCCTGCTGGTGATCGGCTTGCCATTGTCGAAATTCCTGCTCAGCCTTTCACAGATCATCCTGCTTGTGAACTGGATCCTCGAAGGCGATCTTAAAAATAAATTCAGGTCATTTTTCCGGAATAAAGCGGCCCTTGCAGCAAGCTCATTTTTGCTGCTTCATTTCATCGGCCTGCTGTACACTACCGATTTTGCTTTTGGATTCAATGATATCCGCATTAAAATTCCGCTGTTCGTCCTTCCGCTGATCCTCTCAACTTCTGCACCGCTGACACAGCAGATGAAGCACCTGGTGCTGAAATTCCTTGCTGCAGCCGTAACGCTGAGCACCATCATCAGTACGCTTATTTTAACCGATGTGATCCACCGCGAAATTGCGGATGTGCGCTATGTATCCATTTTTATTTCCCATGTGCGCCTTGCCCTGCTCATTTGCGTGGTGATCTTTTCCTGCGCCTGGCTGTTCATGCAGCCTTCCGAACGCAGGTGGAAATGGGCGTATGCCGCACTGATCGCCTGGCTGTTTGTGTTCCTGATCCTCGTAGAATCCATCACCGGTGTTTCCGTGCTGTTCCTCGCAACAGCGTTTTTCCTGCTGTACAGGCTGCTTCGTTCGGACAGGAACGTATTGAAGTACACGGTTGTGTTTGCCATTGTAGCTTGTATTTCAGGGGCGGGTTATTTTATTTATTCCACCTGGCAGCGCTATGCCCTTACCGATGTTGTGGATGAGGCAAGCCTTGAAAAGCTGACGGCGCATGGCCACCCATACGTGCATGGAACCTCCTGGGATGCATCAACAGAGAACGGGCATTACGTGTGGCTCTATTACTGTGAAGAAGAGCTGAAGGAAGAATGGAACAAGCGCAGCACATTTGATTTCAATGGGAAGAATATGCGTGGCGATGAGATCAAATACACGATCGCACGCTTCATGGCCTCGAAGGACCTCAGGAAGGATGCGGAAGGTGTAAAGCAGCTTTCCGACCAGGAGATCAGGGCGATCGAAAAAGGGATTGCGAACGTGGATTACATGTCGAGGCTGAAAGGGCGCATCTGCGAAACCATCTGGGAGATCCAGCTGTATGACAGGACCGGCGATGCCAACGGGCATTCCATCACGCAGCGCTTCGAATACTGGAAGGCAGCAGCAGGCATCATCGGGGAAAACCCGTTGTTTGGCGTAGGTACAGGCGATCTCCAGCTTGCGTTCACAGAGCAATATGAAAAGAACGGAACAACGCTGGCGAAGGAATGGCGCTTGCGCTCGCACAACCAGTACCTTTCCATTGCGGTGGGCTTCGGTTTCCTGGGGCTTGGATGGTTCCTGTTCTCGCTGATCTACCCGGCCATCCGCTTAAAGCGCTTCCATCACTTCCTTTATTTTACATTCTTTATCGTTGCCATTTTCTCCTTTTTAACGGAAGATACCCTCGAAACGCAGGTAGGAGTTACGTTCTATGCCTTCTTCAATGCCTTCTTCCTGTTTTCAGCCCCTGAAAAGGAAGAAGCCGGCTTGTAAAAAAATGCCTAACTTTACAGCTGTAAGAAGAAGCTGACCATGCCTGCCAATACCGACATAAAAGCATTTAAAAAAAGCACACTTGCCAATCCCCGCTTTTCCATCCTGATCCCAACCTGGAATAACCTTTCGTACCTGAAACTGTGCGTGGAGAGCATCCGCAGGAATTCTACACATCAGCACCAAATCATTCTTCATGTGAACCAGGGCAGCGACGGTACGCTCGAATGGGTGAAGCAGCAGCCCGATATTGATTTTTCATACAGCCCGGAGAACATCGGCATCTGCCATGCACTGAACAGCTGCCGCTCATTGATGAACGCGGATTACCTCCTGTACATGAATGACGATATGTATGTATGCCCGCGCTGGGATGAAGCATTGTCAGAAGAGATCGAGCAGATCGGTCACAACAGGTTCTTTATTTCAGCTACCTGCATCGAGCCGTTTTCCGGCAACCGGTGCATGATCAATAAAGATTATGGAAGGGATGCCCGTACATTCAATGAACAGAAACTGCTGGCAGAGTTCAATGAGCTCCCGATGCACGACTGGCAGGGAGCAACCTGGCCGCCGAACATTGTGCACAAAGAGATCTGGGACCTGGTGGGCGGCTACAGCACCGAATTTTCTCCCGGTATGTATTCCGATCCCGATTTTTCCATGAAGCTCTGGAAGGCTGGTATCCGCTATTTTAAAGGCGTAAGCAAAAGCCGCGTGTATCATTTCGGGTCAAAGTCGGTGAACCGCATTAAAAAAAATCCGGGATATTATACTTTTCTTATGAAGTGGGGGATCACCTCCAGCACGCTTACCACGCATTACCTGAGGCGCGGTGAAAAATTTCTCGGCTACCTGCCCGAAGCATCTGTTCCTTTGGGAGTGAAGATCAAGAATATCTTTAGAAGGCTTGTCGCCGGACTGAAGCGTCAGGAGATGGTCTCTGAAGCATAAAGCTTCCGCAGTTTCCTGTATTTGCCAAAGGTGGCGCTCGCTGCTATTTTACACACCGTAAAGCCCGCAACTCCGTCAAGGAATCCAAGTTTGATCACATAACAGCTGATGAATTTAATAAGGGGGCTGAACCAAAGCTTCAGCAATGATGCCTTTTTTCCCTGCATATAAAGGCTTTGCGCGGAGAGAGTTGAGAATTTATCGCTCTGCCTGTAATGCTCTTCGATCTTGTAATAGCTGTAATGCAGGCAGTCGCCTTTCAGCAGCTGCGGAACGCCTTCCCTTACCACCAGCTTTTCATGGATCGTGCCTTCCCAGGCAGCACTGCGCCTGTCGAAGATCCGCACCTTTGTATCCGGGTACCAGCCGCAATGCCTGATCCATTTGCCGCAGTAATTGGTAAGGCGGTGAAATTTATACGGGTTTTGTTTATCCTGCTGCTTTACGGAAAGGATCGACTTTTTCAGCTCTTCCGATAAAGCTTCATCGGCATCCAGCGAAAGGATCCAGTCGTGCTTTGCCTGTGCATTCGCGAAGTTTTTTGTGGCCGAATAACCTTTCCATGCACGCTGTATAAAGGTAACATTGTACTTTCTGCAGATGGCTTCCGTTGCATCGCTGGAGAAGGAATCAAGCACAACGATATCATCGGCAACACCCTGTATGGATTCAAGGCATCTCCCGATATTTTTTTCCTCGTTGAAGGTGATGATCACAACAGAAAGCTGGGACATGTGGAGCTGAAGGAATTGTTTGCAGCCACAAAAGTACTAAAATTATCTTGCTATATTTGCGATGCAATGGCAGTTATAGAAACCCTACGGGCACAATTGATGCAAGGCGACAAGAAAGCGCTTGCACGCTGTATCACCATTGTTGAGAATGAGCTGGAAGGATACGAGGAGCTGCTCACGTCCCTTTCATTCAACACAAATATTCCCGTTGTAGGCGTTACGGGCCCTCCCGGTGCTGGAAAAAGCACGCTGATCAATTCACTGATAAAAAAATTAACGGAAGAAGGAAAATCGGTCGGCATCATTGCCATTGATCCTACTTCTCCTTTCAATTACGGTTCCCTGCTTGGAGACAGGCTGAGAATGGCTGAGCATTTCACCAACGAAAAAGTATTCATCCGATCTCTTGCCACACGCGGCTCGCTTGGCGGCTTGTCCGCAAAAACGATCGAGATCGTGGATGTGATGCGTGCCTTTGCATTTGATTACATCATCGTGGAAACGGTAGGTGTAGGGCAAAGCGAAGTGGAAGTGGTAGGCCTTGCCGATACAACCGTGCTGGTGCTGGTACCCGAATCGGGCGATGATGTGCAGGCCATAAAATCCGGCGTGATGGAGATCGCGGATATTTTTGTAGTGAATAAAAGCGACCGTGACGGGGCAAATACATTCATTAAGAACATTATCCAGCTGGTGCATTCAAAGCCGCTCAGCAATTGGAGCATCCCGGTGATCAAGGCCATCGCGACAAAGAATGAAGGCATTGATGAGCTGATCTCCGAAATGAACAAGCACAATGCAACAGGCGTAAATACAAAACGCTCTTACCTGCTGGCAGAAAAGGCATACCGCCTTATCCAGAATAAACGAATGAAGGATATTTCGAAACAGAAATTAAAAGAGGAGATAGAGGCTGCGGTGAAGAAAGGGAATTTTAATTTGTATGCGTTTGTGAGATCAATGTAAATGGGTTCATGTGTATGATCTTTACACACCCCTAACCCCTCTCAAGAGGGGAACAGATCCTGCTTAATTCAAATTTTTAGCTTGGATTTATTCTCACATGTAAAAACTATAATTTCGATGCGGGCACTGTCAATTCCCCTCTTGAGAGGGTTAGGGGTGTGTCTTTGTCCCCGCGCCTTTGCGCCTTCGCGGTAAACCTTACTCCTGGTAATACACCCGCTTCACCCTTCTCGAAACATTCGTCAGCACTTCATACGGGATCGTCCCTACATCCTTCGCCACTTCCGTGATGGGATAAGTTTCACCGAAAACGATCACTTCATCATTTTCATTTACGTTGATATCCGTGATGTCGATCATGCACATGTCCATACACACATTGCCGATGATCGGTGCGGGTTTCCCCTTCACGAACATTTTTCCCTTTCCGTTGCTGAGCTTCCTGCTGAGCCCGTCAGCATAGCCGATCGGGACGGTTGCAATTTTTGTGTCGCGCTTCGCAACACCTTTCCTGCTGTAGCCGATGGTTTCGTTGGCAGGAATATTTTTGATCTGCGAGATGCTTGTCTTTAACGTGCTTACATTCTGCAGCTGCGCCTGCTCCGAAGGATTCACGCCGATTCCGTACAGCCCGATGCCAAGCCTTACCATGTCAAATTGTGCATCCGGGAAACGGGAAATGCCCGCGGAATTTAAAATGTGCTTCAGTACGGGATAATCCACGTGCGACTGGATATTATCGCTCATCTCCGTGAACTTGCGGATCTGCTGCCAGGTGAATTCATCGTGCTCTGCTTCATCCGTTGCAACAAGGTGAGAAAAGATAGAGCGGATCTTCAGTTGCTTATTGTTCTTGATGCGTACGATCAGCTCATTGACCTCTTCCGGTGAAAAGCCCAGCCGGTGCATTCCCGTGTCGAGCTTGATGTGGATCGGGATCTGCTTGTTGAGGTTGCGCTCGCTGCGCTTCAGTGTTTCTTCAAACAGGTTCAGTACGCGGAAGCTGTAGATCTCCGGCTCGAGGTTGTACTGGATCATCGAATCATAGCTCTGCTCTTCAGGGTTCATTACCATGATCGGCAGTGTAATGCCTGCCTTACGCAGCTCTATGCCTTCATCGGCATAAGCCACAGCGAGGTAATCCACGCGGTGGAACTGCAGGATGTTCGCGATCTCGAAGCTGCCGCTGCCGTAGGAAAATGCCTTTACCATCGCCATTACCCTGGTGTCTGCTTTTATTTTCGAGCGATAATAATTCAGGTTGTGAACGATCGCATTCAGGTTAATTTCCAGTACCGTTTCATGCGCCTTTTGCTGGATGACTTTGCTGATAGCTTCGAATCCAAAGGCACGTGCGCCTTTCAGCAGGATGGTCTCGTCCCTGAAAAGGGAATTGTTGTAGCTCTGTAAAAATTCGGCAGTGGAATTATAAAATGTTTTTTCGATGTTGAACAGGTGTGCCTGCCTTGAAATGGCCTCTCCAATGCCGATCAGGCGGGAGATGCCTTTTTTATGAATGTTCTCGGCAACTTCCTTATAAAGATTTTCCTCGTTCTTCCCGCTTTGCAGGATGTCGGAAAGGATCAGTGTTTTTTTCGGATGCTGCTTTTGCTGGTTGAGAAAATCGAGCGCGATGCTCAGGGAGCCAAGGTCGGAATTGTAGCTGTCGTTGATGATCGAGCAGTTGTTGATCCCTTCTTTCAGCTCCAGCCGCATGGCAACAGGGCTCAGGAATTTCATGCGCTCGGCGATGATTGAATTCTCATAGCCCAGGTATAACATCATGGCCCAGCAATGAATGGCATTCTCGATGCTGGCTTCATCGGTGAAAGGAATATGAATTCGGATAAAATCGTTGCGGAATACCGCCTGGATCTCCGTATCGGAAGCCTCTTTGCTGATGCGGCCCACTAACAGGTCGGCGCGCGATTTGCGCGACCATGTAAAAATGCCAAGCTCCGGGAAATGCTTTGTATTGCTGATCTCCTCGTGGATGTTAAGATAATCCTTGCAGTACACCAGCGTTTCGGCATCTGAAAAAAGTTTTAATTTCTCGGTGACCTTCTGCTTCTGGTTCTCAAAATTCTCATCGTGGGCCTGCCCGATGTTGGTGATGAGTCCAATGGTCGGCTGGATGATCTGCTGGAGGAGGTTCATTTCATTGGGCTTGGAAATGCCCGCTTCAAAAATGGCAAGGTCGTTCTCTTCCTGCATTTGCCATACGGATAAAGGAACACCTACCTGCGAGTTAAAGCTTTTCGGGCTGCGCACAATGTTCTTGTCTTCCCGCATCAGCTGGAACAGCCATTCTTTCACAAGTGTTTTACCGTTGCTTCCCGTAATGCCGATCACGGGGATGTTAAAGCGGCTGCGGTGATATCCGCAGAGCAACTGAAGTGCGAAGAGTGTATCTTTCACAAGGATGAAGGCCGCTTCTTTGTATAGGGAAAGGTCGGAAGGCAATGTGGAAACAACAAAAGAGCGGACACCTTTTTCATACAGCTCTGCAATGAAAATGTGGCCGTCGTTGCGTTCGCCTCTGATGGCAAAGAACAGGGAATTTTCAGCGGTGATAATCTTCCGGCTGTCGATCAGCAGGTTCCTGATCACAACGTTATTCCCGTTGTTCCCATGAATGCTGCCGTTAATGATCTGTGCTATGTTCGCAATGGAGTAATTCATACGTATGTGGGGATCATGTTGGTGTGCTGCCGGAAAGGGCTTCGGTAAAACAATCCCTGCATAAAGGTTCATAATTATTGGTTTCGCCGAGCAGCACCAGCGCGGATTCGTCGGTGATCCTGTGCGAGTGATTGGCAAGGTTCCCGCATCTCATGCAGATGGCATGCACCTTTGTGACATATTCTGCAACAGCAAGCAGGCCGGGGATCGGGCCGAACGGCTTCCCGAGATAATCCATGTCGAGCCCCGCAACAATAACCCTGATGCCGCTTTCAGCGAGCTGGTTGCATACGCCGATGAGGCCCTCATCAAAGAACTGCGCTTCATCGATGCCCACCACATCGCAGTCGGCGGCAAGCAATAAAATATTGGAAGAAGAAGGAACAGGCGTTGAATGTATGGAATTGCCCACATGCGAAACAACCTTGATCTCGTCGTACCGTGTGTCGATCGCCGGCTTGAAGATCTCCACTTTCTGGCGGGCGAACTGTGCGCGTTTCATCCTGCGGATCAGTTCTTCCGTTTTGCCCGAGAACATGGAGCCGCAGATCACTTCGATGCAGCCCTTGCGTTTATGTGGATTGATGGTGTTCTCGAGAAACATTTTTTTAAAAACTGGAAAAAATAATGTATTTTTAGTGTAAAATAAACGGATCCGGATGCGTTCCGGAAAGCTAAAAACAACAGGCATTTTATTCGGAGCAACGTGTTTTCAGCGTACAACAAAATTAATCAAAAAAGCCGAGCAATATTTCTCCGGCTTAAATAATAGTTGAATGGACAAAAGTCAGATAAGAAAAGAAATTACAGCCCTGATCAACAGCATTAAGGAACATTCTGATAATATCGGGGAAAAGGAGCATATCCCGCAGCTGGAGCTGGAACTCATCCTGCATAAGATCGAGAAGCTGTACCAGAAATCCATTGTGTACAATCACCTGAATTCGATGGCAGACATGCCCGCTGCTAAAACTGTAACGCCTGTTGTTGCTGCTCCTGTGGCTGAAACAAAGCCGGAACCTCCTAAGAAGGAAGAGCCGAAGCCGGAGCTCAGAGAAGAAGTAAAGCAGGAAATGAAGCAAGAGCCAATTAAGCCGGTGGACCTGTTCGGCACGGAAGTGGCGCCTGTTGCGGATAAGCCAAAGCAGGAGAAAAAGCCTGAGAAGAAAGAAGAGAAGAAGGAGGAAAAGGTGATCAGTATCCAGAAGCCTGCTATCAGCGACATCCGCTCAGCGATCGGCATCAACGACAAATTCCAGTTTGCAAATGAACTGTTCGGCGGCAACATGCAGGAATACGAAATTGCCATCCAGCAGCTGAACACCGCTGAAACCATTGATTCTGCAACAGAATACTTCATGAGCATTCAGCAGCTCTATAACTGGAACAATGAAAATGAAACGGTGAAGCGTTTGTTTGACCTGGTGGAGAGGCGGTATAGTTAGGAGACAGGAGTGGGGAGACAGGAGGCGCTGTGTTCAGAGTTCCCTGATAAAAAAATTAATGTGATAAATCATAAAATGTATAGATCGGGTTTTGCCCCTCTCCTTTGGAGAGGGATCAAGGGTGAGGTATTCTTATTCCTTCTTTTTATTGCCTCCTCCTCCTTCTCCCAGGAGATCACTAAAGGAGAAGTTTACACCTACGCCCGCAAAGTGGTTGATACAATGACCTCTCAGAGTATGCACGGCAGGGGCTATATCAATTACGGAACAAAGATCGCGGCGAATTATATTAAATCGGAATACACAAAAGCCGGCTTGAAAACATTCGGCAAGGAGTATTACCAATCCTTTTCATTTCCTATCAACACATTCCCTTCCGAAATGACTGTAAGCATCGGGAGTCCGCTTACCTGTGGAAAAGATTATATTGTGAGAGGCGATTGCGGCAGCTTAAAAGGTGAATTTACATTGGAGCGGATCGTTGTTGCTGAGCTTACCGGCAATAAAAAGGAGCTTAAAAAATTCACAAAAAGGGATCTTTCCAATACATTTATTATCATCGACAAACAGGGCACCGACCCGAAAGATGCAAAAACACAGCAGTTCCTCGAAGGCCTGCAAAATAACAGTTGCAATGCAAAAGGGATCATCGAGCTGGAAGAAACAAAGCTCACCGGCGATTTTTCCATGGAAGCAAAATCCTACCCGGCATTGATCGTGTTACGGAATTCGATTCCGGCCGATGCAAAAACCATCAGCCTCGACATCGTGAACGAACGCATCTCAAGCTATCCTTCGCAGAATGTGATCGGCTATGTGCAGGGTTCGCAGTATCCCGATTCATTTGTTGTGTTTTCCGCGCATTACGACCACCTCGGGCAAATGGGCAAATCGGTTTATTTTCCCGGCGCCAATGATAATGCAAGCGGCTGCGCTATGCTGCTGAACCTCGTGAAATATTATTCCATGCCGGAGCACAGGCCGAAATATTCCATTGCCTTCATGGCTTTTGGGGGCGAAGAAGTCGGATTGCTGGGCTCAAGGTACTATACCGAAAATCCATTGTTCCCTTTAAAGAACATAAAGTTTTTGCTGAACATGGACATCATGGGGACCGGCGAAGATGGCATCACCGTGGTGAATGGAACGCTCTTTAAAAATGAGTTCGATAAAATGAAACAGATCAATACGGAGAATGATTATATCAAAGACGTGAAGATCCGCGGTAAGGCAGCCAACAGCGACCATTACTTTTTTTCTGAAAATGGAGTGAAGGCTTTTTTCATTTACACCATGGGTGGCATCAAGGCGTATCATGATATTTACGACAGGCCGGAAACATTACCTTTGAACGAATTTGAAGACCTGTTTAAGCTGATCACGAAGTTTGGTGATTATCTGCAGAATTAGATAAGAGAACTATAATTTAGAATTAAGCAGGATCAAATCCCCCTTTATAAAGGGGGGAAGGGGGGATTCAACAATGAATAAGCCATATATAGATTACAATTTAAACCTAAAATCAAATTCGCGTTTCCTGCGGAATAATTCTACTCTGTCAGAAGTTCTTCTCTGGAAAAAATTGCGCGCAGGAGGTATGATGGGATATAAGTTTAACAGGCAAAAGCCACTGGGAAATTACATTGCTGATTTTTATTGTAAGGCATTAAATTTGGTTATTGAAGTTGATGGAAGCAGCCATGACAATAAACAGTACGAAGATCTGATTCGGCAGAAGAAGCTGGAAGCTATGGGGCTAACAGTGCTACGTTTTACAAACTTGCAGGTCAAAGAGGATATGAACAATGTACTAAGAGCGATTGAGAGCTGGATCAATGAGAGCAATCCCCCTGACCCCCTTTTCAAAGGGGGAATTCATCCTGCTGACAATTTTAAAAATAATAATATTGATCAATCTGGGAACAATTAAGCAAAGCCTAAATTTCAGAATCAACTCATTTAACCAATAATCAATTGAAATTATACATCGTCCCCACCCCGATCGGAAACCTTGAAGACATTACTTTACGGGCGATCCGTATTTTGAAGGAAGTGGATCTCATCCTTGCGGAAGATACGCGTACAAGCGGGAATTTATTGAGGCATCTCGGCATTGAAAAACGTATGTATGCACACCACCAGCACAACGAGCATAAAACTGTTGCGATGATCGCGGAGCGCATTGCGAACGGCGAAAAGATCGCATTGGTAACGGATGCAGGAACACCTGCTATTTCCGATCCCGGTTTTTTATTGGTAAGGGAATGCATTGCACAGGGCATCGAAGTGGAATGCCTGCCGGGGCCAACTGCTTTTGTGCCGGCACTGGTGAATTCCGGGTTGCCGAATGATACATTTTGTTTTGAAGGTTTTCTGCCGCAGAAAAAAGGCAGGCAGACAAAAATAAAATCGCTGGTTAAGGAGTCGCGTACCATGATCTTTTATGAATCGCCGCACCGGTTGGTGAAAGCGCTGGAGCAGTTTGCGGAGCATTTCGGGGAAGAGCGCAGGGCATCTGTTTCACGTGAGCTCACAAAAATGTTCGAGGAAAATAAAAGAGGCACGCTGAGAGAGCTGGCAGACTATTTTAAAAGTAAAACAGTGAAGGGTGAGATCGTAATTGTGGTGGAAGGCGACAGGACAAAAAAAGGAAAAGAAGAACATACGGACGATGATGAAGAGTAATATAAACAGTGCTGATTTAGATGAACGAATTGAAAAATAAACTGGGCGCGCCTCCGGGAACCATTGTATACTATGGGGAAGAGCGGACCGATAAAGTAAGGATCAGCCTGATCGAGTACAATGAAGGGGAATTCATTGAGAAGGATTTTTATGACCTTTCGCAATGCCTCGATCTTGTAAATCCCAATATGGTGAAATGGATCAACGTGGATGGAATTCACGATGTAGCGCTTATCGAGAAGATCGGGAAACACTTCAATATCCACCCGCTGACGCTGGAGGATATTGTGAATACGAACCAGCGCCCGAAGTTCGAAGACTATGATAATTACGTGGTGGCGATCATGAAGATGATCTACTACGATACGGAATTACGTTCCGAACAATTGTCCGTGGTGCTGATGGAAGGAATGGTCATCTCCTTCCAGGAAGTGTATGGCGGTGATGCATTCGACCTGATCCGCACCCGCATCCGGCAGGGCAAAGGGCGCATCCGAAAGATGGCTGCCGATTACCTGGCTTACGCATTGATCGATGCGGTGGTGGATTGTTATTTCACTATTCTTGAAAAGATCGGCGACAAGATCGAAGTGTTGGAAGAGGAGCTGATCAGCGATCCTACAAAGGAAACCATGCAGCAGCTGCACCACATGAAGCGGGAGATGATCTTTGTACGCAAGGCTGTATGGCCGATGCGCGAGCTCATCAATAATCTCGAACGCAGCGAAACCGAGCTCATCCGGCCAAGCACCGATGTGTATCTCCGCGATGTGCACGATCATACCGTTCGTGTGATCGATACCGTGGAAACGTACCGCGACCTGCTTTCCGGCATGATGGATATTTACCTCTCGAGCGTGAGCAACAGGATGAACGAGGTCATGAAAGTGCTGACCATCATTACAACTATTTTTGTCCCTGTTACATTTATCGCGGGGATCTACGGAATGAATTTCGATTACATGCCCGAGCTTCACAGCAAATGGGGATATCCGCTTACATGGGCTGTGATGATCGCGATCATTGTAAGCCTGCTGGTCTATTTCAGGAAAAAGAAGTGGCTGTAGCTTAACAAATTTTAACAGCACAGGATTTGAAATGCTGCAGGGAAATTAAAAAATTTGCAAAAAATTATTAGTTATGAAAAAGATAATATTCGCATTGTTCCTGTTTGTCTGCATGGGAAAATACAGTGTTGCCGGTGTTGTTTCCGATACCAATAAAACGGATGCTTCCGGTAAAAAAGTTGGGATCTGGAAAGAGAAAACCGGGCAGACGGATTGGTATGGCAATTATGAGAACGATAAAAGGGAAGGAGTCTGGGTCGGCTATTACCCGAATGGCGTGATCAGCAACATCGAGGAATACAGGCAGGGAAAAAGGAATGGTTACAGCATTGCTGTGGATAAGTCGGGCTTTTATTACCAGAAGGATTATTATGTGAACGACACGCTGAACGGCTTGTCGGTAGCCTATTTCTCCGGTGCCAAGCTGCGCTCCGAGATCGAATATAAGATGGGAGTGGTGAACGGCCTGAAGAGATTGTATTATTCGGATGGCAAGAAACAGGAAGAAGGATATTTTAAGAACAATGTACGTAACGGAATTACGCGCTGGTATACATCCGATGGAAATGTAAGCGTTGAATACACATACGTGGATGGAAACATCAGCGGAAAGATGAAGACATTCTTCCCGAACGGAAATATCAATTCGGAGGTAAATGCCGTGAACAGCATGGAAGAAGGTGAGTACCACGAATTTTATGAGAACGGGAAGTTAAAGGCCACGGGGAAATATGTGCACGGCAAGAAGGAAGGCGTTTGGAAGGAAATGGATACGGATGGCAAAGTGACCAAAACAGAAACCTACAAGAACGGCGAGCTGAAAAAATAAGAACTGCCTCGCTTACATTTAGTATCTTTGCAGCGCTTTGCGACCTATCGCAGGCGCTTTTTTTATGCTTTCCAGGAACAAGGACCTTCTTTTACTTCATTTCATTGTACTGATCTGGGGCTTTTCGCCCATCCTCGGGAAGCTCATTAACCTTGAGGGAATCATTGCGTACCAGCTGGTCTGGTTCCGGATGCTTATCACGGTGGCAACCGTTGCTGCCTACCTGCTCATCACGAAGCAAAGCATCCGCCTTCCGCGAAAAGATATCCTGATGCTTGTTGGCGTGGGTACCATCATCGCTTTTCACTGGTTCTGCTTTTACAACGCGATCAACATTTCCAATGTGTCTGTAACGCTTGTCGCGTTTGCAACAGGTACCCTGTTCACTTCCGTTATTGAGCCCCTGTTTTACAGGCGAAAGATCATCCGTTATGAGATCGTATTCGGAATGGTCATCATCGGCGCGATCGCAATGATCTTTAAAGTGGAAACACAGTATGCACTGGGGATTTCTTTCGGAATAGTGGCGGCATTCACATCTTCCCTGTTTACAGTTTTCAACGGTTTGCTCGTAAGGCGCATTCCTTCACCTGTGATCGCGATCTACGAGCTCTCGGGAGGTGTTCTCGCATTGACTGTCTATTTGTTTTTCAGCGGGGAGTTTAACCGGGAGTTCTTTATGATCACACCAGCCGGGCTGGGATGGCTTGGCATTCTTTCCGTGATCGGCACTGCATATCCTTTTATTGCAAGCGTCAACCTGATGAAACGTTTAAGTCCGTATACCGTCATGCTCACAATTA
The DNA here is from genome assembly GCA_025963775.1 of Bacteroidota bacterium. Classification (GTDB taxonomy): domain Bacteria; phylum Bacteroidota; class Bacteroidia; order 2-12-FULL-35-15; family 2-12-FULL-35-15; genus 2-12-FULL-35-15. Next base: position 58,283 of record JAOQAD010000031.1, on the reverse strand, counting down.
ATTTAGAAACCATTTACGGGATCATCATAGCGTTCATCCTCTGGAAAAAGAACGAGGCAATGACGCCGGGCTTTTACCTTGGCGCACTGATCATCCTTGCAACAGTCTTTGGTAACGGCATTCTCAAGGGATTCCTGAAACGTCAAATAGAAAAAGCGCAGTAACCCCTTACTGCGCTTTTTCTGTTTTTGCTTCAATCACTTCTCGATACTCTCCCTTTGGTCGAACTCGAAGTGACTTACATTCCTAATTCTTCACAAACTTCTTCGTCATCTTCTGTCCTTCTGAATTTTCAATCACCACGAAATAAAGTCCTTTCACCAGGCTGCTGATGTCTATTTTCTGTACGCCTGCATTGCCTGTTTTTTCAAGGCTGATCATGCGTCCCTGCAGGTCATAGACCGCAACAGAAACAGCATTCACATTTGAAAGGTTCACGTTCAGCACATCGTTCGCAGGGTTAGGGTAGATCAGCAGGCCTGTTGCAATGCTTTGTTCCTCAACGCCTGCAAGCAGCTGGATCGTATTCAGCGTTTGGTTCGTGAACACAGGTGCGTTGTAATCAAAATAGATCGCCGCTGAATTTTTGATCTGCGTGCCCGGAGCTAAATTGGGTTTTTGCCTGATGGAGTAAGCCACCATTCCACGGCTTGCCAGGTCATTGTTCGATTCCCAGTCAAGGTGGATGTTATCAAATGTGAGCGTTAACACTCCACTTTCGCTCAGGGAAGCAGTGTATGCATGATCCGCGTAACCCGGGCGAAGCGTCTGCCAGTCGAGGTCAGCATCAAGCGTATCGATCACCACCACTTTTTGTGCATAGTAGGATCCCGTATTCTGGAAATGCACCACGTAATCCAGCACCGAATCATTGGTGCCGATGTAACCCTGCGGCCCTGTTCCTTTCGGCGAAACCTCCTTGAAATTAGGATCGAAGGAGCCTACAACTGTTGTATGGAACTGGCCAATATTGTTCCATGGGCTGTAGTCGGTGATCCATGTGCTCAGCGGTGCTGCGGCTGTTGCCGTGTCTTTCATGTTAATCACAGTTGCAAGCGGCACGTATGTCGGCACATAATAACTGTTGTAAAATGCAATAGATGCGCCCGGCGCCAGTGCAGGGAATCCTGAATTGATGCTGTACCAGTTTGGCTCCGCAACAGGGTTGAGCTGCGTATATGCAAGCGGCGAAGAGCTTGTATAGCTCAATTGCCCGTCGTGTCGGAACCCGAACTGGATGCCGGATTCGTTCACTGTTCCATCGTTCTGTACAATGAGCGCTTCTGTATAATTATTTCCCGGAACAGCGTTCATTACACTTGTGCGAAGGATGTGAATGTCGTGGATCGTATTCACGTTGTTCGCGAAATTAACAACGTTGCTGCATCCTGCAGAAGCGGTTACGCTTACCGGGATAGAATTGCTCTGGCAGCTTGCCAGCGGATAGGCATACTGTACGGATTCAGAAAGTGTATAGCTTCCGGTCGGCACCTGGAACGAATAATCGCCGTTTACATCCGTGAAGGCATAACCGAATCCCGAGCAATGGATCATGATGTGCTCGATGCCCTGTTCGCCCGCATCCATAATGCAGTTGCTGTTTGCATCGGTATACACCTTTCCGCTGATCGTGCAGTAACAGGATGTTCCGGCAGGATTATAACCAAGAGCTGTAAAATAGCCCTGTGTACATCCGTTCGCATCGCTTACCGAGAGATAATAGTTTCCGGTAGCAAGGCCTGTTACTGTTGGCGTGGTTTGTCCATTGCTCCAGTTGTAAGTGTATGGTGCAGCGCCTCCTGTAACGGTTGAAGCGATGCTTCCGTCTGCCGTATATATACAGCTCGCAGGGCTTGTGCTCATTCCAATGCTGATCGGGCTGTTAGGAAAAATGCTTCCGTATCTGGTAACAGAGCATCCTGTGTTATCAGTGATCACGCAGTAGTAGCTTCCGGCCGGGCCTGTTACAGAAACTGCCGTAGATCCGGTATTCCAGAGATAGCTGAATGGAGGACTGCTGCCTGTAACGTTTGCATTCAGTGTGCCGGTTGTTGCAGGACAAACAGGATTTGAAACATTCATTGATGCAGTGATCACGCTTGAAGGCGAAATAACAACAATGCCCGATTGTACGCAGCCAACTGCATCTGTAACAGTAAAGGGATAGGAGCCAACGGGCATCCCGCTGATGGAGGTACCTGACAATGCCGGTGAAGTGCCCCAGTTAACAGTGTAAGGCGCAGTGCCTCCTGAAATGGTTAATGTTGCGCTGCCGGTCGCTGCCGTGCAGGAGCTGGGAGTTGCTGAATACGTGACAATGACCGGCGTGCTGGAAGGAACATAAATGTAGCCTTGTCCCGTGCAGCCGTTCGCATCGGTTGCAGTCACATACATGGAAGTGTTACCGCTGAGCCCGCTTGCAGTTTGCCCGGCGAAACCGTTGCTGTAAAGATAAGTGTAGGGAGGAGTTCCGCCGGAACCGAAGGAAATAACGTTTCCGTCGTTTTGCAGGCAGGTGGCAGCTGAAACGACAGGGTTAACCGGGATATTGATAGTTTGATAAACAGCATTGCTCTGTGTATTATGGCAACCCTGTGCATCCGTCACCGTAAGGGAATAAGTGCCCTGGCTGAGACCGCTGATGGATGTGGTGCTTGCGCCGTTTGACCACAGGTAAGTGTAGGGAGCCATTCCCCCGCTTAAGCCGCTAAGTGCGGCTGTTCCATTGGTACAGCTTGCAGTGGTGGTTGCAACCGAAAAATTGATCCCTGAAATATTCTGGATCGTGAACCAGACCAAACTATCATGTTCTGTAAATACAGTACACCCGCTTGCATCCGTTACCAGTGCACTATAGTCGCCGGGAGGCAGCGTGCCCGGATTCCCGCTCGAATTGTAAGTATCTGGTCCGAACATCACTGAATTGTACCAATCAACCGAAACAGGAGTTGTTCCGCCGTTGATCGTTAGCTGTATAGTGCCTGTGAGGCTCGGGCAAATGGCATTTGTTGTAACAGGCGGATCAATTGTAAAAGGCGCTACCATTCCCGTAGAAGTGTTGTAATAATATGCCCCCGATCCATCGGTAACGTACACCATTCCAACCGCGTTGGAAACAGCGAAAATTGTGTCCATAAAGGAGTTTACGCCCAAATGATTTGCGACGGTATTTCCGTACACATCGTAATAATAATAATTGAGCGGAAGTGTAAGTCCGGCTGTGATCTGGACAGCAAGAACTCCGTTCCCGTTGCAGGGCTGCTGCACCACCGTGATGGTTCCGGCAGTTTGCGCCTGTGTTGTCATTCCCCAGCTTAAGAAGCAGGCGAAAGCAAATAATTTAAAACGTTTCATGATCGTAGGTTTTTAAGAACGGGGATGATGCTTACTTGAAATAAAAATCCCGGATGAAAAATTAAAAGCATTTTCATCCGGGATCATTGATCTTTTATTATTTATTCAGGATGATCTTTTTGGTGCTCACCTGGTTGTTTACTTTCATCTGCAGCAGGTACATTCCTCCGGCTACATTGTCGGCATTCCATACTTCGGAATAATTACCGGATGATCGCCTGCCGCTTTCGATCGTGGCTATTTTATTGCCTAAGAGGTCGAATACATTCAGCTCCACTATTGCATCTTTTGCTATAGAGTAATGGATGGTAGTGCTTCCGCTGAAGGGGTTCGGATAATTTTCAAGCGTTGAAGCAATTGCGGCTTCGCTGATCCCTGTTGCGGTATTTACAACAGTCACCGTAATTCCGGAAGAGGAGCGTCCTGCTGCAATGGTATCGCAATAGGTGCTGGTACACATGATCATCGGTGTTGAATCCGCAACAGTTAAGCAGAGGTAATACGAAACCGTGTCAGGATATGTATGCGAAGGATATTGCAGAGTGGAAGTTGTTCCGTCGCCGAAATCCCAGAAATAGGTCATTGTAGGGCTGCTGCTTGTTGTGTTGTTGTACACAAAATAGTTGTACAGGTTGCTTGAATCCTGGATCACGGTGAATGATGCATCGCATGGCCCGGCCGGAGCTCCTATGGTCACATAGCTGCAGTACTGGCAGGAGTCGTATGTTCCGCCGGTTTCATAAACTGTAAGGCAAACCGTATATGTTCCCGGAGAAGTATAGGTGTGGGATGTGTTTCCTACAGTATTCGTATTTGAGCCATCGCCGAAATCCCAGAAGTAAACAGGGCCGGTACCGGAAGGTGTATTGTTGAAATAAGTTACTCCGGCTGAATTGTAGGAAGTGAAATAGCTGTTCACAGAACCCATGCACATACCGGATGATGATGGATTGAAGTAAATGCTGTCGCAGTACGAATCGGTGCAGGTGCCGAGGAAATTTGTCACCGAAAGGCATATATAATAAGTGCCGGGTGATGAATAATAATGCGTCACGTCGCCGGTGCTTGTTCCTGAAGTGCCATCGCCGAAGGTCCATGTACTGGTTAAGCCTGAACCGGTCGACATGTTGTTGAAGTGTACATAATTCGATGTGTCAAATGTAGGCGTGAAGGCCGCGCTGCAGGAGCCCCCCGGGGAAGAGTTGGTAACAGCGATCGTATGACAAATGCTGTCGTTGCATGGCGATAGTGTGTCAATCACAGTAAGACAAACGTTGTAGGTGCTGGTAGTCATGTAGGTGTACGAAGGAGATGTTGTATAGGCATATCCTCCATCGCCGAATGACCATTCATAATAAGATCCCGGAGCTGCGCTGGATGTGTTTGTAAAAGCCACATTCCCGTTGTTGGCAGTATCAACACTGTAGTTGAAATTAGCTGCGCATTGCGCGTTTGCTTTAAAGCCCAAACTTAAAAGTGCTGCGAGCATGAAAACCCATTTGAGTTTCATCGTGTCGCGGAGTTGAGTAATTACTGTTTTCATTATGTTGGTTTTTTTATTTGTTTTTATTTATGTTGAATTTTACGATACAAAGATGAGCCGGAAAATTCCACCGGGGAAATCAAAATTAAAATTTCTTACTTACCCAGCCTGCTTTTTTCCTTTCACAATTTTGATCATATAGCGCTTGTTGTCCGATAAGGCCACTTCCACCTGGTAGGTACCTGCAGCCAGCCCTTCAATATTGATGGTGCTTTCATCCCTGTTCGACAGGATCATCCTGCCCGACATGTCGTAGATCACAATGGAACGGATGGTGGTAGCTGCGGGATGGCTGATCGACAGGTCGTTTGCTGCCGGGTTCGGATAGGCCTTGATCAGTTCCCTCGCATCCAGCTCGTTTACGCCGGTGTGGTTCTCTATGTACACCTGGAACTCCAGGGAATCTATCGTGCTTGCGGAAGCAGCTACCGGCCAGATCACGATCACATCGATTCCATACCGGTAACCCATTGGGCTAATGGTATAATCCGCGGTAAGCGTGATCAGTGCACTGTCGCCGGGGTTGATGGTTATTGCAGTGCCCGTATAGTAATTATCCACAGTGTCGAGCAGGGAAGGGCTTATGGAGTCCTGAACAGCAGTTACCACCGTGAGAAAATCGCTGAATACCCCGGGCCCGTAGTTCTTTATCCAAACATCGTAGGTGTCGGTGGAGCCGCCGGCAACCGTATCATTTGCGGTGAAGAAGCCGAAGCGGCCCGTTCCTATACTTGTCTGCGCCATGCTGCCCACGGAGAACAGCATTATGGCAATGAAGAAGATCCTTTTCATGGTGATATGTTTTACACTACTACCAAAAGTATCCAATTAATTTTGTCAATTCCAATAAAAGTTGTAATTTTCTTACGTGTTCAAAATCTATTTTTAATGCAAATATTACAGAATATAATCGGTGTAATGAACAAAGAAGAGGTCCGCCACTTCAAATTATTCATTAACCGCACGGAAAAAGAAAGCCGCAAGGATGAGCTGCTCTTTGATCATATCAGGAAACAGTACCCCGAGTATGACGAGAAAAAAATTCAAAGAAAGCTGTATGAAACGGAAGATAAGAATGCGCTCTATCGCCTGAAGAACCGCTTGCTGGAAGACATCGGCAAAAGCCTCACGCTGAATTATTACGATGATTCGGTGCTGAATTACATTTCCGGGAATCTTTCGCTGGCAAGATTGTTCCGCCGGAAGGGGCAATATAAGATCGCGTATTATTACCTGAACAAAGCGGAGAAAAAAGCAACGGAGAAGGAGAACATCGACTGGCTGGACATTATTTACGGTGATTTCATCCAGCTTTCGCATGAAACGCTTGATATCAATCCCGAGGTGTACATCCGCAAGAGAAAGGCGAACAGGTCGAAGCTGAACAAAGTGAACGAGATCGACGACATCCTTGCTGCGCTCATCTACAGGATCCGCTCGTCGCAGAATTTTGCAAAGCAGAACACCGAGATCCTCGACCTGCTCCAGAAAACAGTGAACGATTTTTCAAAAAGCAAAGAGGTAAAGACCAGCCCTGTGCTGCGGTTCAAGATCTACGATTCAGTTAGCCGTATTTTATTGCAGCAGCAGAATTTTGTTGCCCTGGAAAAATACCTTCTGAAAACCTACGATGAATTTTCGAATGAAAAACTATTCAGCCGGAACAATCACGATACAAAGCTGCAGATGCTCACCTACCTGATCAATTCCCTGTTCAAGAACGGGAAGGTGGACCTGTCGCTGGAATATGCACAGCGCCTGAAGCTGGCCATGCAGGAGTTCAACGGGATGCTGAAGGATAAATACCAGTTCTATTATTACAATTCACTGGTGATCAATTATTCAGTGAAGGACATCGACAAGGCGATTGAGATCCTGCATGAAGCGAAAGGCAACGAGGTGATCAAAAAGCTGCCGATGTACAATGTGTTTGTACATTTGAATTTATCGGTTCTGAATTTCGGAAAGGAAAATTTTAAGGAAGCATTGAAACATCTTGTGAAGCCGCTCCTGGAAGACGCCTTCAGCAACCTCGATGAAGCCTTCCGCTTTAAGCTGGCGGTGTTTGAGCTGATGATCCGCTACGAATTGAACGATCATGATTACCTCGAACATAAAACAGAGCGCCTTAAAAAAGAATACAAGCTCATCCTGAAAAAACCGGAGTACAAGCATCAATTGCAGATGATCGCCATCCTTGAAAAGATGGCCGGCAGCGGAAATGTGAAGAGGGACAAAATGCTCCTGAAGCAAATCCAGCTCCTGGTCGATGAAAAGGAACAATCGCAGGATTCGGACATCGTGAGCTATTCCAACTGGCTGAAGAAAAAAATAAGCAGATAAAAAAAATGCCCCGGATCAATTCCGGGGCGTTCCTTTGTCAGTTCGGGTGTTCGCCTTTTCGGCGGAAGTATCGGGAACTGATGCTGTTCTTTATTTCGTAATAACGATCTTCTTCGTTTCCATTCTTCCGTTCACGTTGATCTGGAGCAGGTAAATGCCGCTCTCAAGATTTCCTGCATCAAGCGTAGTGCTGTGCTTTCCTCTTGCCTTGCTGCCGCTTTCGATCACGCTGATGGTTTTTCCAAGCACATCCGATACATTCAGTTGAACTTCCGCATCAGTTGCCAGGTAATAAGAGATCTGCGAAGTGTTGCTTACAGGGTTCGGAGCACTGCTAAGATTGAAATTGCTCTGGTCATTTTCCTCGATGCCGGAAATAACCACCACCACTGAATCGCAGAAGGTCGCTGTGCACACATCAAAAGCATTGTTGGTTGTTAAGCACACATAATATGTTCCTGATGTCATGTAGGTATTGCTCGTCGCTGGCCCTGTGCCGGTGTTTCCGTCGCCGAAATCCCAGGTGTAGGAATTGCTGGTGGAAGTTGAATTCACAATAAAGCCAACCTGCCCGTTGTTGTCGAAATTATTGAATCCCACAGTGCAGCCTGCTGTATCCTGTGCAAGCACAAGCGTATCGCAGAAGGTGCTGGTGCACATGGTGGACGAATCAACAGCTGTTAAGCAAACAATGTAGGTTCCGTAAGTAGGATACGTGTGGATCGTAAATCCGCCGGTGCCGTTGCTTCCGTCGCCATAGTTCCAGTTATAGGTCATTCCGAAAGTGAAAGGCGAAACCTGGAAATTGATGTTCCCGTTGCCATTGTCGTTCCATGTAAAGGTGGTAGCGCAGGGAGGAGGAGTTACAGTTACTGTAACCGTGTCGCATACAGTGGCGCTGCAGATCCCGCTGTTATCGGCTACAGTAAGGCATACGTTGTAAGCGCCTGCCGGGTAGGTATGGTTCACAAAGGCAGCGCTGTCGTACGTGCCGTCGCCGAAGCTCCACACATAATTAAGATTCGGCCCTAATGGCGACGCCTGGTAGCTTACTGTGCCGTTCGTGGTATCCACAGTATAGGTAAAGGTCGGGGTGATCCCACCGTTCACGGTAACGTTGCCTGTGTAGGTATTGGTGCAGAATGCCGTTGTGCCGATCGTCAGCGAAACGGAATAAACGCCGCAGGCCGTATAGGTATGCGTTGGATTTTGGGAAGTGCTGAAGCCGCCGTCGCCGAAGCTCCAGCCCCAGGTAACGACCGATCCTAAGCTTGCTGTGGAAAGGTCAGTAAAGGTGGCTGTGTTCCCGGCAGCAGTATAGGAAAAATTGGCTGCGCACTGGGCCTTGCTTTCGCCGGCATAAAAAGTGGCTATTACTGCGAGTAACAGGATCATGTAGATTTTTTTCATGAAATGGTGGATTAAGTTTTATCAGATCAAAAATATGAATTTTATGGATTGGTTCGCAGCATTTATCATAACTTTGTAGTTCCAATTCCGCCTCAATGAACGTTCAGCCTTACTGCAACAGCTTAACCCGGTATTCAAGATACAAAACACGCGTCGTTAACATCGGTGATGTGCCCCTTGGCGGTGATTACCCGATCCGCCTGCAATCCATGACCACAACAGATACTATGGATACGCTTGCAACAGTGGAGCAAAGTATCCGGATGATAGATGCAGGCTGTGAGTATGTAAGGATCACTGCGCCCAGCCTGAAAGAAGCGCAGAACCTGGAGAATATAAAAAATGAATTGCGGAAACGCGGCTACAAGGCACCGCTGATCGCCGACATTCATTTTACCCCGAATGCCGCGGAATTGGCAGCACGCATTGTTGAAAAGGTGCGTGTGAACCCGGGAAATTATGCAGACAAGAAAAAATTTGAAACGATCGAATACACCGATACGGCTTATGTTGCGGAGCTTGACCGTATTCGCCAGCGCTTTACACCGCTTGTAAAAATTTGCAAGGAATACGGCACTGCCATGCGCATCGGCACCAACCACGGCTCGCTGAGCGACCGTATTTTAAGCCGTTACGGCGATACGCCGCTGGGGATGGTGGAGAGTGCACTCGAATTTTTACGCATCTGCGAAGACAACAATTATTACAACATTGTGCTTTCCATGAAGGCCAGCAATCCGCAGGTAATGGTGCAGGCGTATCGTTTGCTGATCCGGAAAATGCAGGAGCTGAACATGAATTATCCCCTGCATTTAGGTGTTACCGAAGCAGGCGAAGGGGAAGACGGGCGCATCAAATCGGCTGTGGGCATCGGGACCTTGCTGGAAGACGGCATTGGTGATACAGTACGCGTTTCCTTAACGGAAGATCCTGAATTCGAGATCCCGGTGGCAAAAGCGCTGGTTGACAGGTACAGCAACAGGGCAGAACATAAAGAGATCAGGGAAGTGATAGAGCTGCCTTATTCGCCTTACGATTACCAGCGCAGGAAAACCCATGAGGTGCTGAACATCGGCGGCAGCAATGTTCCGAGAGTGATCGCGGATTTTGGTAAAAAACAAGCTATCAGCGCAGCTTCATTTTTTGCGGTTGGATATAACTATTCAGTTCCCCTCGATAAATGGAATTTAACAGACCAGGCCTGCGATTATATTTTTGTTGGCGATAACAATGTGGATTTTGCGATCCCCGGAACGCTCGGACTGATCTACAATGCAGGGAAATGGAAAACGCTTGCCAACAGAACAAGATGCTATCCCTTGTTTTCTTTCGAAGAATTTATTAATGCTGCTGAACGCTCAGATGTTCTGAATTTTGTAACGCTTACACTTGACAATATCCTCGAATTAAAAAAATCCGGGATCCTGGAATTCAAAGACTACCTTGTTTATGTTTTGGAAACAACGAATGAACACGGAATGGCTGAGCAGCGCAGGGCTTTCATCGAATTGATGGAGCTGCATGCCGACACCCCGGTGATCATCAAAAGAAATTATACCAACCTCAGCGAAGAGAATTTTCAGTTGCAGGCTTCCACCGATGCCGGCGCTTTATTGCTGGATGGCTTTGGTGATGGGCTTTGGATCAATGCAGGAAGGGTCGCCTCAAAAAATGTGAACTCAACCGCCTTCGGAATTTTACAGGCAACACGCACACGCATCTCCAAAACGGAATACATTTCATGCCCTTCCTGCGGCAGGACCTTGTTCGACCTGCAGGAAACAACAGCGAAGATAAGAGTGAGGACCGATCACCTGAAAGGTGTGAAGATCGGCATCATGGGCTGCATTGTGAACGGGCCGGGCGAGATGGCGGATGCTGATTATGGCTATGTGGGGACCGGGATCGGGAAGATCACGCTATACAAAGGCCGCGAAGTGGTGGAACGGAACATCAGCTCGGAAAAGGCCGTGGATGCGCTGATCGAGCTGATCAAAAAACACGGCGACTGGGTGGAGAAGGAAAACGCTTAACGAACGTATGCAACGATTTTTTATACTCCCGCTTTTTTGCATTCTCTTTGTGCAGGCTTCTGCACAGGATAAGAAGCAGGTGGATTCCCTCCGGCAGGTCCTGAAGGTGCATCCCGATGACACAACTGCGGTGAACACTTTCAATGAGCTGGGCATTCAATATGAAAGCTCCAGCGACAGCACTTCCCTCTATTATTACGATGCGGCAATCTCGCTGGCAAGAAAGATCAATTTTAAAAGCGGCGAAGGTGACGCCAACCAAAGCAAGGCCATCACTTATTTTAACCTGGGCAAGATGGATTCCTCGCTTGTGTATTATAAGAAAGCGCTTGGGATCTTCAAGCAGGTAAACGATACAAGAGGGATTGCGGTATGCTATTCTAATTTAGGTATTGCCTACCGCCAGCTTGGTAATTGGTCGGAAGCACTCAACTGCCTCATCACAGCCTTAAAATATTCGGAGAAGATCAATTATACAACACTGAATGGGAATTGCAAACTGTCGATCGGAAATATCTACCGGCAGAAGAACAATCTCGTGCTTGCCGAAAAATATTATTCCGAAGCGCTTACCGAGTTCAATAAGTCGGGCAACGCAACCGCAAGGGCTATGGCAATGAACAACCTGGGGCTTGTGTATTCCGATAAGAAAATTCACAGGAAGGCGCTCGAATACTTTTTTCTGTCGCTGAAAACCCGTGACAGCCTTTCCCTGGAGCGAAGTGTTGCCAACTCGTATGATAACATTGCCTGCGAGTACAATGCAATGGATGACTATAAGATGTCGTTGTCGTATCACAAAAAAGCACTCGACATCCAGGAAAAGATCAGTGATAAAAAAGGGATCGCGACCTCGCTGATCAACATAGGCGCGGTGTATACAAAGCAGAAGAAATTCGCACAGGCGATCGATAACCTTGAAAAGGCAAAGGAGCTGGCGATCGAGATCCAGCACAAGGACATGCTGAAGGAAATTTATCTTTCGCTTTCGGAGAATCTTGCGGCATCTGCACAATATAAAACATCTTTGGAATATCATAAGAAATACAGTGACCTGAAGGATTCGCTGCTGAATGAAAATGAAAACATGCAGATCGCGCAGCTGCAGACGGAATATGAAACAGGGAAGAAGGATGCGGAGATCGTTCTTTTAAACAAGAACAAGGAAGTGCAGGCCGCTGATCTTAAAAGAAAATCGGTGATCATCTGGACCGCGCTGATCGGGATGGTACTGCTGCTGATCCTTGCCTTTTACATTTACCGCGGGTACCGTATCAAGCGGAAAGCGAACGAGGTCATCAGCCGCCAGAAGCATGAAGTGGAAAAGCAAAAGGAGATCATCGAGGAAAAACAAAAGGAGATCACCGACAGTATTCACTATGCAAAAAGGATCCAGGGAGCCTTGCTCGCTTCGGATGCTTTCCTGGAGAAAAATTTAATGGATCATTTCATCCTGTACAAGCCCAAGGACATTGTGAGCGGCGATTTTTACTGGGCGGCGAAAACACAGGAAGGGAGATTCCTGCTGGCTACGGCCGACTGCACAGGGCATGGCGTTCCGGGAGCTTTCATGAGCCTGCTCGGGGTGAATTTTCTGAACGAGATCATCACCGATAAACAGATCGTTCAGCCGGACAGGATCCTCGGTCAGCTGAGAAAGCACATCATCGATGCATTGAATCCGGAAGGCACGGAAACAGAAGCGAGAGATGGAATGGATGTCGTGCTCTGCAGCTTCGATTTTGTAAATATGGAACTGCAGTTTGCCGCAGCGAATAATCCGTTGTGGCTGATCCGCGACAATGAGATCATGGAATTTACACCCGATAAAATGCCTGTGGGAAAATATTTTGAGGACCAGCGCGATTTCAGGCTGCAAACCATTGCCCTGAAAAAGGAGGATATCGTCTACACATTTACGGATGGCTATGCCGATCAGTTCGGTGGCGACAAAGGGAAAAAATTCAAATACAGAGCACTCCAGCAATTATTGCTTTCCATTCACCGGCTTCCGATGAAAGAGCAGCGCCAAAGCCTCGACCGGGCGATCGAAAGCTGGAAAGGCAGCCATGAGCAGGTCGATGATATCCTGATCATCGGGGTGAAAATATAAGGGCGCTACGCATTTTTTTCTATATTTGTTATACAGAACTAAAACATCGCGGAGCTTCTCTTAATTTAATTCCGTAAACTAAAACTCATCTATATGAAAAAACTTTACGCTGTCATTTCAATGATCTCAATTTCCGTAGCTGCATTTGCGCAGGCTACTCCCAATGCGGGTTTTGAAACATGGACGCATAATTCCTTTCCAAGCTATGATACTCCCAACAGCTGGGATAACCTGAATCCTTCCACCGGTTCGCTTGGTGTGTTTACCTGCCTGAAAGCTACAGCTGCAGCGGATATCCACAGCGGTGCAGCGGCAGTGAAGCTCATTACCAAATCGGTTTTCGGACAAACCGCCAACGGGATCGTAACTACAGGAACGATCAATACAACCACGCAGACCATCGGCGGCGGAATTCCTTATACAGGCCGTCCCGACAGCATTGCAGGCTTTTATAAATACACTTCCGTTTCGGGTGATAACGGATTTGTGGAGCTGCAGTTATTGGGTGCAGGCGGAGATACAGATACCGTAGGCTATGTAAGGTTTGTTACGCCTTCTTCGAGCGTTGGAACATACTCCCGCTTTTCAAAAGCTGTTGTTTACCGCAATTCAAACCCTGTTGTAAAATCGATCTGGATCCTTTCATCCAGCAAGGATGCAGTGACGCATTTTGTAGGAAGCACATTATTTGCAGATGATATTTCGATCGTAACGAATCCAACTGCGATCAATGAGCCTTCAAAAGCGGAATTATCTGTTGGGCCTAATCCTGCTGTGAATTTCATCCAGGTGAAAAACCCGGATGCAAAAAAACTGGTTGTGAAAATGTACGATGTTACCGGCCGCGTTGTGATCGAGCAGCAGGTGGAGAGCGTTTCTGCAATCATTGAAACAACTGCGCTTCCGCAGGGATTGTACATGTACGCTATTTCTGATGAATCGAAAAAGCTGGTTAAGACAGGTAAGATAATCATTCAGAAATAAAATTATTTTTAATACAAAAAGCTGTTCTGGACGGATGTTTCAAGGACAGCTTTTTAATTTTTCAACTGTTGTGCAGGTTTAATTACGAGCTGTCATTGCGAGCGATAGCGAAGCAATCTGCCAAAAGAATGAGATTGCTTCGCTATCGCTCGCAATGACGTTCCCTGAAGGAATCCGTTTAAGTAAGTGCAAATCAGGAGAGCCATTTTATTTTAATTTTATGAAAAATATTTTCTTTCACTTTCTGCTTATCACCCTTGTCAGCCATTCGCTTTCCACACAGGCACAATCCTTCGGGATCCTGAAGGGAACAGTCATGGAAGCTGCTACAAAGGAAGCGATCACGGGTGCTGCTATTTACGATGCAGAGGACATGACACGCGGCGTATCCAGCGATGTCAACGGAATGTATGAACTGCGGATGAGCCTTGGGAAGCATCGTATGATCTGCTCCTTCATCGGCATGAGGTCCGACACATTTACCGTGTACATCGATTCTTCGAAAGTGGCTGAATACAATGTGATGCTGAAATCAAATTCCATACAGCTGCAAACCACTGTTATTTCAGCAGGTAAATACGAGCAGCGCCTCGAAGAGATCACCGTTTCCATGGAAGTGATCAAGCCGGCACTGATCGAAAATAAAAATTCAGCGAATATTAAATCGGCATTGGACCAGGCACCCGGATTGAATATCCTTGATGGCGAGCCGCAGATCAGGGGTGGCAGCGGATTCAGCTTTGGTGTGGGCAGCCGCGTTGCGATCCTGCTCGATGGATTGCCTGTACTTGCGGGAGATGCAGGCCGTCCCGAATGGAACTTTATCCCGGTTGAAAATGTAGAGCAGATAGAGATCATTAAGGGAGCTTCTTCCGTAACGTACGGCTCTTCCGCTTTGAGCGGCAGCATCAACATCCGTACGGCATACCCGAGAGACAAGCCACTGACGAAGGTGAATGTTTCTTCCGGGATCTACGATGCGCCTTCCGTTGACAGCGCAAAATGGTGGAAGGGAACCGCTAATTTTTCGAACCTCAGTTTTTTACACTCTCAAAAATTCGGTCAGCTCGACCTGGTTGTTGGAGGAATGGGAATTTATGATCACGGCTTTATCGGGCCGCCATCCATCCATCCTGCCTTTGGTTCCGGCAATGATACCATCAGCGAAGCGCAGGTTGGCGAAAAAACAGGACGTGTTAATTTTAACCTGCGATACCGTCCCAAAAAGATCACGGCGATGAACTTTGGCATCAATGGAAACCTGATGAAGTCGACCAACAATTTTTCCCTGGTATGGGACAATGATACTTCCGGTATTTACCGCGCATTTCCGAAGACAATGACCTTGCAGGACCAAACTATTCTGTACGTCGATCCTTTCATTAATTATTATGCAAAGGGTGGTTTGAAGCACAGCCTGCGCGCACGTTACCTGTATGCGAACAATATCAACGGAAATAACCAGTCGAACGAAACAAGCATTCTCTTCAGCGAATACCAGTTCAGCAAAAAGCTGAATTACGTGGAAGGCCTGAATGTAACAGGAGGCATTGTGATGAACCAGACTTTTTCGCATGCCGAGCTGTATAACAATGGCGTGTCGCCCGATAACCGCCTGCAAAATTATGCGGCATACACGCAGCTGGATAAAAAATTATTCAAAGTGCTGAACGCCTCATTGGGATTCAGGGGTGAATATTTTAAAATGAATGACGAGGAATACGTTGCGAAGCCGATCTTCCGCTCGGGGCTGAACTTAAAGATCGCGCAGGCAACTTACCTGCGTTATTCCTACGGGCAGGGATACCGTTTCCCGACCATCACCGAAAAATTTATCCGTACACGCACCGGCGGACTGGATGTGTTTGCAAATCCGCAGCTGAAGCCGGAAACAAGCTGGAACACGGAAGTGGGCGTAAAGCAGGGCTTCAAAATAAATAATTTTATGGGCTTCATCGATGTGGCTGCCTTCTGGCAGGAATACGGAAACACCATCGAATTTATTTATGGCTTCTGGGATAAGAACAAGGATCAGTTTGGCGACGACAGCCTCGCTGCAGGATTTAAATTCGTAAATACCGGCGATACGCGTGTGAGAGGAATTGAAGCATCGCTGGCCGGTGAGGGAAAAATTTCGAAGGATCTTACGATCAGCATTCTCGGCGGTTACACGTATGTGCTCCCGCAGGCAGTGTATCCGCACCAGGTATTCGCGATCGACAGCACACCGCAGCAGATGACCTATACCTTCACAAGTACCGACACTACCGACAATGTTCTAAAATACCGTTTCAAGCACATTGCGAAAGCGGACCTGCAGCTCAGCTACAAAAGGATCTCGATCGGCGGAAGCTGGCGCTACTACACCTTTATGCAGAACATCGATCTGACCTTTTACCGCCTCGAACCTGTCCTGCACAGCGGCATAGAAAAGTACAGGGACAAGCATCATGCAGATACGCATGTGTTCGATGCAAGGATTGCTGTGGACGTCAGCAGGAATTTCAAAATAGCATTCGTAGTGAACAATGTGATGAACCTCAGCTATTCCCTGCGTCCGCTGAAGATGGAATCACCGCGTACATTTGCACTGCAGCTTGCCCTGAAAGTATAAGAATTATTTTCCTTCTTCCCTGTCTTTCAGCTTCTGGTATTCGCGCATGGTATCGCTCTCGCGGTTATCCATGTATGCATTGAAATAACTGAATGCCAGTCCTACACCCCAGCCAAGCGTGCTCCAGATCGGCCATGGGATCATGTCGTAATCTGAATCGACTTTGCTGGTAGTAAAGAACCAAAGCGCCCAGAGGAATCCGTTGATGATGAGATAGGATGCCAGTTGCTTTTTGAAGTTCGCACGCTTCTTGGCAATGCGCCATAATTGTTCGTCCCTGTTTTCCATTTGATTAGTGATTTAGTGAATGAATGATTTTGGAGAATTATTGTTCCTGTTTTAAATTATAATTACGGCTCAGTAGAATTATGTGAATTTTAATTTTTCAATTTCTTTCCCTCTCTGTTTCTCTGATTCACCAACTCTCTAATTCTTCCTGATGTAGGCCTGCAATGCAGCTACATAATCCTCAAAGGCCCTGATCCCTTTTTTTGTAATGATGCAGCTGGTAAGCGGGTAATTGTCCCTGAATTCCTTTTTAACAGTAATGTAATCCGCTTCAGCCAGTTTGGAGATCTGCACGCTCAGGTTACCTGCCGTAGCACCCGTCTTCTCCTTTAAAAAAGAAAAATCCGCTTCCTTTACGCTGATCAGCAGGCTCATGACCGACAGGCGCAATTGTGAATGTAATATCGGATCGAGATCTTTGAACATGTTGAAACTCTTTATTGAGATTTTATTGTAGAAGAAAAATGTAATGTTTATGTCAGTTCGGATTTTCACCTTTTCTGGCGAAAGTATCGGGAACTGTCCACTTCTCGATACGCTTCAAGCGTTACGCAACGAAGTGACAGTCCCTTTATTTCCTGTTATTCATTTTCAGCAGATACCCGGGAATGATGTATCCTCCGAACACCGCTGCAGCAAGGATCAGCAGCTGGTAGAGGTTCTGCACCTCGAATCCTGCAATGGCACAGATCCAGCAAAATATCCCGCCATAGATCAATGGGCTGAAGCGTAAGGCCCCGCCGGAAAGAAACAATCCCATACCGTACAATACCATAATGCATGGAAGCACCTGCAGGAAATGCATCGAGTTAAAGAACATGATGATGAGCATGGCCGCAGTGAATGCGATCCAGGTATATTTCAACGACTCCGTAACGTTGGTTTTCGTCTTGTCCTTTTTCCCTTTACGGATGGAATAGACAACCGTGATCACTCCGCCTACCGGCATTAGCATCCAGGGGGCGGAATTCCATTCGATCTCCATCTTTACGAGGATGAATTGTGCGATGCTGGCAACAAACACCAGCCAGCCCCAGAGCAAAAATATAAAGGCATCCGCTTTCACATCATTTTTTGCAGCGCTGATCATCTCATGAATGATCTTTAAGCTTTCTTCCTGTGTCAATTGTTTTTCTTCGGTTTCCATTTTACAATGTTAATTTAGAAATATAATTTTAGATGATATTCGTCATTCCGTGCTCCGACACGGAATCTTTCAAATGCTTGCCGGATGTATTAACTTGATAAAGGATAAATTTCAATGTCCATTATTTTTTATCGCATTCGTTTAAGAAATACATGGTCGACCGCTTACCCCAGTTTGGCGCGATGCTGCTTGCAGGCTTGAATGTTTCATACATGGCCAGCGCTTTTTCAAAAGAAGGTTTTGCCTTGTCCTTACCACCGCCGAACATCGGAGGTGTATAGAAATAAGCGGTGCCTTCGAGGTAGTATGGACGCGGGTTTGTTTTGTCGAGCGATTTTGCTTTTTCACGCAGCTCTGCCGATTCCATTCCGTATTTCTGTCCGCGTGTCATCGGGTTTACACTGATGCGTGCCGAAGCGATCTGTGCTTTCAGTGTGTAGATCTCGGAGTTGTTCGGAGAAATTGAGTCAGCCCTTTTGATGAATGTCTCAGCTTTGTCACAATACGTGTCGATCATGTCGCCCTTGGTGGTGTAGGTCATGTTCACATAACAATAAGCGGCATAATAGCTTGGCAGCCATTCCGATTTTTCAGCGCCTGCAATGCGCTCGAAGTTATTGGCAAGGTTCTGCAGCTTTGCGCCATCCCTTGTGGTATCGAGCTCCGCAACGTTCTTTTCCATTGCTGCGATGTACTTTTTGTTTTGTGCCGAAGCGCTGAACCCTGCAAGGGAAATGAGCGCGATTAAAATTGTTTTTTTCATGGTTATTGGTTTAGATTGAAGATTATAAAATTGAAATATTGAAAATTTACCACCCCCGGATCCTCCTTAAAAGAGGGGAGCAGGGCATTTGGGTTTATTTTAACACACCTTGATTCGCAGATTCGTATGATTCGTTATCAGTACCATTTACACAGATTCGTAATATTCGTATAGATCAGCTATCCGTACTAATTATTATTGTCGATCACTTCCTTCGACCTGTCCTGCCCGAACGACAGGAACAAGCCAATGAAGAAGAAACGTTTTGCCGGCGGGCCCACAGCGCTCCTGCGCATTCCGTCATACGAATAGCGGTAGCTGTACACCTGCTCGTTCCCGATCACATTGCCGACCGACACGGCAAGCACAGCGAAGCATCTCCCGATCTGGCGCAGGTAAGCGGCGTTGATGCCCACCGTGTGAAAATCAATTGTGCGGTCGCTCATGAAATCCGTATTGTTTGGATTGTAATAAGGCCTCCCGGTTGCATAGCTGTAAGTAAGTCCTGTACTTAAATTCAGCTTGTTAAAAAACTTCTTGAAAACAAGCGTTGCTGTATGTGTAGCTGCAAACGGTGGAGTCACTTCTTTCGGGTAGTTCAGCCATTGGCGCTTCGTATCGAGGTAGGTATAGGAAACCCAGTAATCCACACCTTTAAAAGTTTTTTTATCCCTCCAGAAAATATCCAGGCCCTGCGCATAACCTTTTCCGCTGTTGGAAGTATCGGTAAGCGTGCTCGTGAGGTTATCATATTTTTTGTAATAGATCTCCGCACGCAATGTATGGTAATCGTCCACACGCTGGATGTTGAAGATGTAATGTGTTGCTTTGCTGTATCCGGGAACCTGCGGGTAGAATAAATAATCGCGGTCAGGCTTCTGGTAAAATTGCCCGTAGGCAAGCGATACCTGGCTGAACTCGCCGATCTTATACGCCACGGATGTTCGCGGTGAAATCACCAGCTTTTTGATCAGCGTCGAATTTTCCCCGCGCACTCCCGCACGCCACACCAGCCTTGGCGTAATGTAAATATCCGCCTCGGTGAAACCGGCAGTGTAGTTATCAAACACGTTGACCGTTTTTTCGAAATGATAATAGGCATTTCCGCTGCTGATCCTAAAACCGTCGAATGCATATTGATATTCTGCACCGATGCGGATGATCGACAGCCTGCCGATGCCGCGGCTCAATACCACGCGTCCCTGTGTAAGGTCGCTTTGCGACTGGATCGTATCCGTCCATGTTTTTATTTTATCAACGTTGGTGCTGTACGAAGCCCCGATGTTGATGATGAATTTTTCACCGAGGCGCTCCTTGTAAGTAAGGTTCGTGTAAATGTTATTGTTGTTCAGGTCGAACAGGTTTTTAAATCCGTTGGTGCTGTCGATGCTGGGAGTTTTAATGCCCATATCGCCAAAGTTATAATAGCCGTAAAATTTGATGATCCCGGTAGGGGAGGTTTTTTTACGGAAGTTCAGCGAGCCGCCGGCAAACTGCGGAGCGCGTGTATATTCAGGCGTTTGCTTCACCAGTTGAAAATAAGGAAGCAGGTTGGTATAGTTCACATCAAAGCCGGCGCTCATGTTCTTTTCCTTCCAGAGCTTGTTGTAACCACCGCCTACGCCAACCGAAGAGATGGCAAGTGTGGAAGAAGTTCGGTCGGCAAGGTCCTGCGTTTCCAGTGCAAGCACAGAAGAGATGCCCTGCCCGTATTGTGCGGAATAGCCGCCGGTGCTGAAGATCGTTCCTTTAAAGAGGAAAGGAGAAAAGCGGCCCCGTGTGGCAATGTCGGGCACGGAGCTGAAGAATGGGTTATTCACCACCATTCCGTCGATCATGGTTTTTGTTTCGGAGCCGGTGCCGCCGCGTACGAACAATCCTTCCGATTCGCCTACCTGCTGCGCGCCGGGTAACGTCTTTAATGCGCCTACGATATCTCCCTGGGCACTTGCGGTTGTTACAATGTCAAGGGGTTTTAACACAGTCGTCCTTTTTTCATCGCTGGCTTCAATGGTTCCTGCGGAGATGGTAACCACCTTTAATTCGTTAAGGGACTCTTTCATTACCGGGCTGTAGGTAAATTCGCCACCTTTCAAATGCACTTTCTTTTCAATGGGCTCAAAGCCGATCATGGTGGCAACCAGCGTCACTTCGCCGGTATCGCTGGCGCTGAACGAATAGTTTCCGTTTACGTCAGTGGTGGATCCGTCGTAACTGTCCTTGATCAGAATGTTCACTCCCGGTACCGGCTGTTTCTTCTGGTCGGTTATTCTGCCCGAGATCTTCGTTTGCGCAAGAAGCCCCTGGAAGAGTAATGTAATTAGTATAGTCAGTGTAAAAATTCGTTTCATAGCAATAAGGGGTGTTGTAAATATGTCGCAAATATAAACTGGTTTATGATATAAACCAAATTTATTTAAAAATATTTTAGAATGATGGGCCGGTCTGTGGTAATAATAATTGGCTCCTCCGGAGTACAGGAGCGGCCAGTGAAAGCACATATAGCGTTATAATACTGCTCCGGAGGAGCATATTATTAATAAAACACCAAAGGAAACAAAACAAGAGGAGCTCCGGAGGAGCGAATTATTAATACCAGATTAGTATTAAAGCCGTTGCTTTTATGCAGAAGGAGGAAGGTGATTCCCTTGCCGGATCACATGCAGGAGCGTTTGCCCGGTAGCCTTGCTCTTGTGCCATGCGAACACATCAAAATATTCCAGGATTTTATCTTCCATCGGGTTGAAATTCTTTTGCAGGTCTTTTTCAAGAACAGGCAACAGTTCAACCGTATTGATCTTGTCTTTTTGCGAAAGGTAATTTTTGAAAAAGCGGATGAGGATGCTTTCCAGCGAATACATTTTATTATGTTTTGCCAGCAGCCGTTCCGTGGAGCTTAACATGGATCTCAATGCCGCGATATCGCCCAGCTCAAAGTAGCAGGCCAGCGTCAGGATCCTTGCAAAGCTGTGAAAGAATAATTTATCCGCGCTCAGCGGCGAGTTGATCACTTTATTTGCCCAGAAGATCGCTTTCCTGAAATTGGCATGGATAAAATGTATGTAAGCGACCTGGTAAAAGAAGATCACCTCGTGCGTGCTGCTGATCAATGCATGATGTTCGGTAAGCTGTTTTTCAAGAACATTTGCCCATTCAAGCGCCCTGTTGTAATCCAGCATGTTCCTTGCGTGGAAATATTCCCGGATGGTCACACGCAGGTGAATGATGGAGCGTACAATGTTCTTTTGTGCGGAATCATACAGCGCAGGGATCTGCTGGAGCTTTTTCAGTGATGCTTCAAACTCGGCATGCAGTGCATTTTCGCTGGCGCTGGCCAGAAAATTGTTCAGCAGCTTTATGTACTGGAGAATGTTCTCCGTAATGTAATGCGGGTTCTTCTCTGCCAGTGCGATCGCAGCCCTTGCATGCTGCAGGTATCTTTTTTCATCGTCCAGCGCGGCGTAATATTTACACAGCGTTTTATAAAAAATGATCTTTGCCTGAAGCGATTTTGCTTCCCTGATGCCGGAAAAATTGGGATGCGAGATTATCTTCTTCAATGCATTTTCCTCTTCTTCGGAGCGGGTATAAATGATCTCGACATACAGCTTGGAGATCTCCTCGTAGCGCGATTTGTAAAAAGAGAGATTGTGGATCTGCTGGATCGTGTGCTCTTCTTCCTCCTGTACCTTGCGGGCAGAGGAGATCTGCTGTTTCTCAACAAGCAACATCCGCTGCAGGTCATAGATCTCCAGCAGGATGGTGAATTTTTCGTGCCGCAATGCAAGCTCCCTGGCTTTGTACAGTTGCTTGATGGCCTGGTCGTACAAACCTTTCGGCAGAAGCACATACACACGGCTCAGCATTTTTTGCAGGGAAATGTTGATGTTCTTTTTTGAATAGTAGGAATCAAGTGAGGCAAGGATCCGCTCGTACAGGTAGATCTTGAGGCGCGGCAGCTGCTTGATGTATTTTTCTTTTTTCAGGAGCTCGGCTTCATTGTACACTTCCTGGTTATCGATGGCTGTAAAAAGCCGGAGGAAATTGCTGTTCTTTTCCTGGTGCTGAAAGGACATTTTCGTAATGTATCCCTTCTCGCTTTTGTTCAAAGATTTAATGAGCAGGAATAGGTCCCTGGAGTTTTTGCGTGACATAAATCAGTTGGTTAATAGCTTAGATGCCTTTTCCAATCAAAGGTTGCAGCCCTTTGCAGATTCTCAGAATGAAATCTATTGCTGCTGTTTAGTTGGATCGGGTGCCCTGAAATCAAGGGTTTGGAGGCTTTTCGCGCCTGTCGGGCCATCCGTCAGAATGAAATTAACTCCTGTTTTTAATTGGCCACGATGCAACTTTGTCGGCAGATTTTGCATTCTCATAGGAAATCATTCGCTGTCAGATTATGTTGAACGCTCCGAATCCTTATGATATCGACCTGGTAAGGCTATACTATCTTGCAAAGTACCAGGTGGATTTTTTGAACATCCCGGCAACGGAAAAAATAAAATACAAGAACACCCTGCTCAGGAATGTAAAGCAGTTCTGCCGGCTCAGCAGTTCCAATTTCAAGCAGCACCTGTTCGGGCCGGTGCCATTGGTGATCAGGTCGGGTGATCACCTGTACCACCAGTTCCTTCCCTTTGCATTGCTGCACATGGACCTGGATAAGATCCGCTTTTTTCTCAATCATCAGTTGCGCATGCACAAGGGGAATTACCTGATCCCCCGCGATGGCTTTGCCGCTTACATTGAGCGGGATGTTTGCAGGCAGATCGAAAAGCTCTCGCTCATCGATACAAAGGAGCGGCTGCAGGAAATAAGGGAATGGCTGGAATTCAACCGTACCAAACAGCCGAAGGAAAAAAAGCTGGTGTGGACGGACCCGACTAAATACGACCTGGATAAGCTTTCTGAAAAGCTTTACTGCCTTGGGTTTATGGAAGGCCCGGAAGATTTCAAAAATATATTCACGCGGAATAAAAAAACAAAATGGCTGAAGAGCATCGAAGAGCTTGCTTATCTTTTTTATTACCTGAAGCACAGGGGAATTATCCGGCCGGAGGCAACACGCGGCTACCTCAGGCATCTGGAATACATCTTCGATCACCTGGCCATCCTGCAAAATGACGGCTACGGGCTGAACGGTGTCCTGATCAGGATGAAAGGAAGGCGACATTTTATGAAAATGGAAATAGAGGAGCTGGTGAATAATGCGCTTTTTACACCGCATCAGAAAGCGGGATGATCTTTAATGGCTGTATGAGGAAATGTTAACGCACTTGTGTCAGTTCGAGTTTTCGCCCTTTTTGGCGAAAGTATCGAGAACTGGTCTACTTCTCGATACGCTCCACTACGTTACGCACTCGAAGTGACGCAGTTATTGAGATATTAACATTTCCTGAACAGAATGAGTTTCAGTTTAAATGGGGTGAATGAAAAAAGGAAAGAGTTCAGTTGAACTCTTTCCTTTTTTATGTGATTGTTTGAAGATCAGCTTACCATTTTTCCTGGATCGCACCTTCCTTGATAGGACGGAAAGCCGTACGGCGGTTCTTCTGGTGCTCTTCCTCCGTTTGCGCATTCGGGATCAGCAGTTTGCTTTCTCCATAACCCTGCGCAATGAGGCGTTCTGCTTTGATTCCTTTTTCGATCAGGTAATCCATAACGGATTTAGCACGTTCCTGTGAAAGCTTCAGGTTGTACACATCGCTTCCGCGTGCATCTGTATGCGAGCTGATCTCCACGCTTAAGTTGTTGTTCAGGTTAAGGAAGTCAACAAGGTCGTCCAGGATCTTCTTGGATGCCGGGCGTAAAGTTGCTTTGTCGTAATCGTACTCGATCCCCGGGATCACGATATCGCCCTGCGGAATTGGTGAAAGGAAGAAATCCTTCACAAAGTGCTGCGATTCGGTTAACCCGAGCGTTGAGATATTTCCGGCATCACCGAAATATTTATTCTTCTGTGCCTTAATGTAAAGCTCCCAGCCTTCTTCCAGCGGAGTGGCATAATTACCGAGTGAATCGGTGATCAGGTAAAAAGGCTCCTTATCACCGCGGATATCCTTGAATGTTAATAAGGCATTCGGGATCACCTGGTTGTTATCAGCGTTGTAAACAGTTCCTGCAAGATCGTACACGTTCGGCTCTTTATCCAGTGCGTACACTTTATAGCAGGTGCCTCCGCAATCAGCGCAGTCCTTCCTGTCGGATGTAACAAATCCCTGGCGCTGGCTGCGCTCCATAACGAAATAAGCATCATCCTTCGCAGAGTTCACAGGAGCTCCCATGTTCTTTGGTGCGCTCCACAATGAATCGCTGTTAAAGGTGGATTTGAAAACATCCAGTCCGCCGTAACCGGCAAGACCGTTCGAGCTGAAATACAAAGTGGAAGTGTAGTAGTGGAAGAAAGGCGTTACCTCATCTTCTGCCGTATTGAACAGCTTGCCCATGTTCACAGGCTTGCCTGCAGGCTTACCTTCCTCATCAATGTTCACATACCAGAGGTCCATCTTGCCAAAGCCGCCCGGGCGGTTGGAAGAGAAATACAGGATGCTTCCGTCAGGCGATAAAGCCGGGTGCATGGATTTATAACCTTCAAGGTTGATGTTATCGTTTAATTTTTCGGCAGGCGCCCATTTGTCGTTGAACAACTTGGAAAGATAAATGGCACATTCATTTTTGTTAGTGGCCGACCAGCGTGTGAAATAATAATTCGCTTTGTCCAGTGTCAGGAATCCTGCGCCTTCATTCATCTCCGTATTGGCCGGGCCATCAATTTTTTTCAGCTCCGTCCAGCCATCGTTCGATTTTTTCAGCGTGTAAATATCGGCCGTGTATTTTGCCTTGTCGGCATCCTTCTTCGGATCACCTACTGTATTTGAATTACGGCCGGATGTGAACTGAACGGTGCTCGCATCGCCATAGTAATTAACTGCGAAGGTGGAAGTGCCGGAATTGAACACCGAATCAAGCTCCTTGATGAGGATCTCTTTCCGTACATAATTTGTATCGGTTGCAAGGTAGCAGCCGGCAGTTTTTACCTGTGCTAATTTAAAATAGGTGGAATCTTTTTTCTCCGCTTCGCTCATCACAGCATCAAACTCGATCAGCGCTGCAGGATATTTACGGTTCTTCATCAATGCATCACCGTACCAGAAACGCTCATACGGGTAATCGACGGGCTTGTTCTCCACTGATTTTTTGAACCAGATCTCGGCATTTGCATAATCGCGGTTGAGGCGGTAAGCATCTGCCACCTGGTGTGTAACGTATTGCTCCATCGGGCTTACCGGGGAGATCTTTCTTACCGTATCTTTCTGCGTTGCCGCAAGGCTGTCCTGGTTGATTTTACGCGGCTTGATGTAAGGCTTCGGCGTGTACGGATAAACAAGGTCCACGCTGGTGCTCTTGTCAAGTACCTTCAGGTAATAACTGATAGCCGATTTATAATCTTCATTTTTGAATGCAATATCCCCGTAGCCCATCCATTCTCTTTTGCTTTGAGAAAAGGTGCTGACAGATAAGGCACATAAGAATAATACTATTAGACTACGCTTTATCATAATTATAATCTCGGACAATTAGCTAATGGGTTTGGTTTGCTTCTGCGTGCAATGTAGGTGAATGATATTTCAAATCCACCGCGGTGGTTCGATACTTCTTTCAGGGAAGAGGTGTTCACATCATAGCTGACACGGCAGGTGTACTGTCCTTTTTTGATGCCCGCTTCAATGATGCCCGCATCCTTGCTCCTGTATGTTGGCCCGAAGATCAGGTACGTGTCGTCCTTCAGGTAATAATGCAGCAATAATGTTGCAGTGTACTCGCTTGCATTCACCTCGCGCATGTAAATTCCTTTCGGAAGCAACTGGATCTTTTCATTGATGTTGATCTTCAATCCGCCGTGAATATAATATCTTAAAGGAAGCTTGTTCGTTTTGTCGTAGAAGGATTCGTTCGGCTGCGTTAAGTGGAAAGCAGAGAAGCCTACGAAAGGATTGATCCTCACATTTTCCTTTGCATAGTAATAAAGAAGCCCGGCATTGATATCGTGGATCAGGATGCTTGGGTTGGTGAATGTTTCACCGTTCGGAATGGAAGTGTCGAATGTTCCGTCGCCGGCAGTGGTGTACTGATTTCCGAATGTGAGCTTGTTCATGTCAACGCTCTTGTGAACGATGCCGCCCTGCACGCCTAAAGCGAGATGATGATTTTTTGCCTTGTCGAAAACAACATCGTATGCTACAGAAAGCAATGCGCTCAATACATTAAAATTTCCTGCGCCTGCACGGTAATTCATCACCTGCAGCCCGATGCCGAATTTTTTCACAGGCATGTCGAAAGAAAGCCCCGTGGTTGTAAATGGCTTTGTGGCCACTGCCGCCCATTGCGTGCGGTAGTGTGCATGGATGCGGAATTTTCCGTCAAACATCCCTGTCATCGCCGGGTTCAGGAACAGCGGCGGCGCATCGTATTGGGATAAGTGGAAATCCTGTGCGCGGGCAGCGTTCGGGGAAAGCAGCAATGTTACTGCGATCAGCAATACGCCCGGTGAAAATTTAAATGTGGTATAGAATAGTTTCATAAACGTTTCTCTTTCTTTCATGAAAACCTTATCGTAATAAAGTCACGTCGCCGGATAAATGATGATCCTGTCCGTCTTCCGTTACGGCATTCACAATGTATACATACACTCCTATCGGCTGGTCAATGCCTTTGCGCCTTCCATCCCAGCCTTCCGACTGCTTATCGGAAATGTAGATGAGCTCGCCCCAGTTGTTGTAGATCTTGAATTCAAGCGTTTTGAACGGACCGCCATACACGTAGAAAATATCATTCTCGCCGTCGCCGTTCGGTGTAAACCCGGATGGCACTGCAGGAGGCAATGAGATGATCTCCTGCTCGCAGGTAGTGTCGGTACAGCCATTCACATCCGTTACAATCAGGCACACATCATAATATCCGCCAGTTCCGTAAACGTGTGTCGGGTTTTGCAGTGTGGATGTTGAATCCATCTGTGAATCGCCGAAATCCCAGGCCCAGGAAACAGGCCCGTTTGTGGACTGGTCGGTGAACTGGACAGTCTGGTTGATGTTAGCTGTAGGGTCATCCACCCCGAAATTGGCAAATGGGCCGGGCAATACAGTGATGGTATTTGTAACCGTATCGATACAACCCTGTGCCGACTGAACGATCAATGTTGAATTCCAGTTGTTAGCCGAAGGATAATTGTGTGAAGGATTTTGTGTTGTATTTACAGGAGTTCCGTCGCCGAAGTTCCAGCTCCATCCTGTAATGGTTGATCCGGTGACAGAAGATGTATCCGTGAATTGTGTTCCGTCGCTTAAGCAGATGCCGTTCGCATCGTAACCGGCAATAGGTTTATAGAATACATTCACAACCTGTGTGACTGTATCCACGCATCCGTTGTTGGAAGTTGCGATCAGCATTACATTGTAAGGCCCGCCTGCGCCATAAACGTGTGTCGGGTTTTGTGAACTGCTGCTCGGGCTGCCATCGCCGAAATTCCAGCTCCATGCAGTAACGCTGCCGGTGGAAGTGGAAGCATCGGTGAACGCTACCGGGAATGAAGGACATGCAGGAACGCTGCTGTATGCCGCTGTTGGCGAAGGAATGATGGTAACATCAATCGTGTCGTGCACAGAGCGGCATCCGCCATTGTTGGTGGATACAAAATAAATGCTCACGTTGCCTGCTGCATCATCTGCAGCGCTTGGATAATACACGCCGTTCAGCGTTGTATCGTTCGGCACAAAACTTCCGGTTCCGCTGCTGCTCCATACTCCTGAGCCGGTGGTAATGTTCACGCCCAGGTTGAACGGGTTGCTTGCACAGGTGCTGTCGTTCGACGTAATAGTGGCGTACGGCGTAGAAGTAAAGAAGATCGTGATCGTATCGCTCGAGGCGAAACAGTTTCCGTTCCCTGTGGATGTGATGTACACCACTACAGAGCCTGCCGTTGTATCGGCGCTGCTCGGAATGTATTGTGTACAGGTAGATGTTGGGCTTACAAATGTTCCTGTACCCATTGTCTGCCATGTTCCTCCCGAAGCCACCGTAACGGCGGCACAAACAGGAACGCTTGCGGTATCCTTGCAGACGGAAATATCACCTCCTGCATTCACAGTCGGGCCGGGATAGAAGTTAATGATCACGATATCCGTGTCGCCGGGACAAAGCGCATTGCTTGTTGTCACAAGCATCAGTGTATCGGCGCCGTTGCTTACTGCAGAAGCAGAAGGCGTGTACGTTGGATTCAGTGCAAATGCATTCGGATTGAAAGATCCGTTTGCGAACCATTGCCCGCCGCCGGCATTCAGCACCGTTCCGCCTAAATTGATGGAAGGATTGTTTGTACAGCTGCTTGTATCGTTACCTGCATTCGCGATCGGTAATCCCTGTATGTTCACAACATGCTGTACGGTATCGGTACATCCTGCAGCAGTAGTGGTAATTAAAGTAACTGTGTAAGCACCTCCTGCACTGTAAGGGTGATTCGGGTTCTGCGCGGTGGAAATGAAGCCATCGCCGAATGTCCAGTCCCAGTTGGTGATCGTGCTTCCCGGATCCACATCGGAGGTGTCCGTAAAGTTGACCGGCACACCTTTACAGGCGGGCGCATCGCTCGAGAAGCCGGCATCCACGTATGAGAGGTTGACGAGCTGGATAGAGGTGTCAGCGCAAGGGGTTCCGTTATTGATGATAAGTGTCGCCGTATAAACACCCAATGAAGGATAGGTATAGCTTGGGCTGAATGCACTGGTAGTATCGGAAGTGGTGGAGCCATCGCCGAAATCCCAGAAATAGTTATTTGCAGAAGGTGTGGTCGTGTTTGTGAATGAAATCGTCAGCCCGTTACAGGCGCCGCTGGAGTTAAAGCTGGCAACAGCCAAAGGCGGACAGTTTACCACATTGAACTGGAAATCGCGGAGAATCTCGCCGATCTTCACGCCGTTCCTCCATTCTTCACAGCGTACACCGGCAACAAACTGCCCGAGCGTTGGCGGAATGCCATTGATGATCCCTGAAGGAGAAATGGTTAATGAGTTGGCCACAGCCGGGTTCAGCGGATTATTGGCGCCGTAGGTGCTCGACCACGTGACGGGTGCTGTTGTAAATACGCAGCCGGGATAAGTAATTGCCTGGTCGCTGTAAGGTGTGTAAAGTGAATAGACGAGTGAATCACCATCAGAATCCGTTGCGCTGTGATCCACGATCATATTGTTTCCCTGGCAGACAAACACCGGCGGTGGATTTACCCATTTCGGGCTGCTGTTGGAGATCACAACACCGTTATCAGGAATGTGTGCATACCATGTTTCACCCGTTGTTAAAGGGCTTACAATGTTCATCAAGGTAGAGTTACGGCAGCAGTACTGGAAATACAAATGATATCCGCCCGGACGGGGAGGAAGCCCGCTTACAATTTTGGTATATACTGCTTCTTCAAGACAGATCCCGGGATTAACGGCGCAGGTATCGATGTTCGGCGGAACAAGGCTGGCACCGGGAAAAGGAATATTGACATTCATTAAGCTGGCACCGCAGTTATCGCGGATGGCAATGGTAACAGGATTTGGAAATGCAGCGCTTCCCGGCTTACAGTCACGGTACAGCTTCAGCGTGATCCTGTATGTGGAACCGCTCAGCTGTTCATACGTTAACGAACCACCGACAATGTGTGTAGCGAATGAAGTAAAAGGAACAAAGAAAATAATTATGAAAAGGAGTAATAGTTTATTCTTCATTCTGTGTTAGTAATGTGTTTATATAACTATTTTATCAATCGTAAATGTAATAATTTTTTTGTACACGCAAATTTTTATCGTGAAAAAGATACGTTTTAGGAGAAAAAAGATTAGTTTTGACTTGATAATATACATGTGAGCATGAAAAAATATTTACTCTCTTTTACTTTTTTGATCCCTTTATTTTTCAGTTCGTACGGACAGATAAATATCCAGTGGCAGACCCGTTATACAAGTTCGGGCAGTAACGTTGACAGGGCAGAAGACATGGTCATGGATGCTGCAGGCAACGTGTATGTTACCGGCCTGGGCGTTGGTACCAGCACCAATTTCGATTTCATCACCATAAAATACAATTCCGCAGGTGTTCAGCAATGGATCGCACAATACAACGGTACCGGCAACGGGCTCGATGAAGCACATGCCATCGCCATTGATACTGTGGGAAATGTGTATGTGACCGGCTGGAGCTACGGAGGGGCGACCACTGGTTTCGACTACGCTACTGTAAAATATAATTATGCCGGTGTCCAGCAATGGGCAACACGCTATAACAATACAACCAATGGTACGGATGAGGCATGGGACATTGCAACGGATTATGCAGGCAATGTGTATGTGACAGGAACAAGCGATGCGGCAGGAACGAACAGTGCTGCTACAACCATCAAGTACGATGCGGCAGGCGTTCAGCAATATGCAAAGCGCTTTAACGGCGCCGGCGGCGATATTGATGCAGGCTATGCGATCTGTGTGGAGCCTGTTACATCAACTGTTTATGTTGCAGGATATACTTTCCAAAGCGCTTCCGCAGATTTCGATTTCATTACACTGAAGTACGATGCAGCAGGTACCCAGCTCTGGGCATCGCAATACAACGGGCCTGATAATAACTATGATGAGGCTCACGCCATTACCATTGATGCTTCCGGAAATGTATATGTAACAGGCTATACGCAAACGGCCGTGCTTACCAATTACGATTATGCAACTGTAAAATACAATTCCGCAGGTGTTCAGCAATGGGCGAAAACATACAACGGAACAGGTAATGATTACGACCGTGCAAATGCAATCACAATTGACGCTGCTAAAAATGTATACATCACCGGAAAAAGCATTGGCGTTTCTCCGGCAGCAGAAGATATTGTAACGATCAAATACGACAGCACCGGCGTTCAGAAATGGCTTACGCGTTACAACGGGCCTTCGCACGGATATGACGAAGGAAAGGCGCTTGCGCTCGACGTTGCAGGGAATGTGTATGTAACAGGTTACAGCTATACGAGCGGATTGAACAATGATTTCACCACCATAAAATACGATACCGCAGGCGTTCAGCAATGGATCACCAAATACAACGGAACAGGCAACAATGCCGACCAGGCTGTTGCGATTGCTGTGGATAACATCGGGAACATTTATATTGCCGGGATGAGCAAAGGCGCCGGAACGAATGAGGATTTTGAAACGATCAAATACTGCCAGCTTACTGCCAGCGCAGGCACTGATGTAACCATCTGCAACGGTGCAAGCACTACGCTTAACGCAAGCGCAACAGGTGCTGTAAGCTATGCCTGGCTTCCGAACGACGGAACACTGAGCAGCGTAACATCGGCTACCCCTGTAGCAAATCCGACCACGACAACTGCCTATTATGTAGCTATCACCAACACGAGCGGTTGCGTGGATATGGACACAGTTGTAGTCACAGTTGTTCCATTGCCTTCACCGGGCATCACGGCCAGCGGCGCAACGGTATTCTGTATCGGCGGTTCCGTAACGCTTACATCAAGCCCATCCGATCAATACCAGTGGAGCACAGCTGCTGCTGATACGTTAGCATCGATCACTGTATCCACGTCAGGAACATATACTGTAATGATAACAGATACGAATGGCTGTTCAGCATCCAGCTCACAGTCTGTAACTGTAATGCCTTTACCGGCTATTGATGCCGGAATGAACGACAGTACCTGCTTAAGCACGAATGTGAACCTTTCTGCAAGCGGCGGAACAACGTATGTATGGCATCCGGGAGCTTCATTAAGCGATTCAACTATTGTTAACCCGATCGCAGGCCCGGTAGTGTCAACAACCTACACCGTGATCGGAACTTCTTCCACAGGCTGCATCAGCTCGGATACGGTAAGGATCACCGTACTTGGAAATCCAGCCCTGCCTTCGATCACAAAATCGCATGATACATTGTCCAGCACACCTGCATTCTCTTACCAGTGGTACCTTGCCGGATCACCACTGCCGGGCGAAACCAACCAAACGTTAGTGTATGTGACCAACGGGAATTATTATGTACAGGTGACCAATGCGCTCGGCTGCTCAACTGTTTCAACCATTATTAACATCAATGATGTGGGAATTTCAGAAGCAGCAAGCTCCGCTTCATTGAATGTATACCCGAACCCTTTTAACGATGATGTAACAATAGAGCTTGAGCTTGCAAAAGCAGGAATTGTACGGATCAGCATTGTGAACATTGCCGGCCAGGAAGTTTATTCTGAGGAACTGAACCAGCGGAACGGCTCGTATAAAAAACAGGTCAGCCTGAAGGAACAGGCAAAAGGAATTTACTATTTACAGGTGATCACGGATGATGAAGTGATCAATAAGAAGATCATTAAGAATTAAGGAAATGTAAGATTGGGAAAATTGAAGATTGAAAAATAAAACCCCGGATATATTTTTATATCCGGGGTTTTTTAATTGAGTAATTAGACTGTGTCACTTCGAGTGCGTAACGCAGTGGAGTGTATCGAGAAGTAGACCAGTTCTCGATACTTTCGCCAGAAAAGGCGAAAACTCGAACTGACATTTCTTCCTCTTACATCGCTTCCGATACAACTTCCTTCACTTCAGGGATCATGCGTTTCAGCAAGCCTTCAATGCCGGCTTTTAATGTAAGCGTGGATGAGGGGCATCCGCTGCAGGCGCCGCGCAGCTGAACCGTTACAATGCCATCTGTAAAGCTTTTGAACGTGATGCTTCCGCCATCGCCTTCCACAGCCGGGCGAATGTATTGCTCAAGCGCTTCAACGATCTTCACTTCAAGGTCTGTTGCCGGTGCCGTATGTTCTGTGAACACTTCTTTCTTTTCTTTAAAGGTGCTGTCGATGGCAACCTCTGCTTTCGGCAGCTCCGTGATCACCGTATTTCCTTCTGCAAGGAATACGCGGATAAATTCGCGCAGCTCGAGTGTGATGTCTTCCCACTGAATGTTATCCGTTTTGTTGATCGTCACAAAATTAGAAGCCAGGAAAACGGCTTTCACGAATGGGAATTCAAACAATTTCGCGGCAAGCGGCGAACCTTTGGTTTCTGCTTTGGATAAAAATTGTGCTGTTGCGCCGTCCATGATCATCAGCTGGTTAGCGACAAATTTCATGGAGGAAGGATTCGGGGTGCTTTCCGCGTATATAATGACCGGCCTTTTTACGAGTGTTTCCATTTTGTATGATTCTGTTTAAGAATACAAAG
Source organism: Bacteroidota bacterium (assembly GCA_025963775.1). Lineage (GTDB taxonomy): Bacteria > Bacteroidota > Bacteroidia > 2-12-FULL-35-15 > 2-12-FULL-35-15 > 2-12-FULL-35-15. The sequence goes on along the minus strand of JAOQAD010000031.1, from coordinate 24,431 downwards.
GTACGCATTCCCGTTTAATTTGTAGTAGCTTAACTGCTGTATCACTCCTGCCCCCTCCTGCAAGGAAAAATATTGAAGAAAAAATTAATCCGATCGTTAGCAGAATGAACTCCCTCCTTTTAGGAGGGTCGGGGTGGTACAATACTCCAAGTTATTTAAATAAGTCCTTTACCTCCAGCTCAATATTTTTTAGCACTAAAAACAATCACGGAGCCGCGGGTGAGCCCTGAAAGCCTGCGATGCCGTGTCGCTCGTGGGGAGCGATCAGGCTTTCTTGATTTTTTGTTTCTTTTTTATCAAGAAAAAAGAAAAGGAGAAGCAGATTCTGCTAATTTTAAAATTGAAACTCTAAAAATGTTTGGCCTCTCTGAGGCGTGATCCCTACTTTCGGAAAGGCAAACAACGTTATACCGGATGTTCCGCAAAAAGCCTTAATTTTGTGCGATCCGCAGGACATACCTATGAAAAGACAGGTTGATTTTTTAATTATTGGTTCGGGAATAGCCGGTTTGAGCTATGCCCTGAAAGTGGCGCAGCATGGTAAGGTGTGCATGATCACGAAGGCGAACGAGGACGAGAGCAACACCAAATACGCACAGGGCGGCATCGCTGCGGTGATGTACAGCCCGGATAGCTACGAAAAGCACATTAAAGATACCCTGATCGCCGGTGATGGCATTTGTGATGAGGAAGTGGTGAGAATGGTGATCACCGAATCCACCGAACGCATCAATGAGCTGATCGCCTGGGGCGCCAAATTCGATAAAACGGAAAGCGGGGAGTACGACCTTGCAAAAGAAGGCGGGCATTCGGAACACCGCATTCTTCACCATAAAGACAATACCGGCTTTGAGATCGAGCGTGCATTGCTTGCAGCGGTGCATACGCATCCGAACATCGAGATCCTCGACCATCATTTTGCGATCGATGTGCTTACGCAGCATCACCTCGGGATAGAAGTGAACAGCCGCACGCCGGGCATTGAATGCTACGGCGCTTATGTGCTGAACCTGCGCAGCAATAAGATAGAAACCATTCTGGCAAAAACAATTTTAATGGCAACAGGCGGTGCAGGCCATGTGTACAGCACTACCACCAATCCTACGATCGCGACCGGCGACGGCGTGGCGATGGTGTACCGCGCCAAGGGAAGAGTGGAAGGGATGGAGTTCTACCAGTTTCATCCCACTTCGCTTTACAATCCCGGCGAAAGTCCTTCCTTCCTTGTTTCGGAGGCTGTACGCGGCTTCGGTGCTGTCCTGAAAACGATCGATGGAAAAGAGTTCATGCAGAAATACGATGAGCGTAAATCGCTGGCGCCACGCGATATTGTTGCACGCGCCATCGACAATGAAATGAAGATCCGCGGTGATGATTATGTGTACCTCGATTGCAGGCATCTCGACAAGGCAGAGCTCATCAAGCATTTTCCGAACATCTACCAGAAATGCCTGGGCCTCGGAATAGACATGATGACCGATTATGTGCCGGTTGTGCCTGCAGCGCATTATATGTGCGGCGGGATCAAAGTGGATAAAAAAGGAAAGAGCAGCATTAAAAATTTATACGCGATCGGCGAATGCTCTTCAACGGGCCTGCATGGCGCAAACCGCTTGGCATCCAACTCACTTCTCGAAGCGGTGGTGTATGCGCATCATGCGGCGACGGATGCAATTGAAAATGTGAAAGAAGCAGTTTATTGTGAAGCCATTCCCGACTGGAATGCGGAAGGAACGCATCACCCGGAAGAAATGGTATTGATGATCCAAAGCCTGCGTGAAGTGCAGGCGATCATGACAAATTACGTAGGGATTGTCCGCTCGGATATCCGCTTGCAGCGGGCATTTGACAGGCTGGAAATTTTGTACAAGGAAAATGAGGCGCTCTATTTAAAGACCACGATCTCGCCTAAATTATGCGAACTGAGGAACATCATCAATGTGGCATACATCATCATCAAGCATGCAAGGCAGCGAAAAGAAAGCAGGGGATTGCATTATACGGTGAATTATCCGAAGGGTAAGTGATTCTGATGTCATTTCGAGTTCGACTGAAGGGAGAGTATCGAGAAATGTTGACAGCAGGATGTTCCCTTAGCTTGTTCTCGATACGCTCGTGCCTCGCTACTCGAACTGACGCCAGAAAGTCAATCGATTGGTAAACGTAGCAGAGCGTTAACAAATATAAATGTTAAGAATCCTAATGTCATTTCGAGTTCGACCGAAGGGAGAGTATCGAGAAATGTTGACAGCAGGATGTTCCCTTAGCTTGTTCTCGATACGCTCGTGCCTCGCTACTCGAACTGACGCTACAAAGTCAATCGAGTGGTAAACGTCGTAGAGCGTATAACAAACAAATAAAACTAATTTGATTTCTTCCCTTTGGAGAACTGGAAGCTGCCTGCTCCCAAAGCATATGCTGTTACTTCGCCTTCTTCGTTGTAGGTAGGTTTTGCTTCCACTTTTTTACCGGTAAGCCTGCTGGCGCCTTTTGCTGCTATTTGCAGCACATCCCATCCGCTGATCCTTTTCAGTTTTCCGTTTTTCTTTTCCATTGCAAGCACTTCCGGGTCAAGCGTTTTTTCCTTGATCTTTGCTGCAGCGATCTGTCCTAAGGATAAAAATTCCTGAGAAGGGGCTTTGTCCGTGTTGTCTGCTTTCGCAACAGCATTAGAGCTTGCCGGGTTAACAGGCGTATTGTTTTCCGGGGTGATCTGTTCCTGTGGCGCATCCTGTTTGTTCTCCGGGATGTTTTGTGCGATATTTTGAGGCGCCTGGTTGATGACCGGATTTACTTTTAATGAATCCTTCCGGGAAGAATTATTTTTTTGTTTCCTGTTTTCGCTTTTTGCAACAGAAGCGCTGAGATCCTGAACAGCCGTAGCATTCCGTATTTCCTTCAAAGCAGGCGACTCTTCTTTTACTGCAGGCGCAGGTGTTTCTTTCGGAACGATTGTGTGGTTATCGGCCATTTTCAGTTCCGGATCATTCCCGTTATTGAACACGGAGAATAAGCCGAATAAGAGGAGTACGGCAGCGGCAATTGCAGAAGCATAGTAATAAAAAGGAATGATCTTTTTTTCGCGGCGTTTTAACTCTTCCTTGTTTTCAAATACAACAGAAAGATCGGCGCTTAGCTTTGTTTGCCGGTACAATGCGAAGTCGCGGCGCAGATCCGTGTCAACAGCTAATTGCTGATTAAGAAGCGTGCTCTCCTCTTTTGAAAGAAGCCCTTCCATTGCTGAAATAAGCAGGTTCTCTGCAGTTTCAGGAACGCGCTTTAGTTGTGCTTTGTTCTCAAACACAATGCTAAGGTCCGGGATCAGCTTTGTTTTCCGGAAAAGTTCAAATTCAAGGGCGTATTGGGGATGTTGTTTTAAGAATTGATCTAATAATTCAGCTTCGGCGCTTGCCAGGGTTCCGTCAACAGAGCGGATGAAGTATTCTTCCCTATTCTGGTCGCTGATCTGTTTTTTCAGGCCTTCCTTGTTTTCAAAGTTATAGGCAGAGAAATCCTCCAGTGTAAAATTCTCAAAGCTTTCGAATTCTTCTTTCAGCTCGGGATGCTGTTCAACAAACAAAAGCAGCTCAGCCACCTGTTGAGGTGTTAAGTTTCCTTCGTGGTAATCGAGGAAAAAAGCTTCGTAGTTATGTTTATTGATCTTCATTTTTATATCACATTTTCCATTGCACCGATGTAATTTTTCAGAAAGCCCCTTGCCCTGAAAATATATACTTTCACCTGCGATTCATTCAGCCCCGTTATTTCACCGATCTCAGCGTAGTTGTATCCTTCATAATCCCTCAGCAGGATCACCGAGCGCTGGATCCCGGGCAGTTTATTCAATGCTTCATTCAGGATCTCCTTCAGGTCGCTGTACTGGCGGCTGGTGCTCAGGCTGTACAGGTTCGCTTCGGTCATTTCGCCCTGCTTTTTATCCCTCCTGATCCGGTCGATCATGGTGCGGTAAGCGGTGGTGAACATGTATGATTTCGCATTGGTGCTTTCCACTTCCGATACCTTCAGCCAGAGCTTTTCATAGGTATCCTGCACCACGTCACGTGCTTTTTCCTCATCCTTTATGTTCTTCAGGATAAAGCGGTACAGGTTATCGGCGTACAGGTCAACACAGTTGTTGAATTCCTCGGCTGTCATAGTAGCGTTTTTGGTGCAATTTCGGGTTTAGGACGCATAAGTTTCAGTAAAGTTACAGGGTTTTTATTCTTTTTTCCAAAACAGGAGGAACCTGTATTTAATTTCCGGGTATGTACCGCTTACTCGCTAAAAGGTACCGTTTAATAAATTAGCCCGTCTTATCAGCAAAATAATCATAAATTAGTAAATATAAATCCCCCGCACATGAAAAAACTGCTACTTCTTACCCTTCTTGTTATTCAATTTTCAAAGTCTGAAGCCCAGTCATGGGTGTATCATCCTTTCCCTACCGATAGCGCCATGTGGACAAACCGTTATGGTACTATTGATTTTGGGCCCGGCGGACCCGGCTGCTGCTCCACCTCTGTGGTGTGGGATGCTCCCGTGCATTATTGCATGAACAGCGAGGACACCGTGATCAGCCTGAACACCTATTCAAAAATAAAGTATTGCGGCGGCGCTTATAAAGGAGCGCTTCGCGATGCCGGCGGGAAAATATACTTCATTCCTGCAGACTCGGCTTCCGAGCATTTACTTTATGATTTCACTGTTCATACCGGCGATTCCACCACTGTTTATTTTGACCAGGCCGGCTGGCCGGGGTTTTGGGGAAGCTACACGTATCATATCGGGAGTGTGGATTCTGTACTGATAGCAGGAACTTTCCGGAAACGGATCCATGTTGAACAGGGATACTGGATAGAGGGCATCGGTAATACAATGGGCCTGTTCATGGAAAACTGGCCGAATGTATCCAATTATACGCTGGAGCTCATGTGCATGAGCGAAGGGATGGCCACTTTGTATCCATCTTATTCAATAGGGCCATGCAACCTTGCAGCCGGTCTTGCGGAAACAAACCCGGAAGAAGAAATAACAATGTATCCGAACCCGACAGGCGGCTTGCTGCAGATAGCCGCAGCGCAGCCGGTTAACCGTGTGGAAGTGATGGACATTCTCGGCAACATTCTCCTTTCAAAAAATGATGTAAGGAATAGCTCCTGTGAGCTGGATCTTTCCGGATTAGCAGCGGATATTTATTTTGTGAGGCTGGAAGATGTGAAGGGAAATTATTCGGTAAGAAAAGTAGTGAAGCAATAATATGTAAAATTTAAACCCACTTGATTTGAGAAAAACCTTACTTCTCCTGTTTTTTATCGGATGTTTATCAAACCTGGGAGCCCAATCCTGGGTGTATCATCCATTTCCGGCCTCTGATGCGCTGTGGCGTGAAAGCTCAGGTGATTATCCCTGCAACTGCTGCCGTGATTATCAATATTCCATCAACGGGGATACCGTTATCGGGGGCAACACGTATCACCGGCTGAAATGGTCGGGAATTTTTTATGATAGTCCGAACGTCCCGTACGTCGGAGGATCTTACTGGGGCTGCGCGTCCTCGCCTCCGCCTTACATGGCTTATCTGAACAGCACTATTGCAAGCTTTTACCCGGGTGCATTCAGGGAGGATGTTGCGAACAAACGGATCTATTTCATAGAGCCGGGAAATACCACTGATACCTTGCTGTATGATTTTAATTTAGCTGTTGGCGATACATTGCCTGACAGTTACATAAGTGATCAGAGTTTCTATCACAACATTGTAAGCTCCATTGATTCGGTGCTGGTTGGCGGTGTGTACCGCAAGCGGTTCAACATCAACGACGGACCAAGCACCTATGTTTCCCTTGTGGAAGGAGTGGGTTCGACCTTTGGATTTCTTGGGGCTTTAAGCCCGCCTTTCGAGTCGCAAAGTGTGCTTGATTGTTTTAAGCTGGCCGATACACTGGCATACCAGCCTTCGGGCGGACTTGGCTGCAGCAGCCTTGCTTTAACGGTAGGCAGGCTGAATGACCTGGACCAGGCGGTGTATGTGTATCCAAATCCCGGCACGGGAAATTTTAAATTAAGCATGAGCTTTCTAAGGGAAGACATGAGGGTAGAAGCGAGAGATGTATTTGGAAAGCTGATCCTGGATACGAAGATCAAAAACCTTTCCACCGAAATTGATCTTGGGAGCCAGCCTGCAGGAGTTTATTTTTTGAAGGTAAGCGATGCAAAAGGAAATTCGGTTACGAAAAAAATTGTAAAACAATAACCAAGCAATAATTATTAACCCTAAACAAGCGCCTATGTAACACTTCTACGATCCACTTACTTACTGTTAAAAAACAATTCCGGATGTTCACAGGCAAGCCGGCAAGAGATTTTCTGTTCATTTTAACCTAAACACTCAACAATGAAAAAACAGCTACAAACCACATTCCTTTCGCTTCTTTTTATGTGCTTCACAATTAATTCGTACAGCCAGTGGAGCTACACTCAATATTTTGACGGAGCGGATTCTTCCTACTACAATTCACTTTTTGTACACATTGATCCCACAGCCGGTAATATCTGGCAGGTAGGAAAGCCGCAAAAAATAGTATTCGACAGCGCCGGCACCGCTCCAAATGCCATTGTTACGGATACCATTAATAATTATCCTGTGAATAACACATCCACCTTTTATTTTAATGTGGTGCCGTTTATGACACACGGGATCCTTGGTATCCAGTGGCAGCAAAAGCTGGATATGGATAAAAAAACGGATGGCGGCATTGTTGAATTTTCGATCGACTATGGCGCTACCTGGCAGAATGCGTTCAACAACCCGCATGTGTATAATTTCTTCGGGTACGATCCGCAGAACCAGGATACCTTATCGACAGGTGAATATGCCTTCAGCGGCACCGATTCCACCTGGAGGGATGTGTGGCTGTGTTATGACATGAGCTGGATGAGCACGGTTGTTGATAGTATCAAAGTGCGGTTTACATTTAAGTCGGACTCTGTAAATAACAACAGGGAAGGATGGATGATCGACAACATGAATGCGCATGTCACCATCATCCATCCGGTGAAGGAAGTAGGCTCTGCAGATTATTTTAATATCTACCCGAACCCGGCTAAGAACATCATCAACATACAACTGAAGGATACGCACGAATATCATATCATTGAGCACATGGAGCTGTACAACTCCGCAGGTAAGCTGATGCAGGAGTGGAAGAACATCCCGGTGAGGTACTGGTTCAGTACGGAAAATTTCCCGAGCGGTGTGTATTACCTGAAGATCAAGACCAACCTGAGGTCTAAGACCGTCGCGGTAACGATCATGAAATAGCGAATGTTGATGAAGAAAATCCAGCTCATTATTTTTTTATCGGCTGCCTGTGTGGTGTTCATGTGTGGGAGAATTTCCACCACGCCTTACCCTTTCCGGGAGCTGATCTTTTTTCCGAAAATGCCCGTATCGCCAGGTAACCCGGTTACTGTGGAAGGTGCGGGCATTGGCAGGTATTTATTTTACGATCCGGTATTGAGCTCCGACAGCACTGTTTCGTGTGCGGGATGCCACAACCAGGAAAGGGCGTTCAGCGATTCGCAGCATGAATTCAGCACAGGCGTGAACAAGGGAATAACAAGCAGGAATGCCATGCCGCTCTTTAACCTGGCATGGCATCCTTCTTTTTTTTATGATGGGCGCGCAGGTACGCTGGAAGACCAGGTTTCTCACCCGATAACAGCGAAGAATGAAATGAACATGGATTGGAGCCTGCTCCTTACGCGCTTAAATGCAAACAAGCTGTATGTCACAAAATTCAGGGAAGTGTATGGCTCCGGGAAGATCGACAGTACGATGGTAAAGAATGTACTCGCCCAGTTTTTACGAACGCTCATTTCGCATGAATCGAAGTTTGACCAGGTGCAGGCCGCGAAACGCAAATTCAGCACGCAGGAGTTCAATGGCTTTCGCCTGATGAACAATCAAACGCGGGGAGATTGCCTGCATTGCCACCCGACCGACGGCAACGGCCTCATCACCACGTTGAAATTCAGCGATAACGGGCTGGATGAGGCTTACAGCCCTGAAGATTACAAAGACAAGGGCAGAGGCGGAGTGACGGGAAATGTGAAAGACAACGGGAAATTTATGATCCCTTCACTGAGGAACATTGCACTGACAGCACCTTACATGCACGACGGCCGTTTTAAAACACTGGAAGAGGTGCTGGATTTTTACAGCAGCGGCGTTCACACAAGCGTGAACGTAGATTCGAAAATGAGCTTTGCTTATCAGAAAGGTGTAAAGCTTACAGAAACCGAAAAGAAAGAGGTCATTGCTTTTTTAAAAACACTGACCGATTCTGTTTTTATCAGTAATAAAGAATTCAGCAACCCGTTTATAAAATAAAAGCGAATTAATCATTGAGCTTCAATACCGCCATGAATGCGCTTTGCGGGATCTCCACGCTGCCGACTGAACGCATGCGTTTCTTTCCTTCCTTCTGCTTTTCAAGGAGCTTGCGCTTACGGGAAATATCACCGCCATAACATTTTGCAGTTACATCCTTACGCATCGCCTTGATGGTCTCACGGGCAATGATCTTCGCCCCGATCGCAGCCTGGATAGGGATCTCGAACTGCTGGCGCGGAATGAGCTCTTTTAATTTTTCACACATCTTCTTGCCGAACTCGTAGGCATTGTCGCGGTGGATCAATGATGACAGTGCATCCACAGGCTCTGCATTCAGCAGGATGTCGAGCTTCACAAGGTAGCTCTGGCGATAATCCAAAGGCTGGTAATCAAAAGAAGCATAGCCTTTTGAAATGGTTTTCAGGCGGTCATAAAAATCGAATACGATCTCGCCCAAAGGCAGGTCGAACATCAGCTCCACGCGGTCGGTAGTAAGATAGATCTGGTTGGTGATGATGCCGCGCTTGCCGATGCACAGGCTCATGATATTTCCTACGTATTCCGATTTGGTGATGATCTGTGCTTTGATATACGGCTCTTCCACCCTGTCGAGCTTGCTTGGATCAGGAAGGTCGGAAGGATTATTAACAATAAGCAATTCGTTCTTTGTATCGTACGCATGATACGACACGTTGGGAACGGTAGTGATCACGGTCATGTTGAACTCACGCTCCAAACGCTCCTGGATGATCTCCATGTGGAGCATTCCGAGGAACCCGCATCGGAACCCAAATCCTAGCGCAGCCGATGATTCCGGCTCCCATGTAAGGGATGCATCGTTCAGCTGCAGCTTTTCCATAGAATAGCGCAGCTCTTCAAAATCCTCGGTATCCACAGGATAGATCCCTGCAAATACCATCGGCTTCACCTCTTCGAATCCCTGGATCCCGCCTTCGCATGGATTGGCAACGGTGGTGATCGTATCGCCTACCTTTACTTCGCGGGCATCTTTAATTCCTGAAATGATATAGCCTACATCGCCTGTCTTTACTTCATTGCGCGGCTCCTGCTTCAAGCGCAGCACCCCGATCTCATCGGCATTGTATTCTTTTTCCGTTGCAAAAAATTTGACCTTATCGCCTTTTTTGATGGTGCCGTTCGTTACTTTAAAATAAGCGATGATGCCCCTGAAGGAATTGTACACCGAATCGAAGATCAGCGCCTGCAAAGGCCCTGTAGGATTTCCTTTTGGTGCGGGAACCCGCTCAACGATGGCAGCTAAGATATCATGCACGCCCAGGCCGGTTTTTCCCGATGCGGAAATGATCTCTTCGCGCTTGCAGCCCAATAATTCAACGATCTGGTCTTTTACGGCTTCCGGCTCTGCGCTTGGAAGGTCGATTTTATTGAGCACCGGGATGATCTCCAGGTCGTTCCCGAGTGCAAGATAAAGGTTGGAGATGGTTTGTGCCTGGATGCCCTGTGCAGCGTCCACGATCAGCAAAGCGCCTTCGCAGGCTGCAATGGAGCGGGACACTTCGTATGAAAAGTCGACGTGGCCGGGAGTGTCAATTAAATTGAGTACGTATTTTTTGCCGTTCAGCTCATAATCCATCTGGATAGCGTGGCTCTTGATCGTGATCCCGCGCTCTTTCTCGAGGTCCATGTCATCGAGGACCTGCGCCTGCATATCACGTTTGCTGATGGTATTGGTATATTCTAATAAGCGATCGGCAAGCGTACTTTTGCCGTGGTCGATGTGTGCAATGATGCAAAAATTTCTGATATTCTCCATTTCGGTGATTTCTTCTTAAGGATTGCGAATTTACTACTTTTTTGCGAATTACAGAGGCATTCATCGTCCTTGTTTCCCCTAAGGTTGTAGGGTTTACCAATAATTTTGTATATTTAGTTTATGAATCATAAGATCTGTTTTCTGTTTTTACTTCTGCTTGTTGGCTTTGAAGCCTGTAAAAAAGAGGAGGAATATCGTGATCAAGATGGTAACGGCCTTGTAATGCTCCCTTATGCCCACGCTTATTTCAGAAGTGTGGTGGTTGACTCTGTGACAGGTGTTCCTGTTCCCGGTGCATCCATTTATATGTGGTCAACTCCATATACGGGATTGGGCGGAAATTCGGGAGTTGTAACAAATGGAAGCGGAACGTTTGTCACAGAAATGAGCTGGGGTGGCGACCCTCGGTATCATCACAGGCCTCCTGACAACGCTGATCTGTATGTGCAGGCATGCTCGGATAGCAAGTACGGTTTTTTGAAGTTCAAGGCGGGTTTGCTGGTAGAGAATGATACGATCGACTTGCCGAATACTTTAGCGAATTCTATCGGATATGTAAACCTTCATATAAAGGATACTTCCGGATTTGTTTCAGGCGCATGCAATGTAAGCGCTCAATATCTTATTCTGCCGGCTACCGGTTATAATTTCAATTTTCCTTCCGGAAATTCTTTCGATACAACAGTTATATGGAAAGCTTATCCGAACCGGAGCGTCCGGATAGGCTGGCCGGGATTGTCGGGTTATCCGTCTGCTGGCGGAGTGCTCAATGTATTCGTTAATCCGAATGATACTTCCTATGTGAATGTATTCTATTGAATCTTTGTTGCTATACGGCTTCCTGCTGTTCTCATGAGAAATCTTAAAAGCAGTATTAATTTTGGTTTTTACTCGTGCATATCGTTACTTTGCACGCTCAATCGCAAAATTAAACCTGTAAGTTTAAGATTTTATGAAAGTTACCGATCACATCAAACAGGCGAAATCCACCCTGTTCTCCATCGAAATATTACCTCCCCTCAAAGGAAAAAGCATCCAGTCTATTTTTGATGGCATTGATCCATTGATGGAATTCAAGCCCTCGTTCGTGGATGTTACCTATCACCGTGAAGAATATTTATACAAGAAACGTGAAGGCGGCTACCTCGAAAAAGTGAGTATCCGCAAGCGTCCCGGTACTGTTGGGATCTGTGCGGCCATCATGAATAAATACAAGATCGATGCAGTGCCTCACATCATCTGCGGCGGCTTCAGCAAGGAAGAAACGGAGAATGCGCTGATCGACCTGCATTTCCTCGGGATCGACAACGTGCTTGCCCTGCGCGGCGATTCCATAAAAAGTGAACCGGAATTTGTACCTGAGCCTAACGGGCATGCCTATGCGATCGACCTGGTGAAACAGGTGAAGCAGATGAACAAAGGGAAATACATGGAGGATGATTTAGCGGATGTAGCGCCTACCAATTTTTGTGTTGGTGTTGCCGGTTACCCGGAAAAGCATTTCGAAGCGCCGAATATGATCTCGGACATGAAGCACCTGAAATCGAAAATTGATGCGGGTGCGGAGTATATTGTAACACAGATGTTCTTCGACAATGCGCAGTATTTTGAATACCTCAAAAAATGCAGGGAGATGAACATCGATGTTCCGGTGATCCCGGGATTAAAGATCATCACGACAAAAAAGCAGGCGACCATACTTCCGAAAATATTCAAGATCGATGTACCGCAGGACCTGCTGGAAGAGATCGAAAAATGCAAGACGGATGCTGAGGTGAAGGAAGTGGGAATCGAGTGGTGCATCAACCAGTCGAAGGAGCTGATCAAAGCAGGTGTGCCTTGTTTGCATTACTACACGATGGGAACATCGGAAGTGACGAGGAGAGTGGCGAGCAAGGTGTTTTGAGAGTTATCTTTCGGTATTTCGTATGCTTCGTCATCCCGTGCTCCGACACGGGATCTCTCTATAATCATGAGGTGAAACAGATCCTGCACACCGGGACATTGCGTAGAGATCCCGTGTCGGAGCACGGGATGACAGAACATACAGCACTCAGATCGTAAGCTCTGTTACTTCTTCATCAGCTTACTGATATACTTCCCTAAAATATCAAACTCGAGGTTTACAACAGTACCCGCTTTAATGTGTTTGAAATTGGTATGTTCGTGTGTGTAAGGAATAATGCATACTGAGAAGGAATGCTCTTTTGAATTCACAACCGTAAGGCTTACGCCATTCACACATACAGAACCTTTTTCAACCGTGATGTTGTTTTGCGAAGCATCATAGTCAAATGTGTAGGTCCAGCTTCCATTGCTTTCTTCTACGGAAACGCATGTTGCGGTCTGATCCACATGTCCCTGCACAATGTGCCCGTCCAGCCTGTCGCCGAGCTTCATGCAGCGCTCAAGGTTAATTTTATCGCCTTTATCCAGCAGTCCGAGATTGGTCTTTTTTAATGTTTCATCGATTGCTGTAACTGTGTACACATCATCCGCAATGGCAATCACCGTAAGGCATACGCCATTGTGCGCAATGCTCTGGTCGATCTTTAATTCGTGGGTGAAATTTGCTTTTACGGAAATGTGAAGATTGCTTTGCTCTTTTTTTAAAAGTGCAACTTCGCCTAAAGCTTCGATAATGCCTGAGAACATAAACGCTGACTAATGATTAGGTGTTGTTTTGGTGTTGATGAGCTGCACAAATCCCTTGAGGATCCTCGGCTTGATGCCTTCCACGCGGATCTCGTTCACCGTGCAGAGATAGAAATAGGTGCCGTCAGGACATTGTTTTTTGCTGTCCTTGCTCGTGCCATCCCATCTCACATCCGGATCGGTGGTTTCAAACATCAGCAGTCCCCAGCGGTCGTATATCCTGATGTCCACATCTTTCACATAGCGGTATGGAAGCGCGGTAAAGAGATCGTTCACGTCATCGCCGTTCGGTGTAAACACGTTTGGTAATTCGTATACAGGGCAGTTGTCAACACAGATCTTCGTTACGATCGGACTTTCATTCCCGAATGAATCCACCGCTGTAACGGCATAGCAGCCGGCAATGGAAGGCACGCCTTCGTAATTGTCGAGGTGTGTGTAGCTTGTTGTATTGATATCGTTGATAGTTGCTACAGGCACGAGGTTCTCTTCAGTGGTCCTTGCAAAATAAATAATGTACTGCACCGCATCATCGCTGCAATAGGTATTCGGATTGGTCCATGAAAGCACATTCTGCATGAGGCCGCAATCCGGGTTCACCGTAAAGTTTGGCTGGCATGGCGGCACCTGGTCGATCGGTGTTTCGCATTTTACCTGCGACATGTTATACAGCGGGCGTGGCAATGCCGGATCGGAATATTGTCCGCGGCTTTGCACTTTATAGCAATACGTTGCGCCGTTCACAAGCCCTGTATCCACGTATGTTTGCAGGCTTGTACTGTCAATCAGAACAAACGTAGAAGAGCCAGCCGGAACTTCTTTGTAAATGAAATATTCATCGTTGATCCATGGCACAAATTCTTTCCAGGTCAGCGTTACCTTGTTATCGCTTGGCGATGAGCTTAGGAATATGGAAGAAGCCGTATGCGTTGAGCCCTTGAAAATTCCATTGCTGTAAAAATCGACGCGGTAGGTATAGGCACTGTCCTGTGTGTTTAGCCCGTTGGTAACAAACCCGGTGTCGGTCAGCTGCCAGTAGGCAGGATACGTGTAAGTCGCAACAGGGCTGAACGAGAGCGCCCCTGTTTGTCCTCTTGCTTTCAGCAGGCGGTATTCATACGGGCCCGGGTTGGCAACAGTATCCAGGTTAGGGCTTATGCCCAATGGTTTTACCCAATGCGTCCAGATGCTTCCGCTTGTGGCGGATGTTGTGAGGACGCTTACATTGGTGATGATAGGTACATCGCGAACGAGCTGTGCACATACGTTTCCGGAAGCGTAGCTTTGTGATCCGTCGCTGTAATAAGCCACTACGATGTATGAATAATCAATGCCGTGTAAGAGTCCAAGCCCGCCGTTGTTATCAGTAAATGTAGTCGTGGAGGCGTTCACCGTTCCCACAAGCGTATAACCTGTGTAGGCCGGAACGCCGGTCTCGCAAAGGCTGTGAACCCATGGGTCGCAGCTTTCCTTGCGGTAGATATAATATCCTTTGAGCGGGTTTGCCCCGCCGGTGCCGGCGCATGCCGGTGGCGACCAGTTCACGATAATGCTCGATCCGCTTGGTGTTGCCGTTAAGCCGGTTGGAGCAGGGGCAACCACGGTAATGAAAACCGATTCGAAATTCACGAGTGATACTGTCGGGTTATTGTCTTCGGATTTAAAGGTCACGAGGTAAGGAAGCAATTGCACTTCTGAACAGTTTGGCGTCCAGCTGAATGTCCCGGTCACGCTGCTCACAGCAGAAACAGTAGGGAAGGAAGCGCCCGGTGTTAAAAGGAACGGCCCTCCTGCAGCGGATAAAGTAACTACGTTTGCTTCCGCATCGGTAGCGGTTACGTTGAAGGTAAGCGGCGATCCGGCCACGATGCAGGTGTCGGGAAGGCTTGTGATGCCCGGCGGTGTATTGAGGCAGGAAGCCACATCGATCTGCATATCGCGCAATACCGAGCCTGCATAATAGCGGGTATGTGTTGTCAGGAGCAATTTCCATTCTTCAATAACGATCGCTACGTTGTACTGGCAGATCACAGTAGGCGTGCACCATACAAGGTCGCCGGTCTGGTGATCGATGCTTGCAGGCCCCATGTTCGGCGGGTACGTCCAGCCAACGATCGGTGATCCGCCGGCATAACAAGTGGACAAGCGGTAATAAAGGCTGTCGCCATCGGCATCGTATGCGCCGGGATTGTGCTCAAAGCATTCGCCCACGCAGGCAAGGTCGATCGGTTGGTTAAGGAGAACAGGAGAGCTGTTAGGGCTTAAAAAAGGATTGATGTTTAATTCGGTGCGAAGGAAAAACGAAGTGTTCACCGAGTTGGGAATATTACAGATCCCTGCATTCCGGTTAGGATCCTCCATGGTGATCACGTAGATGTTCGGGCCGTGATAGGTGTGTGTGGTCTTGTATACGTTGAGCTTTGTGTTGGTTGTGATCATTGCGCCATCGGCGGTGGAAGGACAGAGCGTTCCCGGTGAAGGCCCGTTGATCCTTGGTGCCACGGCGCTGTCGCCATCGCCGAAATAGATCGTCACTTCGCAACGGTCGGCAGTGGTAGCATAAGTATTGGTGTAGGTAGTAGCGGTAACTTCGTAGGTGTATCCGGAAATCCACCTGTATGTGATCTCTCCTGCACGATTGTGTGTAGCGAAGGCATTGGAAAGTCCAACAATTAAAACAACAAGGGAAAGCAGGTACTTTTTCATTTCAAAACCGTCAAAAAATAGAAGTCTAAATTACGGAATTTATTTCAGAATGCCCGATTTAATGAGGAAAATTAAAGGGTGCGGGGAAATTTACCTGTTCGGTAATGTTTTGGTGTTGATCAGCTGGACAAAGCCTTTCAGCACCCGCGGCTTGATGCCTTCCACGCGGATCTCGTTCACCGTGCAGAGATAAAAATAAGTTCCGTCGGGGCATTGTTTTTTGCTGTCCCTGCTCCTGCCGTCCCATCTCACATCCGGATCAGTGGTTTCAAACATGAGCAGTCCCCAGCGATCATAAATTTTAATATCTACATCCTTCACGTAGCGGTACGGAAGTGGTGTGAACAGGTCGTTCACATTATCGCCGTTCGGTGTAAATACGTTTGGCAATTCGTATACAGGGCAATTGTCAACGCAAATTTTAGTTACGATAGGACTTTCATTTCCGAATGAATCAACCGCTGTAACGGCGTAGCAGCCCGCAATGGAAGGAATGCCTTCATAGTTGTCGAGGTGAATAAATGAAGTGGTGTTGATGTCGGTGATCGTTGCGATAGGGATCAGGTCTTCCGTTGTGGTCCTTGCGAAATAAATAATGTACTGCACCGCATCATCGCTGCAATAGGTGTTCGGATTGGTCCAGGAGATCACATCCTGCATATTGCCGCAATCCGGCGTGACCGTAAAGTTGGGCTGGCAGGGAGGAACAAGGTCGATGGGGCTTTCGCATTTTACCTGCGACATATTATACAGCGGGCGTGGCAAGGCGGTATCGGAATATTGCCCGCGGCTTTGCACTTTGTAGCAATACATTGCGCCGTTCACAAGCCCTGTATCCACGTATGTTTGCGCGGTTGTGCTGTCGAGCAGGATGAAGGTGGAAGAGCCGGAAGGAACTTCCTTAAAAATAAAATATTCATTGTTGATCCAAGGCACAACCTCTTTCCAGGTAAGCGTAACTTTATTGTCGCTTGGCGATGAGCTTAAGAACACAGAAGAAGCTGTATGTGTCGATCCCTTGAAGATCCCGTTGCTGTAAAAATCAACGCGGTAGGTGTATGCTGAGCTGAGCGTGTTCAAGCCGGAAGCAATAAAACCTGTATCGCTCAGTTGCCAGTAGGCAGGATATGTATAAGATGCTCCCGGAACAGGCGCAAATGAAAGCGTTCCCGTTTGTCCGGCGGCCTGCATTAAGCGATATTCATACGGGCCCGGGTTGGCAAGTGTATCGAGGTTTGGGATCACACCAAGCGGTTTCACCCAATGCGTCCAGATGCTTCCCGTTGAAGAAGATGTGGTAAGCACGCTTACATTGGTGATGATCGGCACATCGCGCACGAGATGCGCACATACATTCCCCGAGGCATAGCTTTGCGATCCGTCGCTGTAATATGCCACTACCATGTAGGAATAATCAATGCCGTGCAACAGCCCTAATCCGCCGTTGTTATCGGTAAAAGTGTTGGCTGCAGCATTCACGGTTCCAACCAGCGTATATCCTGTATAGGCCGGAACGCCGGTCTCACAGAGGCTGTGCACCCATGGGTCGCAGCTTTCCTTGCGGTAAATGTAATATCCTTTGAGCGGGTTGGAGCCGCCGGTGCCGGCACATGCGGGTGGCGACCAGCCCACGATAATGCTTGCCCCGCTTGGTGTTGCGGTGAGTGAAGTTGGAGCAGGCGCTACAACAGTAATGAACATCGATTCAAAATTAACAAGCGGAAGCGTAGGGTCGCTGTCCTCGGATTTAAAAGTAACCAGGTAAGGAAGCAATTGCACTTCGGCGCAGTTGGGTGTCCAGTTGAATGTTCCGGTAACCGTGCTGAGCGCAGAAACGGTTGGAAATGTTGCCGCAGGGCTTAAAAGAAATGGCCCGCCCGTGGCAGATAAGGTGATCGTATTTGCTTCCGCATCAGAGGCGGTCACATTGAAGCTGAGCGCTGTTCCGGCAACAATGCAGGTATCCGGCAGGCTGCTGATGGCCGGCGGAGTGTTCATGCAGGAAGCTACCTCGATCTGCATATCTCGCAATACTGATCCTGCAAAATAGCGTGTGTGTGTTGTCAGGAGAAGTTTCCACTCTTCCACTACAATAGCAATGTTATACGAGCATATTACGGTCGGACTGCACCACAGAAGATCCCCGGTATGATGATCAATACTTGCCGGTCCCATGTTCGGTGGGTATGTCCAGCCGTAAACGCGGGCTCTTGGTGCCTGATAGCAGGTGTCGAGGTAATAATACAGACTGTCGCCATTCACATCAAATGCCTGCGGATTGTGCTCAAAGCATTGCCCGATGCAGGCTTTATCAAGTGGAGGGTTCAGCAGTACGGAGGAGGTGTTGGCGCTGAGAAAAGGGTTAATGACCAGGTCGGTGCGCAGCGAAAAAGGCATGAAGCCGGAAGTGTTCATGTTGCAGATCCCTGAATTCCGGTTTTCTATAGTACAGGTAATGTGAAAAATACCGTCGCCATGATAGGTGTGCACCGTTTCATAGATGTTTAGTTTTGTATTCGGAACAGTTGTAAAAGTTACTCCCATCAGTGCCGGGGAAGGACAGCTGCCAGTGGGGCCATTCGAACGTGTCACTACGGCGCTGTCGCCATCTCCGAAAAGAACGGTGACCTCACAATCATCGGTACTTGTACCAAGCGTATTTGAATAGGTGGTAACGGTTACTTTGTATGTTTTCCCGCTAAGGAACTGGTAAGTGATTTCCCCTGCCTTGAGATGAGAGGCATGCGCATGAAAAATGCAGCCGCACATCGCAATAAGTAAAGGGAGAAATTTTTTCATGTCTGAATCAGAACTATAAATTTAAGGCTTTATTATTCATTTCCTTCTAAAATCACAAATTTTCCTTGCTTTGTGCCTTCAGCCTGGTTTAGTAAACGATAAAAATACATGCCCGCAGGAAGGTTCCCGATCATCGTCGAAAGTTCCGGATCAGCTCCAATATCAATGGTTTTTACAAGCTGCCCGATGGAATTGGTGATGCAGAGCAGGGCACTTTTATTTTCCATGCCATCAGCCTTAAAATAAACAGTTCCCCCGGAAGGGTTCGGATAAACAGTGATTGCTGAAGTATTACCGGTTTCATCGTTGATGCCTGCTGTTCCTGCGGTGATATAGCTCCATACTTCCTGCATGGAGCTGCCCACATTATAATACGTCCCTGCAATGTTCCGCCATTCGGTAATGCGGATATCATACACATAGTTCCCGATCGTTGTCGGCTGGTCCCAAACCACATCTCCCGTTAGGCTGTCGATGTAAAAACTACTGCTGGCAGCGGGATCAGTATAGCCGGTAGTTCCGCGCAGGGTGTTCTCATAGTAAAGGCTGTCGCCATCACTGTCGAAGGCGGCCGGGTTATAATCGTAGAAGGAATAAACCGGGGAGCAGACCACGGGAATATTCATATAGGAAGGGCTGCTGTTGGCTCCAAGGAATGGATCGATCTCGAGCGATGCTTCGAGGTGGAACAAGGTTGTTGAAGAAAGGCGATGTTGCTGATCGCTGCGGAGCGGTTGGGATCATCCATCCGGAGCATGTAGGTTCCGGGTGCGGCATAGGTGTGTGCAGTGACGTAAACATTGTATTTTAAAGGGCCGGAGCAGTGGCTCATAATTATTCCGTCAAGGGCTGGAGCTGAACATGTGCCAGAAGGCCCATTGCTTCTCGGAACAATCGCGCTGTCGCCATCGCCGAAATAAATGATGAGCTCGCAGCGGTCGGCGGTAGTGCCTGATGTATTGGTGAAAGTTTTGACAGTGAACTCGTAAGTGTTTCCTGATAAATGCGTGTAGCTGAATTGCCCTGCCATGTTATGGGTGGCGAATGCCGCATTAAAAAAGGAAAGCAATAAAAATGAACACAATAATTTTTTCATTGAAGCTGATTTTAAACGAAAGATAAGGGAAAGTGCAAAAGGAAGCAAAAAAGAATTTTTGAAAGTATACAGGTCTAAGTGTATTGTGATCCCGGGCAGCCCGGAGGATCTTATTCCAAACATATGCTGCAAAGCCTCCGCACGTTCTCGAATCGCTCGAACTGACAACGCGCGGTTTTCCGCTCAATAAATCCATCGCGTAAGCGATAATCTGCAAAACAACATAAAAAATCTGTGAATCTGTGGCTGAAGCCTCCCCGCTTTCCCGATACTCTCCCTTCGGTCGAACTCGAAATGACGGCGCGCGATTCCGAGGCGCTCTACATCATAATTTAATCTTAGTTCGCGCAGCGATCATAATTTTAACCATTAAAAATCTTAAAATATCTGCGTACCTAATATACAGAAAACCTCCGCAGAGAATAAGATCCCTCAGGCAAGCTCGGGATGACACACAGCTAATCCATCGCGTAAGCGATAAATCGGATAAATCCAGTAAAAAATCTGTGAATCTGTGGCAAATGACCGTCTCCGCTCAGAATAAGATCCCTCGGGAACAGCGCGTGGCATTTAAGCCCTGATCCTGCTCAGTGTTTCCTGCGTTATCCCGAGGTAAGTGGCGATCTGCCCCAGCGGCGCACGCTGCAGCAATCCCGGCTTCGAAAGGATCAAATTCCTGTAGCGTTCTTTTGCTGTTTTGAACTGGATGTTCAATAAACGCTCTTCCAGGCGGATGTAATAATTTTCCGTGATGATCCGGCCGATGCGCTCGGTCTCCGGGAATTTAACATACAGGGATTGTAAGGCGGCATTCGACAGGCGGGTCACTTCGCAATCTTCCAGCGCCTGGATGAACTCGAAGGAAGGCTGTTTTGCCACAAAGGCATAAAAACACGTGGCAAATTCGGTTTCCTGGGCAAACCAGTTGGTGATCTCCTTGCCATCCTCATCGATGTAATAGCCGCGCATGATGCCTTTGCGGACGAAAAAAAGGTCGTTGCATTTTTCACCGGAGCTGATCGCGATCTCGTTCTTCGAAAGAATAAGCTCCTTCGAAAGAACATTCAGCTCTGCTTCCAGCGCTGCGGAAATGGGAATGATGGAGGATAAATGCGATAGCAGCGTCATGCCGGTTAGTAGTTGATCACCTGTTCCACCATGCTGGCAGGCAGCTCGCGGTACTCGTACTGCTGCGTGCGCAGCTGTGGCTCAAAGCCGGCCTCGCGGATCGCTTCCTGGATGCCTGCTGCCGTAAAGCGGTGAGGCGCTCCTGCTGCGGAAACCACGTTCTCTTCGATCATGATGCTTCCGAAATCGTTGGCGCCGGCGTGGAGGCAGAGCTTGGCAACATCCTTACCGATGGTGAGCCAGCTTGCCTGTATGTTGATCACGTTCGGCAGCATAATGCGGCTCATGGCGATCATGCGGATGTATTCGTCGCCGGTCACATTGTTGGTGATGCCTTTGTGGCGTTTCAGTAAGGTTCCGTCATCCTGGAAAGGCCAGGGAATGAAAGCCAAAAAGCCTTTTGCATCTTTCGGTTTTTCGCTCTGCACTTCGCGGATCCACACGAGGTGCTCAAAGCGCTCCTCGATGGTTTCGATGTGCCCGAACATCATAGTGGCGGAGGTGGTAATGTTCAGCTGGTGTGCTGCACGCATTACATCCAGCCATTCGCGGCCTGTGCATTTTCCTTTGGAGATAAGCCTGCGAACACGGTCGTTCAGGATTTCTGCCCCGGCTCCGGGCAAGCTGTCGAGCCCGGCTTCCTTCAAAGCTTTTAATACTTCGGTATGTGTCGATTTTTCCAGCTTGGTGATGTGCGCCACTTCCGGGGGCCCGAGTGCATGCAGCTTCACGTTCGGATATAGCTTTTTCAGCTCGCGGAAGGTATCGGTATAGAATTTCAGTCCCAGCTCCGGGTGGTGCCCGCCCTGCAGCAGCAGCTGGTCGCCGCCGTATTTCAGCGTTTCCTCAATTTTTACCTTGTAGGTTTCTATATCAGTGATGTACGATTCCTTATGCCCGGGAATCCGGTAAAAATTGCAGAATTTGCAATTGGCGATACACACATTGGTGGTGTTCACATTCCGGTCGATCTGCCAGGTCACCTTTTTATCCGGCTTCTGCACCTTGCGAAGCTCATTTGCGGTAAATACCAGGTTGGCGGTAGGGGCATTCTTAAACAGGAAAACGCCTTCTTCCATGCTCAGGAATTCAAAATTAAGTGCGCGCTTCAGTAATTCGTCAATATTCATTTCAGGGATAATTAAGTTGGGCGGTTAATCGGTTGATCTTGTGCTGATAATCAGTTAATAATTAGTGTATAACCATGTAAATTCTTTTTTTACATTTACGGAACTCAAAAGTAAATATTATATGACTACATTATCCAAAATATCTGTAATTAATAACACCGGGAGCCTTGTTTTGTTGTGCGGCAGGTCATCAAACCTGAATAATTACGGATTAAGCAAAGCGGAGCTGGATTTTGTGAAGGAAGAGATCAACGTACGGGAAAAGAAATACGTGCTGATCAACCAGCTGAACAGGTATGTGATCGTGCAAACCATAGCGGTACAAAAGGAAAAGTATAAAACGCTGGAGATCCTGCGCAAGGCGGCAAGCAGCATTCATACGATCGTTGCGGAAGCAAAGCTGCAGACAATAACGGTTGTGGATGTGGACTCGAAACCGTTGGAAACACTGGCATTTACGGAAGGGCTTGCCATGAGCAATTACCAGTTCCTGAAATATAAAAAAGAGAGGCAGAAGGAAGCATATACATTAAAGTCGATCGGCGTGTACAGCAAAGCGATCAATGCGAAAGGTCTCGAGCAGCTGCAGATCATAATGGATGCGGTGCGGATCACACGCGATCTTGTGAACGAGCCGGCCAATTTCCTTACTGCAACGCAGCTTTCGAAAGAGTTCCAGAAAATGGGGAAGGAAGCGGGATTTAACGTGGAAGTGTTCAACAAGGCAAAGATCAATTCCCTGAAAATGGGCGGATTGCTTGCCGTAAACCTCGGAAGCATCGATCCTCCCACATTTACCATCATGGAATACAAGCCGGCACGCCCTAAGAACAAGCAGCCGGTGGTGCTGGTAGGGAAAGGTGTGGTGTATGATACGGGCGGACTGAGCTTAAAGCCTACGCCCAATTCCATGGACATGATGAAATGCGACATGGCCGGCGGGGCAACTGTTGCGGCAAGCATTTATGCCATCGCGAAAGCAAAATTGCCGGTGCATGTAATCGCGCTGGTGCCGGCCACCGACAACCGCCCCGGAGAAAATGCGTATGTGCCGGGTGATATCATTACGATGTACAATGGGCTTACAGTAGAAATGCTGAATGCCGATGCAGAAGGCCGGATGATCCTTGCGGATGCGCTGGCGTATGCTAAAAAATACAATCCGCAGCTGGTGCTGAACTTCGCAACGTTAACGGGAGCGGCAGTCGCAGCCATCGGGATGTCGGGGCTGGTGACTATGGGAACCGCTGATGAGCCTACCAAAAATAAATTAAAGCAAAGCGGCTTCAATACCTTTGAACGCCTTGCCGAGATGCCTTTCTGGGACGATTACGACGATATGATCAAATCAGATATTGCGGACATGAAAAACATCGGCGGGCCATACGGCGGCGCTATCACGGCAGGAAAATTCCTTGCACGCTATGCCGATTACCCGATGATGCATTTTGATATTGCCGGCCCTGCCTTCCTTACAGCAAAGGATGGCTACAGGCCGAAAGGTGGCACAGGTGTTGGAGTGCGCCTGCTGTTCGATTATTTCAGGAATAATTTTTAGTCTGTTATAAAATGAGAGTCTTAAAGTTTTCAATTTTTGTTTTTGCAGCGATCGCCCTGAGCGCATTCTGCATTGCACAGAAAAAAGTTTCACTGATCGTGGCGGAATACGACGACAATGCTTCCGTGAACCATCTGCAGCATGTGGTGAATTACACCTTCCTCGATGGCGCCATGGTTTCCCGCGAGGAGCTCCTCGCCATTCCCACGCAAAAAGCGGGGGTGAAAGGAAATTACATCCGCTTCGACATCGGCAAGAACAAGCTGTACCGTAACCGTTACATTGTGACGGGCATCGGCAACATCATCGACATTAAGAATAAAAAAGTGCTGCTGGAGGAAAAGGATGAGTTCATTGCATTCAGCGGCGACAGCGTGATCTTTTATACCAACGATATTTTCAAGGGGAAATATTATTCGGTGTTCAACCTTAAAACAGAAAAATACCAGAAGGTGGAGAACGCCAATTATAACCCGCTGCCACGGCCAACCGTAGAGGTGGACGATACCGGCGAGCCTTTTGTGATCAACGCGTATGCAACAAGCGGAAAAAAGGAAACGCTGGTGAAAGATGCGGGTTATGGCGAAGCGCAGCCGCTCATCGGCGACAATGTAAAACGCAAGTTCCCGGTCTTCTGGCTCGACAATAAAAACTTCCTGTATGCGAACTTTACAAAGAACCAGCACATGGCCAGCATTTACAAAGTAGGCACCGATAAAAGCATAGAGAAGATCGCCGACATTGATGAGATCCCGGCAACGGCTGAGAATACTTCATTTGAATACGATGCGGCCGGCAACGTGATCTACACCTGCGGAAAAGGAAAATTCATGATCGACATGAAGAAGAAAAAAGCAGAGCCGGTGGTGTTTGAAACTGTAGGCAATAATTTTTTCGTGGAATCGGCGGAAAATGCAAAATACGGCAGGGCGATCAAGTTCGAGAGCACCGAAACCGGTAAAAAATGGTGCAGGGTCGACAATGCCCAAACCACCAGCGGATATGCCGCTTTTCAAACGGATATGGTGGTAGGTACCGACCGTTATCCGCAGGGAGTGGCGGTTTGGAACAGCACCACGAAAAAATGGACCAACCTGGACGTCTCTTCCCTCGCCAATATCATCGGTTGGGTTTCTGAATGAAAAAAAGGTACATTTGCGCTTATAGTA
>JAOQAD010000026.1 GCA_025963775.1 Bacteroidota bacterium | reverse complement strand
TATAGAGGAGTTCCGGCTATTGATTCATCCCGGTCAGCGAATAAATGGAAACAGAGGAGGGGCGGCATGTAATTTTGTACTGATCAATTCATATAAATACAGGAACAATGGAAAATGAAACTTTACATACCGCAGCGGGCAACGAGCCTTCAGTGAATGAGGCTGCTACGCAGGCAAGCCCTGAGAAAGCGATCCGGAAAACAGACAATACCCTGAAAAGCATTCACCTTGCCGGTGATCAGTTCATCATCAAAGAGGAGCCGCCGATCCGCTCCTACGAGGCTTTCCGCCTGAAAGAATCAGACTCCGACCTTCCGGGGGTGTTTTTCCAGGGAACGCAATACTACGACCTTAAAAACATTTATTTTATCAACAACACCGGAATGGCCAACCTGATCGAGCTTTTAGGCTCGCTTCTTGAAAAGGATGTGGACGTGCAGTTTGTGAATGTGTGTGATAAAATAAAAAACAAGATCAAATCACTTGGCCTGGACCAGATCTTAATCTGCAGTTAAAACAGTATATGAAACAATTCTATTTTAGCAAATTCGATAACAGAAAACCTTACAAGGCGATCCCTGACAATAAATACCGGACCCTGCTGTTCCAGTTCTTCGGCATTGTTACGATCGCACTTGGCTTTTCCTACATCTGCTGGAGGTGGTCGCATTCGCTGAACCCGGATGCGTTGTGGTTTGCAATTCCACTGGTAACAGCGGAAACACTGAGCTACCTGAGCACCATTCTCATTGTCATCAATTTCTGGTCATATAAGGATGCGAAAAAGAGTGCGCCCGTGCATTATCTTTCAGAGATAGAAGACCTGCAGGAAAGGACTGACCGGCCTGTGCGCATCGATGTGTTCATTGCCACCTACAATGAAGATGTGGAGCTGGTGAGGCTGAGCATCATCGATGCAAAGAAAATGAATTATCCCTACGCGGATGTTCCCATTAAAATATATGTGCTGGATGATGGAAGAAGGGACGGCCGCGATCCCAACAAACAAAACATGAAAGAGGTGGCAGAGCAGGAGGGAGTGGGTTATCTCATCAGGGAACATAATGAAGGATACAAGGCTGGGAACCTGAAGAACGGGCTGCAGCATACCAACGGCGACATCTTCGTGATCCTTGATGCCGACACGCGCCCTTTGCCGGATTTTCTTGTGAATACCAGCGGCTATTTCAGGAACCGGAAGCTGGCCTGGATCCAGACCCCGCAATGGTTCTATGATACGACCGAGGCTGAAAGCCTGAGCAACGTTATAAAATCAAAGCTGAAGGTGTCCAATAAATTCATCACTAAGCCGCTCGACGTGTTATTCGGGAAAATAGAAGTGAATGAAGATATTTTCGGAAATGACCCGCGCTTGTTTTACGATGTGATCCTGCGCAAGCGGAATTATTACAATGCGGCATTCTGCTGTGGGGCAGGCTCTTTTCACCGCCGGGAAGCCGTTATGAGCCTTGCGTTGAAAGATTTTGCAGAAGGCCTGAAAAAAAGGCACAGGGAGCTTGTGCACGAGGATGCCGGAAGCACCGGCGCTATTCAGCAAAAGAAAGAGCTGCTCTCGCACCAGCAGATCATTCCTTTCAAGTTCCATGCTTCGGAGGATATTTACACTTCCATTATGCTGCATGCCGATAAGGATAACCGCTGGGAAAGCCTGCAGCACCCTGATATTGAATGCAAGATGCTTTCCACGCAGGACCTCGACAGCTGGATCAAGCAGCACCAGCGTTATGCAGAAGGCTCGCTGGATATCGCATTTAAGGACAATCCCGTTTTTAAAAAAGGGCTTACGTTCTGGCAGAAGGTGTGCTACTTCAATACCATCTGGTCATATTTTGCCCCACTCTGGATCCTCGTATTCCTGCTGAGCCCCATTGTTTTTTTCTTCACGCTCCAGCTGCCGGTACAGGCTTACAGCTTCGAATTCTTTAAATATTTCCTGCCTTTCCAGATCATGAATACGATCACCATTACGCTCGGCGCCTGGGGAATTGCGACCAAGCGGGGAGATCAGTATTATATCTCGAGCTTCTGGTTCATGCTGCTGTCGCTGATCTCCGTGGTCCGCGGCAAAAAGGTGCAGTTCAATGTTACACCTAAGGACAAGGCCAATGCGAAGAACACACAGCACATTATGCCGCACATCATCATCATTGCACTGAGCCTTACCGGGATCACCTATAATGTGATCCTGCTGTTACTGGGCTATCATCCCACACCTTCGGGCTTTGCTGCAAACACATTCTGGACGATCTTTAACATCATTGACCTGAGCGTGATGATCCGCGCTGCGAAATGGAAAGGAAGCGATGAATAAAATTATTTTAAACCATACATGCAATGAAAGATTATAAATTTTTACTGAAGCCCACATTCTTTATTTTTAATTTACTGTTCGCCACCTGGCTGGTGCTGAAGATCGAAAAGGTGTCGCCCTCTGATTTCGGCCGTTATGAGAAGATGTTCGAATCGGGCGAGATCAGGCCGGAGAACGTTCCCCAATACGATAAATACTACCTTAAGAAACTGGCGGATGATTACAAGTCCGGGATCCTGGACAGTGCTATGTTTGACCTGCAGCTGGAAAAATTCATTGATGCTGCCAGGAAAAAAGCGGTTACAGCAGGCAAATAGCCTGCTGTTTTTATTATGTTTTGGAGTGATCAGTGAATTATAATTTTTCAGTGCTTGAAGTCACTTCGTTGCGAAACGATTGAAGCCCTTCGACTCCGCTCAGGATAAACTTCCCGGGAAGCAGACCAGTTCTCGATACTTTCGCCAGAAAAGGCGAAAACCCGAACTGACATACTCTTTACAGGCTTTTGGAGAGATGGTAATTGCTGAGCTCTGAAATAGGGGTTTCAATGATCTTGCCTATTCTCACTCCTTTTCGCCCGGCCACTTCACGAAGCGTATCGCTGTAATAATGGGCTACAGAGCCCACGCAGGACATACTTACTTCCTTATGATTGCTGTATTTGCAGATGTGCCTGTTGAAGAACTGCTCAAAATTATAATCCACCAGCTTTACAAAATAAGGTTCATTGCGGTGCTGGTTGATGAATTTGCTGAAAGAGGCAAGGAACCGGCTCGGCATGGCCTGCTTGTATACGGCATCCAGGATCTCTTCCTCGCTCAGCTTGTAGGTTTCCTTAAAGCTTGCTGCAATCCCTTCCGGAACCTCCTTGTTCAGGTAATCCTGTATAAAATGCTTCCCGATGTAAGCGCCGCTGCCTTCGTCACCGAGAATAAAGCCCAGTGACGCTACGTTGGATACAATCTTGTTCCCGTCATAATAGCAGGAATTTGAACCTGTGCCCATGATGGCGGCAATTCCCTGCTCATTGCCGCATAAAGCGCGTGCTGCAGCCAGCAGGTCGTGCTCCACTTCAATAACAGCATTGGGGAATGTATGGCGGATAGCGGTCTTTACGATGTCGCATTTTTCCCCGCTGGAGCACCCTGCTCCGTAGAAATGAATGTTAAGCGTATCATCTTTCGAAAGGTGCGGGCTGATCGCCGGAAGCAGCTTTGACTGCAGCTCAGCCGCGATCATTGTTGAATCCTGGAAAAAAGGATTAAAGCCCAGTGTTTGAAACTGGTGTGTATTCTTGCTGCTGTCAATTAAACGCCAATCCGTTTTTGTTGAGC
Source organism: Bacteroidota bacterium (assembly GCA_025963775.1). Lineage (GTDB taxonomy): Bacteria > Bacteroidota > Bacteroidia > 2-12-FULL-35-15 > 2-12-FULL-35-15 > 2-12-FULL-35-15. Next base: position 531 of record JAOQAD010000026.1, on the reverse strand, counting down.
CGCTGTCTGCAATTAAAAGCATCTTGAGTTATGAATGAGTGATGGGTTCTTATGATTGCAAAACCTCTGCGTCTTTAATAACTCTTGCTTCAATGCGCTTAGCCTTTGGCAGTGAATCCTTCAGCTGCTTTTCGAGGTCCCGTTTTATCTTTTTTTTAAAAGCTTTTATGCGGCATTCCAGGTCGCTGTAGATGTTCATGAAATAAAGGTAAGCATCGTAAGGCGAGTCGAAAGGGCTGAAATACTTGTGCACATCCCCGTCATTCCAGAATTTGGTGCACATGTAGTAGTAGTGATCGGAAGTTTGCAGGCGCTCCCATACATTCAGTATTTCCGGGTTGTTGCATTCTTTCACATCTTTTTCGATGGAATAGATCTGCTTCATTGCTTCCTGCTGCATGGTGTTGCTCAGCCATGCCGAAAGATCTCTTTCCATATCTGCCCATGAAGTGAAATCATGTGCGTCATAAATATCCCTTGCAGGATATGCTGCCACTACTTCGGATGCTGTTTTAAAATCAAAATCAGGAT
>JAOQAD010000022.1 GCA_025963775.1 Bacteroidota bacterium | reverse complement strand
CCCGGTGTGATAGTTCACCCAATTGATCTTTTCCCCTTCGCTGTTGGGATGCAGGGAGAGATACCGCCCGAAGGCGATCCAGAATTCATGCTTTAATTGTGAGGCTTCGGACCGGGAGTACATTGGATTTGAGAAATTTGGTTATATTTAATATGTAAATCTTCGGATAATAAAAATTCCAAAACACATGAAAGATATACAAATATTGAATTAAATGTCATTACTTAAAGTAACTTTGTAAACCTTAATAGTTGCATTCAATGCCTGATATAAATAAGATCACCGAAGCCCTGATAAAATTCAGGAATGAGCGGGACTGGGAACAATTCCATAATCCGAAAGACCTTGCGTTGGCAATCAGCATTGAGTCTGCAGAATTACTTGAGCTGTTCCTCTGGAAAGATGCTGCCCAGGCTGATACCGAAAAAGTAAAGGAGGAATTAGCAGATATTTTCTCATTTGCTTTTTTAATGGCAGAAAAATATCAATTCGATGTTGAAAGCATCGTAATGGAAAAGATCAAAAAGAATGCTGAAAAATACCCGGTCTCAAAATCAAAAGGATCAGCAAAGAAATATAATGAGCTATGAGCGGGGAACAAGGTTTTGATATTCATCACTTGCAGTTCAATCCCCGGATCACGGAAGAGCTGCAATCCGTTCATTTAGTGAAAGACCTTTGGCCAACGGTTTATATTTTGAGTGATAAAAGTTCAGGGGAAGCATATGTCGGTGAAACAACAGATGCTTTCTCAAGGTTTCACTGCCACTTAAAGAACCCACTAAAGAACAAGCTGACTAACGCTCACCTGATCACCGGTTCCAGGTTCAACAAATCTGCCACACTTGATATCGAAGCCAACCTGATCAAATACATTTCAGGCGATGGTGAATACGAGCTTGCGAACCTTAACCTTGGCATTGCAAACCACAACTATTATCAAAAAAAAGAAATTTACTGGCAGATCTTTAAGGAGATCTGGGACAAGCTCCGTTCATATGGAATTGCAAGGCACCCGCTTGATCAGATTGATAATTCGGACCTCTTTAAATACTCTCCTTACAAAACATTAAGTGCAGAGCAGAAAGAGGGATTACTTGTAATTATGAAAAATCTCCTTAACAATGAATATGATACTACACTGATCCAAGGCGGAGCCGGTACCGGTAAAACGATCCTTGCAATTTTTTTATTCAAGCTTCTCAATACTGATCTTTCTGAGTTCCGGCCAACCGAATTCAAAGATGATGGCGATGAGTTCATGGATTTGCTGTTCCGGCTAAGGGAAAAATACCAAACGCCAAAGATGGCCTTGGTCATTCCGATGTCTTCCTTCAGGGCCACATTAAAAAAAGTGTTCGCAAACATCAAAGGACTTAATGCTAAAATGGTGATCGGCCCCTCAGAGGTGGCAAATCAGTCTTTTGACATACTAATGGTCGATGAATCACACCGCTTGCGGCGGAGGATCAACCTTGGAGCTTATTACGGACCTTTTGATACAGCTTCCGGCAAGCTCGGCCTCGACAAGAACAATTCAACAGAGCTTGACTGGATCATCAAACAATCCGCTAAACGAATATTGTTTTACGATGAGAGCCAATCAATAAAACCTTCGGATGTTAAAAAAGAAGATTTTGACAGATTGAAAGCTGCCCAAAATACAAAGATCGATTATCTGAAATCACAATTCCGGGTGAAAGGCGGAACTGATTATGTGGATTTTATCCGCAAACTGCTGGATTGTTCAATAGAGCCAGGCAGCCGGTTCTTCTCAACAGAGTATGAGTTTGTACTTTTCGATTCACTTGCGGATATGGTTGAAGAGATCAGGCAGCGAAATACAGAAAGCGGCCTGGCCCGTTTACTTGCTGGTTACTCATGGGACTGGATCTCAAAAAAAGACAAATCAAAATTTGACATAAAGATAAACAACATCGAGTTGCAGTGGAACAGAGTTTCGGTTGACTGGATCAACTCTGACAATTCTGAGCATGAAGTAGGATGCATCCATACCACACAAGGCTATGACCTGAATTATGCTGCTATTATTTTCGGAAATGAGATCAGCTATGACAAAGCATCCGGTAAAATAATAATTTATAAGGAAAAGTACTTTGACAAGAACGGCAAGAACACGATCACTGACCCCGAAGAATTAAAGCAGTTCATTTTGAATATATACAAGACCCTAATGCTTCGCGGAATTAAAGGAACGTATATCTATGCCTGCGATCGGGGCCTGCACGAATATTTTAAAGATCATATTTACGGACACAAAACAGAAAAAAGCATTTCCTTTTTACCGAAGAAGGAGATCAAGCCATTTGAAAACTGTATTCCTTATTATGATCTAACAGCTGCTGCCGGAAACTTCAGTGAAAACCAAACAATAAATGCAGATGAATTGGAATGGCTCCCTTTGCCTCCGGGCTACAAAAACACACGAGATCTTTTCGCCTGCCGGATCGAAGGTGATTCTATGAACAGAGTCATTCCGAATGGTTCCATATGCATGTTCAGAAAATATTCAGGAGGATCAAGGAATGGAAAAATAGTATTAGCTGAACTGACAAATTTCCGCGATCAGGAAACAGGCTCCCGCTATACGGTAAAAGAATACAACAGCGAAAAACACACCCATGATGATGATACCTGGGAACATCAGCAGATAGTGCTAAAGCCTCTTTCCTACAAGCCGGAATATGAAGCGCTTGTTTTGCAACCTGACGAAGCCGTTACTTTAAAGATCGCAGGAATTTTTGAGAAGGTGCTCATGTAAGGCATACCGAATTCCGGAGCCGGCAATCCGGCTATTTATCCAAAGGATTTATCTCCTGTTTTTTCTGAAGCTTTTCCTTTTCTTCAATTTCCGCTTTCCAGTTGGGCACTGCTGTATCCAGGCTATAATCCTTCGCTTTTAAAGCCCTTTTATCAAGAATGATCTTTATGCTTTTCTCACTCAGCCCCATACTTTTTAATTCTTCTTCTGAAGCTTCCCACTTTATTTTCGTATGGTGCTTTTTGCAATACTCTTTACAGCTTTCTTTTACGCTCAGTTCAAGGCAATCAGGTAACTGGCAGCTTTGTGCAGATGCAGCACCGGCAAAAAAGCAGGTGATCCCGATAAGAATGATCTTTTTCATGCTTGAGGTTGTTTTTTGTTGTTTTTTATTTTTTGTTTAAAGGTTTTGTCCGGTGCATAAAACCACCACACAAAATACAGCAGCAGCCAAACAGCCATCAATCCTCCGCCCCAGCGCATAAAATAATTTTGTGCAATGTACAGCTTTGTAAAGCTTTCATTATACTCTCCATCTACAAGATATTTTACCTCTTCAAAATGCCTGAATAATTTCAGCTTCGCCGAATGCTCATGCAGCCGGGCCCCTAAATAAAAGGAATAAACAAGGCAGATCAAAGCCGGCAGGAGTATAAAATAAATATACTTGAATTTTGACCTGATCGGCTTCAGCTTTTCCGTTCCCAGTAACAACAGAACAATTGCAGCCAATAGCTTTAATGTAGTGTCATTTACCTGTTCCGACAGCTTTACAAGGTCATCGGAAAACGTGAAATACTGGCTGAACTTATCATGGATGCTAAGGGCCAGCGTATCACAAGCTATAGTATTCTGCAGCAGGATCATTTGTACCTAATAGTTAATTTAGTATCGGGAAGATTGCTCCGCATTTAAATACGGGGCATCATTCAGCTCTTCCCAAAAATCCGTTTAATTTAATGCAAAATTCCGTATATACAGTTAATAGTTAACTGTATATGAATAGCTCCTTCCATTGCTGCACAAATTAGTATAGAGCACGAACGTTACAAAGAAGGCCCTGCCGGGATTACTGTTATCCAGCAGCAGGCCGCCATCTCCATTGTTAAACGTTACGCTTCCGCCTGCTGCCCCGATCGTTTTAATGAAGGCGCCACCGAGGTCATCCTCGAGGATCACATCCATGTGGCCAAACGTATGTCCCGGGGGAAGGCCTGCGCCTGTAATATCCTCCAGGGTAATACTGCCGTTCGGATCCGTGACCGTAGTTACAGTATAATCTGTAAGCGGGTTAATGACCGTACCGTTATTGTCAGTGTATTTGGCAATAACCGTTAATGAAGCCAGGTCATCGCATGGTGTATACGGATAACTGATGTTGTACACCGCTTCGGCACCAGCAGCACATTCATTGCTGAACAGCTTCACTTTCACTTCGTAGCTCCTGTTCGGATTTGAATTATCCAGCACGAGGCCACCGTCGCCATTTACAAAGGTTACATCCCCACCGGCAGCAGGTATTGTTTTTGTTGCCGTATTGCTGAGGTCGTCTGTAACTGTAATATCAATATGATTAACGGTTTCGCTGATGCCTGACAAATCACTGATGTCGGTAAACTGCAACTGCGTTGGATACGCCACTCCATCATTGATGCTTCCTGGAACCAGCGGATTCACATCGTGGCTGCCGTCGGTCAGCTTCACAATGTCGCTTACCTGGCGCAGGTCATAGCATGGCCCGGCAAGATAGCCGAGCGTGTACGACTGCACTGCACCAAGAGGAGCAAAATCAGTGAATAGTTTTGTCCTGATCGTGTACACCCTGTTCGGGTTGGTATTGTTCAGCACCAGGCCGCCCTCTCCATGATTGAATGTAACTGAGCCTCCCGGCGAGTTGATCGTTTTTGTAAATGTATTCGCAAGGTCATCCGTTACCCTGACCTCTATCTTCACAAAGGAATTATGCCCTGCAGGCAAAGGAGTACCCAAGTACATGAATGTCATAGTATCAGGCTGGCTGGAGCCGGTAATAAAATCAGCAGAATCCAATACAGGCAGCGTATGCCCGTTTCCATCCGCATAGCTAAGCTCACTGTCAATTCCCTGTAAGTCGGATGGGCCTTTTGCCAGCGTCAGCTCAAACTCTGTAAGATTGAACAATCCCGAAGAATTTTCAACCTGCACCCTGAAGCGATGATAAATTGGATTTCCATCGGCATCCACTCTCGGAAGGTTTTCCGTTTCCGGGAAATTTGTAAAATCAGGAAGGCTGGCCAGGTCCAGCGGAGGATACTGCATCTCCGTATCCTTCACTTTGATCCTATAGATCTCCACCCAGTTTCCGGATGTGTTCAGCTTTTGTAAATAATAAGTCCCGTTGTAGGCAGTAGGCTCCCATTTCAGGATCACATCCTGCAATAATGCAGGAGTGCTTGTTCCGTTCTCGGAACGAAGCTGCGGCGGCTGTGGATTAACAACATCCACCACATTGGTGAGTGCCGGGTTCGATGGCAATGATAAAATATCTTCATCCAGTGCCAGCTCATTCTGAATTCTTCTTACCGCAACAATTTTGTAGAACAGGGTTTCACCGTAAGGCGGAATGAGCAGGTCTGAAAAATCATCGGTCACAGGATCGCCCACATCAATTTTTTTCGCCAGCTTCATCGAACGGATGTTGCTTGCTTCTGCAGATGTGTAAGCCCTGTAGATCCAGAACTGTGTGATGCCTTCCGTTTCGTTATAAATGTTCAGTTTAAATTGAACGGAGGTAATTGCATTTGTAACCGGGTTGGCAAGAACGGTGAGCACCTCCCTGATTCCGGGTGCCTGGGCCGGGGCCGCATTCACCATTAACACGGGCGCTTTCACCGGGCTCGGCGGACCTATCGCCAATTGATTGCTGATCTCGCAGGCATAATAAAAATAGAACTCCTGCGATGCGCCATCCAGCGTAAAATCAGTGAAGCGGATGTAAAAATCGTTGGCAGCAGTGCTGTAACCAGCATCTCCTGGCAACAGTACCGTTCCTGAAGCGTCAATTGAAAACTTAACGGCCATCGGGTGCGGATCATACGTATCCGGGTCATAGCCCGGAGCTTCAGGCAGCACCGGCGTGATGATATCGCCGTTGTAGGTCCTGATGATCGGCTTTCTGCCGGAAGCGGTAATTCCGCCTTTTACATATTTATAAACTACCGGGCGCTCGGTCATTGAAAGGAAGGAGCCAAGAATGGCCTGCCTTAGAATCTCTACCTGCGGCCCAAGGATCGGCACGGCTGTTACAAAGGGCTTCACAATGATCAGTTTGTCCCTGTTCGGAATGATATAATCCGCGTTGTCAGGCAGAGGGAATGAAAAGCCCAGCGTGTTTGGTGTGCCCGCAAAATTGCCGCCGCTGTCGGTCACAACATTCACCAGGTCGTGGATCATTGTATAATAAGCAAGCGTATCTGTTTTTTTCAGTTGCTTAATCACCGGCAGGATCGTATTCAGCGTTGCCTGCTTGTAGATCGTATCCAGCACTTTTGTTTCGCTTCCCCTGTACACCAGCGCGCCATAAGGCTGGCGTCCGGCGGTGGTATCTAATTTAATATCCACCGTGTACGTCGATTTTTTGTAAAAGTCAGGACGGGTTGCAAACAATGGCCCTGACAAATCCTTTGGCGCTGCCGGTGCAACGATCTCCTGTGCCAGCACAGGCACTAAAGGCGCTATGTACGATTCGTACTGGACGATCGCGAAAGAAGGCGGTTCCTTCACCCTGTCGAGCGAACGGATCCCCATGTAGGTGATCTTGCTGCCATCCCCGATGAGCGGCATCATGGTCGTTTGATTGAACTGGTGGCTTGCATCATTGTTCCCGGAGCCATTGAATTCCGCCGTTAAATACAGGCGGTACGAAGGATGGAAATTCACATTCACATTGCTGCCCGTCTGGATCGGGAAAGGATCGCTCGTATAGCCCGGATCATATATCACCAGCTCAAGCGGGCTCAGTACGTTTCCGCTGCTGTCTTTTTTAATTTCGAGCACCTGCAGCGATTTCACTGTAAACTGCGGCACTCCGCTGACGAGGTTCGTATTCGTATCCCTGATCCTCAAAAGCCCTTTGTACCAGTCCACCGAAGGATCGATGTGAGGCAGCAGCGTGTAGCTGTTGAATTTAACAGTGTATGCCCCGAAGAAATCACCTGTTACCGGGTCGTGAAATTCATTCACCAATGCCGGCTGATAAATCCCGCCATAGGAAAATTTAGTTTCGGTACTGTCGTAATTGATCTTCGTTTCTATATATGGCGGAATGATCTCGGCAGTGAGATCGCCTGCAACCGTTACTTTTTTTGCAGGCATGTCCAGCGCAGTGATCGCCGCAATTTTTTCAATGGCCGCATATCCGAATGCAGAAGAAGCATCGGCAATTGGCCCTGTAACCGTGATCTCGGTATCCGGTGAATTGTAAACGGGAGCTCCTGAAATGGTATAACTCTTATCATTAGTGTAAGAAGAGCCGAACACTCTCAGTGTTGTTACTCCTGAAAATTCGGAAACAACATTCCCTGCAATTTTCAGCTTGTTCGTGGAAGCATCGAGGGAAACCAACCTGAATGTTCTTTCATAACGGATGTTCCCTCCCACCACACTGCTTTTCAGCTTGTCGAGCAAAACAATATCCGTGTTCGCCCCGTTCAGGCTTACCTGTTCGATCTTGTACGTGCCGTTGTTGGCAGTGCCTGTAGCTTCAAGCTGGATCTTAAATGCCGTATGGAATTTTTCAAGATAAACAGTGCGGCCCAGGTGCGTGCTCCAGTTCAGGTCCACTGCAAGGTTTTCCACCACAAGGAACTTATCTCCCACCGCCGGCATCAGCCAGCTGACAACTGTTGTGAATTGATTATTCCCTAAAGGATCGAGAGAAGATGTTTGCTTTACCTGCAGCAGAGTGAACTCTGCATACGGCAGCGTTGTATTGTTTATGGCAACGACCGAGAATCCCTGTGAGCCTGTAGAGAACAGGGAGCCAATGTATTTTCCTTCCATCCCGGCAGGAATAGAAGGTGCCACTACCTGCGAAGGGCTTGTGCTCAGGATCGTATAGTCTTTTACTTTCACGAGTACCTTGTGATCCGGCAGCTGGGTCACCGAAACAATTTCCCCGCGGATGGAATCCGGTGCGGAATCACGGTAAAACAGCTGCGCCCTTTCTGCAAACTGGTAATTCACATTGTGATTGTGGTTCCATTCAAATGTGGCCCTTACAAGCGTTTTATCCAATGTTGTTAATGCTGCCAACGCAAGCTGCTCCTTCGGCGTAGTGAACATCAAAGGCTCTTCCTTCTGGATCAGCTGAACGCTGAAATTGGAAGGCGGCAACAGGTTCTTGATCTTTTTGAATTTCGTATAATCGGTGCACTCCTGGTTACTGAGCACAGAGATGCGCGAGAACCAGTTGATCGAATAGATGGCATAGCAATGCACGCCCTCTTCTCTTTCCTGGTGAATGTATACCGGATTTTGTCCCTGTTCCGGGATCTCCACCACCTCGTTAAACCCTGCAAAATCAAAATACTCTTCATCCTGCGTGATCTCAGGCTTCCGGTAAACGGTTTCCGCAGCGCCTTTGTAGTCCAGCCCGTACATCACCGGCATGGTCTCTTCGCAGAGACAGAATTCGGTTGTGTCAGCAAAGAATGCCCCGAATGGCTTTTCATAATCGTACACATCGCGGTTGATATTTACAAAGCGCACTTCATCAAAATCCACATAGCCCTGGTCATCCGTGATCTGGTTCACCTCTCCTATCCCGTTGTCCACACTCATTCCATAAGATACGGGAATTTGCACAGGCGCATTCGGCAAGCGGTAATCCACGCGTGTTGTAGGCAGGGTCATGTACAAATGATCCTTCACCAGTGTGGAGGGATCGCCTGTTTCAAGCGCTCCCCTGCTGGTGTATGCCATCAGGTACACATAAGGCGTGGTATCATTCGCAATGTTCGCATCGATCAGGCCGAGGCCCATCATCCGTGCAATGTGATAATCGATCCCGACAAGCCTTAAAATATCAAAGAAGCTGATGTTGATCTGTGCATCATTTCCCGGGTCATCTTCCACCGGAACCGCCACAATTGCTTTGGTATCGGTTTTACTGTAATCCAGGTATTTTGCGATCGTCTGCTGGATCCCGTCAACCGCCTTGGTTGTAGGATGCTCTGAAGTTGGTGCCGGGTACCAGCGGTGCTTGTAATTATCAACCCTTACTTTGAACTCCCCGGTTATTGCACTGCTGTCGTTGTATTTATTCCACTGCTTGTCCACGCTGTACTTTTGCACGGCAGGGATAAACGGATTGCTGAAATTCTCAAGCCTGTCGTAGGCTAAGCTTGTATCAAGCGTCAGGCTTTGGTTACCGAGGAACTGCCATGTATTTGCGGTTCCGAGATTATTCACATTGCCAATGTAATCGTAATACGTTTCAAACGCGATCTCGGAAATATACGCAATGGAGAAATCCAGGCGCAGGTACTTGATACTCTCGCACACGACCTTGGCAGCTCCAAGTTGTGTTGGCCCTGTGAATTTTTTCCGGCAGGAGATCACAGCCGTGGATACATCGGCAGGATCTTCATACGAGATCGCTTCAGTCCTTAAATAAGCAGCCGCGGTTGATCCTGTATTGAACAGCACGGTAAGCTCTGCGGAAAAGAATAATTTATTCTGTGTTTCCACTTCCACTATCCCGGTATACTGCTTCATGAAGTTCTCCGGCTTCAGCGTCGTCATTGTTGCGCGGATGGTATTATACTGCGCCACATCCATGAACCTGACGATCACATTGGTTGTTCCCGTTCCACCGTTTGTGAGCGTAATGCCATTGTAACGCCACTCCCTTGTGCTGCCGCTGTTTATTTCAGTGGTAGGCGGCTGTGCATTTTTGAACTTTACCTTGGCCTGGAATTTTTTATTGTAAGGTGCGCGGTAGATCTTTATATAATCGTTGGCCTTATTGAAGCCGATGGTTGTATAATACGGGCTGGAAGGATTGGCATACGCCCCTTTTGCAAAGTGATTATCTCCCAATGCCTTATTGAACTTCCATCTTAAATGCACTCCTTTCGAAGAGCTGTCGGCCTGGTTGGAGCCGGCAGCCTGTATGTAAATATAAGGCGACTGGATCAGGCCTTCTGTGTTCAGCTTCTCGGAAGGGGCCGGGCAGATAAAATTATTGGGTACCGGGAAACGTTTCAGTGTCACCTTTTGAGGCAGCACCTTAGGAGCATACTCTGTCATCACCACAGCCCAGTCCTTAATAGTGAAGGGCAGCTCGCCCGGCAGAGGGTTGGGTTTGGCCAATGTGATGCAGGTGCTGAATTCGGTATCCGTACGCAATATCAACGGAAACAGCTGGGCCGATTTTTTGATCCAGCCGCATAATGTAATTTCTGTTCCTGTATTATCAACAACCGCATCCGATAAAAAATAATTTCCCGGTGTAATGTTCAGCTGCTTTGTCCATACAAGATTTAAACCTGCATTGAATTTCGCTGCATAGCTTCCGTTCTGCTTGTAGCCAAACATATAATAATTGCTCCCGATCTGCAGCAGTTTCCTGAACCCCGTGTCCGCTCCCGGCAACAGGTCGTATGTTTTCGCTGTTGCAACAAGGCTTTTGTTCATGTTGAAAGCGAACAGGAATGTTTCCTTGTTCCCAACCAGTACACCTGTGTCACCTGCTACAATATAATCTCCCGGATTAGGCCCCGGGATCACTGCGCGGATCTCCTGCGGCTTTACGGTACCAATCAGTTTTTTCTGTACGATGCTCAGGCTTCTGTCAACAGCCAGGAAGAAGCTGTCGAAATTAGCCACTGCATTGGATCCTCCGTAAATGATCGCTCCCCCGTTTTCGTAGGGGATCAAACCTGCAGCCTGGTCCTTGTTCAGCCGGGCGCCGTATACTTTGGCAACATCAACTACACCAAACCTGTCGATCCTGATGGCCTCGATGTCTTCGTTTGCTGTACTTGTAATGTTCTTGGAAATAAAAATAAAGCTGTTGAAACGTTCTTCAGCAACCGTTGCGATGGAAGAAATGATCTGCAAAGGCTGTGACGTAGTGGTGTTGCCATAAGTGTTGGCCCATACAACAGATCCGTCGGATTTCACCCTGATCACAAGCGCAGGAAAATTTGTAGCGCTTACTTTTTTAGAGCCGAACAGCAGGTAGTCGCCGGGCGCAAACCTGTCGCCTACCGGGAGAACGCTGATAAACGTGATCGTTGAATCACCGATCACGAACTCCAGCTGGTCAAGAACATTTCCATCAGCATCCACGACGAGTGCAATAGCGGATGTACCTATTCCTCCAACCACGATATTGCTGCTGGAATCAGTGATCTGCACAAGCCCCGAGAAACTGGCATCTACTGTTGCATCAAATTGCTTAACGTATATCGACATAATAAAATGAGTTTTATTTCTTTCTTGTTTCTAATTATTTTAAAGGATCGCGTTGAAATCCAGGACAACCTGCTCTGTGGCCCTCACAACGTAAAGCGAACCATTGTACAGCTTGTAGGTGAATGTAAAACGGCTGATGCCTCTCGGAACATCGAGGGAATTATCGGCGTTTGTTATGAACGCGCTTGCCCTGTCTTTCGAGAAATGCACCACGTGATCGGTAGCGGCACCGTATCCTGAGCCCATGTCCACTTCCATGCGGATGGTGCTGTTCAGCTCCACCAACGGTGTTTTCGGATCATTGAACGGCTCGGGGCTGCGCAGCAGTATTCCGAGAACATTATCTGTGGTTGAGTCGATCACGAGATTGAACTGCAGGTATTCCGCAGGCTCCAGCTCTTTCAGCTCAAACACCCTGTCCACCAGCTTATCGAAATTGATCGCTGCTTCCTGGTGAAGCGAATCCGTTTTCGGAAGCGTTCCATCCAGCGTTTGCTTTGCTTTAATGATCAGCAGGGGCGCGTAAGTTTTCTTCAATTCATACACTGCAGCTTTTTCGATCGCCATAGTGATGGCGTTCTGTTGAAGGATATAGCTGCTGATGTGCTCATTGAAATCCTTGTAGCGCGAAGTCTGGAAACCATACTTGTGCACTTCCCGCTTCTGGGGCTTGGTCAGTGTAACGGTTGCAGGCTTGTAGGAAGCCAGGTAAACTGCGGTGTACAATTTCAAAGGCTCCAGTGGCGTTGCCGGGGTCACGAGGTTGTTGATGCCATTTGGCGTAAGTGGCACAACAGATGGCAGGCAAGGATTGCCGTTTGTAACCCCGTTCTGGATCATGTTGTTGATCGCTGCAATGTCAGGAGTGATCACCGGGAACGAATTGATCTGCCATTCATTGTTTGCAGGTGGAACTACATTTGCGATCTCCGGCCCCATCGGGTTCATCGGATCTGTAACAAACGGCGGCTCGATCGGATCTTTGATCAGTACTTCCAGCGAGGATCCCACTGCGCCCGTTCCGTTGTACGGATCCCAATCCTGGTAAAACTGGTATACGTAAGGGAATACGTAGAACAGCAACAGCTCAGGATTCTGGTAGTACAATGGTTTTGCATTCAGGATATTTCCGTCTGCATTCGGGTACGATTTGGAATAATCGATGTAATATTTTAATGATGCCAGCTTAAACTGGTCTTCCGTGTCACTCAATTCCATCGCATGATAGAATCCCTGCTGCGTGGATGTGTTGTCGCCTGTAGGATATTCATGATAATGCCCGATCGGCCCCTTGGTCCTGAACCCGAAAACAAAAGCGCGTGGAACACTTGGATGCGAAGATGATTCCTCAAACAGCTGATCCGTGTACTGTACACGCACAGCAAATACGGTATCGGGCCTCCATACCGGCAGAAGCGTTTTATTGATCGCATCCACCATGTTGGAGTTGTTCTGTGCCACGTCGGTTGACGAAGGCAGGGATTGGTTATACTGGTAATCCACCACGTTGAGATAGCACAGCTGGTAGAAGAAGTTCAGGCATTTATCATAACAGTAATATACCGGGAGGCACTTGGAAGCGCCGCTCAGCGTCATGATGGTTCCATCCTGCAAAAGCACATCCACAAGGAAGAAATAATTTCCGCCTGCTGTTGAAGCATGAGCCGGATCAGGGCGCAGGTTCTGGAAACGGCTGATCAGGTTCCAGTCTATTTTTTTGCCCTGCGGTACATTTAACACCACCTGGCAATCATACCCCTGACCGCTGAATGTGATCGTAAGCGTTGTTGAATTTGTTACCGGGTGATAGAAAAGCCCCTTCGGCGTTGGTGTCGGGAAGAAGGTGCTGCCTGCCACCGTTGATGAATATCTCGGGTCATCGCCTAATTTAATATCCCGTGTGATCTCCCTGAATTTCGCGATCAGGTTCATCAGCTTGATGAAATCATTTGCTTCGCCGCTCATGGTCGTGTCGCAAACAATATTCCTTTCCTTTAAATTACAGCTGCCGCCGGTGATCTCGATCTTATCGATCGGGTTAAGGCTGTCGGAATAAAGAACGCCGCCGGCCAGCTGTGCCGGGGTTTTCACCGCGGTGCCCACCAGCGCATACCCGTACACAGGATCGCCGCTTGCATTAAGTCCGACCTGCGACCTGCTGTAATATTTAATGGTAAGGGCGCTGGTGAGGGTGTTCAGCAGCATGCTCACTTCCACCATTGGCTCGGGCAGGTAGATCTCGAGTGTATCGGTATCCAGGAAAGCCAGTGCATTATGAATTCCTGCATACGGTTTATAGATCACCGCACTGTCGCGTGTAATCACTCTCATTAAAACGGATTGCTGCTGGATGATCTCTGTAGCAGGAATTAATTTGTTCTGCCCGGTTTTCAGGCGATAGGAATCATAATTCACACAGGTTTTGTCACGCTCTTCCGGCGGGCAGAAGATCCCGTTGGTCACGCCAAGGTCTTCCGCAACCGTATCGCCGGTACCCTGCCCTAAGAAGCTCAGGGGATTCTGCGCCATTAAGCGCAGCTTGGTGTAATAGCCGGGGCTGTCCACCTGCCAGAATCCGAACTGCAGGTTGTCCAGCGCAGCTGATGTTAAGTTAAAAGGTGCTGCGCCCAATGGAGTGATCGCATTGTACACATGATAATCATCCCAGGTATTTGTAGTAGGGTTCCAGTTAAAGATCTCCACTTTATCGAGCACAAAATCGTGGCGCACGCGGTTTGACTTTCCTCTTTGCGGTGCCACATACACTGAATAATTGGGCCCGCTTGTAACACCGCCGAAACGGGTGAGTGAAGAATGGCCTACCGGCTTCACAGGCTTCCTGAATTCGAGGTCGATAAAGCTGTCTAATGGAAGAATATAATTGTCGATGCCGCTCCATACGGGATCCGTTAGGGGAGGAATGGATGATGCGGAGCTTCCTGTAACAGGGATCCTTTCCAGGCAGAGCAGGTTCAATGAATCCTGGCTCATCATGTTCAGCGCCTTTACAGCTTTTTGTAATCGTGTGCTTACAACAGGAGTTCCCGGAGGATCGAGCAGGCTTTCGGTCACCATCGGGATCTCGCTGAAATCAAGCGAGTGTTCGAATGTCCATGTAAAATCGAGGTTGATGCAATATTCTTTTTTCAATACTTTCACGCATACCTCAACCGAACCTGTTACGATGAACGGTTTCGGAGCTTCAGCAGCAAGCGAAGCATTCGCTGTTAAGCTGAATCCTTTTCCGCAGACCTTGATATCCACGCCGCCGCCAATGTCAATGCTTCCGCCGATCTGCACCGGCTTGAACGCCAGCCTTCCGGCAGTGTCCATATATGCATACAGGCGTGCCTTGATCGGGCCGACCTTGTAATTTTTTTCGAGTGATGCTCCAGCACCGGCGCGAATGCCATGTGCCGACAGCATGAAATAGGAATACACATCGAAGAGATCGAAGATGCGGGCGCGCACCCTGCGGTCGGCCGGCTGATCCCTTCCGATGTTGAGGTACCAGGCCGATGAATCGTGCCAGAAGTACGCCATTTCGATCAGTGCATCCACCGTTGCGATCTTGCCGGGGCTTGCTCCGTCGTCCGGAAATTTGTAGGTAACACCAAGCCCTGCACTGATGCTTGTTTTATCGATCGCAATGATCGCGTAGAACGGAGGATCTTCAGTTGTATCCAGGCCGATCCGGCCTTTTAAGATCTGCGCCTGTCCCTGCAGCAGGAACACTTCAGGCAATGAAAGCAGGAAGAACAATTTACTGCTGAATGCTTTTCCGCCGTCGGTAGCGGTTGCAAGCGACACACCGGCACCGAATGAGAAACCGTCGAGGTTGGCCATCTTTGAAGTGGTCACGCCTTCCTTCATTTCGGGGTTCACCTTTTTCTTGTAGTACTGCCACCATTCCGCATCTGCCGCAAGGCTTACCGGCGGCTCTGTGCGTGATACCACGTAATGTTTTCCGAACAGGGCGCGGAACCCGTAAATACCCATTCCTGTAGCACCTAAAACGATCGGGGTGCTGATCTCCAGTGATACATCGATGAGGAAAGCAGGTGTTTTCGGATTATATTTCATGGAGGCGCTTCCGCCCATTTTCAGCTTCGGTAATTTAAAATCAATTCCACCGGCGTATTCCGTTCCGGCATCCGATGTTCCGCTCGAAGGCTCTTTCATGGAAAGGTACCCATTGAGCAATAAGGTTGCCTGGTCCTTGCTTGCATGTCCCGGCATGATCAGATCAATGGCAATGCTTTCAATCCTTACAAAAATATCCGTAGAGCCGCCATCGATGCTGAAGTATACTTTGATCCCGTCACCGCGCGCATCCACGCCGCCCGGGTTGATGCTCACACCGGCACTGAACTCGACGTACTTGTATTTACGCAGCGATCCGCCATGCATGCGCTCATAGCTTCCCATACCGATTGCGGTAACGGTGAGCTTCACAGGGCCAAGGTTTATTTTAACAGGCTTGCGCAGCTCGATGGTACCGCCTTCGAGCTCGATCTGCCCGTTTTCCCAGATGAGTAATTTCTGGATCTCGATCTCTTTCGGCAGCAAGCTTCCGAGGAAAGCATTATCGGCTGAAAGGTCTTTGAAATCAACAGCGCCGGAAACAGCAAGGAAAAATTTATTTGACCTTCTTCCGATCGTTAAGCTGTTAACCGTTACAGTAAAATATTTATCGAAATGAAGAGGGAGTGTAATGCCATTCTCTTCTTTTGCTGTGATATAAAAATCACCGTTACCGTCAATGTGGATCTTGATCTCGATCTCTGCATCTGCTCCGCCGGCATCTTTAAAGCCGGGGATCTTCAGCTTTCCTAAGATCTCTGACTCAACAATTGCATTCTGGTAAAAAGTGATGCTGAACGCATCAAGCTCTGCTATAAATTTTTCCCCGAATTTTACGCTGATCAGCGGATTTAAATACGGGTTGCCGGGGTTCATCGGGTCGGGCTTGCCTCTCAGGCCTATTGTTCCGGAGATACCACCGGTACCGGCAAGTAAATTGTTTACGAATAATTCGCCTGTGGAGCCTGCCGGATTATGCCCCCATTCGGCAGGAAAACCAACAACTCCTTCTTTAACATACACTCCGATAAAATCTGCAGGTCTTCCATCGTCAATTGCTTCCTGAATATTTTTTGTCCGGCTGAAGTCGAGCTTCATATCTGTGAGGGAGAGTGTGAACCGGGTACCAAGGATAAATGATTTCTGGAAAGTGAAAGAATTCTCACCAATAAATTCATACCCGTTTTCTGTGCTAAATGCAACAGAACCAACATTGAACTTAAGAAGCGTCTTGTAAGGATCAGGCACAGGATCGCCAATAACAACTCCTGTTGGATTAAAGGTTGTGGTAGCTACCGGAACGAAAACACTTCTCGGAAATTCAATTCCGGCAGACAAATTGTTAATCGTAAGAGCAGCCTTCGGGAGCAGAATTTTTTTAAAATCATCTAATGTGAACTCGCCAAACCATTTTTTAAATAATGCCTTTAAATTCTCAAATACCTCATCAAAAGAATTTAAAACGTTTATAAAATCATTAAATATAATCAGGTTAACATCAAAACCCTGAGCTTCAATCTGAATCATCAGGCCCTCGAAAACATTGGACTCTGGATCAGTAGATATAACTATCAGGGGAGAGGGATTATACTTACTATTAAAATCATTAACAAATTTGGCTACAGGATTTGGCTCTTTGATAAATACATCAATGACCTCTTCCACAAATTCAGCCTTTTCAACGTCAATTATTTCGAGGAATAAATTAAAGAAAGCGCCTGCGTCGGCACTGAACAAAGCAGTTTTAAATTCATTAATATACTTTATTACCTCCCAGTCGTATTTCAACGTGATTGGAATTGGCGTTACGCTTGCTGATGTGTCATCAGGATTAAACAATATCGATAAGCCGGTACCAGGGACATCAAATCCGAGACGACCATATGACAATAATGTAAGTTTATAGAACCCTGAATCGCCGTTTTGACTTACTTCGCTGATCAGGTCTTTATAAAATATTTTACTGAAAACATTCTGAATCCCGTCTTTAACAGGGCCAAGCGATGAGGGAATTTTGTCGATTGGAAGAAGTTCAGAAACAGATGGATAAAAATTAGAGCTTGGCATATCAAATATTTTAAATAGTTAACCTGAAAATTATTATTAAACTGTAACGGACTATTTTATTTCTTTACCGCTTTCGTCATATTTAGTCACCGACATTCTTCCTTTTTCATCCCAGTATTGATGAACACCGTAAGGTATTTCGTCCTGTGAATTACCTTTCTTCGTAAAGCAACCCTTTGACCTTAGCTTTCCATCTTTATAATAGCTGATTCTAAACCGGTTATTAAAAGAATACTTCACCTCTTTATTTTTACCCGGAGAACAAATATCGGTAAGGAATATTTCCTCGATGACAACGTTGTTCTCAATGTATTTAATGTATACTGCATTCTCTGAATTATCGTAATAGCTTACCGTATACAAACCTCCTTCATTATCATCTTTCCATTCACCTATTCTCATTCCATCTTTATAATTTCCTCCGAACACTACAGTATCATCTTTTATCAAGCGGTATAGGCCATTCTTTACTCCATTCTGCCAGTTTTCTGTCTGCACAATATTGAATTTATATTTTATTATATAAGTCCACATTCCATCTTTCTTTAGTTTCTGATAATAGTAGACCTGCCTATCCTGCTTAACCGACTTGTAAATACTGTCATCTACAATATACTTTCCCGAAAACGAATAATATGAGTTCTCGCTCACCCCAGATACGTCTGCTACCTTATGCACAGAATCGTATCTTAACACGATGCTGATAGAATCTTCTTCAATGCTATATATCTTATAATAATTAACCGAAGACTTAATATACACCGAATCAAAAAACCGCTCCAACAAATTTTTATCAGTATTTATCAGGGGATATTTTACAATGCAGTTATTACAGGCTCCGCCGGATCTTTGCTGAGCAGCCATGTCTGTTTCAAGCAAGCAGAGAAAAGCCATACATAAAATCACATATTTCATCACAAGCCATTTAATAAATGTTCACAGTATACAAGGCTTTTTAAGGCTGCCATTTAAAATCATCCCAATCCGGTATTTTTTTAAATTGTTTAAAAGCCGTAAATTTTAAAGGACCGCCGGATCTTTCGGTAGGGATCCTGACAAAAGTTGCATCAAAGGCATTTTCCAATTTTAAATTAATTGCTGACAATTCGATCGGGGTCAGAGTAGTTAACTCTGCCGCACGGCTTTTTATACGATCTTTCAACGCCTCCCAAAATCCAAAAGAACGGAGATAGCTAAGTGGAATATTATAAATTGGAATATAAGTCGTGCCTGTATTCAGGCCCGCGGGAGGAGCTGCTCCCGCAGGCACCACTTCATTCATGTTGGCAAGAGTTCCTTTCGAAGTTGTAAACCTCACATTGAAATCGTTTATCTGGGCAATGGTTTTAGCTCCATCATTAAAAAAGGCAAGATCAAGCCGGGAGCGCACCGGGCTTACAAATGATTCAACATTAAAATCAATATTTGTATCAGTTAAAAAAACATTACAAAAACTATATCTTAATGTAGAATAATAAATATCAAGTGCAGGCGTAGTAGATGTGGTTTCAAATACTGAGCTGTTATCTTCCTGCTCCACAACGGGCTGCCTGTCCCATTTGGCAGGATCAAAAGGGCCTGTTATACCTGTCGCGATTGCTTTATACAAATAATATTTGGTTGCATCTGAAGGATGTGAAATAACAACCATTGCGTTTTTAGCATAAACGGTTGCGGCATTGTACTGCTTATATTTCAATTCCCAGGGAGTAGTTCCGGTTGGTGTCGGTATGGCTGATGTGCTGACTACTGTACATTTGTAGACATCATTGAGATAATAAGTAAGGTCGCCTTTTTTAAAAACAATTGAGGTATTGAATGGCCTCGCCCGCTTACCTACGTATTTTCCATTAAGAGATACTTTTAAAGCCCGGTCACTTTTTAAATTTTCAATGAGTTTATCAAGGCTGGCAAGACTTTCCGGGTCATCCCAGATTCTCCAGACCAGAGTTGTTGCATTCGGATCAACATACTTTATTGAGTTTTGCAGTACAAATTCATTATTCCCATATTGATTTTCGCTATCCAAATCAAATGGCAATGTTTCTTTTTTCTCTTGTACAACATACACTGAAGCCACAGCTTCATCAAAGCGGGAAGAGCCTGAGAGTGATGTGTATGCAGCCCACACCTGGACTTTAAAAGTGCCACTGCTTTTATCCAGAATTGTTACAGAATCCCTGGAAAAGCTGAATATGGTTGGATCGAATGCTGATTTACGATCAAGAAAAAAGCCTGAAGAAAGGTTCAACACATTAAACTCTATACTATTATTAGTCCCGGCGGGGTATGTCGAGTTAATGTTAGTAATTTTAATACGCATATAATCTTTGCCCAGCCCGGGGCTCGGCCCCGCAGAGCCCGAATGGGCATCCAATCCGTATATATTAAAATGCACAACGCTTTGCAGGTTATTGCCTACCCTGTTAAGTTCTCCTGAATTATAATTATCAGCAGCTGTGGTGAGAGGTGAAGGCATCTCTTTATAGTTAAAGAAAAGAATCCCATTTCCAGGTATATCGTAAAGGCCTTTGGTAGAAGTATTGCCATCACCAACCCCCAAAAAAATAACATCGGGAGGGAGAAAGCCCGCGAATAAATATTGAAACAGACACTGGCTTTCATGAACTACAAATTCATTCAAAAGCTTCATCACACTATCATAAATATTTTTTGTTTCCTGTACGGCTCCCAGGCTTGTCCTGCCATTAAAGTTATATCCTCCTCCATTAATTGTAGTTTGAATGAAGCCCAGCCTGGTATTAATAATAGAGGTTGTCGAAAGAATTGTATTTACATCACTCAGGTTTGTGAATCCTTCCTCAGACAAAGCAGGATCCTTCAGCAGCAAATCTCTCAGGGCTACATATGCATTCCCGGGAGTTCCTGTGCCTGCTATTCCGTTCCTTATAACATCATTGAGATAATCAACGGCGAAAATAGTAGTGAGTTCACACAAATAGGTGAGGTCAATCGTTTTCTTTGTTGCTTCAGAGGGTATTCTAAGGGTCTGGAGGCTTGGATTTGCGGGATTAGGGATAACCCTGATATCGTCAGTGCTTCCACCTTTGGTTAATACATTCGCCCGTATCCTGGCACCAAAGGGAATTGTATTCAAAGTGCTGATCACTGATGTTAATTTAGTCAGCCTTGCCTGGTCATTAGCCCAGTTAGGACACGCTGAAGACAATGGCGATACAGGGAGAGGCAGGGGCATTGGGGAAAGTACACTTCTAAATATTGTCATGACTGTACATTTTTTCGTTAGTAGGTATTTCAATCATCTCAAGATTCCCGCTATTATCAATAAAACCGCGGAGTACAATCTCAAAAACAGTATATTCCTGGTTACCCTCATCCAATAAGGTATCAACCTTACCCGCTCCTATATAAACTTTGTAATCCATTAATACATTATTGGTAGCTAATAAGCCCTGCATGGCATTAAAAGAAGATTTGTCAATTGTAAGAATAACTATCTCTTCGGATTTTGCCCTGCTTATTTTTTCCAGTCCATGCTCAAGAAAACTACCCGATGAAAAAGTCAGATAATCAACATCGCTGGAAGCCAGTTGTATTTTGGCACTTGAAAGTTGATTTTTAAACGTTCTTTTATTCAGCAAACTCACAAAGTAATCTTCTTCCTTTGTTTTTTCTGATACTATTAATATCGGCTTACCAACTCCAATGCTGCTATTTTTCCTAATGTCCTTGGCATACGCAAATAAAGTAATGTTATACATGTCTTCTGCTATGCCTACCCTGGCAGTAAACTGGTCCTTGGAGAAGGACTTGTTTACAAAGGTCTCTTCTTCGAACACTTTTAATCTTATTCCCGGGGATGCTGAAAACGGGATCCGCATATTAAAAGGTGCGAAAAGGTTATCTATTGCATTCTGTCTTTGGGTAATACTTCCCGCTTGCACCGGGTACTGCCCTTCATCTATTTGTTTAATATACCTTAACAGGATAACACTTGAAATAATGGTTGTATCACCAGCCCCCGAATTATTTGGAACTGCGAGATGGAGCTCATCCGTAAAGAAAGAGCTCTCAATATACGTTAGTTCTACAAACTTCTTTTTGTTTTTGAGCCGGCGAAATGTATTTACGCTGAAATGGCGGAAGCCCTGAGAAATGTATACTAAAGGCTTAGTATTAAACTCTTGAGGGAACGAAAGTCTCAATAAATTATCCGATGAAGTGTTGCCTGTAGGGAATGCTGAATTATCCAGCACCAGCAACGGCCAGCCACTTTGATAATAATCGGCTACTGAAAGGACAGCAGTGGAATCATAAGCTACCTGGATATCGTTACCATAATTTTTGTAGTAATTAATTGATTGATTATTGTCATTCCTGATATCAATATAAGTTTTATTCCTGTTAAAAAAGCTTCCATCAGTACCAGCTGTATTTTGAGTTCCTTTTAATAGTTCATCATAAATATCATTACCGGATTTAGAGTCAAAGCTGCCCGCAAATGTTCTTGCTTTAATCTTACTGCTATAAAAAGAACCGTAAAAGGCGCATGGGTCAACAAAATTAAGTATCTCCTCCTTTTTATGCCAGTACTGAAAATACTGAACATTTGTATAGCCGGCAGGTAAGTCTGGCACGATTATAAAATTCTCCAGGTTTCTTCCCAGTTTTAACACAGGATCATAACCGATATTCTCAATAATTATTTCAAGCCCAAAAAGAGAGGGGCTGAAGTCTCCTATTAACCAGCCACCACTTACAGTTGGCAGCTGAAAAGTTACACTCTCCCTATAAAACAGATTATCAATGAGGTCTGAATCCGAATAATTAGTTACAGAAGCGTTTAAATTAATACCTAAAGACTCCTCCGGCGGCAAGCTTGATGGTGCAGACGTGCTTAATAAATATGCATCCCAAGACCTTTTAATACTTGCCGTAAGATCATTATTCGGATTGATAACAACATTGCCACTTCCATCCAAAAGTGAACTTTTTAAAATCCCTTTGTAAATGACATATTTAATTTTAGAGAAATTTATTTCAGGGTTTTTCTCTGGTTTTAAGATCAGGTTTATTAAAGAAGCGTTACTTTGATCCTGTTGGATGCATAGAGAGCCATCACACATTGCGTAGGCCCGCGGACTGCCAGAAGAGGAATGGAGGCTTGTTGTTCTATACTGGTCTGCAGAAGAAACATTCCCCGCCGCGCCAAACGCCTGACTTGATATTTGATTATTTAAAAGGTCAATATCCGTAAAAAAGAAAAAATCAGCCATAATACTCTATTTTTATATGTATAACGCTATTCAGGTAAATAGTGTCAGTTTTTCAGTTTGTTAACCTTTGGTTGATCTTCCGGAATCTTATTTTTCTAAAGATCTGCCTGTGTATTGCATATTTAAAACATTCGAACGCAAAAAACAACCATATGGTATACTAATTTAGATTTTGTTAATAAGTAAAAAAACGCACTTCGTCTTGCCAAACGGCATGTTTAACAAGTTTGGCAAAGTTCGGAAGACAAACAGAAATTTCTATGGACACTTTTCGCGTTCTGTGACATCATGAAAAAAGACGAGTGGAACAGGACGGGCAATAAACAAAAACGGCCGCATAAGCGGCCGTTTCATAGAATTTAATAGTAAATGATCTTTTGTTTAATACCTGTTCTGATACTTTTCCGGAACCAGGATCTTTCTTTCCACTCTTACAGGTATTGCTTTAACGCTGAAGCGCCTGTGCAAGCGAATGATCATTATTGCGTTTCTGAGTTTGGTTACGAGTGTATTTAAGAGGGTAGCTTTCATCTGATTTAGTTTTAAATGTTTAAAATATCCCGGCTATTCAATCTGCCTTTTCAGCTTTTTCTTAGGGCCTTTTGGCTTATGCTGATTACATATATATAACGCGATTGCCTCCGGCTTATGCGGCTGGATTTGCCAAAAAATGTGAAAATGCTGGCTTTGGGCTATTTTATAGCGGATTTCAGCTATTTATTCTCGCTGTATGGCTATTACACTGCGGGAGGAGCGTTTGCAGGATCATGCTTCTTTTTATACAGCTGGTACAGCTTTCCGCCGAACCATGCCAGGGGAGGCCCGAGAACGGCCTTGGTAATGTTGAACCAGGGAGGAGAGTGATGCCAGAGCAGCACCATCCCCACCACCCACATGATCGCTTCCTTTGAGCCCAGGATAAAAACAGCTTTGCGGGCTTGTTTCCTGGCGATCCAGGCTGTGACAAAAGCGCCTGCTATAGCATATACACTGTGATAGATGAGCGAAATGATAAGGTCGTGCTTGTCGAACATCGGCTTGAAAAGCGGCGGGGCCATTCCTGCAGCATAAAGCAGCAAATGGGTAAGCACCGAAAAAACGGCTGCAATGGCAATTCCTGCCATTACTGAAAGAATAAGCCTGTAGGGAATTTTGAACCTGGTCATCGTGGCTGGAGGTAAAATTTTATGCCACGACCGTACTATGACTTCAGTAGCAGCTTCAGCACTTCGGCCAGGTGAAGGTCTTTCCCGTCAAACTTATAGTGCAGGGACTGGAAATTCTCAGAAGAGCTCAGCATTATTCCCCCGATCCTGAACCCGACAAGAGAAGGATCATTTTCATCCCGCCCCCAGCCAAGCTCAAAAATGAGCTCATTTTTTACAAGCTCTTTATGCAACCTCGCCGCATCCGGATTGGTTAAATAAAAACTGTTTCTATCCTTTGAAGGATCTTTCAGATAGGCATTCAATCCTTCGAGCGTAGCATAGCGATAGCGCGAAGGGCTGATCTTCTCCGGTGTCCTGATCTCCCTGCCGTTGGCAAGGTGAAAAACTACGTATTTGTCTTTTTTATGATCCCAGCCTGTACCAAGCTGTCTAAGCTCCTTATTATTCATAAGCTCCCAATTTTCCACATCATACAGCCATGCTTCCCTGCTTCCCGACCTGCATGCCAACAGCTTTTTGGTCATGTATAGCTTTGAATGAAGATTGGCTACATAAGGAATGTGAAAGATATTTCTGTCCTGCATGAATTTTATTCTTTCCTCCTGGCAGTCTTTCGGGATCACGCTGATCGTCACCCATTCATTCCACAGATCACGGTTCTCATCATACTCAGAGCGGTCCATTTCAATGAACTGCTCAAAGTGCTCTTCCGGGCTTTTGTTGATCAACCTGTTCAGGAATTCATTCACGAGCTTTGTTTTGCCTGGCAAAAAAGGCATGGCACCGATATTTACCTCGCTGATGCTTTTGTAGTAATCATTTGATTTAAATGCTTCTTCCGGTAAGGGATACGGGTACAGGATAACACCGCCAAGGTTTTTCATAGCGCTCCTGTAGGTGGAGCTTGCAGGTTGCGTATGCAGGATGGCATCGCGATACCTGTGGAGCTGGCCGATAGCATCCTGAGGGACATTAAAGTTATTCTTGCTTTCCGAGGCCCTGCTTCTATTTTCCTCAAACCTGTATTTGGCATCGAATAAATACCAGAATGGTTTTTCAAAACCGTTTTTATTGAATTTTATCGAATAATCGGGCCTCTGATTGAAGGTGAAGATCTTTAATCCGTCGGACCTGAATTCTTTGTTAAAATAAATGGTTGTACTTTCACCGGTGACGGATTTTTTGAAACGCACTTTCGACGCTTCCCCTTTCTTTAAAACAACCCTGTACTTTCCCGACCTTACTTTTATGAGATCCTGAAAATCCACCGCATTGCCATTCTGTTCCTTTAACAGTTTTACAAGCATTAAAAAACACCAGTATTCATACAGCGTTGAAATATTCTTTTGCCCGATCTTAAAAATATCGTTGTTGGTGATTTCAAGCCCGCGCGCGAGCATCAGGTACACATGCATAAAATCCCTGTAGCCGGCACCGCGTGTAAGAGAAGCTGAAAAATGCGAACGCTTTTCAAACTCCCCCGCTTCATTGAAAGGATCCTGGTGAAGAATTCCCTGCAGCTTACCCTGGTATTTTTTCATCCTGGAAAGCAGGTCGGAAAAGTCTTTATTCCCGGAGTTTTTGCTGATATGCTCATAATAATTGCCGAGCTGTACAATTATGTTTTTTACCGCCCATGCAACAAAACGGTTTTCATAAGTGTTGTAGGTGACATACTTTTTACCTGAAAGGGAATGTGTAAAATACCTGTCTCCCACTTTTAAGCCCTTGCCGGTCTTGTTTGAATACCGGGCATTCTTTCTCAGCCAGTCGGTATTCCGCTTGGATGCCTGCCTGATCTTTTCAACAGGCAATACTTTTTCCTGGCTCCTGATCTCGTGCACCGGCTGCCGTTTTATAACTCCGAGATGAATGACAAGCTGCTCAAACAACACATCAAGAATGCCCCACCATTCATGCTGTATGGTATGCCCGGAAAGTTTCGCCCTGCTTTTGCGGTATGTATCTTTTAATGAATCAAGCGCAAGGTTCTGGATAATGGAAGAGATATCTGCCATCATTGTCTTATAATCCGAGCTGTAATCCATCTTTTGCGGAAACACTTCGGCTGTAAGCCGGAAGATCAGCCTGTTATCGGCATCCCGGATCTCAATGCAGGTTTCACCCACTTCATCCTTAAAGGAGAAGTTCCCGCTCAGCAAATGAATGTTGTTCCTGAAATGGGATTCTTTATGAACACGCTCGTTTATTTTTAATCTGAACGGCGGCCTGAACAAGCTGTCATTCCCGTTTATATAGGAATAGTGCAGGTTTTGCCATTCAAAAAAATGAATCCCGTTTATGTCCTGCCCGGGATCGGCTTCAAGCCCTTCCACCGTAGAGAGAACAGTCGCCGGCAATGAGGCATGGTACACCTGCCTGGATGACTCATCCAGTTCAAGCTCCAGCGAACCGCAGCCGGGCCCGGAGAAATTATATTTCAGCGCGTTGCTCACAGCCAGAAGGAAGTAAAACGATCATCCTCAAACCGCTTTAACATGAATACGATCTTGGAAGAAGAACGTTTATACGTAAAATCCATGTGCTCTATCTTATCTTTATACTGCTCGTATTCAAAGCCGGTGCTTTTAAAACTTGTTTTTTCCAGGAGGTTCAACAGCTCCACCAGCAATACCTGGACTCGCTCGGAGCTTCCATGGATCCGTGGCAGTACCTTTTGGACCAGCTGAAAGTCCATTGCCGCAATATCTTTCATGATGCCGTATTTTTTATTCAGCACGAGGTAAAATGCAACCTCATCGCGTACACGATACGCAAAATGCAGGCCTGCCATTTCCAGTATTTTATTCACCCCAATCAGGAGCTTCAGTTCATCCGCCACCGATTCCTTTTCCTTTTCGCTCAGATCTTTTGCACCAATGAACTCTGTCACAAACAGCTCATTCGTAATCCCCTTCAGCCCTTCCACCTTTGGCCCGCTTCCGCCGCTCCAGTTAAGATCAACATTGTTCATTTCGATCGAATTGGCCCTGTCCAATACTTTTCTTGAAAAGGTATGCGTTGTTTCATCCATGTTCACTGTTCCTACCAGGTATAAATTCTGCGGCCACTGGTAATTATCAAACGCGGCGGCATTGGATGCATTCTGCAGGGATTCTTTTCTTAAAACAGCATCGGTTTTTATTTTTTTGTTTTTATCCCATTCCCTCGTTTCGATCACGCTTAAGAAATCACTGAAATAATGCTCCACCCGCGCCAGGTTCATTTCATCCAAAATAAAAAAATAGGGCTTGTCGGAATTCTCCTTCGCTTTTTTAATAGCCACAGTCAGGTCCTTCGGAATAAATTTTCCATCCAGTGAAGTATAGCCCAACAGATCGCTTCCATCTGTCCAGTCGGGCCGTACCGGCACCTGGATCACCTGTGAGTCATCCATTCCGATGGCAGCGGCAAACTTCCGCGGCAACTGGGTTTTGCCTGTGCCCGAGATTCCGGCCAGTATTACAAAAGGCTTTGTTTTTAATGCGAGGTAAAAGTTCGCGATCTCCTCTTCCTGGTATTGAAATCCGCCGGAAGACATATAAGCATGCACATGCTTAACGATCTCACCAGGCGACATTTGCTTTACAGTCATTGCCTGCTTATTGGTTAAAGGAATATTTTTCAATAAGCCTTCCACTTTCTGCAAAAGCTCAGCCGGCCTTTTTTTAGTGAATACTTTTTTCAGGTCCTGGATCCTTGACAATCTTTTTCCGGGCTCTGCTATATCAAAGGCCCAGAGATACAGCTGCTCCGAGCTCCGTAAGGGATCTTTCCAGTTCCAGCCTTCAGGCAGTTCCTGTCTTTCAATGATTTCAAAATAAACAAAAACATGAAAGCGTCCGTCCGGATCTTCCACCGTGTACCCGACATTCTTATGAGTAAAAACAGATCTGCGTTTCTTTTGATCATAACCTGCGTGAATGTTCTTTTGAGCCACCCTGGTAAAATAAGCCCATCTCCCCGCGGGATTTACGATGAATACATAATCACCGGCATTTACGTAATTAAATTTTTTATCATCCCAGTAAAATCCTTTTCCATCCGGGCTCAGCAGGGCTTTCGCATTATTCTGAGAATCGGGGCTTGATTTAATTTCATGTATCAGTACTTGTTCTTTCATTGCTTTTTTATTTCGGAGCATTGCTGTGTTCCTCAATGCTGTTTTTATTAATATTTCCAAATATAATAAATCATGTGTTATTCAAAGGAAATACCGGCCACCGTGTAAGTTTTAAAACAGGTTGAGGATATTTTTTCTTTTATTCCTGTTTTCATGCCTTTCCGCAGCTGGCATGGATTTAATGCTACTGCTCTACCGAAACAAGCGTATTTATTAATTTAAAAAAATGAAAACATGAAAAAAAACAATGCATTTCAATTATTAGCAGCCGGCTGCTTTGCCGTTTTAACAGTAACAGGATGTTCCACCGAAAACGAAGCAACAGGATCTGAAGCTTCCACCACCAGCGAAACAACCGGTTCTACAACAGGAACGACCAACTCCACGGATGCAACTACGATGGGAACAACCAGCAGCACAAGCTCCACCAACGGAACAGGCACCACTGACGGAACTACAAGCAGTACAAGCACTACAATGGGAACCACCGGAACAACAATGGGTACAACAGGTACAACCATGGGCACCACCGGAACCACAAGCAGCACCAGTATGACCAACACAACTACCAGTACAACAAGCAACACTACCGGCACTACAATGGGAACGACAGGTACCACCAGCTCAACAAGCATGACAAACAATACAACCGGCACTACCAGGAGCACCGGCACTACCAGCGTTACAGGAACTACCGGCACTACAACCACTACCTATTAATTACGAATCTGCATACTTACGTTAAATGGAAAACACAGGAACAAATAAAAAACCGCGCTGATCACCGGCGCAAGCAGCGGCATCGGCTTTGAGCTGGCAAAATTATTTGCGAAGGACGGCTACAACCTTGTGATAGTAGCACGCGGGCAAGGACATGGTTGTATCAGGCACGAAGAATAAAATACAGGTAGCGATGACTAACCTGGCCTCCGATGAAAAAAATGCTTGAAAAAATGGCAAAGCAACAGGAACCCGCCGAACATAAAAAATCATAAGAAAGGCCGTCGGTAACGACGGCCTTTACTTTTTCAGCCGTTCGATAAGCTCCTGCTTTCTCCTGCGGGAAATCTCAAAGCCGTTCATGCCCGCGATGAAAAGCATGCAGGGCTCGCCTTTGCTGTAACTGCTCACATGGTTAAGGTTGACGATGCAGCTTTTGCTGATCCGGAAGAACTGCGGATAGCTTTCAAGCATCTCCTCGAATTCACCGAGGTTGCGTGAAGATGTGTACCTGGAATGGTCAAGCGTATGAATGAGTGTATAGTTGCGTTCCCCTTCAAGATATGCGATCTCGCCCAGTGGAATAAAGCTTACCAGGTCGTTGTGGTGCAGCGCCATCTTTTTTTCGATGCCTTTGTTTTCCATGTGCGTGATGAGGTTCACCACCTGCCGGTGAGAGCGCTGCTTTTTCAGGAGCGATTGCTCGAGGCGCTGCGCCGATAAAATAAGCCGCTCCACTTCCACCGGCTTCAGCAGGTAATCCAGTGCGCTGAAGCGGATCGCCTCGATCGCGTATTTATCATAGCTGGTCACAAAGATCACTTCGAAAGGAACCTCATCGAATTTCTTAAGAAATGAAAAACCGTTGCCACCGGGCATTTGTATATCGAGGAACACTACATCAGGCTTGTGCTTCAGCACCATATCGTATGCAGGCTGTGCACCGCCCGCTTCTGCGCAAATACGGATCTTTGGGCAAAATCCGCTGATCAGGCTGGATAATACGCTGCGGCTGTCATGCTCGTCATCTACGACCAGTGCTTTTATTTCCATTGTTAAACAGTTAATGTTAAGAATATATCCACGCGGGTGCCGCATGGGCCCTCCGCATCTTCCAGGTCAGTAACAACGATCCGCGTATCACCACTCCCGATCACTTTCAGTATCTCGAGGCGCTCCTGCGAAAGCAGCATGCCTACAGGTGCATGCCCGTTATCTGTTTTCAGCCCGGCGGCTCTTTTCCTGCCCACGCCATTGTCTTCCACCGAAATTTTCAACACATCCTTTTCACATTCCACCGTTACGCTCAACCTGCCTTTTTTTTCTTCCGGCAGGTTCATGATGCCATGCCAGATGGCATTCTCTACGAAGGGCTGCACAAGCATCACCGGAATCTTTATTTCATCAGGATTCAATTCGCCCGGATAACAGATCTCGTAATCGAACCTGCTTTTAAATCTCCGCTGTTCGAGGCCGATATACAGCTCAAGCATTTCCAGCTCTTTCTCCAGGGTGGTGATGTTGTGCTGCGAATTGGCAAGCACCTGGCGGATGAGGATGCTGAACTTGGTGAGGTAATCGTAAGCATACTGTTTTTCATTGCTCAGGATATAATGCTGAATGCTGTTGATCGCATTAAAAATAAAATGAGGGTTCATCTGTGCCCGCAAAGCGCTCATGTGGTATTCTGCCATCAGCCTGTTAAAATAACTCTTCCTGGCTTCCCGCTTTTTTACGCTGCTCACGCGCAGGCTTACGATCAGGTAAACAAATCCTGCAAAAGCAAGTACCAGCAGCAAAATGAACCATACTCTTTCCCAGAAGGGCTTTTGGATCACGAAGCTATATGCCGCAGTTTCCGTACTTTTCACTCCATCAGCATTTACGGACTTCACCTCGAATGTATAGCTGCCATCATCCAGGTTGTTGTACGTCATGCTTCCTGTTGTGTTCACTTTCCAGGCTGTATCGTAGCCGTTCAGCCTGTATTCGTAACTGATGCCCTGTGGATTTTGAAAGGAGATGCCTTCCGCAACAAATTCAAAATTATTCTGATCATAGGAGAAGGAGCTGTTTTTTAATGCAGACTGGTTCCCGCTGAGCACATCCGTAAGATAAATGCGTGGTGCATGCAGGTTGGGATGCAGCGTGGAAAGATCGGCAATACAAAGTCCTTTCTGGGTAGATATGTATATTTCATTGTCCTTCACACACACTTTAAAGATCTCGTTGTTCAGCAATCCATTCTGCTTTTTATAGGTGAAGATCTGCCCGGGACGATCCGTATTGAGGCAGCAAAGTCCCTTGTTGGTAGCAATCCAGGCATGCCGGCCTTCAAAGGCAACATCGTAGCAAATATCAGAAGCAAGTCCATCGGCTGTGGTGTATCTTTTCACAGCCCGCATTCCATCCATTTCGATCAGCCCTTTTCCATCGCTGCAAACCCACACCCTGCTATGCGGACCACACTTCAGCTTATTGATGCGGACCCTCATGTCAGGCACCATGGTTAAATGTCCGTTTTCCCGGATGTACAGGCCCTTATTGGTTGCAACATAAACCCGGCCTGCTCCATCGGTGGCAATGTCCCTTCCTCTCGAAGGCAGGGCCATATCACTGAAAATGGTATCGTTCGCAAAATACACCAGTTCACTGAACCGCACGCCGATCAGCTTCTTATCTTTGTCTTCAGCCAGGTTATAAATGAACATCGAGCTTTTGTTTCTATCCGTTACTATCTTCGACAGCTCCAGGCTGCTGTCCAACACATAAGAGCTCGAATAACCTGCAGCATAGATCTTATTTCCTTTTTTATAATAGGAATAAGCACCGTTAATCTCTTTTCCAGGAGGCAGCGTTATTTCGCGGAAATCATTCTTGTTCTTAAATGCAAAAAGAGTATTGTTCAGGCCATTCGTCAGCACATATGAGGAAATGGAGTTAAGACTGTAGAGCTTTGTACTCAGCTGTTTTATATTGGTATAATTTACGATCCCGAGGTTCGGGCAATAATAGATTCCATTGTACAGTGTGCTTACCCATACGCCTCCTTCATTATCTGTTAACGCTGCTGTCGGCGATTCCCCTGCGAACAGGTGTTGAGGTTCATCATCAAAACATACCTTTTTATTTCCTTTTTCACAGGGATAATAATACAAGCCATTGTTCAGCATACACACCCATACGCCTTTGTTTTTATCCTGGCTA
The DNA here is from genome assembly GCA_025963775.1 of Bacteroidota bacterium. Taxonomy (GTDB): domain Bacteria; phylum Bacteroidota; class Bacteroidia; order 2-12-FULL-35-15; family 2-12-FULL-35-15; genus 2-12-FULL-35-15. The sequence goes on along the minus strand of JAOQAD010000022.1, from coordinate 22,029 downwards.
ATGGCTGTAACAGGAAATGGAAGTTTTTTCATTGTATAGGTCTCGTCGGGATTGATCACCACGATCTTGTTGGAGAAGCCTGCAAGTACTCTTCCGTCGGCAAGGCAGCAGGTACGGAAAATGGAAGAGCCCGAACCGCTCCTTTCCAATTCTATCGGGATCATCATGCTTTTTCCGTTGATTTCGACGTAAAAATTATACTTATCCATCCGGTGCATTCCGGAAGACACTTCAAAGCAATAGCTTCCGGAAGCCTTGCCATCGATCACTTTCAGCCAGAAAGCAGCACCTGGCATGCCTGGTATCGCTTCAAGCCTGCTCAGTGTTTTTTTATCCAGTGTATAAAATCCCCGCTGCGTGGAGATGAGAAAGCGCTCCTTATCATAATTGCATATTTCATAGATAAAAAATTTTCCCTGCGACATCAGGCGGGCAAGTGTATCAGTGACCGGCATTGTGAAGGCCGTATCATTTTTTAAATAACCGATCCGCGTATTGCCTGTGATGTAAAACAATCGCCCCTGATCATCCTCGAAGGTCTTGAATACAATATTGTCCGTCAGTCCGTCTTCCGTGGTGAATGTCCGGAATGTCCTGCCGTTATATTTTCCAAGCCCGGCATTGCTGCTTACCCAAATGTACCCTTTCCTGTCCTGCATTACATGATAGCACTCGCTGGTAGGAAGCCCTTCATCGGTGGTGATGTTGCGGAAGGCGTATTGCTGCGCACCTGCAGGGTTCAGCATGCAGAAAAATAAAAATAGAAGAATGGATGTCTGTGTATACATCATTGCAAATTTACATTTTGATTTACAGGCAGCCGGTTTAATTTTTGAAATGTGAAAAAAACCTATCAAAGAGCAGGCGATTGTTTTAGGCTTGCAATAGTTTTGTCCTGAACATTTATCCCCATGCTTTGCACAGAGCGGATGCCGAAAAGCTTGATACGAGTAGGCAAAATTATAATCATACCATATAATGAAAAAGATGAAACTATTCTTTGTGGCTATGTCCTTATTAGGGCTCACATTGAAGAACAACGCGCAAAATTTAATTTTAAATCCGGGTTTTGAATCGGGTTCGATCCCTACCCTTAATGACCAGGTTCCTCTTGCAACCAACTGGGAAAAAGGCTGTGCACTGTTTCCTGATGGGAACCAGGGATCACCGGATCTTTTTGATTCAAGGTCCACTAATTGTGATGTGGATGTTCCTGCAAATAAATGGGGTAGCAGAAATGTAAGGACTACCGGCACTTACCGTTATGTTGGATTTAACGGAAACAGCAATGCCTCGGGCCTGGCTTATTTTGGAGAATCAGTTAAAGGAAAGCTCTCCCAGGCATTGGTAAGCGATTGCAGCTATTCGATCTCCTTCTGGGCATCGGCAATTGATGGGCTCGCCACCTTTTGCAGTCCCTACACGCCTAAAGGCCCCTCGGTAAATACAAAGATGGAAGTTGTTTTACGAAAGGACGGCGATTGCACTAATTTTAAGATCGTATACACTTCCGGGGCGATCACCCAACAAACCTGGACCAATTTTTCCTCTACATTCACATTAACCCCTGCAGAAGCAGCTTTCGGTTATAATAAAGTAGAGTTCCGCCTGAATAATAATTATGCAACAGATGTTTCACACACTCATTCGGTATACCTGGACGATGTCAGTTTATCTTCCATTCCGCTAATGCTGAATGTTACAGGAAATTCATCTTTTTGCTTGAACGACCTGCTCAGCTTTACAGGCTCTTCCAACCTGACGCTGTCAAATCATTTCTGGGAAATAGCGGAATGCGATGCAAGCGGGGCTTATACCAATCCTTCTGCATCCTGGAACCAGTGGTTCAGTGGAACACCGGGTGCGTTCACTTTTCCTGCGCTTGGCTTTATCACCTGCGGAAATTATTATAAAATAAAACTGGCCGGCGGCAACGGGTGCAATGGCTGGACAGAATTCAATAAGATCATATTCATCAATTGCAACCCGGTTGCAACTGCAGGCGCTGATGTTACGATATGTACAGGCAGCTGCGCAACAGTAGGAGGAGTTCCTTTAACGGGAACAAGTTATTTATGGACAACAGATGTCGGCACCACCAGTATAATTGTCGGGTACACAGCACAGATCTCTGTTTGCCCGAGAAGCACTACCGTTTACACATTGACAGCAACAAGTGCTGCAGGCTGTGTTGCAAGCGACCAGGTAACCGTATTTGTACAGGATAATAATCCGGCCTTTAGCTTAACACCCAACCTTAATCCTTCTGATAATTTCTATACCTTATTTGCAAATCCTACGATCAGTCCCCTGCCTGCAGGTGCAGGGTATGTATGGTTCGTGGATGAGATCGTAAGTACAACCAACACAACTGTTATTTCAGGTTCAAGCGCAAGCTCCGGCCCATGCTGGTTAAGCACTCTTTCATGTAATTTCAGTGGCTATGATGGGCCTCTCTTTACAAGCAGCGGCAATAATCCAATGACAGCCGGATGCAGTAGTCCTGCAGTAGGCCATTTTACTGCCGGGCATACTTACAGGATCATTCGCGGAACATGGAGCGCCGTATGCCCATGGCAGCAATATGCGGTGATCGCTTACATGACACATTCCCAAAGTGGTGATAACATCCATTTTATGGAAGATCCGAACGCACCTGATTATAGTTCTTTTGCCAGCTCTGAAATTTTAATAACAGATAAGCCGGCTGATCTGTTAAGCATTTACCCAAATCCGGGCACAGGGCTTTATACGATCACAACAGCCAATGCTACCGGCACAATAGAAGTGTACGATGTACTTGGAAACAAAGTGAAAAGCATCGAGCTGAAAAACAATGTAAGCGATTACAAGCTTGACCTGAGCGGTTATTCAAAAGGCATTTATATGCTCAACATGATCTCGGAAGGCAAACGCTGCTCGAAGAAAATTATCCTGGAATAACATTTTTTTAAATAAGCAGCAAGCCCTGCCGGTTGATTCCGGCAGGGCTTGCTGCTTTCAGGCTTTTTAACAATGCATTACTTCTGCAGCTCCATTACAAACCTGAAGCCGCGCCCGGTTTAAAAAAATACCTGGCCATCGTTTTCTCTTACTGAATAATTTTCTGAAATCTTACTAAATTGTTTTAACCCTTCTTTATATGGCTATGTTCGCAGCGTGATGATCGTATCGTAAAAACTAAACCGCTATAACCCAAAGAACATGAAAAAAACAGCCCTGCTTTGCATGCTCGCACTTACCCTTGCTTCATCCGTCAGGCTGAAAGCGCAGGAAGTGCCCATCCTTGAAAAGACCTACGAGGTTTCAAGAAAGGCCAAGAATGGCTATCTCGGTGGCATCGAGATGAACAAGGAAAAAGAAACCATCGACATGATCTATGTGCTTCCTTCCCTGTTGCCCCGCAAAGTGAAAACAGAGATCTATACGTACGACAAAGATCTCAACCTCATTAACACCGTTAAGGAAGAAGAGTTTCTCGAAAAAGTGAAGACCCGCTGGAAATGGTTCAATTACCATGGCGATATTTATGTGACCACTACCTTAACCGCTTCCATCGACCTTGGAGGAAAGCTCGTGTTCCGCAAAAAGCAGATCACCTATAACTACAACTGGTATTACGGTACCTATATGAAAAAAGTAAAACAGCTTGAGAAGGTAAAGCCAACTACGGATACCGATGCAAAATACGTGTACAAATGTTCGTATGAAGTGGCTGCCGACAGTACCGTGCTTGTGGTTGCAGGCATCCCTGAAAAGAAAACACAGAACGCATGGAAAAAATTCGAGATCATGAGCTGCGACAACATGGTGAACATTAAAACGATCGGCAAGATCGATTTTGAATTTCCCGTACAGCCCTTCTTTTCCGCTCCATTGCAGGATGACAACACATCTGTTTCCAACGATGACTCCCCGCGCGACTGGATCATCATCTTCGCACCGATCGGTACCTTCAAGGAAAAAGACCCGAAACCAACCAATTATACCTACATCCGGCTTACACCGAAAGGCGAGCTGAAAGAGCGTTTTAACTTTACTTCTCCATCCACTGCATGGAGGGTGCAGGGCGCTTATGAAAAAGACGGATCTGTGTTCCTGTATGGATCTGCCATCAACAAAGAAGGAAAGTATGTGGAAAGCGCAATGAACAACAGCTCAATGGTGCCTACCACGTCCGCTTCCATGGAGGAGAAAAAGCTGGGACAGGCGCAATCAACAAGCCCGATGGGCGGATTTGCAGCCATGGGCTCCACCGATTTCGGCCAGACACAGGAAGAGCTTGACCTTACACTCGATGAATTAAAATACACCAACTTCCAGGTCGGGAAAGTGACCAATGGAAAATTTGATTTCATCAGCTCTCCAAGCATTGAAGAGTTTGAGCAGAAACAGGCAAAACCTGTTGACCAGAAAAAATTCGTCGTGTTCGATGGAAAGAAGTTCGTAGTGAATGGCATCTCCTTCACTTCTTCCGGCGATATCTTCATCAGCGGCCAGGATTTCGTAAAAAAGGACAACCAGAGGATCTTCAAAGGAATCTACATGTTCCAGTTCGAGCCGAATGGCACCTTGAAAAAGAACTACGGCGTGTTTGTTGACCAGAAGAAAAAGAAAGGCTTCTTCAATGATGCCAATCTCACTTCGGATATGGTGATCGCCAGCAACTATATTTATGAGTCGGCCGACAAGCAAAGCCTGTACTGGCTGTTGAAATCGGCGAAGAATGTAGAATGCACAGGCACCAAAAACGCGAACCAGAACACACAGGTCTGCAAGCCGCTCTTCGGCTTCGACTACGGCGCCATCAAGATCACCAACGGCGAACTCTCCGAATTCAAGACCTTCGGGGAAGATGAAAAAAGAACCTTTTACTTATTTGAAAACACCGGCGGGTACGTAATGAACAATTACCTGTTCTTCTTCAGCGAATCCCTCAAAGGCGGGCAGATTCTTCTTACCCGGATGGATTTGACTAAATAATTAACTTAATCATCAAAACAAACGGGAGCTTTAATGCTCCCGTTTTGTTTTTCAACCCATAAAAAAACCGGCATAGCCGGTTATAAGTTTCCTGTTCAAAGGAATTATATCATAAGAAATTCTGAAGCTTTCGAAAGACCATTTAAAAATAATCCTCTTCATCAAAAGCTATCAGCTCCGTTATATCTATATTCTCCAGGTAAATATCAATTCTCTTATTGTCTTCCATTACGCGGATATCCTCGATCCGGTTAAACACGATGGAATAAATGATTTCCACCAACTGCCCGTCCAGGGCATATAACCAGGTTTCATAATCCAATGCTTCGTAAGACATTACGAATTCTCCCTTCCTCATCAATAGCTCGATCTTATCTTCTATTGGTAGCAGTTTATATAGTTCAGCCCGTTTCATAGCTTTGGTTTTTTTAGTAAAGTTACGGCCACAAACAGGGCTTAGTGTCCCTTTTTCGGTCAACGGAACATCCGGATGCCGATCGTGCATTTTTTAAGGCTGAGTGTACAATATTCCGGCAATTCATTAAAAAAAACAGCCCTGTCAAAAACCAAAATCAAAATGAAAACGAAATAAAAACAATTCACTGTCTCTCCAACAACAACCATAACAGACTGTTAATCAATACAAAAACAACACAACAACACAGCAACAGGTAGCTTTGGGATTAGTATAACCAACATATTTTTAAGGATGTTTTCGTAGCCCCGGGCGTAACTTTAACGTATCAGAATCAAAACCGATTACCATGAAAAAGATCATTACACTCGTATTTTCCACCGCGCTGAGCATCAGTTTCACCATGGCACAAAGCTCATGGAGCGGGGTCGGATCCGGACTAAATCTTCCTGTACAGGCCTTAGCAGCCGATACAGCCAATAATATCCTTTATGCCGGCGGACTGTTCACACAAAGCGGGCTTCTGCCGGCCATTGGCATTGCCAAATGGAATGGAACGTCCTGGTCGCAGGTAGGAGGCGGAGTTTCCGGCCTCGGCATTTCCGCCATGATCATCAGGAACGGAAAGCTCGTCGTAGGAGGAACATTCTCCGGCATTGGCGGCATCCTCTCCAAAAACATTGCAGAATGGAATGGAATTTCCTGGTCGCCGCTCGGCAGCGGCTTTGAATATACCGGCGCTACCACGGTTAGCACGCTTATGAACTATGGCGGCGATCTGTATGCCGGTGGCTCTTTCAGCACTTCCGGGTTTGCAAGCGTGGATCACATTGCAAAATGGAACGGCATTACCTGGGAACCTCTTGGCAGCGGGGTAAACGGAACTGTTTCCTCCATGTGCGTATACAACGGCGAATTGTATGTTGGCGGCAGCTTCACCAATGCGGGCGGGGTGATCGTGAACAACATTGCGAAATGGGATGGCAGCAGCTGGTCGGATGTAGGCGGCGGACTTGAATATACAGGCGCTACAACCGTAAGCACGCTCAGGGAATTCAACGGCGAGCTTTATGTCGGGGGCAGGTTTACACTTGCGGGAACAGCAGCGGTGAACAACATTGCAAAATGGAACGGTGCTTCCTGGTCGGATGTGAACGGAGGGCTGGAATACACCGGAGCGACGACCGTGAGCACGCTGCAGGTTTACAATAATACACTCATCGCAGGCGGAACATTTACAGAAGCAGGCGGCAACCCGGCAGGCTACATCGCGAAATGGGATGGAACCAACTGGAGCACGCTGGGAAGCGGAATGAATGCCGCAGTTACCTCGCTGGAAGCCTTCGGGGGCAAATTATTTGCAGGCGGGTCCTTCCTTTTTGCAGGCGGCAACCTTATTCCTTTCATCGCGAAATGGCAAACCGGGCTGCGGAGCATGACACCGGCCGGCAATACCGAAGATCCCGGAACCGGGAGCATTTCACCCAACCCGGTCAAAAACAACGGGATGGTGAAGCTCAGCATCAACCTGGATGAATCCCCGGGAACATCTTTCAGCTTTTCGATCTACGATGTATCCGGCAGAAAGATCAGCTGCGTGAATAATATCCGCAACGAATTTTATTTCGACAGAAAAAATATTGCGGGCGGCACTTATTTTTTCAAGATCATGAACAACCGCAACATGGTGCTGCAGGAAGGAAAACTGCTGATCGATTAGCCCTTTACCACTAAGGCACTGAGCGCACAAAACAACACTAAGCCGGGGCTTTACCACGGAGAAGCGGAGAATACGGAGTTGCACGGAGGATCAGGATCAGGATCATGATGAATCAACAATTACAAACGGATACAAGGATAAATTGATTGCCGGATAAATTAATCTTTCGAAGCGGAATGAGTGGTGCAATCAATTTATTCGTGCTTCTTCTTGAACGTTAGTGAAAGAAGAAATCACCTTATAAAACAGAAAAGGTTTTTGCAACTTTTTGCCTTCAAAAGTTGAAATCTTAATAAACCAAACGATTGTCACATATGACAATACAGAAAGCTTCAATCTTCCTTAAATTTATCCGATTATAAACGACTCTCCCATCTAAATTCTATAAATTCGCGGTAACATTATAAACTTCATGGTTACCACATCATCCGAAAACGCGATTGCATCCATTGCTTCCCGCTTCATTAACAATACAAGCAAAAATGTATTCCTGACCGGGAAAGCCGGCACAGGAAAGACCACTTTCTTAAAGCACATCATTAAGCACACCTATAAAAATGCGGTGATCGTTGCCCCTACCGGGATCGCAGCCATCAATGCAGGCGGCGTTACCATCCATTCCCTTTTCCAGCTGCCTTTCGGCGCCTTCATCCCTTCAAAGGATGTTGCATTCAGCGAGAATACCCGCATCAATACGCCTGCAACACTGTTCAGGGGATTGCAGCTCAATGCCACCAAAAGAAAGCTGCTGCAGGAGCTCGAGCTCCTGATCATTGATGAGGTAAGCATGCTGCGTGCCGACCTGCTGGATGCGATGGACCTTGTACTGCGCACGATCCGGAGAAAAAGCCATCAGCCTTTCGGTGGCGTGCAGGTGCTATTCATCGGCGATATGCTGCAATTGCCGCCCGTAGTGAAGGATGATGAATGGCAGTACATGAAAAGCTTTTACAAAACCGCATTCTTCTTTGATGCACAGGTGCTTCAGCAGAACAAACCGGTGTACCTTGAGCTGGATAAGATCTACCGTCAGGCTGACGACAGCTTCATCCGCATCCTGAACAACCTCCGGACCAACCATGTGACCAAGCAGGACATTGATACCCTGAACGGGTATTACAAGGCGAATTTCAGGCCCGCAGCCGATGAAAATTACATTCACCTCACCACTCACAATAACAAGGCGGATACCCTCAACCGTGAATCGCTGCAGCGTTTACCGGAAAAATCGTGGTTCTTCAAAGCCGAAGTGACCGGCGATTTCAATGAATATGCCTATCCTGTTGAGGAGAACATGGAACTGAAAAAAGGGGCGCAGGTAATGTTCATCAAGAACGACCCCAGCGGTGCACAACGCTTTTTCAACGGGAAGATCGGTATCATCTCCGACATCGGCAGCAGCGGCATCGAGATCAGTTTCAATGATTCATCCAAACCGATCCGCCCCGATAAATACATCTGGGAAAATATAAAATACACGATCAACGAAACCACCAACGAGATCGAAGAAAAAGTGGCCGGCACATTTGTTCAATACCCGGTTAAGCTCGCATGGGCCATCACTGTTCACAAAAGCCAGGGGCTTACTTTTTCAAAAGCAATGATCGATATCGGGAATGCATTTGCGCCCGGACAGGTATACGTAGCGCTTTCCCGCCTTACTTCGCTCACGGGGCTTGTACTCTCCTCGCCCATCAATGTCAACAGCCTCAACGTGGATGAGAACATTACCAACTATTCCAATTCAAAGGACAAAGAAGAAACACTGGAAGCGCTTTTTGAAAAAGAATCCTTTTCCTTTTTCAGGAACTATGTGGTGGAGTGCTTTAACTTTTCCACCCTGCAAAATGCATTCCGGCTGCATGTGGAAAGCTACCAGAAGGATGAGCAGCGCTCCAACAAACAGAAACATTTCGAATGGGCCTACGAGCTGAAAAAAGAAGCGGATACTACAAAAACTGTTGCTGATAAATTCCTCAACCAGCTCCAGCAGATCTTCGAAGCAGGGCAGGAAGATTACAAACAGCAGCTGCAGGCACGCATTTCAGCCGCTAAGAGCCACTTCAGCCCTTTGCTGAAGGACTATTCAAAACGCATCCTGAAGCACATCGATTATGTGAAAGATGACAAGAAAGTAAAAGCCTACCTCGAGGAGCTTTCCGAGCTCGATGCTTTATTTTTCAAACAGCTGCAGCTGATCAACAAAGCGGAAGCAATGGTGCGCTCTGCAACGGACAATACAGAATTCTCAAAAGACACGATCAATACCCACACGGAGAACAAAGAGCGGATCGAAGAGCTTGCAAAAGCAGATCTGACTCCGGCAAAGAAACGTGAGCGCGGTAAAAAAACAGCAGAAAAAAAAGACAAGCAGGATACAAAAGAGATCACGTTCGGGCTTTATAAGGGTGGAAAGAATATTGAAGAGATCGCGAAAGAGCGTGGCATGGTTGTCACTACCATCGAAGGGCATCTCGCCCATTTTGCCGGGCTGGGCATGGTCGACATCAACCTGTTCGTGGATGAAGAAAAGCGCGGCAACATCATCACCGTTGCCAAAAAGCTCGATACAAGCCTGTTCGGGCCGATCAAACAATCGCTTGGCGAAGAATATTCCTACACCGAGATCCGCTTTGCAATGGCCTGGTACCAGAACTCAAAAAAATAATCCGCTGCAGTATTACAGCCAATATGAAACCATTTGTTCCGGCAAAGCCCTCACGCTTTGTCATCCTGAGCGAAGCGAATGGATCTTCTCTAACTTAATCCTGGCCGCTTTAAGAAGATTCTTCACTTCGCCCTGCTACGTTCAGAATGACAGTACGATATACCAACCCGGTCCATTTAACAGCAGCAAAAAGCGGCAGGATCCTTGCTTTTGATGAAGCAGAATTAATTTTCATCTCCCCTTTTTCAACCATTTTTTTATTGAGTATATTTGAATGCACAAGCTAAAACCGAACCGATGCACAGATCAACATCATCCCATCTTCTTCTCTTTTTGTTTTTATTATTTTCAGGAATGCTCTCCGCGCAAGAACCCGAAGCTCCCAAAGTGGATACCTCCGATGCGTCTTCCGCTTTTATAAAGTCGGGCAACATCAAATGCGATTCGGCCCTCGTGCATGAAAAGAACAAAGACATGAAGGGCGCGAACAAATTTTACCAGGATGCTGTAAAGGATTATAAAAAAGCGGTGAAGACCGCCAGCACCTACCAGGCAAATTACCGCCTCGGGATCGTACAGGCGAAACTGAAAGACCACAAAAACGCTGTTGCCAGCTTCGAAAAGGCGCTCGCACTCGATCCTGAAAAAGGCGACGCTTACCGTGAACGGGGGCTTTCACAGCTCGCTCTTGGAAAAGACACCCTCGCAATGAATGACTTCAACAAGGCCATTGATAAGAACTATGATGATGCAGATGCTTTTTTCCAGCGTGCACTCATGAAAGAAAAAGGGCGCAGCCTGCAGGCCGTGTTCGATGATTATGGACGCGCCATCGAGATCCGTCCGGGCTTTGAAAAAGCATTCGTACAGCGTGGAAAGCTTTATTACAATGTAAAAAAGGATTACGTGCTTGCCCTCGCCGATTTCAACAAAGCGATCGAGCTCGACCCGGAGGATAATGAGGTTTATTTCTGGAGGGGAAAAACAAATTTCAGCGGCGGTAATTTCAAGGCTGCCGACAAGGACCTGAGCCGCTACATCGACTATGAAACAACGAATGTAGAAGCATACATCACCCGCGGCGCAGCCCGGCTCAACACCAATAACAATGCAGATGCCGTGAAGGATTTTGATGAAGTGATCAAGCTTGATCCGAAAAATGTGGTCGCCTATACCAACCGTGGAATTGCAAAAGGTGCCATGAAGGATTTCGGCGGCGCACTGGCAGATCTCGATATGGCCATCAAACTAAAGTTCGACTATTCCTCGGCATACATTAACCGCGCGGCCATCAAGCTGGCTTCCGGCGATAAAAAAGGCGCCTGCAAGGACCTTGAAAAAGCAGACGGGCTCAATAATGAAAAAGCATACGACCTGATCCAGAAATATTGTAATGAGGGAAGGAAATAGCCTGGTTGTTTTTCGTTTTACGTCATCCCGTGCCCCGATACGGGATCTCATAAATGTTAGCAGTATCTATCCCGGTGTTTGTTGACGTGCTGTGTGCTTTTACACGGAGAAGCGGAGAGCACAGAGAAGCACGGAGGATTTACCAAAAGGCACTAAGAAACACTAAGAATGTTTTATTGGAGAGGCACGGAGGAAGCTTCGCTTCTGTTGAGTTCCCCTCTTGAGAGGGCTTAGTGGTGTGTCAGGGATTCAGCACCTTCACATCCTCTCCTACCCTGTACACCATGATCTTTACCGTATGATCGGCGCCATATTCCAATTTCACAAATCCCGTTTTTGTATCATCCTCAAAAACCGCATTAAAACGTTTTCTCTTCCTTAATTTCGAAAGCTTGCTCCCGTTACCGCTTACAATGTAACTTACTTTTCCTTCGCGGAAGCACTGCACATTGTGGTCGTGCCCCGAAGCATACACAATGTTATCGTATTTGCTGAAGCTTGATAACATCTTTTTCCGCATCTTCTTATAGCGTGGCTGTGCAAGGTCCTGCGAGAACAACCTGTCGAGGCCGAAAAGCCCGAACAATTTTAAAGGCGTATAATTTACCAAAAAACGCAGGGGCTGAAGCCTGCGTGAATGCTCCCCGTTCGTGAACATCGGGTGGTGCGCCGTTACGATCACCTGTTGTCCCTGTGCGGCACTATACGCAAGGAGGCTGTCGAGCTGCCGGTAAAACAATTCGGTTGTTTGTTTTTCAGAGCCGGTTTTATTTTTCCTGTGCATGTGAAGGAACCATTGCGTATCGATGATGACCAGGCGCAGCTTGTCATCCAGCATCACCGTTGCAGGTCCCGGCAATCCGCCTGCCGGAAGGAATGCAGCGCTTTGCCTGTTTACCACCTGCGAATTTTTCTTCAGAAAATCGTTCACATACTGCTGCTGCTCGCCGAGCTTTCTTAATCCGTTCCTGCGCTGCGCATCCCAGTCGTGGTTACCGGGAATAAAATAAGCCTGCCCTTTGTACGACTTCAGGATATTCAGTTGCGATTCAAGGTGCAGCTTCGATCCTGCATTTTTATAACTGAATCCCGAGGGATATACATTATCGCCGAGGAACACAACCGCGCTGGACGGATCATGCAGTAATTGCTCCTGCAGCATCAGCAGGGCTTTTCCGCTGGCCGTATCTTCTCCGGCATCACCAACGAGGTAAACGGAAAAAGAGGTGTTTTCCTGCGCGAATGAAAAAAGCGGGACAAGCAGCAGTAAAAAATTAAGAAGCCTTTTCATCAGGTGAATAGTTTAAACAGGAAATTGCCGAGGATGAGCGCCATAACGAGAATGAAATTATACATCAGGTAGATCCCGCCTTTCTTGAATTTAACGATGAGGTGCACGATGAGAAAAATAAAAAGAATAATGACCGGGATCAAAGCGGGGTACATGCAGATGCTTTGCCATACCTCGCCTTTCAGCAGCAGGATAAAGGCGCGCTGTGTCCCGCAGCCCGGGCAGTTCGCACCCGTGAGCTGCCTGAAGCCGCAGGGCTGCATATTTTCTTCCATCCAGTGAACAAGCTGATCCGGCATAATCAAAATAAAAAAGGGCTTGCGCCCTTCTTATCATTTTTAAATTTCTATTACTTAACGAAAAGGGAATGTGCTGAACGCGGAGCTGAACACCGTTGCGATGAATGCAATGTAAATGATCATCCCGATCAGGCAAACGGAATTGATCGCAAGGCCGATGATCGCGCAGATCTTCCCTGCTTTCATATTATTGAAAGATGCCTGTGTGTACAGTGAAGGATTTTCATTATACAGCGCCTGCGATTTGTTGGAAAGCACAAGGGCGATAATGCTCAGCACCAGCCCCGGGATCCCGAACAGGAAATAGCAAAAGCATACCGGCAGGGAGATGATCCCAAGCACAAGCACAGTGGTTGAATTTGGGATCTGCTGCGGGCCGAATTGCTGCGGCATCGGCCGTTGTCCGAACTGCTGGTTGAATTGCTGATTTACATTTTCCTGGTTAGGAGTATCTTGATTTTCCATAAATGTGCTGTTAAATTTTTATCTAAAATAAGAAAGAAATCGGCACGGGCAATAATTATTTCAGGAAGAGCCTGAGTTGAAGATAATTCCTGACGTACCAGGCAATGGCCTCAGAGAGGCCAAATATTTTTAGAAAGCTGTAATTGCAGAATGAGCCTTGCCCCGGCGGGGCAAAACATGTTGGGTAATAAAGGTTTTGCCCCGCCGGGGCAATGTAATCGCGGTGGAATATTTCTAAAGATGTTGGGCCTCTCTGAGGCCACTGGTGATTGAATTTCGTAGTAGTCAACTAAAAAATCAAGACATTAATTTCTGATGGATCTTCAGGATCTCCGGGATGAGCGATTGCTGCTCATCATTCAGCAGCACAAAATCGGAGCGCTTTATTTTTTCCTCATCGTTCAGCTGGCTGGCAATGCGCTTCTCCACTTCTTCCCTCGCCGTTCCGTCCCTTTTCATTACTCTTGCGATCCTCACTTCCGCAGGTGCCGTTACCGTGATGACCTTCTGCACCTGTTTGTAGGCTTCACTTTCGAACAGGATGGCTGCTTCCTTCAGCACATACCGCGCATCGCTGTGCGCATCGCACCAATCCAGGAAATGCTTTTTTACAGCGGGATGTATGATCGAATTTAAGAATGCAAGCTTCTCAGGATCGCTGAACACAACTGCTGCCAGCTTTTTCCGGTCGATGTGATCTCCATCGAAGATCTCTTTTCCGAATTTTTCAAGGAGGATGGCAAGGATCGCAGGATCATCCAGCAGTTTTTTAGCTTCCGCATCGGCATAATACACAGGGATGCCGAGTACCTCAAACACCCTGCACACAGTGCTTTTTCCGCTTCCAATGCCGCCGGTGATGCCTACCCTGATCATTTTTTGATGATGTATTCTGCCTTTTCAGGATTTAACTTGATGGAGCGGATGTCGGCCGGGAATTTTTCCAGCACGATCCGTAATTTGTTGCTGCCCGGCTCTGCCTTCCTGTAATCAATGATGGCGCGGAATTGCTGTGCATTGATCTTTTCGTAATTATCGAACGCAACATTATATTTCACATTCACTTTATCCGGGAACGATTTCAGGGAATAGCCCGGGGGCAGGTTGATCGCTTCGATCGGCAGGTCGATGCTGGCTTCCGTGAATTTTTTAACATTCACCAGCGCTTTTACTTTTGTAACGCTCAGCTCTATATCGCCGCTTGCCGTATCATTGGCGATGAACAGCGTGACCGACTGCGGCTTATCAATGTCTTTAAGAGTGACAGGAACGGTTTCTACATGGTCGATCTTACCAATCACGTCCGCAGCGCCCGAGATCTCTACAAATCCCGGCACGAGCTGCACCGAATCCGATTGCTGGTACCTGCTGTTCATGCTCAGTGTGAGGTTCGCCCGTACAGGTACGCGCTTCGTTATTTTTTTATTGAAATTAAGCAGGATGGTATCCGGCACAACGCCCTGCAGCTTGATCCGCGAAGAGAACTGTTCCGTAAGCTTCCCGATCTGCGAATTGGTAAGTAAGTAATAATGGTTGCGAGGGCCCATCGGGCGGCTTTCATTCAGGTCGATGTACACGATCTGCGGGTCCTTGAATTTATAGGCCAGCAGGAAAAAGCCTTTCGACCTGATCTCGATGTTGATGAACGATGGAAGCGTATTGGCGATCACTTTGTCCTTCGGGGCATTCACGTAGTTCACCGGGTAAACAACGGTGATGCTGTATTCCTTCGACAGGGTCATCAGCAGCCAGAAGAGCACGGAAATAAAGATGCAGCAGAGGAAAGTGGCGACGCGCTTGTTGAGGCGGATCTTTTCTTTCCCTCCTCCCGACTCTATATTTTTAATGAATGGTGACCTCATTGCGGCAGCTGCTTTTTACATAGCAAAGTTAATCAACCTTTCAGATAAAAAAAATAGCGCCGAAGCCTTGCCCAGCGCTATTTTCTCATTTACTGACAAATAAGCTTATTTCTGTTCCGCACCGATCATCGAGGAGGAATCCATAGAAACTGCATTTTTCTCGATCTTCAGCTTTACGCCGCCTTCAACATTGATGATGAAAGTTGTATCCTGCACAGAGTAGATCGTTGCATGAATGCCGCCGATCGTTACCACTTTATCACCCACTTTGATATTTTCCCTGAATTTTTTCTGCTCTTTTGCTTTTTTAAGCTGTGGACGGATCATAAAAAAGTAAAACACTACGATGATTAAAATGATTGGAATAAAGCTTGTTATCTGAGCCATGATTTTTTTGTTTGTTGTTTGTTATAATTGTTTATTGTTCTGTTATTTTTAATACTTGCAGGATCGTTGCCAATTTTCAATTGCCAACTGTCCAAAGATACTTGTCTACTCTTCTTCCGGCACAATGATCGTTGAGCTGATCGTCAGCACCTTTGTGCTCGGGTTGCAATTGGTGACCAACGTAACTGTTTTTTGCACCAGCCCGGATTTACCTTCACTGTCAAACACCACATCGATCTTCGAGGATTCGCCCGCCTTTATCGGCACACGCGGATAGGTTGGAACAGTACAGCCGCAGCTTCCCTGCGCAGAGGAGATCACCAGGTCGGAGCCGCCTGTGTTTTTGAACATAAAGGAATAGGAAACTTTTTCGCCCTGTGTGATCTTCCCGAAATCATGTTTTTCATCGCTGAACGACATTACCGGGGAGCTTCCCGGTTCAGCAGGAGTGCCCGAAGCCGTTGCAGGCACGTTGATCACATCGGTTGAAATGGAAGGGGCATTTTCATCCTTCTTCGTTTCTGTGCTGCAGGCCGTTGCCAGCACAAGCAGCATGAAGGTCAATCCTGTTAATATTCCTGATCTCATTTTCTTTAATTTTTATTATTCCATCAATCCGCGGCCCATCTTGTTGAGCATGTTGTCGCGCTTAAAATCCGCGATCAGCTTATCAAGGATCCCGTTGATGAAGATCTTGCTTTTCGGTGTACTGTACATTTTGGAGATCTCGATGAACTCATTCAGCGTAACCTTTACCGGGATGTTGGAAAAATGAAGCACTTCCGTGATCGCCATTTTCATCAGCAGCACATCCATTAATGCGATGCGGTCCACTTCCCAGTTCTTTGTCTTGTCGCCGATCAGCTTCTCGTTCTCCTCGTTGCGAATAGCCGTCTGGCGGAAAAGGTCCCTCACGAAATCCATGTCATCTTCCCTGTCCTTGTATAGCGGCATCAAATGAAAATCAGGCGTTGCATCCTCGCTGAACGATTCAAATGTTTTCACCACCATCGGGTTCACGAGGTAAATATCATCTCCCCAGTGCAGGCTTTTCTCTTCGTACAGGTGGTTCACCAGCTCGAAATCAGCGATGAATTCCTTGAAGATCTCAATGATGAATGCCTTATCGGTTTTGTAATCATGCTCACCGGAGTTCATATATTTTTCATAGATCCCGGAAGCTTTGATCGTATTGAACACTTTCCTGACAAGCTCATACTCATTGTTCCAGTTGATCCTGCGGTTGTTCATCTCACGCTTCAGGTGGATGTTCTCCGACAGCTGGAGGATGAATTTATTATCCACGAATTTGCGGTTAGGATCCAGCTCTTCCTTGGTGGGACGGTGCTTTTCCTTTGCATCCTCCAGGGCTACGCTTGCCACATGCTGCAGCTCCAGCAATAATGCCAGCTGGTAAATGTACAGATCATACACCTTGTCGATCCCTGAAAACAGCTCACGCTCACTCCTTGCCAGGTCCCTTGTGTCGGATTGAAAAAACCCGTACAATGCCTGCATCACTTTGATCCTTAAATACCTTCTGTTTAACATCTACAAATAACGAATCTATACTAATTTACTAATTACGAATCGGTTCCTATTATCAATTTGCGCACAATCCATTCCCCTCTTGAGAGGGGCCAGGGGGTGTGTTTTTTTAACCGTCTCCGGACTACACACTACCAAAAGTCTCACTAAAAGGTAACCTTGATCTTCCCCATATCCGAAATACGCTTCTCCGCAATGCGGTTAGCAGCCATATAGGTCGGAATATTCTGCTCTTTTGAAATTTTGAAGATATTCAGCGTTGTATCATAGATCTTTTCAGCATGTGCAAGGGCGCGCTCGCGGTTATAACCTTCCAGCTCATAGAACACATTGATGATCCCGCCTGCATTCACTACAAAATCAGGAGCATATAAAATTCCTTTTTCGATCACCATTTTCCCATGCACATTCTCATCCGCCAGCTGGTTGTTCGCAGCACCGCAGATGATGGAGCATTTCAGGCGGCTGAGCGTATCCGAGTTCAGGGTAGCGCCCAATGCACACGGAGCATAAATGTCCATGTCCATATCATAGATCTTGTTTCCGTCGGTGATCACTTCTGCGCCTGTTTCCTTCGCGATCGCTTTCAAACGCTCTTCATTGATATCGAAGATCGACACTTTCGCGCCTTCTTTCACCAAATGTTTCACCAGGCTTTCACCCACATGCCCGATTCCCTGCACCACCACTTTTTTTCCTGAAAGGCTGTCGTTCCCCCATTTTTCCTTCGCGGAAGCTTTCATTGAAAGATAAACGCCATAAGCCGTTACCGGCGAAGGATCCCCGCTGCCACCCATATTCACGGGCAATCCGCTTACAAAGTCCGTTTCCATCTTGATGTACTCCATGTCCTTTGTATTCACTCCCACATCTTCCGCTGTAATGTACTTCCCCGAAAGGCTGTTCACAAACTTCCCGAACCTGCGCATCAGTGCTTCGTTCTTCTGCGTTTTTGCATCGCCGATGATCACTGCTTTTCCGCCGCCGAGGTTCAACCCGGCTACGGAAGATTTGTAGGTCATTCCCCTGGAAAGGCGCAATACATCCGTAAGCGCTTCCATTTCGTTGTTATAGGCCCACATGCGGGTTCCGCCAAGGCTTGGGCCGAGAATGGTGTTGTGGATGGCAATAATGGCTTTTAAGCCTGTTTCGTTATCATTGCAGAAAACAACCTGCTCGTGATTGTTAATGCCCATCTGGGCAATAACCGGATTCTCTGCCAAAGGAGAATTTTTAATATCCTGAACTTGTATCATACTTATTTGTTTATGATTTTGACACGACTGATTTTCAGAGATGATTAATCAGTACTTTTGTACGGTTTAAAATTGTGGCGCAAAATTAATGGTTATTTCCGAGTAGCCAAAATATACGCAGGGCAATTGTAATTATAAGCCGGGCGCATAACCCATACTGAAAAAGCCTTTGAGATCACTTAAACACATCAATAAATATTTTTACAAATACCGCTGGCGGCTTTCGCTGGGGGTGATCTTTGTTTCCATTTCCACCCTTTTCGGAGTGTATTCGGTGACCTATATCGGCACGGCGCTCGATTTTGTGATCCATTCCCTTGAAACGCCCGGGATGATTGAAGATCCTTACCATGAGCTGGTGATGCTGGGGCTGCAGATCATCGGGCTTGCGCTGTTGAGCGGGTTCTTCCTTTTTCTTACCCGGCAAACGATCATTGTGATGTCGCGCCTCATCGAATACGACCTGAAGAACGAGATCTATGAGCATTACCAGCTGCTGGACACCGCTTTCTATAAAAGGAACAACACGGGCGACCTGATGAACAGGATCAGCGAGGATGTAGGCCGCGTGAGGATGTACATCGGCCCTGCCATCATGTACATCGTAAATACGCTCATTACATTTATCCTTACCATCATCGTGATGCTGAACACCGATGTGAAGCTCACGGTCTACGTGCTGCTTCCCCTGCCCTTGCTGGCGATCAGCATTTATTTTGTAAGCGATACGATCAACAAAAAAAGCACGAAAGTGCAGGAAAAGCTCTCTGAGATCACCACCATGACACAGGAGGCATTCTCCGGGATCCGTGTGCTGAAGGCTTATGGACGGGAACAGCAGTCGTTCGAGGAATTTGACAAACAAAGCGGCGAATACAAAAAAAGAACGCTGGGGCTGGTAAAGATCGAATCCCTGTTCCAGCCTTTTATGATCGGGCTGATCGGCTTAAGCACCATTTTCACCGTCTACATTGGCGGTATGGAAGTGATCGCGGGAAAGATCACGTTCGGCAGCATTGCGGTGTTCATGGTATTTGTGAACCGCCTTACCTGGCCCATCGCATCCCTGGGCTGGGTGACCTCCCTGATCCAGCGCGCTGCTGCTTCACAAACACGCATCAACGAATTTTTAAGAACAGAGCCGGAGATCAAAAATACGGAGCCGATGCCTTCAGAGATCAAAGGCAACATCGAGTTCAGGAATGTTTCCTTTGTATACCCTGATTCCGGGATCCATGGATTGAAAGATGTTTCCTTTACTGTTAAGCCGGGACAATCGCTTGCTATTATCGGGAAGACCGGCTCCGGAAAATCAACCATTGCCAGCCTGCTCTGCCGTTTGTATGATACCACTTCCGGGGAGATCCTCATCGACGGCAAGCCCATCACACAACTGAACCTTGCCGACCTGCGCCAGCAAACAGGCTACGTTCCGCAGGAAGTTTTTCTCTTTTCGGATACCATCGCCAACAACATTTCTTTCGGTGTGCATTCGGGCACACAGGACCTTTCAGCTGTTGAAAATGCAGCACGGAATGCAGCCATTTATTCCAATATCATTGAATTCCCCGATAAGTTTCAAACCATTGTCGGCGAGCGCGGGATCACGCTTTCGGGCGGGCAAAAGCAGCGGGTTTCCATCGCACGCGCCATCATCAAAGAGCCGCGCCTGCTGATCTTCGATGATTGCCTTTCCGCTGTGGACACAGAAACTGAAGAAGAGATCCTGAATAATTTAAAGCGTATTATGAAGGGCAAAACGTCCCTGATCATCAGCCACCGGGTATCTTCCGTAAAGAATGCGGATGCCATCATTGTGCTGGAAGGCGGAGAGATCATAGAACAGGGAAATCACAGGGAATTACTCGAGAAACAGGGCTCTTATTTTAATTTGTATAATATGCAGCTGCTGGAAGGCGAGCAGGGAGAAAAAGTCTGAGGCACATCTTCATTAAAACCACCCAATTCTCTTCAAAGAAAAATTAAAATCCCGCGGTCAGAATTTCATTCTATTTCATTTGCTTTCCTTACTATTTGGGTTATCTTAGTAATGTTTAATCTTTACTATGAAATCTCTATTCCTGTCCTTCCTTATCATTTTTAGTGTTGCTGTAAAGGCTCAGAATCTTGTGCCTAACTTCTCATTTGAACAAAACGATACTTGTCCTACAAACGAAGACCAAATTCAATTTGCAGCAGGTTGGAGCAAATACAGTCAATCAATAACAACCCCCGATTACTATAATGCTTGTGCACCTTCCAGTGGATTTGGAGTACCTAAAAACTTGAATTGTAATCAACCTGCTCACCGAAATTGCAGTGCATATGCTGGATTAGTAATATACGATGCTAATGGTTATAGGGAGCATATTGGAATTCAATTAAACACTCCGTTAGTTATTGGACAGAAGTATTTTATTTCTTTCTATGTCGTCATGGGCGAGGCTTTTGGTGCGGGTTTTCAGTGGGGTATGCCATCAAATAATATTGGAATGCGGTTATCTACAATTGAATATAACCCAAGTAATCCAGCACCGATCGACAATTTCGCTCATTTAAATTCATCGATAGTAATAAGTGATTCAGTAAACTGGGTTCGTATTTCGGGAAGCATCATTGCTGATTCAGCGTATAATCACGTGATTTTGGGTAATTTTTTTGACAACGCAAATACCGATACAACACAATATTCATGTGGTTTCTGTTTGAATTCTGCAAGTTATTATCTAATTGATGATATATGTGTTACCACCGATTCATTGTTGGCTAATGGTGGCATTGACGCTTTGTCTTGTTCGGTATCAGTTCCAGAGATTGATTACGACAGTGAGATTAATGTATTCCCAAATCCAGCCACTGAGGGTTTTACCATTTTATTTCAGAATAGCCAGAACAGTAGAATTGTCTTGACAGACATGTATGGTAAGGTTTGTTACTCCAATGAAATAATTAATGATAATACTATTAAAATCAATCTTTCCGCTTATCCTTCGGGGATGTATTTCCTAAAAATAATCAATCAGAAAGAAAAAAAATCAGCAAGTAAAAAAATAATTAAACTCTAAAAATCAGCCACATGAAAAAAAGATTATTCTTTACCTTAATGGGAATATACTTGCTGACATGCTCGGCAATTTATGCTCAAGTTACAACTCCAGCCAATACCGCCTTTGCCTTTCCTCAGTTTGTAGGATGGGACGCTGCTGCTGGTACATTTTCGAAAAACCTTGATGAAAAGAACTTCTTCGCTAACAGAAACATCAATTTCTTCACCAACGGTACAGCTACAAATGGTACTTCTATTCAGCGTATGACTATTATAGGCAGTGCTGGAGCCACACAAGGTTTCGTTGGAATAGGGAACGCTTTCAGCACCCCCAACCAGCTATTAACTCTTAACGCCGGAAATCTGAACCTTCAAACAGCAACAACAGGCTATATGATCAATAACGTAATGACCTTGTGGCGAGGCTCCACCGGAAACATTACCAACATTTTTGTCGGAGCAAATTCGGGAACGGCTAATACAGTAGGAACGCGCAATACGTTTGTAGGAAATAATTCAGGTGTTGCTAATACCACGGCACCCGATAATACCTTCATTGGCTTTAATACAGGCTTAACAATAGATAATGCACGAGTAGAATAACCAATTAGTAGTAGTTTCTACCATTTGCTTTCCAGTAAAAAAGCTCTAACTTTATTACATGGTAAAACGTCTATTT
>JAOQAD010000010.1 GCA_025963775.1 Bacteroidota bacterium | reverse complement strand
ACTGTCTCACGACGTTCTGAACCCAGCTCGCGTGCCACTTTAATCGGCGAACAGCCGAACCCTTGGGACCTTCTCCAGCCCCAGGATGTGACGAGCCGACATCGAGGTGCCAAACCCCCCCGTCGATGTGAGCTCTTGGGAGGGATCAGCCTGTTATCCCCGGCGTACCTTTTATCCTTTGAGCGATGGCCCTTCCATGCGGAACCACCGGATCACTATATCCGCCTTTCGGCCCTGCTCGACTTGTAAGTCTCACAGTCAAGCACCCTTATGCTATTGCACTCTACGTACGGTTACCAAGCGTACTGAGGGTACCTTTGAAAGCCTCCGATACTTTTTTGGAGGCGACCACCCCAGTCAAACTACCCACCAAACAATGTCCTCCGTTAGGAGTTAGACTCCAAATAAATTAAGGGTGGTATTTCAAGGACGACTCCACGATGCCTAGCGACACCGCTTCGTAGTCTCCCACCTATCCTACACATAATTTATCCAAAGTCAATGTTAAGCTATAGTGAAGGTGCACGGGGTCTTTCCGTCCCGTTGCGGGTAATCGGCATCTTCACCGATACTACAATTTCACCGAGCTCGCGGCTGAGACAGTGCTCAGATCGTTACACCATTCGTGCAGGTCGGAACTTACCCGACAAGGAATTTCGCTACCTTAGGACCGTTATAGTTACGGCCGCCGTTTACTGGGGCTTCAATTCAAAGCTTCTCCTTGCGGATAACCTCTCCTCTTAACCTTCCAGCACCGGGCAGGTGTCAGGCCATATACATCACCTTTCAGTTTAGCATAGCCATGTGTTTTTGATAAACAGTCGCCAGAGCCATTTTACTGTGGCCCACATTGCTGTGGGCACCCTTTATCCCGAAGTTACAGGGTTAATTTGCCTAGTTCCTTAGCCGCGGATCACTCGAGCACCTCAGGATTTTCTCCTTGACTACCTGTGTCGGTTTGCGGTACGGGTTGCTGTTACCTGAAGCTTAGTGGTTTTTCTTGGAAGTCTGATTAGGTTCATATTAGCTTACCCGAGGGCTCGCCATACTATCGGATTCGACAAGTCGTGCGGATTTACCTACACAACCTATATCTACATCTTTTAACGGGAACTTTCGTTGCCCCGCAGAACTTTCACTACTTCGTCACCACATCGCAGTAAAGCAAGTACTGGAATATTAACCAGTTGTCCATCGACTACGCCATTCGGCTTCGCCTTAGGTCCCGACTAACCCTGAATCGATTAACGTTGTTCAGGAAACCTTAGTCTATCGGTGGGCGGATTTCTCGTCCGCCTTATCGTTACTTATGCCTACATTTGCTTTTCTAATCGCTCCAGCATGGCTCAAGCCACACCTTCAGTGCAATTAGAATGCTCCCCTACCAGATTACATTGCTGTAAAATCCAGAGCTTCGGTACTATGTTTTATGCCCGATTATTATCCACGCCCAATCGCTCGACTAGTGAGCTGTTACGCACTCTTTAAATGAATTGCTGCTTCCAAGCAAACATCCTAGCTGTCAAAGCAATCGGACCACGTTAGATCAACTTAACATAGATTTGGGGACCTTAGCTGCTGGTCTGGGTTCTTTCCCTCTCGCCCACGGACCTTAGCACCCATGGGCTCACTCCCGAGTATATCTTATAGTATTCGGAGTTTGTCAGGATTTGGTAGGCGGTGAAGCCCCCTAGTCCAATCAGTAGCTCTACCTCTATAAGACTCAACCTCGAGGCTGTTCCTAAAAACATTTCGGGGAGTACGAGCTATTTCCCAGTTTGATTAGCCTTTCACCCCTACCCACAACTCATCCGGAAGCTTTTCAACGCTTATCAGTTCGGTCCTCCATTCCGTGTTACCGGAACTTCAACCTGGTCATGGGTAGATCACAAGGTTTCGCGTCTACCCCCTCTAACTATACGCCCTATTCAGACTTGCTTTCGCTTCGGCTGCAGATCTTAGATCTTTAACCTTGCTAGAGAGGAGTAACTCGTAGGCTCATTATGCAAAAGGCACGCCGTCACGGCACGAAGCCGCTCCGACCGCTTGTAAGCGTATGGTTTCAGGTTCTATTTCACTCCGCTATTCGCGGTTCTTTTCACCTTTCCTTCACAGTACTAGTTCACTATCGGTCTCTCAAGAGTATTTAGCCTTACCAGATGGTGCTGGTGGATTCCCACAAGGCGTCTCCGACCTCGCGGTACTCAGGATACTACTATGTAGTGCTTTTGATTCGTGTACGGGGCTATCACCCTATATTGCTCAACTTTCCAGAAGATTCCACTTCAAAAACACAGTCAATATTGTAGTCCTACAACCCCATAATCGCCTTAACGATCATGGTTTGGGCTATTCCCCTTTCGCTCGCCACTACTTAGGGAATCACTTAATTGTTTTCTCTTCCTCCGGGTACTTAGATGTTTCAGTTCTCCGGGTTTGCTTCCTTTCGGATTATTAGTCTTCAACTAATAGGGTTGCCCCATTCGGAAATCTACGGGTATAATGAGTATTTGCCTCTAACCGTAGCTTATCGCAGCTTATCACGTCCTTCATCGCCTTTGAGAGCCAAGGCATTCGCCATACGCCCTTAATTACTTTCTTATTAATTTTATGTCACTATATTGCTATAGATAACATTATCTACTTTGTATTTTCTTTCAATATGTCAAAGAACTTTACCCTTCTTTCGAAGAATTTTGTGGAGAATAACGGATTCGAACCGATGACCCCCTGCGTGCAAGGCAGGTGCTCTAGCCAGCTGAGCTAATTCCCCAATACGAATTTTTTTGTAGTCCCGAGCAGATTTGAACTGCTGACCCCTACATTATCAGTGTAGTGCTCTAACCAACTGAGCTACGGGACTATTTATTTAAGGTTAAAAGTTAAATTTAAAAATCAAAAGTTGATAGCTTTTGGCATTTGATTTTACTTTTCCTTTAATCCTTTCGCTCTGAGTTATTACACTTCTGAGCTCGTTTTGGGTAAGTTTAAAATAATTAATGAAGAAAAGAAATAAGAAGTACCGTAAACCTACTAAATAGGTGAAACGAAATCTCTCTAGAAAGGAGGTGTTCCAGCCGCACCTTCCGGTACGGCTACCTTGTTACGACTTAACACCAGTTACTGGTTTTACCCTAGGCGACTCCTTGCGGTTATCGACTTTAGATACTCCCAACTTCCATTGTTTGACGGGCGGTGTGTACAAGGCCCGGGAACGTATTCACCGAAACATTGCTGATTTTCGATTACTAGCGAATCCAGCTTCATGGAGTCGAGTTGCAGACTCCAATCCGAACTGGGACCGGTTTTAGAGATTAGCATCACATCGCTGTGTAGCTGCCCTTTGTACCGGCCATTGTAGTACGTGTGTAGCCCTGGACGTAAGGGCCGTGCTGACTTGACGTCATCCCCACCTTCCTCACCGCTTGCGCGGGCAGTTTCACTAGAGTTCCCACCATTACGTGCTGGCAACTAATGATAGGGGTTGCGCTCGTTGCGGGACTTAACCCAACACCTCACGGCACGAGCTGACGACAGCCATGCAGCACCTAGTTTCGTGTCCTTGCGGAAAAGCTCCTTTCAGAGCCGGTCACTAACTTTCAAGCCCAGGTAAGGTTCCTCGCGTATCATCGAATTAAACCACATACTCCTCCGCTTGTGCGGGCCCCCGTCAATTCCTTTGAGTTTCACTCTTGCGAGCGTACTCCCCAGGTGGATTACTTATCGCTTTCGCTTAGACGCTTACAGTGTATCGCAAACATCGAGTAATCATAGTTTACAGCGTGGACTACCAGGGTATCTAATCCTGTTTGATACCCACGCTTTCGTGCCTCAGCGTCAGTTACAGTTTTGTGAGCTGCCTTCGCAATCGGTGTTCTGTGTCATATCTAAGCATTTCACCGCTACATGACACATTCCGCCCACATCAAATGTACTCAAGATTGACAGTATCAATGGCAGTTCTGCAGTTAAGCTGCAGGATTTCACCACTGACTTATCATTCCGCCTACGCACCCTTTAAACCCAATGAATCCGGATAACGCTTGGATCCTCCGTATTACCGCGGCTGCTGGCACGGAGTTAGCCGATCCTTATTCTTATGGTACAATCAGCTCTTTACACGTAAAGAGGTTTTTTCCCATACAAAAGAAGTTTACAACCCATAGGGCCGTCATCCTTCACGCGGCATGGCTGGATCAGTCTTGCGACCATTGTCCAATATTCCTTACTGCTGCCTCCCGTAGGAGTCTGGTCCGTGTCTCAGTACCAGTGTGGGGGTTAATCCTCTCAGATCCCCTAGACATCGTAGCCTTGGTGAGCCATTACCTCACCAACTAGCTAATGTCACGCATGCTCATCTTTAACCACCGGAGTTTTAATAATCAAATGATGCCATTTAATTATACTATGGTGTGTTAATCCGAATTTCTTCGGGCTATTCACCAGTTAAAGGTAGATTGCATACGCGTTACGCACCCGTGCGCCACTCGTCATCAAGTATTGCTACTCATGTTACCGTACGACGTGCATGTAATACGCCCGCCGCTAGCGTTCATCCAGAGCCAGGATCAAACTCTTCATTGTAAGTTTTATATTGCTCTTCTTCATAAAAGAAAAATTATTTGTTTAGGATTTGTTTCTCAATATACTATAAGAACATTATAGCATAAGGGATACTTATTATTTCTATCTCTTCATCAATATTTTCAAAGAACTTATTTATATATACTCTTCCTGTTTTACCAGGACTATAAATTCAAGTTTAAAAGAACTTCCCGTTTCGTTTGGGGCGACAAAAGTACTAATACTTTTTTAACCTGCAAACTTTTTTCGAAAAAAATTTATTTTATTTTTCTGTTTCGATTTCTTAAGAACGTTTCTCTTTATCGGGGCGACAAAAGTACTAAGTTTTTTTGATCTGCAAACTTTTTTTGAAAAATTTTTATTTTTCTTTTTTCGGTTAGTCTTTAAAGAACGCTGCTCGTTTAAAAGCGGGCTGCAAAAGTACTAACTTTTTTTAATCTGCAAACTTTTTTCGAAAAATTTTTATTTTTTCTTTTCGGTTAGTTTTTAAAGAACGCTGCTCGTTTAAAAGCGGGCTGCAAAAGTACTAACTTTTTTTAATCTGCAAACTTTTTTAAAGATTTTTTTAATTTTCTTTCTTTCGGGATGATTCAATGAACGTGTGCTTGTTTTCAAAGCGGGTGCAAATGTACAGCGTTTTTCAATACCTGCAAGCATTATAGCAATTATTTTCCGCTATAATACTTAATTGTGCTGATTTGCAGTACAATAATTTTCATTCCGGCATGCTTATGGGTTTCCGGCCCCCGGCCAGGATTGAGAATCTTATTCCACACCCTACTCTGCTTTCTATGAGTAAACCTGCATAGGAACGGATTTTGAGAGCATATATTATATACATTTTCTATATTGCAGCCTGAAACATCAAGTACTTATCTATAGAGCAAAACCCTTTATTAATGACTGTTCCAAAAGGAAAACTAATATCAGTAGGCGGAAGTGAAGACAAAGGTACCGGCATTGACCCCCATTTCGCACAAAAAGCACATCTCAACTTTTTTGAATTCGGTATATTAAAGAGGATCCTTTCGGAAATGAAAGGGATCGACTCTACCATTGAGGTTATCACTACAGCATCGCAGATCCCTGAAGAGGTTGGCGATAACTATATACAGGCCTTTGGCAAGCTTGGCTGCAAGAATGTAGGCATCCTTCACATCAAAAAAAGGGAGGACGCACTCAACCAGGAATATCTTGAACGTATTAAAAAAGCCGATGGCGTAATGTTCACCGGCGGAAACCAGCTCCGCCTCAGCATGATCTTCGGGGGGACCGAATTCCTCAAAATCCTTATCCGCCGCTACATGCAGGAGGATTTCGTGATCGCGGGAACAAGCGCGGGCGCTATGGCCATGAGCAATACCATGATCTACCAGGGAAGCAGCACAGGGGCTTTGCTGAAAGGGGAAGTTAAAATAACCACCGGGCTTGCACTGATAAAGGATGTGATCATTGATACGCATTTTGTGACCCGGGGAAGGTTCGGAAGGCTTACGCAGGCTGTTGCCGGCAACCCAGGGTGCATCGGCATCGGCCTGGGCGAAGATACAGGCGTGCTTATAACAGAAGGAAATGTCATGGAAGCGATCGGATCGGGGCTTGTGCTGATCTTCGACGGGCATGATATCCGCCATTCGAACATTGCTGATATTGAGGAAGGCCAGCCGCTTTCCATAGAGCACATGGTGGTGCATGTAATGGCGAAGGGAAATTTCTATTACCTGAATGAGCGAAAATTCTATAATGAGATGAACATCGCCGTAAAATAACCCGCATGCAACTTTTCCTGCTTATGGTGCATCCTTATATAGAAGTGTATATACTTTTACTGGCATTTAATTTATATATTTGAAAATGAAGATGTTGTGCTGCATCGATAAAAATTACTCTCTGCCATTCTGATTAGCATTTTTTGATTTACATTTTTCCTGGTTTAAAACGTTACGGCCTTTGTTGGTTTTTGTGTGGAACAGGCTTCCTGCTTACGATTCTCTACAAACTAAAATAAAATTGCTCTAAACTGTTACATCATGAAAAAAAGAAAATTACTATCCCGCAGTGTCTTTCTTTCACTATTTTCCATTCTTTTCACAGGTAATATAAGAGCCCAGATCGTGGGCGCTGATGCTTTTATCAAAGGTACCAGCGTTGAAATAGGTATTGCCGGCCCCGGAGGCTTTGAAGGCGCACCATGGAATACTGCATCTCCTCCACTGCCGGGAATGCACTACCGCTCGGGGAATGCGTTCTTAGGATTTGTTTCCAATCCGCAGGTAAATGCCTGGGCCACCTATGACGGAGATTTTTTTACGCCCGGCAGTCCTGAGAACGGATGGGGCGTTACCATTGGCAATGCAGGCCCTTCTTTCGGTAACAATTGCAGCTACCTGAACGAGATCAACGGAAGCATCACTAACTGGAGCCATATCTTCAACTGCTACTCTGCCGACTGGGAGGGAAATTTATCTTCTTCCGGAACCGATCTTCACTTTAAGATCAACTATTTCCTCCAGCAGAACGATCTCTTTTATACCACTACCATTTCCATCACCAACAACGGCGGCGCTACTGTTCCTGATCTTTATTATTACCGGAACCTGGATCCTGACAACAACCAATCCATCAGCGGGGATTTTACAACACAAAACACCATTGTTGCGCAGCCATACAGCGGACTTTGCAATACTGCACACGTGAAAGCGACCTCGAGCTTACCTGCATCACAGCCTGTGTCGTACATCGGCCTTGCCGGTGTGGGCGCCAACTGGAGGGCCTGCTATGGAGGCTTTTCCAACCGCGATGCATCTGCACTCTGGAACGGGACCGGCTTTACGCAAACGGTGGGATCCACCAATTTTATGGATGAAGCGATCGCACTTGCATACCGCGTTCAGAACCTTGCCCCGGGAGCCACTGAAACATTCAAGTTTGTAGTGATCCTGGATGACCTTGCCGCATCAAATGCGATCAATAATTCCGTTTACCTTTCATACCCGGGATCATTAACTGCAGCTCCTGCGGTTTGTACTCCTTACAACGACACTGTGAAGATCTGCTCCGGAGCTCCTGCAACCATTAGTGTCGCCGGGCCTACCATCTCCAGCTACAATTGGTCATGGTCGCCGGGAACAGGATTATCCTCCACCACAGGGCCATCCGTTTCAGCAAACCCTGCAGCAACAACAACCTATACAGTTTCCGGAACACCTATCAATGCCTGCTTTACGCCGATCACCATGTCGTTTGTAGTGAAAGTTTCGCCGGGCGTAACAGTAGCCGTGCCTCCGAATGCATCGTACTGCCCTGGAAATACAGTCCCGGCCACTTCGTTCACGAGCACGCCGGCGGGCGCTACCTTTACCTGGACCAACTCCAATACCGCTATCGGCCTTACGGGAAGCGGCAGCGGGAACGTGCCTTCCTTCACTGCCACCAACGCCACAGGATCGCCGATCACGGCAACCATAACGGTTACACCGACGGGCGCTGCGGGCGGATGTACGGGAACACCGAACACATACACGATCACCGTAAACCCACCACCAACCATCACGGTGAACAATCCTACGATCTGTCCTTCGCAAACGGCAACATTAACAGCAGCCGGCGGAACCACTTATTCATGGTCGAACGGGGCTACAGGTAACCCGATCACTGTTTCACCTGCAGTGACCACTTCCTACACTGTTACCGGAACCACCGGCGGCTGCAGCGGAACAGCGGTCTCCACAGTAACAATAGGCGGATCAATGAGTGTTACCGTGAACTCCCCGACCATTTGTGCCGGGCAGACAGCCAACCTTGTTGCCGGCGGCGCCACAACCTATTCATGGACAGCAGGTGCTACTTCAACAGGAGCCAACACTGCAAATGCAGCACCTATGGCGACCACTTCCTATACCGTAACAGGAACAAGCGGAGGCTGTACAGGAACTGCAATCTCAACGGTTACAGTTACACCATTGCCAACCGTAACTGTAAGCTCTCCGGCTATTTGTAACGGATCAACAGCAACGATGACCGCCAGCGGAGCCACAGGTTATACATGGTCTGCAGGCGCTACATCCACAGGTGTTTCAACCGCTGATGCAACACCGTCAACCACAACAAGCTATACTGTTACAGGAACACAAACCGGCTGTTCAAACACTGCTGTTTCAACAGTTACTGTAAATCCGATACCGGTTGTAACCGTGAACTCCCCTGCTGTATGCCCGGGCATTACTGCGAATTTAATTGCTGGCGGTGCAACAACTTATATATGGAGCGCGGGAGCAACATCAACAGGGCCGAACACAGCCGATGCAACACCTGCTGTAAGCACCACTTATACTGTTACCGGAACATCGCTTGGCTGTTCAGCCACAGCAATATCTTCCGTGACGGTGAATTCCTCGCTCACCGTGAATGCGGGGCCTAACGACAGTATTTGCTTCGGTGGAAATACGGGATTAACGGCAAGTCCGAACGGAGCAGGCTTTACCTACTCATGGAGCCCGGCAACCGGCTTAAGCAATGCAACGATCTATAACCCGATCGCTTCACCTGCAACAACTACCACTTATACCGTAACTGTTACTTCAGCCGCAGGATGCACCGGAACAAGCACTGTAACGATCTATGCTGATCCGCAGATCACCCTTTCATTAGCAGGCTTAGCACCTAACTGCAACGGCGGCACCGACGGACAAACCATCGTGATCCCTGCAGGAGGTTCGGGATCATACGGATACAACTGGACACCGGGCGGCTGCAACACTGCTGCCTGCAACGTGGGAGCAGGAACATACACAGTAACCGTAACGGATACATGGGGCTGTACTGCAACAGGTACATCCACTGTTACCGAGCCGACTGCTGTAACTGCCACTTCCACACAGGTGAATGTGACCTGCTTCGGCACATGCAACGGAACTGCCACTGCCACAGGTGCCGGAGGAACTCCAACTGCTTCAGGAGGGTATAACTATTCATGGAACACTGTGCCTGTGCAGAACACACAAACAGCTACGGGATTATGTTCAGGAACATACACCTGCACAGTTACCGATGCTAACGGATGCTCCACAACTGTTGTGGTGACCATCACAGAGCCGACAGTACTTGCCGTTGCCCCAATTCCGAACGTGATTATCTGCAACAGCGGAAGCACGACTATTACAGCAACCGTTACCGGAGGTACGGGCGCATACACATATTCATGGAGCCCTGCCACAGGACTGAGCAGCGCTGCGGTTGCAAATCCTACCGCTGCACCTGCCGGCACTACAGGTTATACCGTTACTGCAACAGATGCAAACGGATGTACGGCAACAGCCTCTGTGACTGTGACTGTTAATCCGCCATTATCAGTGATCACAGCGGGAACAGCTTCGGTTTGCCCGGGCTTCTCCACTACTATATCTGCTATTGCATCAAATGGCGCAGGAAGCGGCTATACCTATTCATGGTCGCCTGCTGCAGGATTGAGCGATCCGGCTATTGACATGCCGACCGCAACACCGGCTGCCACTACTACCTACACAGTTACTGCGAATGATGGATGCTCACCTGCTGTTACTGCAACGGTAACGGTTACCGTGCTTCCGAAGCCGGTGCCTGTGATCGCATCCAATGTTACATCGGGCTGTGAGCCGCTGTGCGTCAACTTTACGGATGCTTCAACCATTTCTTCCGGCTCTGTTGCGGGATGGAACTGGAATTTCGGGGATGGCGGGCCGGACTCGGTCAGCCAGAACCCTTCGCATTGCTTTATGGCGGCAGGAAGCTATACGATCACGCTGACCGACACATCCGCTGCAGGCTGTATCACAACAAGCACAATACCTTATGTGATCACGGTAAACCCGATCCCTGTGCCTGAATTCACAGCACCTGCATCCACGAGCATTTTTACGCCTACCGTTCAATACATTGACCAGTCAAGCGTTATATTCGGCTCTATAGCAGGCTGGAACTGGAAATTCGGGGATTACCTGGCGAGCTCGGGCAACGACAGCAGCGACCTGCAAAATCCTTCGCACCTGTTCTCTGAAGTGGGAAGCTATTGTGCAATGCTCACTGTAACAAGCAATGCCGGTTGTATCGATTCTGTCACACATTGTATCATTATCGATCCGGAATTCACCTTCTTTATCCCGAATGCTTTCTCGCCGAATGCTGATGGCGTTAACGATGAGTTCTACGGTAAAGGTGATTTCATCAAAACGTACGAAATGAGCATTTACGACCGCTGGGGCAACCTGATCTTCCATACGGACGACATCAATACACACTGGGATGGAAAAGCCAATCACGGCAGTGAAGCAGCACAGGAAGATGTGTATGTATATGTAGTGAAGCTGTCGGATTACAAAGACAAAAAACATAAATACATAGGCAGCGTAACCATTGTAAAATAAGCTGCTGAATTAAAACAGGAAGGGCTGATGAATTTGATTCATCAGCCCTTCTTTGTTTATGATCCCGTTCTTTTAGAATACGAAAGATAATCCGAGGTAACCGGAATATGTTTCAACATTTGTACGATCCAGGATATAATATGAATTTGTTGTTTTGGTCTTGCTGTTATCGCTGATATCAACCAGTCCGTATACACCACGAAAACCAAGGTTCAGCTTAATTGTGCGCATTTTATTCAGTGCGAAATCAAATCCGGCACCGTATGCAAAGCCTACGTCAGCTTTTTTCAAAGCCACTGTAGCCTGCAGGGTATCTGCCGTTGAACCGCCCTGCGTGGTTACGCGTGAACCAACGTTCACACCTACCTGCGGACCAATTGCAACACCGAAGTTCACCGGTTTTGATTTATCCGTATTGAGCGTAAGCAATAAAGGAATATTCAGGTAATTGATGTCGATCCTGCGCTCAAGGTCTTTGTCTTTATATTTTTGAGAGATCTCGTTATAGATCACTTCGAGCTGCAATCCTACGTGCTTTGAGTTGATCCCGAGCATACCGCCGTAACCGTAGCTCATTGCGAGCTCGCCGTTCACTGTTGAGCCGTCAGGATTTCTCAGGTTAAAGGTTGAGAAGGTAGGCATGAAGCGTAAACCGATCTCACCGCTTTTAAAAGGAGGCTCTTTTTTCTCAGGCTCGGCAGGAGGTGCCGGAGCTGGTGCCGGAGCAGGAACTACCTGTACCTGTTTGATCGTATCATGGATCACTTTTACGGTATCTGTATTATTATTTGTTTTTACCGTATCTGAATTAATGTTGATGTTCACACCGTTATTCACCTGTGCGAATGTTATCCCGGAAGAAAGTAAAAGTATTCCAAGGACACTTAATGTTTTCGTTTTCATCTTTAATGTGGTTTTAAATTAATAATCTTTTTATCCTGATTGTTGTCAACTGCATGCCACTCTCACTGCAAATACTGATCTTCCGCGCCGTCTGTACATTTTGAATCGCTCAAAAGGAAAAAAATTATCCTATTCGTCAAATGGCTGCTTCGTTATACCAATCGTCTGTATCATAATTTTCCTCAGTTTGCTGTGTAGTTTCATGTACATTTTCCTCATTGCTGCTGCCTTCTGCAGTACCTGAAGTATTTTTTACTCCCGGGGATGAAATCAATTCATCGTTTTCGTGTTGTGTTTTCATAATCTTAGAATTTGCTTTTTAGTTTATTATTCAAAATTAGTCCCGGTACCGGCCTTTTTTCGCCGGCATTCGTTCACATGCATTTTTCTCCCGTTGAAAAAGCCTTTTCAGGGATTGGCATGTTTTTATCCGTACATTTAAACAAACAAATCCCGCTTATGGACAAGATAAAGCTGCATCAAATCGACACAAGGGCACCAAAAAAATTCCAGAAGGAGCATACGAAAAAGGAGCTGCAGGAGCTTAAGTTCAGGCTGGAAGAACTACAGAACGTGCTGTTTGCGGAAGGCAAGCATTCGCTGCTGATCGTGATCCAGGGAATGGACGCATCCGGGAAAGATGGCGCAGTAAAAAATGTGTTTGAAGCGGTGAACCCGATGGGATGCCGTGTGATCGCATTCAAGCAGCCTACAGCCATAGAGATGAAACATGATTTTTTATGGAGGATCCACCAGCAGGTGCCGGAAAAAGGAATGATCCACATCTTTAACCGTTCGCATTATGAAGACGTCACGATCCAGCGGGTGCATAACATCATCGATAAGAAAACGCTGCAGCAGCGCTTTGAGCATATCAATAACTTTGAGCGTTTGCTGGTTCAATCGGGCACGGTTGTATTGAAATTTTACCTGCACATTTCAAAGGAGGAACAGCTGGAACGCTTACAGGAACGGATGAGCGACCCCGAAAAAATGTGGAAGCACAACGACCGCGATATGAAGGAAAGGGAGTTCTGGAATGAATACATGCATGCTTATGAAGATGCTTTTCTGCATTGTTCAGAAGCTGCGAAATGGCACATTGTACCCGCTGACCAGAATTGGTATAAGGAATATTTTATTGCAAAGAAAACTGTGGAAGCGCTGAAAGGCCTCGGCATGAGCTATCCGAAGCTGAACGATAATATCCCGGTGGTGTTATGATTTAGAAGGATTGAGGCAGCTTTTCACAGCATTGGTGATGTGTGAAAATGCGAATTTATCCTTCGTGACATATTCGTTTGCCCCGTATTGCAGCGCTTTTGAGGCTTCCTGCATGTCTTTTTCATCCGAAATGATCACAATGGCTGTTTCAGGAGAAAGTCTCCTGATGCGATCAATAACGGTTTTACAGCCCTGCTCTTCTTCCCTGCTCTTATTCAGCTCATAGTCTATAACCACTACATCTGCCTGCAGGCGGCCGCTTTCCACTTCCTTAAAGAATGCTTCGCTTGTATTCATGGCCTGAATAGCCGTATCTTCTTCCAGGCCGGCAGTAATTGACTTTTTCAGCATTTCCGCAAACAAGGGATTGTCGGCAATGATCACAATTGATAATTTGTTCTTTGAAGGTTCCATAATCGTCAGGATGTTAATTTAAGAATGATAGATACGACTGCTCCCATGGTTGCAAAGGTGGCAAGGAAAATAGCGACGAATTTGGTAACGCCGAATTCCCATACATAGCGGAAAGGTGTAATTACCAAAGTTTCCACCAGGATGGAGAGCTTTCTCCAGGCATTGGCATTCTTTACCACGAAGTTCTTCGCACCGAGGCGGAAGGATTCTACTGCCGTTTCGATACTTTCATTGCTGGAAAGCATGATCACTTCCGTGCGGGGGTTCAGTTCCTTAATAGCACGCAGGATCTCATTTCCGTTCTTTCCACTGAGGAAATAATCAAGAATGACCACATCGGTCTGCTCATCGATATTTTCAAGGCAGCTTTCGCCGTCATAGAACGTGGAGATGTTGAGTTTTCCTTCGAACTTGTTGCTTAAGTACTGTTTAAGCGCTAATACCATTGACCTGTTATCATCAACGATGAATAAGTTTAATCCCTGGGCTTCCATAGCTTTTAGTTATTGGTTATATCGAAATTAGTCCAGATCGGGCCAGGAAAAAGGCGGTATTCGGTGAACGGTGAAAATTAATAGCCGGAAAGGGGAAATCAGTACGGTGTTAATTAAAAGACATTGAAGCTATATTCTTTTCCGTATCTTTGCAGCCTTAAAAGTTCTTTAAAATATGGGGTCGTCTGGTTTTGACAGCGAGTGCGATTTTTATGTAAGCATGCCGTGTGTTGTGGATATGACACGTTAATCCTAATTCTCAAACTCTATAAATGGCGAGTCTAACTACGCTATGGCTGCTTAATACCAAGTATTAAGTGCCTTTGTTTCCGGGGAAGCTCTGATCTTCTGCGTCCCCAGTGAAGCATAACAAATGAAGAAATAGTTGCGGAGAGCTTTGATCCGTGATGAGATAAAGAAGCTAAGTAAGCCTTATGGTTGGCAGGACTACCTAAGCTTATCGAAAATTAAAATTCTGCTACGCATGTAGAAAGCATATTAATTCCTTGTTTGGACGAGGGTTCGAATCCCTCCGACTCCACTTTTTCAGTTTCAATGAACATCAAAAGCCTTTAAATCGTATGATTTAAAGGCTTTTTTGTTTTCTGGGGTTGATATCCGGATCGCAGTTTGCCGTTTTATCAAATAAAGATTTAACTGTTTCCTCAAGCTTCTTTATTGCCATTTACGAGATACTTATATATCCCCCTCCAATTCTCGCTTCAGAAAATGTAAGAAGTTTGTTGTGAATTTCTTTTTTATACTCCACTGAATAATACTCATACCAAGGACGAGTTGTTAGCTCCTGGAGAAGAATGGACTTTGATCCCGAAAGCCTAATGTCAGTATAAATAAATAACTCAGTTAAAATTGAAGCCTGAAGAACTGAATGGGGAGCCAGTTCATAAATCGACATTTTTGCGCGTTGAATAGCTCCAAGCTCAATAAGCATTGGCAATAAGGCATCCAAGGCTATATCCAAGGTTCTGTTACTTCCGTAAATAGCACTCATTTTTTGACTGATGAACTTCTTATTGATTTGACTTTGCACCTTAAAACCGGTTGCCAGGGCAACTAAAAGATCATACGCGATAGGATAAGTTAGCGCAACTAATGATAGAACTAATGCTTTTCGCTCCTTTTCAGATAACCTGAGATAAGTGTCAGCGTTCAAGTTTTGTTTAATTGTCTTTAACGCTGTTGTTGGCTTGGTTAAAATAGCATTGGCATAATTAGCCGCTTTTGAAACACGATTTTCACCTTTTGTAAACTCACGGAGATATTCCTTAAGCTCCTCCCGATTAACAACATCTGTTTGTAGGTAACTCAGAATACCCTGGTCAAGCACCTTAAAAGGCACTCTTTGATTAATTCCTATATATTTTCCGGCTGTAGTATTCATATTTCAACAAAAGGCACGAGGACTTCCCATAAATGACTACCACCATGAGTTATAACGACCTTTTCTTCATTAGTAAAAGCGTTTTCGTCTTTCAGATATACCGAAAGATCTCTTGTTACAAATTTTAAATCTTTATTTTGTTCTATGAAACCATTAAATAAAGTCTCATTAGTAAACCGGATGTGGCGTTTGCCTCTTGAAACAGATCCGAATTTGTCTGAAAGTTTTAAATTATTTATTCCCTTCGCTTCAATATTACCGTGATCTGAAGTAATGAAGCATTTGAACCCTCTATTTTTTAATTCCATTATTGTTCTTTCTAATTTAATCTTTTCTATCCATTGCAAAGTGGATTGCCGCAATTGCTCATTACCTAAAATAGTTCCGTGCATAATGTCGTCCAAATCATTGCAGACTAAACCAAGAATTTCAATGTTATTACCGATGGCATTCAAATCTAACAGACTGTTTGCGCCAAATTTTTCATAATGTATTTGAAAGTCCTGGTAAGAAGCTTGTTTCCAATAATCTTTATAAAGTTTACTTTCGTTGGAATTGTCTTTATCAAGATCAGGTTTGCCCCCTTTAAAAATTGCTTGGCGAGACCACGCAGTGATAGAAGGAATATAAGCCATAGTTGTTTTCGTGTTACAATCTATTCCTGACTTTCTTAAATGCTCCGAAATCAGCTCCCATTGCCAGTAATTCATCCCATCAATAACAATCAAAGCTTTCTTCTTCTCTGGCTGCGCTTTCATATACTCTAAAATGCGAGTCACAACAAATGGCTTTCTAACTCCACTTAAAGTAAAAACGCTCCAATAATTATTTTCGAGGTAACGTTGAAAACGGTCATTCAATTTATTAACCACTTCTTTAAAGCTCTTTTTTTGATCTTCAGAATTTAAGGCTAACACCTTATTTGCAGTTTTAGCCAATACCTGAACTACGGTAAACCATTCTTCATGGAGATCTTGCAGTTGCACTAGCTGTTGATTCAAATACTCTAT
Organism: Bacteroidota bacterium; assembly: GCA_025963775.1. Lineage (GTDB taxonomy): Bacteria > Bacteroidota > Bacteroidia > 2-12-FULL-35-15 > 2-12-FULL-35-15 > 2-12-FULL-35-15. The sequence continues at coordinate 30,277 of JAOQAD010000010.1, read as the reverse complement.
AAGAGCCTGAATTTCTATTTGTGTAGCTTCATTAGAATTATATTTCAATCCGATCCGAAAACCGGCATAAACAGACTCATACTGTTCTTTAGATACTGATATAGGAACTAAGTAATCACGAATAAAAAGAAATCCGATGCTTTTACTTAAAGATGATTCTGAAAAATCAATTCCTGTCTCTTTTCCTTTTGCGAAATTATTCCAATTCTCCTGAATAAATTGCAACAAATTTTCCTTTGATAAACCCTGGTTAATTAATGTTGGGAAATAAGGCTTTGCCAGAGTGGATAAGTATGACATAAGGGCCTCATTAACGCCATTTTTTTCAAGTAATACTGTAATTAATGCGTTTAAAACTCTTTCCTTAGCTCTACTTGCCGTTAGACTATCAAAGTCAAGACCATAAAGATTTTCCAATAAGAATTTCAATGTTCTATCCTGGCCAAGCTCTTCATAATGTTTAATATTTGAGAGGGTACAGAGTGCGTTAAAGCTTAATCCCTTTAAGGCTTTCGAGTCGAGCTTCGGAAATAGTTCTTTCATCCCAATATCATTGAAATGGACGGAGATCGCCATATCAGGAAGCGGTTTATATCCAACCGGTGCAACAATAATACATTTCTCTTTAACATTCCGCACATTCAATTCAAAGCTGATACGCACATCAAGCGGAGAATGGCAATTTATTACTCTGTAACCATCTTCTTGAATACCTGAAGACAATTCCGGGTATGAGAAAAGATTATCCCTATCACAGACTATTATATGTTCCCTGTGACTCGAATAAATGATATTCTTAAATTTATCTACCCAACTACTCATTGATGATCTTGGTAATTAATAAGCATTTCAAATCTGGCACTATTCGTTTAGCAGAATCAAAAGTTTGCTCCCATTGCTCCTTTTCTTTATACAGCTTTTGAAGTCTTGATTGGCGAATATTTTCAATTCCTATTTTTTGCATTTGTTTCTCCTGGAAAACAAACGATTTTTCTTTATTCTGTTTGATCCTGATTGTATTCGTTTCCATTCTATCTTCTATTTCAGCATATTTTGAACTTAAAAGTTCTTCTACTCTGATTTTAAGTTCCAGGTAAGATGCTTTAGAACTTTCTGTATTCATCGTACCAACACAATCAAAATAATTATCATCTTGAATTAATTTATTCCAAATTTCTTTTGAATAACTCAGGTACTGCTCACCTTGGTCTGAAATAAAAACGGAATGGAATAAATTAGTAGTTTCAAAGTTGTTCCGAGCTTGTAAATGCCATAAGCTCCAAATCCCCGACACAGAATTCGCATCTTTAAGCCTAACCAGGGGAATAGGCTGAGAATCCGAAAAAGAAACCGCATCAGAAAGAATTGTGCTAATCATTTCGTGTTGAAGAGATAAAGGTTCTGGAATAGGATTGTTTATACTTTCTTTAATATTAAAAGTGTAAATATTTTCTTTTAGCCCTGGAAACTTAAATTTCAATCCTTCTAATAGCGGCTGATATAAGATGCCTTTAGCGCGTAAATAATTTTTTGTCATCCCCTCCAGCCAATTAGGAATTGGACTATGCTTTATTGCATCTACTTTTTCAACTTTTATTTCTTTGGTATTTACCGTAGGTAAAGCTCCTTCCGTGCTTTTGTATTCTCTAAGCTTTTGCTTAATCTCTTCGAGCCAGTTTTTACTCTCTTGCTCAAACCTTGCCGGATCAAGTAAAGAGGTAAGGTATAATTGATCGAGTTTTTTCTGCTCAATTGTGCTGTCCAGAACATCAGCCGTTTTATTTATCCCCAACTCAACCATAATCTGGTTCAGTTTAGTCTCGATCACTTCAAAAACCCTTTTATCTACGGAGTTATCCAGCATTAAATTTAAGGCTAATACTTCGTGAGCCTGGCCAATCCTGTCTACACGCCCAATCCGCTGTTCTACCACCATCGGGTTCCAGGGCATATCATAATTAATTACAATATGCGCGAACTGCATATTTAACGATTCACCGGCAGCATCTGTGGCAATGAGAATTTGTGCTTTTTCCTTAAAATTCTTTAGAGCTTCTACACGTTCATCAAACGACATTGATCCATTTATAGCATCGCAAATATAACCACCGCGATCCTGTAGTATTTTTGCAAGCATTTTTTGAGTGCTTGTAAATTCAGTAAAAATTAAAAATTTAAGATCAGGGTTATGTTCTTTCTTTTTAAGCTCCGACAACCTCTCTAATAAATAATCAATTTTAGCATCTGTTTCGTTGATCAAACAGTCTTGAGCTTCTTTTATTAGATTTTGCAGAGTAGTTAGTTCTGTATCATAATTTATCTGTGCTTCTTCAATCGCATCATAAATGCGCTGTTCAAAATCCATTGCCATTTGTGATTCTTCACCGTATTCCTCCAATTGCATCAACGCTTTATCGCGGTTATAATCTTTCTTTTCACCGGATAAACGCTCTGCTCTTTTTTGCATGGCATCTAAAATTGCCTGTGTTGAGCTGCTCATCATTCGTTGAAAAAGGATCATCACAAATTGATAAGAAGTGTTTTTGTTATCTTTTGCGAGGTTAAAACCTTCAACTACATAAGCTGTTACATTTTCATACAGTGCCTTTTGCTTAAAATGTTTTAGCGGATCATATTCCACTTCTATTCTTGCCGTGTTACGCTTGTTGAACAACGGCTTGCCATTATAATCAATTGCCTGGCGCTTTTCTGTTCTTACTACATAAGGCTCTAATTCAGGTATGGCCGGCATCCCTTCACCCGAAAAAGCATCGGCATCCAATAATTGTAAAATTCTTCTAAAGTGATCGCTTTTACCCCGGTGCGGTGTAGCAGATAGTAATAGTACGTTGGGTATGGCGTTGCAAAGAATATCGGCCATTTGATATCGGCCAACAGTTTGGCTGCTGCCTCCAACTTTATGGCACTCATCAATTACCAAAAGGTCAAATTCAGCCTGTAATACACTTTGTATTCTATATTTATTATATTCTTCAACATCCTTATTAGACCAGCCTCTGCGAGATTCCAATGGTTTTAAAGAATCCATTGAAACAATAACCTGGTTATGCTGCGACCAGATATTTATTTCGTTATCACTTTCAAATCCCGAAAAAACTTTTACAAATGAATTAATGGTGCCGGTTTCATAGATGTGAAAAGTCTCATTAAAATGTTTTTTCATCTCGCTCTTCCATTGTCCCATTGCGGAAAGCGGGGTAATAATAAGTGTGCGCTTTACAATACCTCGTAATTTAAGTTCTTTTAAAACAAGACCGGTTTCTATGGTTTTTCCCATACCAACCTCGTCAGCCATTAAGAAACGGAGGAATTGTCCACTCATCACTTTTTCTAAAGCTAAGATTTGGTGAGGCAGAGGAACTATGTTGCTTTCTAATGGTGCAAGAATCGCCTGATTAGCTATTTCTGATTTTATTTTGGCAGCTATGGCAAGGTAAGAGATCTTGGAATCTGAATAAACATTCAATGACTCCTGTAACTGATCTACAATTACTTCCTTTAGCTCATTGGATTTTAATATTTTTATGCGTGCCTTATTTACATTAAAAACTGAAGTAAACTCAATAATTTCTGCTTCCTGGTTATTGAATAAAACAATATCGCCAACGGAAAAATTGAAGGTTACCACTTCGGTAACTTTACCCTTCGCAATCTCTTTAAAGCCTTCGGTTAATTTGAATTCACTGTTTACTTTTATGCCGGCCACATTATTGGGATGCGCTATTGTGATATTTACTTCACCGCTTTCACCAGGATTAATAGAGGGCTTGTCAAGTACGGTAATGAGACAATCAGATTGTTTATCTGTCCCTAAACGTAATGTAGGCCGGTAATTAGAATAAACAGGGTTCATTCTCCCGCCTTCGGCAGTTGATAATAACTGTATGTGCGCTCTGATCTTCATTTTAATTTAAATTAACCGGCACTAATTCCGTTATAGCATTATTGAATCCTTCCAGCCTGTCAAAAGGTATTGTTACGCCCCTGCAATCATCTAATACCATTACATCCTGGCAAAAAGCGCTCAGATTCAAAGTTACTCTTAAAAGTATGTAATTAACCCTGTCAAATCGCATCACTATTTCTCTGCCGTAATAATGCCCACATTCTTCAGAAACGGCAAACTGTTTCGCTTCCAGGGTAAACTCCCGGATACGAAAACGATTGCCCTGCGTGAGTATATCATCATATTCCCTTTGTGTTATTGCGCGGTACAGAGTGCAAGCCATAATTAAATTCTATCCTTTGCTATATCGTAATACATTAATAACTGCTCATCTTCCAATAAAATATTTTGAGGGATTTTATCCGCCAAAGAAACTATTGTTGTAAAATCTTTCTTCTCCCAGCAGTTTTTAAAACCAGCCCTTAGTGCTTCCACACGTACCTCTTTCATTTTCTTCGCTTTTGGCTTAGCGCTTTCTTCAACATACTTTGTAAACTCCTTTAATAAAGTTCGGCTTCGTAAAGTATCACGATCTTTTGCCTCATTTAGATCAGGGACGCGCCATTTGCCGTTTGAATCCTGGATAAAGTTTTGTTCTAATATCTCTTTCAACTCAGGCAAAATATCTCCTTTACGTACCGCTTGAATAGCTTGCATCCATTTTGGTTGAATCTCTGAATAAGTTTGGGCCTTCTTCAATTCTTGTTTTAACCATTCAATGCCTTCATTTTCTGAAGCAACAATTAATGACAATTGAATTAACTCTGGAGTTTGAGCCTTTTTCTCGTCATATTCCATTACTTGATCTTGCATGAAATACATTTCATCTCTTTCAACAAATTTCTGCTTAAGGCCAATTTGAAAATCCTTAGCATCTATTGGCACAGAAAGCCCTTTCATGATGTAATAACTAATTAATCTATCATATAAAATCCTTGCACTACGCTCTAATACAGCAGATGTAGATGTCCCCTTTTTTAAATGGACTGGTAAATGTTTTAGATGTTGATTAATAAAATCCCAAATAGCAACATCTGTGTTTTCCGAACTAAAACTCGATTCAAATTCCTTTTCCGGTTTGTAACAGGAAATTGCTAAGTCTTGTCTCACTGCCGTTGCGGTAGTTATTGAACGCATACCGCCTTGCTTTTTATCAATACCTGCTACATTGGCAATAACAAATCCACCCCTTTGAATTGCGGTTTGGATTCCATTCCAAACTGCGGCACTTGTATTACTAAATTCAACTGTCATCCATTTGCCAGGTTTTAAAACCCTATAATATTCTTTAAAGCATTCTGTCATCAACTCCTGGTAGTCGAGTAAGGATTTGCCCTGCGCTTTATTTTGGATGGCTTCCTTTTTGTTATTGGATACTACTTTAAGCCAACTTTCCGGCAGAAAATTTAATTCAGAATACATTATGTTTGCACCAAAAGGAGGATCAGTAAAAATATAGTCAATAGAATCTTTCTTCAGAGGAATAGCCGAAGCCGAAGCCACATATTGAAGGTTTGAATATTCATCCTTTAAAAGTACTATCGCTTTTTTGAGACTATCTATTTTATCAGAAATCTGTTCGAGAATGGAGGTTTCTATAGGAATAGAGGGGATGTATAGAGTTCCTTTTAAATGTCCGGCATTCCATCCTCCTCCGCCAAAAAAATAATTTTTTACATGAATACGATTCATTTGTGTCGAACGATTAATCATCGCTGTTAAAATAAATCTTAATTTATTTGGGATTTTAGAATTTACTATTTTATCGTTTAAAACTGATAAAGCCCATAAGTTTCTTTTAGTGTAAAACTGGTGAACATGCGTGATGCCAGTTCTATCATTCCTACGAGATTCGTCTCCTACTGGCATCCTATATGAAGGAGTCCATGTAGGAATAGATCCCTCATTAATTTTTTTTACCAACTCCAAATCAAATGATCCAGGTGGTCTTTCGTATCTTTTGCCTTTATAAGTATATACGATCAGAACGGGAACAGTTTTGGTAACTCGTATTGTTTCCTTTATACCATTATCAAAAATTGTCATCCATGATTTTTCTGATTGAGCTTTGCTATTTAAAGAATTGCAATGCGGGCAATTAAAATCGTCTACAATTGTTTTATTAGTTGTATCCAATGCTGCATCCCAAAAAACTATTTCTTCATTGCAGTTTGAGCAGATGAAGACATCACTCCAAACAACATAATTAATTAGTCCGATTCCACCATCGCTATGCTTTGTTTCATACAACCAAGTACATTCTTTTATCACACTATCTAAGAGATTTTGTGTTTCTATTTCAAATGTATCAACATCAACCGGAGAATTATAATTGTAACTTATCATGGACGCATAGGGAGAAAGATCTCCACAAATTGCTTTTCTCAATCCCCATTTAGGGAGAGAATTGAACATTTGCTTCCATTCCATTTCAATTTTCATTTTTGTCTCGGAATCCGGCCTCTCGCAGACTTGGGCAGCAACTCCCATCATACCTGTTCCTCCAAATGCGTCAAGAACAGTATCGCCCGGTTGAGTGTAATGTAACATATAACGCATAATAGCCGGATGCGGAACTTTTGTGTGATAAGTATGCGCGGTATATACCGGATTACTTTTCCCTTCACTAATATCGCTTGCGTAAGGTTCTGCTACATGAAAATCTTTTACTCTATTTTTAATAGTTTCTTTTTCTTTCTCCCATCCAGCAATAAAATCATTTAACCAGGGGTTAGGGCAGGCAGTATAATAAGGAGGATCGCTTAAGGCTATAATATCATCATCTTCACCAATAGGAAAGCCTTCTATGTTTTTTAGTTCCGGCAGTTTTTTACGCAATTCCTCACGAAAATATTCCCTGCGCTCATCTTCGCTGGTAAAGGTTTTGCCTAAGCAAGTTATTGTTTCGGTTTCTGTACTCATTTCTTAATTTGCTTATTTTTTTCAAGTATCGCTAATAAGGCATAGCCTCTTAACGTAGTGTAATATTTTTGCTTGGGGCTGGTAGGCTTACCCGGTATGGTCATAGCAAGCCAACCCAGATCAACCAGAGGCTTAACGTGTTCTTCGTAATTTTTCCGGTGATTCGTTATTTTTAAATGCGCCATTAATGTTGCTCTATCAACAGGTTTTTTACATTTTTTCAGTATTACAATTGCTCTTGCGCTTAAATATTTATCTACAGCATCATCTATAGCACCAGCTATGGCATTAACTATGGCACCAGCTATGGCACCAGCTATGGCATTATCTATGGCACCAGCTTTAGCACTACCTATGGCATCAGCTATATCTCCAGCATTATCTCCAACTATATCTCTAAGCTTAGTTCCGGCTTTCTTTAAAACCTTATCAAGGCTCTCATTAATACTTTGTATATCTTTTGAAAGATCAACTTCCTTTTCAACTTTAGCCACTTTATTAGTCTTGAAAACAGGATGAACAGGTAATGTAACCTGGAACCAGGTACGGTCTTCATCAAAATCAAAAACCGGATCAGGTGAGCCATTGGCTTTCATTACTTGTTTTATCGTTGAGCATCCGGTAGCGTGACCTTCTGTAAGTTCAAGCTCTTTTAAAAAATCACCCAGTCTGCGGTTTCTATACCGTTTAGGGATCACTTTACCTTTTGCAAAATCCTCCCTACGAATAGATCTATCCGGGCCCCCGGCATTATGCAGCGTAATTTCTCCGCGCTCAATACGAATTTTCACAGGTTCGCGTTCCTGGTAATTTCTATGGTAAATACAATTTGCAATGGCTTCTTCAATGGCGGCAAATGGATAATTCCAAATACGATTTGCTTCAGCCTTTCCGGAAACTTTGATAACCTTCTCTACTAAAAAAGTAGATTTAATATAATTAAGAGCTTGCGTAATTTGTGTTTGAACAGGGCCTTTAACTATTTTTTCGGTGAATTCCTTTCCTGCCGTTCCTTCCGGAAAATGGACAAGCTCAATTTGAGTGTATGGAAAATGTTTTTCAGGATGCTCGGAAAAAAGCATTAATGCTACATTGCGAGGAAACTCATGTTCGGCAGGCCCCGAAACCAATTCCATTTGCTGCAATATTTCCGAATTTGATTTTTTTCCAACTTCATCCGCTAATTTACTTCCTGTTTTACGGAGATGATCTTGAATAAGAACCATTGAAATATCATTTACCGAGGCATTGGTATTAACGCGATCATCAAATGGAACCTGGTTGGCCAGCATGATCAGTTCCTGCCGTTCTTTCAGATTTGGCTTTACTGAATTAGCATACCTGCGAATAAAATTAAAGTTCTTTTTAACAGAGGCCGTTACCTCTTCCGGAACTTCATAAGGACGATTAGATCCACCAGGAATCCATAAAACAATGATCTTCTTTTTATCAACGGTTTCAATAAATAATTTTGGATGGTACGGTGGATTAATCAGATTATTAAATCCGATCATCTTCCGCTGAATTTCAGAAATCTCAAACGTACTTAAACCAAGTACCGGCCTTTTAGCAGCCCCATTTTCTTCAGCCACGCCAACAAGAATATAACCACCTCCGGTATTATCAAAATCATTTGCAAAAGCACAAATGCTCCTGTAAATGGCATTGGGATTCCAGCCCTCCTTAAATTCAATACGATCAGATTCAACCGTTTTTGCGGCTAAAAGATCGTTTATATTTATTGGTAACGCCATTCTATTTAATAATGATCCTTATTTTATTTCTTTCCTTACCTGCACAAAGCTGGTTAATATATTCGGTTAAAGTTTCAATTGCCTCATTAGGTGTTAGCGGGCGATCAAATTTATTCCTAAAATCATCCAGGCTAATCTCCACTTTGTCAATTCCTTCAGCAAGCTGAGCAATAAGGTTCCTTAACTGTCCGGCATTTTCAATTGTCATTGTTACTTTACCGTCACGGAAACCTTCTACCAATTTTTTATCAGCCGATTTTAATAATTCAAGATTGCTTTGCACGCTTGGGTCTTTAAAAACGGAACGCATGGCATTGTTCCATTTTTCCAATATAGTATTTAACTGCTCTTCTAATTCCTGAACCTTATAGTTTGGTTTACCATAGTACTCCCTTGGATTAAAATCATGGTATGGCTCTTCTTTTACCTTTGTTTTGGTTAGGGCTGCATCTGCTTCCTTTAAAGAACTTACCGTGTGAATCCATTTTTGATAATCGGCAGGTCTAATAAAATCGGCATCTTTAATGATGTCGCAAATCTTTTTCTGCTCCGAATTCACCATGCGGTCTTTTTGGCGCGCATCTGCCTGAGACAAACGGCAGCGCGTATAATAGCCAATGTAATAGTCCGAATACTTATCAATTAGTGAATTAAGAAGTGCTTCATATTTTTTCAGATCAGCATCTTTACCGGAAGCCATAACCTTTGGTAATTCAGATATCGCAGAATGAATATCATCATATAACGGTTGATCACTTTCAACAACATACGATTGTGCCGAGTATAAATAATTTATTAATTTTTCAAATTTCAGGCTTCGCTCTTCTAATTTTTCAATACGGTCACAATGCGCGTATGCTGCAAATGCTTCTTTTAATTGGGTTTCAGTATATTTAAAACTCCTTAATTTTCCATAAGTGGTGTATGCTTGAATTCCATCGAGCATACCACCCAAAGCCTCTAATTCATTTTTAATCTTCTCCGATTCCTCGTCAGATAAAAGAGTCACATTACGGCACTTTAAACCTGTTGCAACTAAGGATTTAATCTTAACAACGCGCTCAGCCTTTAATTTTGCCTCCGTGACAATTCGCGCAATAGTGCCGTCCTTCTCAAGCTCAGAAGTCAAGTCAGGCAAGCCTAATACGTTAAATAAAGCTTTGAGGTGAATAAGCGGAATACCTTGTGGCTCTTTCACATTGTAATAGGTGAAGTAATCTTCATCAGCGAGGCCAACCAGCATTTCAATATTGGTGGCATTTAATGATTTATTCGCTGACCAATTGACTTCTATTTCGCCTCTTTGGGTGAGTGCTGCCAAAACAAGAAATTCAAGCTGATGGTCTATATTATAATCTACCGAATACCACAAGTTCAATGGTGCGTAATGAACCCAAATTATTTCTTCCCTATTTAAAACTTTTCCTTCGCCTTTTTCTTTTAGTTTTTTGCGAATACCGTCTGCGTATTTACTATGCTGAGCATCGATGCTTGTTCCGTTCCATAATCCTAAACCGGCAAGAATGGCTTCGCCATCACGGTTTGGACTTGAAGGAGAAACAATTTTTTTCAAAGCATTTTTTATTCTGCCGTCAAAATTGTCTTTGGAAAGTGGTTGTATTAAATCTTTGAAGGCAGGGTAATCCTTGAATTTTTCGTTAAAATGAGTATTAAGAACTCTTGCTGAAACAAAATCAAAGATCATTCTCTTAGTGGAACCCTCTCCAGGCAAAGGGAATGTTTTTAAGTTTTTCTCTGTTCCTTTATAGATCACTTTTGTTTTATCAGCAAATTCCTTTTCAAACAAAGCAAGAGCTTTATTTTTATAATCATCAATTTGAGCTTTAAACAAAGCCTTTTGATTGGAAGGAGCTGAAACTTCTTTTGCCTTAGCTGCCCCAAACATGCAGATTACGTCCTTAAACTCATCGCTAAATGCGGACATTTCAAAATAAACTTCATCTGCACCATCATTACGAGTAATGGAATTAAAAATAGGACAGAAGAAAATATAATATTGTTGGATTGGCTCAGTTGTACTTCGTTCATTAGGATTTCCGAAAAAGATATAGCCTAAACGGAAGCTTTTTTTATCAATCCACTCCAATTGCTCCGACCATATTTTAAATCCAGTCCTGTAAGTGTTTTGTTGCAGTTCAAGAACATACTGAAGGAAATCAAAAAAATACTGATCTGCCTGATCTGCATCCCTCTTAATAACTTCGGTCGCATAGTCGCGAATTAATTGCGGAATGTTGATCCCGCCTTCAGTCCTTATATAATATTCATTACTTACCTGATCCAGATCAACATATTGACCGGCAGTTGCAGAAACAAGCTGTTTAGCGGTGCTTTCAATATTGTCCAATAGTAGCTCAGCTTCGTCCACTCCGTTAATGGTGTGACACAAATCTTCTTTTAAACTTAGAGCATTAGCTCCATTGTGCTTGTCAAGGTCATCACAAAGGATGCGAATTGCCAGAGCGTTTGCAACACTTGTAGCTAATTCCTTTTTGTTTGCTCTCGCTCCGGTGAAATGACTCTTAATACGATCATTAATTATTTCCACCTTGTCTTTTACCGCTCTAATGTCGGGGAATGTCAACATTGCCGGATTATGTGCAAGATCATTCCAATAAGTATCGTAAGTAATAAGCCCTGGATTTTTTTCAGGAACTTCTTTTTCAAGCAGCTCATTAAATTTCGCACTTAGAACTTTCAATATTTCACGCTGGCTTTTACCGTGCCTAATACGTTCAAAATAATTAACGTAGTTAGGGTGAACAGGAAACAAATCAACAAAATCATTCAAATTTGTATTAATGCCTTCAAAAAGATGAGCGAACTTTAATAAGTGTTCGCGTATATCTTTTTTCTGATGAAGGCTCTTTTTAAGTAAGCGTTCTTTAACTACGAAGGATACATCCTCCTTAGTTATTATCAAATCAGAATATCTGTCTTCAATTTTATTCAGCATTTCAGCCTGAAATTGAAATTCAGGAGCGCGATAAAGTAATTCCTGAACTCCAAACATTAATTTGAAGCGAGAGTTATCGCAAGCCTCTCCCAACTGGCGAAGCAACATAAGATCGTTATTTAACTCTGCGGGCTTTCTACCTTTTAAATATTCTAATAACTCATCAATAACGATTAATAAATGCTTATCAGGGAACTTGCCTTCAAATTCCGCCATCATTTTCTGTACCTGTTCCTTCCAACTAAAGTTTGATTGATCGTCAAAATCGAATTTGATTTTATTTTGAGTGAGGAAACGTTCCAGTTGTGCAAATACAATATCCTTTAACGGCCTGTCTGTTCCAATTTCAAAACGTAATACTTTATAGTGACCGGCTATTTTTTTAAATATATCTTTTAAAGAAGCATCAGAGAGATGATCTACCAATTCAGAATTTTCTGATATAGCAGAAACAAGGGACATTAGGTGGGACTTACCCGTTCCGTAGCTACCAACTATTTGAATACCTTTCGTTTCATATCCCGGATTCACAATAAGATTTTTTATTATCACCTCTTGTAAATCCTCTTTTATTTTTTGTGAAAAAACAAATGTCTTTACAAGATTTTCAGCCACAGACTTTTCACCGGCATTAACCAGCTTTACCACCGAAGTGATCGGTTCAAATTGAATTAAATCTTTATACTTCATATTGTAGTGTTATTTTATTAATGTTCGCATCCGAAAAACTAAATCCATATTCATCATTTTCTTTTATCCAGTAAAAATATGCTGAATCAGAACAAAGAGCTTCCCACAAAATAATAATGGAAACATCTTTTGACAACACTTTTAGAATCTTTGCTCCGTCAATTTTGATAGCTGGCTCCAGAAGAATTCCAAGATTATATATAGCAATCGCTGAATTACCGGATTTTAAAACTTTAGAATTTTGATTAATCAATTTTTTTAATTCCTCTTCTGTTTCCAGTGAAAGAAATTTACTTCCTTCATTGTCTTTTAGGAAAGAGGCGATCTCTTTTCCAATATTCAATGTTGGAATATCGAGTTCTTCGGCTTCAGCAAGAAAATGATCAATGCCTTTATCCTGGCAATCTACCCAAAACAGCTTGAAACGTTTCGTTACGTATTTATTTTCCGGATCAAATATTTCCATTCTTTTCTTTTTCTTTCTTTGTTGCCAATAATTCACGCGGATCAACCTTAAGCAAGCCAGCAATAGTATATAGCAGCTCTAAACTCGGCTGTCTCCGATTTTGAACATAAGAGTTAACCATGTTATAGCTTTTGCCCAATTGGGCAGCTAACCAGGTCTGTGTAAGCTCTTTTTCCTTTAAAACTTCCTTTATCCTGTTCATCGGAGGTAAATCTATAAATAATTTTTAAAAACATCTCATTTTTTGAGATAATATCATCAAACTTTATTAAGAATTTTTCAAAGGCTTATTAGGGCGGCACTTTCAAAATTACTCCCAGGAGTGAAACTCTTCTGCCATAAATAATTTGGATTAAGGGCGACATAATGGCCAATAAATCAAGCAGTTTTATATCTTAGTAGCACAATAGCAGAAGAATATGTTAAGCTTTCAGTTCATAAAAGAGTTCATTAACACGTTTGCCCGTGAGAGCAAGCCCATGACCGAACTTTTTGATAAGCGCAATCTTCCAGCGGATATGTATACGCAATCTGTAAAAACGGGAACAGCATACAAATCTATCGTATCGATCAGTATGGTGCTGCAACACAAATGACGTACAACGGAGGCGGAACTGTTTTCGGCAATCCGAGCGGAAACGGTTATAAGTCAGGTTCTATCGCTTTTGTTCCTAATGGAAGCGGAGGTTATTATTTAGTATTCTCCAGCGAATCGACTGTGTATTCTTCACTAGGATTGGTATGCTGGTATTTTACTATTTCGGGCACCACTCTTAGTATTCAAAGCTCGCTGAATAGAACATATACAGGATTGCCAACAAGCAGCACCACCAAGATCAACACTTGTTACGGTGATGGAAAATTCTATTTTGCAAGAGATGCGGGGGCGGTTTATAGTTTAGGTTCATCCAATAACAGTATTACAAATGAGAGTTTCAGCGTTACCAACGCTTACGATTTCGGATACTGGAAAAATCTCTAAGCCCGGAGGAGTATCTTAAATTATTAAAAATGCCCGGAAAAATCTTCCGGGCATTTTTGTAACCTTGCCTTAAATTAACGACCTTTTATGATTTGGATCCACCGTGAAATCCCAGGACTTTTTCGTCCATAAATCAAATCTATTGAACAACTATTTTTTCAGTTGCTATTTTTTCACCATCGTTAAACTTCACAAAATAAATTCCTTTTGGGGATTGTGAAATGTTAATGTTAAAGGTGGATTTATTTTTATTCGTTTCCGACCAGATCAGCTCCCCCACTACATTATAAACTTCAACCGTTTGTGATTTATTGCCATTCGTTTGATGTGCGACGGAAAAATTTCCGTTTGATGGATTTGGAAAAATTTCAATGCCATTTTCTTCAGCCAATCCATCTTCAACACCTGTTGGCAATGTAACTGTAACATCATCCACCCATAATACACTGTGGGCTTTCGGGCTCATATCCAATGAAGCAGCACTATACAATACATACAGGGTATCCGGTGTCAATGGACTGATATAGGTAAAATTTATTGTTGCCTGCTGCCATCCGGTTGTCGCTGCATTTGTTTTGAAAACACCTCCTGCAACCAATGCTCCACTGCTGATCAAAGCAACACGGCACTCTGCTGTATCATTTCCATTTGGATTGTATTGATACCAGAATTTGTATTGTGTTAATTTTACTGAGCAGGGAATCCCCGGAGCGTAAGAAGGCGTGGAAACATTCACATTTCCGTTAAACAAGATCCCAAGGGTATCATTGTAAGCATGCCCGATGAATGGAATGCCATAGGAATTATAAATATTCCAGGAAGTGGGCGTATAAACCTTTGATTCGATGCGGGCAGCATATGTTCCGGAATGGACTGTATCCGTAACACGCGTAACTGATATAGGGCTGCTTCCTAAAAAGGAGCTGTTGTACAGGTTAAAATCCCACCAGCCGGTTGAGCCATTCCCGGTATTCGGGTTCATTGCAGTGGGAACAAGCATATCAGCTGACCAGGTTTCAAATCCCGGATTAATTATTTGTGCCTGTGCAACATGTGCTGAAAGAAACACGGAGCACGATACTAAAAGGAGTAATTTTTTTTTCATTTTTCTATCTCTAAATTTGTTTTTATAAAGATAACAAACTTTTGGGCTTAAGCAATTGATATCCTCCGTTTAAAGCACCGACGGCAGAGGTATTGTTAAAGATGGCCGCGATAAGCGTAAGCAGTTACGTCCATTTTTGATATATTTGAATCATATTACCTTAAGAAAATTTAAAATGTACCTCCATAAAATATCAAAACAAACACTATCGCTCAAAAAAGGAATTGAAATGCCTTTAGACCTGAAGGACAAAATGACGCACACGCTTAGTGAGCTTTATCTGAAGATCGAACACCCGCTGGATCATTCCATCAGCCTCCTGTTCATATTTGAAAACAAGAACGGAAGCGTTTTCAGGTACCCTAAGAATTTTATCGTCAGCGGACAGCCGCTTACCTTTAATGACAACAACTACAGGTTCGAAGGCCCGATAAAGAGCATTAAGATAGTTTCGGATGTTAATCTGGAGATCACTGTGAATTAATATGCGGGACGCCGATAAGGGAATAAAAAAAGCCTGATCAATCCGACCAGGCTTTTTCATTTTAATTATTTTCTAATTCACAACAATCTTTTTTCTCATCACAGATTCATCCGTACCAATGCTCAGGAAATAGATCCCGGGCTTTTCTGAAGAAAGGTCTATCTGGAGATTACCTGTTCCGGCAGCTTTTTCATATACCTTTTCACCGAGCTCATTGTAAAGCTCAATACTGGCTGTTCCGGAAAATCCTTCCAGCGTACAGTTCAGTATTCCTGCGCAAGGGTTTGGGTACACTAAGAGCCTGCCCTCTTTTATAGAAGCCAGCCCGGTGGATACACCGTACTTTGCCACAAACATGGCTTCAACACCGCTTGATGTGAGATCTGTCCCGTCAAAAGAGGCAGAATCGGTGAGGGCTCCCGTTATGTAAACATTATCGGAAGCATCAAGTGCGGCCGGCCCCATAAAAATATTACCCGGCATCTCTTTCAGTGAAATAAAGCTTCCTGCACTGTTATAATAAGCAAGGAATCCATTACCTCCGCCATAATCGTGCACTGTTAAGCTCCCGCCGAACGTAGCATCTTCCGAAACCTGGCCGATAACGATCACTTCTCCGGACTGTGTAACTTCAAGGTCAGGCACTGAAAGGTGTCCGCCGCCGCCGTCTCCGGTTATCCAGGTAGTATCCAGCGTCGCGCTGTATTTTGCCAGGGTAAAGCTCATCAGGTAATTCGTTTGCAGGGTATATACATTTCCACTTCCATCCACCGTCATGGCAGTTACGTTATCCTGTGAATTATGGTTGACCTCAGCCATTTCCAGCGCCGTTCCTGAATTACTGTAATGCAGCAGTAATTCAGCCTCATACGATCCCGCCTGGTAATACATTGAACCGTAATACACCGAATCGCCAAAAGCCGAGCTCATCACATAAATATCGCCGGATGGTGCTACCTCAACGAGATTGCCGCTTGCACTGCCGTCGTCTGTTGTCACGGTTTGTGACCAGGTGATACTGCCGCCCGGGGCCATTTTCAGGAGGAACATGGATTCGAGCCCATAAGTGCCTGTAAAAGTACTGGAACCAATTGTTGCCATTGCACCAACATAAGTACCAGTGACATAAAGATTGCCCATGTTGTCAACTGAAACAGAGTTTGCAGATTCATAGGTTGCCGGATTGTTGATGGTCTGGATCCAGGCCACATTGCCGGCTGTATTCAAACGCGCAACATAACCGTCCCATCCCGATCCGCCTGCTACTGCTGTTCCGCCGAAAGCAGCCCCGGTTCCGTAACGCCCGGCAACATACACATCTGTGGCTGTGCACTCCAGGCCGAAGATCTCCATGGAGTCAAGTTGTTTCACCCACAGTGAATTACCGGCATTGTCATATTTTACAATAAAATTTCTGCCGTTTGCCGGATCAAGGCTTTGTCCCCCGATGGTGGTCGTGGTGAAAATTCCACCATATACATACGAATTTCCGGCATTATCGGTCGCAATTTTTTTGCCAGTGGATTGATCCCCTTCCCGTTTCGCCCACTGAAAGCTTTGCGCACCGGCTGAAAAGGAAAGTATAACAGAATAAAAGAATAGAATAGTTTTTTTCATCAGTTTTAAGATTTGGTTTATACCCTTAACTGCTAAAAAAACCTGCCAAGACTGCATTTTTGACCCGCAGGACATCCTTTCAAATAGCTATTGGCAGCATCTCTGTTCTAATTTTTTTCTTTACGTTTGTAACACATGTCAAAAAAAGAAACCACCATTCGCTTTACCCTGCAGCCTAAAACAGCTTACCTCATTATTTCGGTGCTTGCACTGCTGCTGTATGCAAACACACTGAAGCACGGATTTGTGCTGGACGATATCGCCGTGATCGAAAACAATAAATTCGTGAAAGAAGGCATCAGCGGCATTCCGAAACTCCTTACCACCTTTTACTGGCAGGGATTCTGGGAATCCAATGCAGGGCTTTACAGGCCGGCGTCGATGGTCATGTTTGCCCTTGAATACCAGCTGAGCCCCGGCAACCCGCTGATCCATCATTTCGTTAATATCCTTCTGTATGTACTTGTTTGTTGCCTGCTGTACCGCACATTCACGAAACTATTTGAAAAGATCAACCCTCTCTTTTTTCTCCTTGTCACCCTGCTGTTTGTTGTAAATCCTCTGCATACCGAAGTGATCGCCAATATCAAAAGCCGCGATGAGCTCCTCGCCCTGCTCTTTTTCCTGCTCTGCTGCAATTACCTTTATTTTAAATCAGGAGAAAATAAAATGAAGGCGATGCTGCTGGCTGCGCTCTTTTTTCTGTTGTCCTTATTGTCGAAAGAAGGCGCTATTGTTTTTTTGCCGGTCATCTTCCTCTTCGATTTTTTAAAAGACAGGAACATCACCAGCATCCTCAAAAACAGGCTGAACTTAATTGTTACCTCGCTTGTATGGCTGCTCTGGCACCAGTATGTGATCCGTTCTGCCGGCTCAGCGGTGATCCAATACACCCGCAACGACAACAGCCTTGTCGGCGCTTCCTTCATAGAGCAAAAAGCAACGGCGCTTGGGATCTTTGCACGGTACATGATGAAGCTGGTATATCCTTACCAGCTCTCCTATGATTATTCATTCAACCAGATCCCGGTCATCGGCTTATTCTCTCCACTTGCCCTTCTCGGCCTGTTCTTCCTGGGATTGCTGGTGTTTGCGGGCTTCCGTTATTTTAAGAAGGACGTGCTGATCAGCATCGGCATTGCATTTATCCTGCTGCCGCTGTTCCTT
Organism: Bacteroidota bacterium; assembly: GCA_025963775.1. Lineage (GTDB taxonomy): Bacteria > Bacteroidota > Bacteroidia > 2-12-FULL-35-15 > 2-12-FULL-35-15 > 2-12-FULL-35-15. The sequence continues at coordinate 12,146 of JAOQAD010000010.1, read as the reverse complement.
ACGGGAAATCTTTTCTTTAATATCGGCGCTACCATGGCCGACCGCTTCCTGTTCATCTCAACCATCGGCTCTTCTCTTTTAATATGCCGGCTGGTATTTCATTTATCAAAAACAGACCTGCAGAAAAATTTTCCGGCGGCAAAAGCTTCCTATGTTTTTATCCCTGTGCTGTTGCTCTTCTCGGTAAAGACCTACACGCGCAACGGCGACTGGAAAGACGATGCAACACTCTTTGCCAGCGACGTGAACACCGTTCCCAACAGCGCAAGGGCACATTATAATTATGCTACGGCATTGATGAACAACATGTACAAAACAGTTAATTCTGAAACTGCAGCAAAAAAGGAATTTGAGCTGTGCCTCAGCATTGATACTGCCTATTACGATGCGCTCATTAATTTCGGAAGTGTCTATTCAAGGCAGAAAGAATATGCAGCAGCCATCAGCACTTACCGGAAAGCGCTCCTGATCAACCCGGCCGACCACCAGCTGTATGCAAATATCGGCGAGGCATTTTACAGGTCGAAGCAACCCGACAGCGCGATCTTTTATCTTGACAAGGCACATGCGCTTGGCAACAGGCTGATCGGATCCTATAATATTTCAGGAACGGCCTGGTTCGAAAAAAAGGAATACGGCAAAGCCTGTAAAGAATACGAGAAAGGCCTGCAGGTCGATTCCAGCTCAGCCGACCTTTACCTGAACTATGGAAATGCGCTTGCTATGAGCAACAGGGACCAGGAAGCGATCAAAGCCTTCCAAAGGTCTTATAAACTGAATCCTGAAAATCCACAGTCGCTGTACTTCCTGGCGCTTACCTACAACAAGATGGGCGATACGCTGAATGCGAACATGTATTACGATGCCTTTCAAAAAAATAAAAAATAGAAATGGATTTCCTGCAGAGGATCAAGCGTCCTTATATTCTTCTTTTTTTATTTGTATTGTCGGTTTTGATCTATTCCAACACTGCAAAGAATGAATATGCTTTCGATGATGAGATCATTGTATCGGGGAACAAGCCGGTGCAAAAAGGATTTGCAGGACTAAAGGAAATATTCTCAACCGATATGTTCGCGTCCTATATAGAGGATGCACAGGTAAGTGGCAATAAATTAAGCGGCGGACGCTACCGTCCTTTGTCCATTGCATCCTTCGCAATCGAACAGCAGTTCGTTGGATCTTCGCCGGGCCCGAAACACGTTGTAAATATGATCCTGTACGGCCTGCTGGTAATGATGATCTTTCTTTTTATTCTCCGGGATTTAAAGCTAAGCCTGCCAACCGCCTTTATTGCCGCTTTTCTTTTTGCACTGCATCCCATCCATACCGAAGTGGTGGCGAACATCAAAAGCAGGGATGAGATCCTTTCGCTTATCTTTTATATCCTTACCATTTCCTGTTATTTAAATTACATCGATACACCCAACCGGAAAAATCTTTTCAAAACTGTTCTCGCATTTATTGCAGCCCTTCTTTCCAAGGAATATGCGATCACGCTGCTGGCAGTATTGCCTGTTGCAGCATACACGCTCAGGGGCTACACGGTAAAGGATGCGCTCAAAAGCACCTGGGCGCTGATGCTTATTTTTGTGGCCTACGCGCTCATCCGCGGAAAAATTGCAGGCTGGGGCGCACCGGAGCAGATGGACCCGCTGAATAATGCGTATGTGTTTGCCACGGGAACCGAAAAGGCAGCGACGAAGCTTTACATTCTCCTCAACTATTTTATTCTCCTGTTCAAACCTTTTCCGCTCAGCGCAGATTACTCGTATGCACAGATCGCTTACCGCAGCTTCGGCAGCCGGGATGTTTGGATATCCATCCTGCTTCACGGGACACTCATTTATTTTACGGTCCGCCTTGTATTGCAGCGGAATATTTACGGGCTCATTGGAATTATTTATTTCAGCAACCTCTTCCTTGTCAGCAATCTTGTATTCAACATCGGCGCAAGCATGGGAGAGCGCTTTCTTTTTCACTCCTCCTTTGCATTCTGCCTCGCCATCAGCCTTGGCTGGCAGCAACTGAAAGACAAACTGAAGCCGGGTACATTTACATTACTCACAAATGCTGCACTCGCGGCAATTCTTGTTTCCTCTGTCATGATCATCATTCCACGCAACAGGGACTGGAAAAACTCACATACATTGTTCCTGGAGGATGTGAAAACATCGCCGAACAGCGCCCTCTGCAATGCCAATGCGGCGGTTGCACTGGTGAATATGGCATTTGAGCCGGCACACAGCACAGATAAAAACAGCCTGCTGAAAAAAGCGATCGCCTATTCAGAACGGGCCACCGGCATCCATGCGAAATTTGCGAATGCTTATTTTAATGAAGCGGTATGTTATTACCACATGGGCAATTACGACAGCGCATTTGTGTTCTGGGATAAGGGATTCGCGATCTTCGATTCCAAACCGCATAAAGCAACCTTTGCAGCGCTTGCTTATAAAAGAGCCTTAAACGAGGGAGAGCAGAAACAATTTGGTAACGCGGTCAAATTACTGGAATGGGCCTGTAAAATTGAGCCCGGCAATTCATCGTACTGGTCCGATCTCGGGGGAGCCTATTTTTCGGTGAACAGGCTGGAGGATGCAAAAGCCTGCTGGGAAAAGGCATTAAGCATCGACCCTTCCAATGAGCAGGCAAACAAAGCGCTTCCTTTTATAAAGATGAAGCTGGCTGAAATCAAAAAATAGATCCGCGGATTTTATTCCAGCATTCTCTTTTGCTCCAGCCGCTGAAAAGCTTCGCAGGATTTTAACATATATTCCGATATAAGCTTCTCCTCCTGTTGCTCTTCAAAAACCGCAGTGGGATTTTTGGAATGGTAGCGTGTCCTTTCCAGGATCGCAGTCATTTCTTTTTCATCCGGCACGAAGCCCGTATACTTCATTATAGCCTGCAGCATACCTTCTGCACCTTCATGATAACTTAATGGAAATGCCGCATGATCTTTTTCAAGGATGTTCTCATACGCGCTGAAATAGCTTTCCAGCACTTTCGCGAAATACAGCTCCTGGCTTATTTCAGGCAACGTTTCCTGCTCCAGGCCGAAGATGGCAGGCGGCAACACTCCGGGCACAGCGTGCATTCCCCTCATTTTATCCTGCGAGCGGGTAACTTCCATCGGGGAACGGTATAATAAAATAATGGGAACGCCGGAAAAGCAGCGGCGGATGCGTTCATAAAACAAGGTATGCCAGCTGTCGCATTTAATGAACAGCTGAGTTTCCTGCTTATCCGAGCGGCGCGCATACACCTGCACAGCAGCTTTGAAAAGCTGTTCCGCAAGTTCTTCATCAACCATACCCGGATAGCTGAGATCCAGGCGGAGCAGATCATCCAGGAAAGGCACTTCAGAAAGCACAATGCACCGCTCACTTTCCGAAAGCATCTGCGAAAGCAGGGTGGAGCCGCATCTTGAAACATGAAAAACAAATGCAGCGGGCGCTGCTGCATCAACAGTTCCCGCATAACGGAGAAGATCTTGCGCTGAAGTTTCGACGGGCACCCTGTTCTCAACGAAACCTTTGCATAAAGCAAGGGTATCGCTGAAGAACGGTTCTGTGAAACGCTTTGTTCCGGTATACGTCCAGCGAAAGCGCAGCCCGCTTTTATCCATGATCACTTTTGAAGGGACATATTTTTTTGACAGGTCAACCGCAGGCTCCGCTATTTTTTTTTCAGCGATCTTTTTCTTCCGTTCGAGCAGATCAGCGATCATGTTACGGGAGGTTTCCGTATTTATCTTTTCCAGCCCCTCGATCATGTTGTTGATCGTTTCCTCACTGTACTGAGGCTTCAGCTGCTCTTTCTCCTCCTCAAAATCATATCCTGCTTTACGGAATAATTCATCCGTCCATTCGTTTCGCTTCCCGTCAATCACAAGGTGAACCCTTTCCCGCTCACTGTCGTTCTTCACGCTGTGCGGAAGGTCAAAATCGGCATACCAGCACTCGCCTCTTTTCATCGGGATATTTTTTCCGTCGACAATAAATTCAACAGCGGCATCTGTAATGATCGGAATATGCAGGCGAAACTCACCGAAGCGATAGCCCAGGCCATGATCGCGATGCTCTTTTATAACGCTTCCAGGCTGAAGGCGTAACAGCCGCACCGTTTCTTTTTCGAACTGAAACTGATCGAGTATACTTTTAAAATAACTGCATTCGTTAAGCAGGGCAGTGTCCATAAAAGGAAGTTCCGAAACATTTGCTGTAATGTCCTGCGCATTTCCCGACTGGGAGCGCAAAGCGATGGCAGTCCAGCTTCCCGAGTAGTCACGGGTATTGAAATGCTCCTTCCACTGCCGGTGAAGGCAGGTATGAAGATCGGCAGTTAACTTTTGCGCATCTATTTCTAAGGATATTGGAAAGAAATCGTTCATTTTCAAATGGCATAAAATTTTAAATGCTGGCAAACCTCAGCTGACAAAGGCTTCAAAAAAACACGGCCTGATTGTTCATAACTTTTATTGCCCTAAATAACAAAAATATTTTGAAGATACATTTGTTTTTATACCTTTCGACCAGAATATTGCGAATTCGCTACTCCGAATATCTCATATTCATTACACGGAGTTTAACCAAAAAAATCTATTTCTTATGGAAGGAACAATGGCAGTAGTAACATGCTTTGGGGCTGACTTTGCCCCAAAGAACTGGGCATACTGTGGCGGTCAGTTATTAGCGATCGCACAGAACCAGGCTTTATTTTCATTGCTTGGAACCACGTATGGTGGTAACGGCGTAAACACATTTGGATTGCCTGATCTGCGAGGCCGTACGCCAATAGGCACAGGCCAGGGAGCCGGGATCCCCTTTGTTGCCCTTGGACAGGTTCAGGGAACGGAAACAACAACCCTTAACATCGGTAACATGCCAGCACACGTTCACAACGGACCTGTGTCGATCAAGCTCCAGGCTGACAACACTGCCGCTGATTCTGCGGATCCGGCAAATGAAGTTCCCTCGCTCTTTCCGGGTATGTATGCAACTACAGGTGCAAATGCTACAATGACAGCTCCTACTTATTCTGTTACCATCGGAATGGCCGGAGGTTCGCAGCCTGTTTCTATACTTGAGCCTTACCTGACGCTTAATTACATTATCTGCATGTACGGGATATTCCCGAGCCGCAACTAATTGTAATCAGTCTTCAACCTCTTTTATTATAAATCCAAAAACTAAAAATCATGTTTATTGAACCATATCTCGCTAACATTACCATATTCGCCGGCAACTTTGCGCCCCGCAGCTGGATGTTCTGTCAGGGACAGCTCCTTGCTATTGCACAATACGATGCACTTTTCGCATTAATAGGAACTACCTACGGAGGCGACGGACAAACAACCTTTGCACTTCCTGATATGCGCGGAAGAATCGCTAATAACCAGGGACAAGGCCCGGGACTTTCCAATTACGTACTTGGACAAATGAGCGGAACAGAGAACGTATCGCTTACATCAGCTCAAATGCCGATTCACAATCACTCCCAGCTGACTTTTACCGGGAATCCTCCGGCATTGAATGCTGCGGGAACAACTGACAATCCGAACAATGCATTTCCGGCAGCAGCAACAGGCAGCAGCAACTATGCATCCAGCGATTCCGGTGATGCGCTTCAGCCTTCAAGCTGTGTATCAATTACAACAGTTGCCGGAGGCAGCCAGCCGGTCAACATTATTTCACCATACCTTGCAATGAATTACATCATTGCTGTAGAAGGAATTTTTCCTTCACGTAACTAAACAATTAAATTAAAAACCTTTAAAATCACAGAAACATGGAAGGAGTTATTGGATATACAACTTGCTTTGCAGGCAACTTTGCACCGAAGAACTGGGCATTCTGCCAGGGCCAGATCATTAACATTGCAAGCAACACCGCTTTATTTTCTATTCTCGGTACAGTTTACGGAGGAAACGGAACCACCACTTTTGCCTTGCCAGACCTGCGCGGACGCACCGTTGTAGGTGCAGGCACAGGGCCGGGCCTGTCATCCTATTCGCTCGGACAAATGGGCGGTTCCACACAGGTTGCTATAACAACGGCTCAAATGCCGGCACACGTTCACCCTGTATCGATCACTGCTGCACAAAACACCTCAAATGCAGGCAGTGCACCTAATCCCGGAGGTGGCGTTTTTGCAACCACTACCAATGGCGGCCTCGCTTATGCAGGTGCTCCAAGTACCTACATGCTGCCTTTTTCGGGCAGTATCACTATGACGCCGACTGGCTCAAATGTGCCCGTAGGAGTACAGAATCCTGTACTGGGACTTAATTACATTATTTGCCAGTATGGTGTTTACCCTGCACGTAACTAATTTTTAATTTAATTTTTTTTGAAAATGGGAACATATTGTTCCCATTTTCTTTTCATTTTTGTACCTGCAAAACAATATTCTTTATGTCAATCCGCATTGGTGTGCTTCTTCCCCGTTCTACTGATTATCCCTCTATCGGCTTTGATATCCTCGATGGGCTCCGCTCTTATTTTAAGCAGTCCGGAACAGATACGATACAGTTCATTTCAGAGAATATCGGCTACGGCGATGATGAAGCCCTTAACTATTCAAAAGCAGAAAAGCTTATTCTCCAGGATGATGTTCAGCTTATTATAGCATACTCCAATCCGCGGAATGCAGAACCTCTCTATTCATTATCAACCACCACGGAGCGCCCGTTTATTTTTCTTGATGCAGGTGTACAGCATCCTGAAAGTATGCAGCATCCCTATGCTTTTCACATTTCCCTGCAGGGAATGGAAGCCGCATACATCTCAGGCTGGAAAGCTGCAGAAGGCGGAAAAAAAGTATTAAAAGCCACATCTTTTTATGATGGCGGATACCGTGCCCCATGGGCTGTTGCAAAAGCTGTGGAGGAAAATAACGGAAGCATTTGTGCAAATTATGTAAGCCCTTTCAAGATCTCCGAGTTCAATATCGGGCAATACATGGACCTGCTTGAATCTTCAGGTGCAGAAGCCGTATGTGCTTCCTTCAGCACCTACCTTGCAGAGCTTTTCATGAGCGCACTCAGGCACAACGGCGCAAAGGCCGTTTCACTCCCCTTCTACTGCTCTTCTTTCATGGCAGAGGAACAGCTGCTTCATAAAATGGAATTTCCGGGCGGAACATTCAACACCGTTATTCCATGGTCTTCTCACATTCAGAATGATGCGCAGCAGTTATTCATTGAAACAATAAAAGCAGAAAAGAAAAAAGCTGCCACCATTTTTCATTTGCTTGGATGGGAAGCAGGCATCGTTGCCGCCCATCTTCTTGAAAACGAAACCATCGCCCCGGATGCCCTTAAAAACTGGTCATTTGAAAGCCCGAGAGGAAAACAAACATTCCACCCGGACACTCATTATTCATACGGCTCTTTATACAACGCTTCTATCATAGAAGGCGAAAACGGAAAATGTGCATTGGCCCTTCATGAGCAAATGCCGGCCGATCCCGAATTGCACCTGTCGCTCTTATCAACAAGGCTGGAAAATACTTCCGACTGGAAAAATAATTACCTCTGCATCTGATGCGCATTGCAATTCTCTGCAACGACCGCCTTGCACTTCCCGCCCTCAGCCAGCTGGCACAAAGCGGGCTCCTGGCAGCTGTTGGCGTGACCGACCGCGTAAACGAAGTGCAGCTGCTCATCCGGCAGATCTGCACAAATGCGAAGATCCCCGTGCAGCAATTTGCGAAAGAAAATTTCAGCGCTGATCTAAGTGCCTGGCTCATGCAGCACCAGCCCGACGTGGTGCTTGTAAAAACATTTCCATGGCGGATCCCTGCAGAATGCCTTTCCATTCCAAAGCAGGGATTTATCAACTTTCATTATGCCCCTCTTCCCGAATGGAGAGGAAGCAATCCCCTTTTCTGGATGATCCGCAACAGGGCAACTACTGTGGGACTGAGCGTACACAAAATGACGGAAGGCTTTGATGAAGGAGAGATCCTCCTCAGCCAGCAATTATCGCTTTCACCCGAAACCACATTCGGAATGCTGTGCACACAGCTTTCCTATGCAGGTGTGGAACTGAGCGGCAAGCTGATCCAGGGACTGATGACAAACAGTTTAAAATCACAGCCGCAGGAGCACAGCAAAGCAAAATGGTATGCACGGCCGAAGCCTTCGGAGCTGTTCATTGACTGGAACAGTATGCCAATGGTGGAAATAAGGGCTTTGGTGAAAGCCTGCAATCCCTGGAACAAAGGAGCGGGAACAAGAGGAAATAACTGGACATTCGGCATTACCGATGTTTCCTTATCAGCAGTGAAAGTTCCTGGGAACACCCTGCCGGGAACCATACTGGAACTGGATGAAAGCAAAGGGCTTGTTGTTGCCTGCTGTGATAACAGGGCAATCCGCGTGGATGTGATCTATTGTGAAGAAGGCTTTTATCCGGGGCAGCGCCTTGCATTATTCGGGTTCAAAAAAGGAAATCGCCTCGGAAGCTGAGCTAAATTGCGTTGGCAATCTGCACCACCCTGTTCAGGAACAGCGAAGCATACGTTGCCGCACCGCCACCGGCGATCGCAAATCCCATTTTTTTCACGTTTGCCTCTGCCCCTGCTGCCATTGTGAGCTTGCCAAGGTATGATCCCGACAATTTATTATGCACCGAGATCGCTGCTGCGGGAATTGCCATCTGTGATGTTTGAAAAAGAGCATCCCAATCTGCATTCGTGGAAATTGTCGCGATCTTATCCGCAGTGCTTCCTGCCCATTTTTTCTGGTATTGCAGCACAAGCGGATTTGTTCCCTTGTACCCAAGCACAAAATTCACGAGGGCTTTGTAATTGCCGCGGTTGGTGGTTTGAATAAAACCGCGTCCCCTGAATTTAAAAAAGTCAGCTTCAATAACAAACCCATTCACTGCCGGATCGGTTGCCGTATTGATGCCCGCAGGCCATGTTTCGCCTTTGAAAGCAACGTTCGTTGTATTTGCCAGCTGTGCGCCCATCGGTAATTTTCCGAACTGCGTGATGTAGTCGGCATTATGAAAAAGATCGTAGGCGGTGATGTTTGTATCGAGCGTGTTATACGACCTTTTTATTCCAGGGATCTTGTTGAATGCGTATGCAAGTGCAGGGTTTGCAGCATTTCCCACCCTTTCCGTGACAGGCTTTATGGAGCCGCCGGTTTCATTGTTCACAATGCTCATCAGCGAAATGAACTGCAGCAGGTTGATGGAAGGTGTTCCAAAGAGTACCGGGATCTGGTCCCATAACTGGTTGAACCTGTTGGGCGCATCTGCATCTGTCGCCATTTTAACGCTTTGTCCGCCGCCTGCAGCACCCCAGTAATTCTTCTGTGCAAGGTTCGCATTGAACCATGTGATAAAATCTGTTCCTTTCTTCTTCATGAAGAATGAATTCAGGTCGGAGCTGTTCGCAAAAACAGCTGCTGCATTGTTTTGAAAAAAAGCCGGTAGGAATGTGGTGTCTGCCATGATTCGTGTTTTTTTGTTTGCTGTTTTTTAATTAACCCCGGTATCAGCCGGTGGATTTGAATCAATATTGTTCAGCCCGGCATTTTCCTTTGCTTCTTCCTTCGTATTCGCGGATTTCACCTGGATCGCCTTCAATGATGCATATGTTGCGGAACTGATCCCCAGCAATGTTAAGATCGTTTCATTCAGCACCGGCATCTTCAATTCGGAAAAAACATTGTACAGGAAAAAAACACCGACAACAAGATTGAATACAACGATCTGGTAGCGGTGAATGCTGATCGCTTTGTTCTCGGAAAAAATATCATTGAAGAAGCCTTCCGATTTGTTCACATCGGCCGGATCGGGACTCTGGCTTTTCTTAAGCGAATTATTAATGATGGTGCCGGCGCTGGCCGTACCCGCGCTGATCCCGATCAGGATCAGGCAGCTGGGCTCCATGGCATTGATATCGTTGCAGGTGTACCAGATAACGGCATACGAAATGAGGATGATGCTGGTCCAGAAAAACAAATGCAGCGTGGAAAGGCTGTAGGAATTATCGCCACCGGTATTTACCCTGAGCAGGCCTTTTTTCCATACAAGATAAACAGTAAGCACTACCAGGAAAAATATCAGCAGCAAGAAAGGAATGAACTCGAGCATGGAGCGCAGGTGAAAAGGCATGGGCACCGAGGTTTCCGTCATGAGCGAACCATCTTTCAGGCCTACGTTAATGAACAATGTCTTTTTATTAAAACCGGTCCTGAGGATCTCATTCCAGTCAGAATGGTCTATTGCCGATTGCACCAGGATGAATTCCACCTTCTTCATATCCGTGATCATGAAATGCCCTACAATACCTTCCAGCGGAAGCCTGTTGGCATACAGGATGATCGGGTTGGTAAGCGTTCTTTTGTCGTACATCCTTTCAATGTTTGAAATAGTAAATTCGATCGTATCACCGAACTTGGCTATTTCTCCATCGGTTGGCTCTCCATTAACAGGTTTTAAAACGATCTTCTCAATGAGCATGCTGCCGGTATGGTCGTCAGGCGATGAATGAAGGGCCATTTCTGAAGGCGGCGTGATACTGTCGGCAACAGCAGGTTGAGCCTCCTGTGCGAACGAGCGGAAAAAAGCACAGGCAAAAAATAAAATAAGGAAGCGCGATGATAATTTCATAACAAGCAGGTTTATAAAAATGAAAAGATAATTTCCTCAGAATGATTCGGAGTAAAATCATTGCCGGTTAAAACGCGTAAAAAAATTGTTCTGGTGATCAAATATATTAATATAAAATCAGTAGCCAACTAAATTTTAATTCAGTGTCCGGAACTTCTCACTTCATAAAAACAGGTTCCCGGTGAAGCGTCATTGCCATCCGCCGCGGTGGAGAAGCGATCTCATTCTTAATAACAGATTGCATAAAAGAAAGCGAAAAAAACTACTTTAGCAGCTTTATACAAACAGCCATGTCATTAAACGAAAATACCCCAGCTGAAAAAGAGGCGCTGGTCAACCGGCTGGTTGAATTCATCAGCAGCGTTGGAATTGATGTACGCGAAGGCCTTACAGGGGAAGTTACTTTTGTTCCCGGCCTCGATATTCAAAAAGGAGTGCTTGTATTCGACAGGAGCAAATTATCCTATCCCGGCGATCTCCTGCATGAAGCCGGGCACATTGCCGTTACCACAGCGGCTGAACGAAAATCGCTTCATGGAAATGTTACCGACGGCATGCCCGAAAAGCAGGGCGAAGAGTTCGCAGCAATGCTCTGGAGCTATGCCGCCTGCATAAAGCTCGGGATCTCACCCGCAGTTGTTTTTCACCCCAACGGATATAAAGGCGACAGCCTCTGGCTCCTTGACAACTACAGCAATAATGTATTTATCGGGCTACCATTGATCACCTGGATGGGAATGACAACTAAAGATGAATTTCCTGTAATGAAAAAATGGCTCCGCGATTAAAATGCTGCACCTCCTTCCTTAAACACCAATAAAATCAACCGTTTCAGAACCAACATCAATTTATCGCTATTTATTAATATAGGGTTGCAAGGCTTGAATATTTTATTATATTTGCATTACAAGACAGAAAACCTTTTTTTACTCTAAATAACCATACACATGATTTTTTCTTTACTCCATTCCTTCAAACGGAACTGCAATTCTTTTGCTCTTGCCGTAATACTTGTTCTTGCTTCGGTATCAGCTAATGCCCAAACCTGGACCGCCGTTGCCAGCGGCGGCAGCACCACCGGTGACAGGTGTAATGCAACCTGCATGGATGCATCCGGCAACGTATATGTTACAGGTACCATCAACAGCGGGACTGCGAACTTTGGTGCAACCAGCCTTACATCGGCAGGACTTTTCGACGGGGTTGTCGTAAAATACAATTCTTCAGGTGCGCTTCAATGGGCTATCCGCCTGGGCGGCACTGTGAATGACCACGGATTAGGTATTGTGACAGACGGAACATCCGTGTATGTGACCGGAACGTTCACCAACTCAATGACGGTTGGTGTCAGCGGCACAGTGTACAATTCTGCCGGCGGGCAGGATGGTTATGTGCTTAAGCTCGATGCGGCTTCAGGCGCAACCACCTGGGTGGCAACCATGGGAGGAAGCAGCACCGATTCACCGCAGGCTATCTGTATGGACCCTTCAGGAAATGTATACATTACCGGGA
>JAOQAD010000001.1 GCA_025963775.1 Bacteroidota bacterium | reverse complement strand
TGCCTAAGCTTTGCTGCAGCACCGATTCGATGGTGGCTGCAATAAAAGGCGCTGCGTTGTAGCAGGGTACAATGATGGAAACAAGTATCGGTTGACCGGAATTCATTTTTGCTGTAAATAAAGTTGTTCTAATGATCGGATCTTTCTGTCGGCTGTAAATTGCGCGGCCACATCCTGTTTGCCTTCACGGATCATTTCAGCGATCTCTTTTTTTCCTTCGAGGATCTTTTCAAATGCCCGGAAGATCGCATCGCTGTCCTTGTAGGGAACCACGAGCGCATTTTTTTCATTTGTGATAAAATCGCCGGCGATCCCGGATAGTGTGAATACAGAGGGAATGCCGGCTGCAAGCGCTTCTATGTATGTTTGCCCGAATGCCTCACAGCTTTCAGATGTGGGTACATGAACAAAAATATCAAAAAGCCTGTAGAGCGCGCAGATATCTTTCTCAAAATCAATTTCAATATAACTTTTTTCGGGAAGAAGGCTTAGCTGCTGCCTGATCTCTTTTGCATAGCTGCCATTGGCGTTGGCAAGGATCAGCAGTGCTCCGGGATATTTTTCGAGTAATCGCCGGAAGGCCGGGATGATGAACTGGATCCCTTTTAATTTGATGTAGCGAGAGATCACGCCGACCACAGGACGCTGTTGCCCGGGATTGTATTTTTCAGCAAGCTGCTTCACTGTGCTGTCGGGAATGGTTGCGAAATCTTCGGGGATCACACCATGATGGATTATGCTGATCTTTTTTGCGGGCACATGTTCTTTCTCAACGAGTACGTTCTTCACCACTTTGCTGATGGCAATGATGTCGGTTGAAAGGCGGTTGTTGAGCCTGTCGTATTTTACTGCATGCGGAAAATAGGTGTGGTGATAATCGGAATGGTGCCGGGTGCTGATCCTGCGCTTTACGCCTGCAAGCTTCGCGGCCATAAGCCCTGCAAGGGATGCATCGAAGAGATGCGTATGGACGGTCTGCGGTTTTATTTTCCGCAGCAGGCGCATGATCTTCAGTATGGCAAGCGGAAGGCCTTTTTTGCCGGTGTATGTGATCCTGTAGACAGGAATGCCAAGCGCACGCACAAAGTCTTCCAGTGCTGAGCCGCCGGGGTTCATCAGGATAAAGGAAAGCTCAAATTTTTTGCGGTCGAGCTTCTCAGCTACCTGCTCAAATTCAAGCGCCTTATCAATGGAAGAGATAATGTACGTTACCCGGATCATTCTTTTGTAATATAGGAAAATCGTGCTTTGAGCTTTAAAAAATGTTTTTCAAAATAGGTGTAGCTCAGCCAGGCCAGCAGGAAAGAAAGCAGCAGGCTGATAAAAGCATAAGCGATTGTGATGAGCGCGTTTTTTTCGGTTGGTGCTCCGGCTACAATAAAAATTTTTGCAACAACAAGCAATGCGATGGTATGAAGCAGGTAAAGTCCATACGTATACTTGCCCCATTTGCTCATAAAGGCGGAGGCAGAAAGCTTCAGTTGGGGAGAAGTGCTGAAATTCTGATCGAGGATCACAAAAGCGAAATAAAGTACGGAAATGATCTTTTTTAAAATGAAGCCGTATTCGAAGCTGAAGAGTGTATTCCGGAATACCAGCAGCAGGATGCCGGAGATATAAACCAGGATCCTTTTGCTGTGAGGCAATTGCCCGAAAAAGGAAACAAAGCGTTTCGAATGGATCGCGTAGTAGGCTGCAAGTCCGCCCGAAGCGAGCTCAAATACCGCGCTGAAAGTGTGAAAATGCAAGGCCCGTTCGCGGTGGATATTCAGAAAGATGAATACTAATGAGGCTGCCAGTATGCCAATAAAAATGCCTTTGTAAAACCGCAGAGGGATAAAATAAAACAACAATGGCCACACAAGATAGAACTGCTCTTCAATGGCAATGGACCAGGTCACTGCCAGGAAAAGGTTCTGGAATAATCCGGCTTCCTGCAGGCGGATCACATCAAAGTTACTGAGGAAAAATACATAATAAAGCGGGTTGGAATAGTCCTGCAGCCCGGCAAAATACGATTGAAAAAAAGGAAACAGGATGAAGGCAAAAATAAGGATGGCATAATACAAGGGCCAGATCCGCAGGAACCTTCGTTTGTAAAATGAAACAACGTCCAGTTTCTTAAAGGTATTGATCTCGGTAAGAATGAGGTAAGTGATGAGGAAGCCGCTGAGTACAAAAAAAACGGAAACCCCCATTTTGCCATTTGCAAAAATGAAGAGCAGCGGATCATCGAGCAGCGCATTGCCGGAAAGATGCCCTTCAATAAAGCGCCCGAGGCTGTGGCTCAAAAAAACGAACATGAAAGCAAGGAACCTTAATCCGTCGAGGCTGGGGAAAAAGACTTTTGATTTCTCTTGCATAGGAGCGGGAGCAGTAGCGCTACGTAAAGTTTCTGACAATACGTAAAGATAGTAAAATTTGCTTTTTCAGGGGCGCTCAGGGCTGGTAAAATCCAAGCTTGCCGAGCACCTTCCTGGATACGGCTGCAAAGAGGTAGGAAAGGCTGTTCGGATCGGTTCCGCGGCTTTTCAGCTGGTTGATCCGGAAGAAATTAAAGAAGCGGCTGTAATTGCCTTTTACAGGCTTGCGCAGCCTTCCGTTGATCTGCGTGGTGTCGAGGCCGTAAGGATAAAGGAAGCAAAAGGACAGGTTCTCGGAAGTGATGGATACATCGCAATCATCCTCTGCAAGCTGCGCAGGCTCAAAGCCGGAAAGCGAGAGTGTATAAGACTTGTTGTAATCTTTCACAAAAACGGAAGAGGGCTTGATGTTCCATTTCAGGTAAAAGGAATTTTCTTTGTTGATGCCTTTCAAAAAGGTATTCGCTTCAGATTGCAATTGTGCCTGCGCTATCGGTTTGGTTTCCTCGTATACATTCTTCTGCCTTACCAAAGCGAGGTCTTTTGCATAGCGTTCGATCGAGCTGCGCGAATCGTGCGGCTTGTCTGTTTCAAATGTTTCGCCATTGTACAATACAACCGGGGTCACAGTTGTATTCGCTTTGATGAATTCGTAGGTTTTACCTGCTGTATTTATTTCATCGTTCAGGTATTCATTCTCTGCATGTGAAAAATAGATATAGCTCGCGATAGGGATCACGTATTTCGGCTCGAATGCATCGCACTGCAGCTTCATCCAGCCCAGCTTATCTTCCGCCACTTGCTTCCTGTACCCGCGCTGCTCCGGGTTTCCGGCCCAGTAGGCGTAGGAGAATTGTGTCAGCAGCAGGTCGATCTTCCCTGTCTTGTTTTTTATTTTCAGCGCCTGGTTCTTGTTCGTGATGCCGCAGTCGTTGGTGTTCAAAAATGTTTGTGTATCTGTGCGGAAGCAGATCCATGAATCGCCTTCGTCAAAATGCTCGCAGAGGACATTGAGGTCTGCTTTAATGTGCTGCCAGCGGTTGGGATACAGCTCGATGACCTCCTTAAACCCTTGTTTCCTGCACCAGTCCGCAACCCGCTTGTCCTTTGTGTATTGAAAAAGAATGGTGATGCCTGCCCTGAATTCCAAAGGGATCTTTTTCAGGTTGGGCGGAAAAAAATGATCCGGGTGCTCGTGCGAGAACCAGATGTAATCAATGTTCTCAAAATCGGTGTAGGAAAAAAGTGTGGGCGACAACAGGCTCCAGCCGTTATTGAACACGCTGCCTTCCAGCCAGGGATCGCACATAATGCGGGTGCCTTTGTGTTCGATGATAAAAGAGGAGTGGTTGACAAATTCGATCAGCATTTCATTCGTTTTTAAGAATTCTGTTGTTCTTCCGTTTCGCACCAGTATTTCTGCATGCCGTATATGTATTCGCTGGAAACAATGCGGAGGCCGCATTCTTTCAGCAGCTCACGCAGGTCTTCCCTGTCAAATTCCACCACATGGTCGTCATCGGTATGCTGGTAACGCGCATTGAGGTCGATCCGGTATTGATTTAAGAAAGAGGCTTCAAGATCTGGCAGCTCGATGTAAATGTGCTGAAAGAACGATTTGAATGTCATTAAAAATGCCCGCTGATCATCAATATGCTCAAGAATGTGTGAAAGGATCAGCGTGTTGAAACGGCCTTTGTTGGCAGATAAATATGCCGTTGCCTCCCCATGCACAAAGCTGAGGTTGGGAGCGCTGAACTGTGACCTTGCCTTTTCGATCGCCTTCTCATTGAAATCAACGCCAACCACTTCCTTTGCTTTTTGAGCTAGCAGGTAAGCGTTCTCGCCCTGGTTGCAGCCAAGGTCCAATACAGTGCTTTCACTGTTGATCCCGTCGAGCAGGAAGCGTTTCGCTTTCACCCGGATGGGATGCTGCATGTTCGGGTAATGAAAAAAAGAAGCTTCATGCGCCAGCCTGCCGAAGATCCATTCAAGGTCGAGGAACAGATGGAATTTTTTCCTGTCCGGCATGAACCTGACCTTGTTAAGGTTATAAATGGCCCTTAACAGGAAGTGTCCCGGTTTTTGTCTCTTGAATCGTACCGACATTTTTTAATTGTGCAATTAAGAAAATTTAAATAAAGATAATTGACCATCTGAAACTTTTCACTAAATAAAACAAATTCTTTTTGGTAACATCATTTCGAGCGATAGCGAAGCAATCTGTCCTGGTATGAGATTGCTTCGCTGCCGCTCGCAATGACGTACATTGATAATCACTTTGTCCTTTTGTAGAAAGCCGGGTTGAATATTAAAAACAATACAGCAAATCCGATAAGCGGCAGAAAGTATTTCAGCTGCATTCCGTAGATGTCGGGAACGAGCCCGCTGCTTACCGCAAGGACGATCGCTGTAATAAGGATGAACCCGGTGTTTACGCCTTTCAGGCCGTATTCCACCGGGTGGAACAATCCTGTTTTTCGCAGGAAAAGAGCGGTGAGCAAAGCCTGCGAAATTTTGATGATCACGACAGCAAGGCAGATCCCCATGATGCCGATTGCATGGATCAGCGCATAGTTGGCGATGAGCCCGATGATTACCGAAATGCCGTTGATCAGCGGCAGGTAAGCTGTTTTACCGTGAAAAAAAAGCGGATTGGAATATACCATAAAATAGGCGCGGCCCATCCAGCCCAGTGCCAGCAGCGGAATAAAGATGAGACAGCCATGATAATCCGGGTTAATGAAATGCAGGATCACAGGATAGCTGGCCGCAATGCAGGCTACAACAATGAACAGTGTTGCCCAGAGCATGTACCGGTAAATAAGATTGATCTGGGCATGGCGCTCAGGATCATTTGAATTGGAGAGCTTGTATACATTCGGGCTGATGGCCGACTGCATAGAGTTCAATACGATGCCAATGGTGGAAGCAACCACAAAAGCAAGGTTGTATTTTCCCAGCTCACTCAGCAGAAAATTCCTGTTGAGAAAAAAACGGTCCATGCTGTCGAAGGTGGTGGCGAGCAAGGCGTAGATCACCAGCGGGTAACCGTAAATGTACATCTGCCTGGCATACTTTATTTTAAATACGAAGCCCGTCTTATAAAAGAACACACCCAGGTAGATCCCCATTGTTACCAGCGTTCCGGCCATTTTCCCGATGATGCTTCCCTGCGCGCCACCCCTGAAAGTAACAATGCCGATGTAGGAGCCAACGGTTACACAAATAAAATAAGCAACTGCGAGGAGGGTGAAGGACCGGAGGTTTTCCGTATCGCGGTAATACTGTGCAATGATCGAATAGGCGATCGAGAACATGGCGGTCACAAAAATGAAGTGGCCGAAAGCCTGGTAGCTAAAGGATGCTGTGCCGAATACAACTGAAAATGTAAAAGGCCCCACTGCAAGAAACACAATATACAGGACCAGGGAAATGGAGAGGATGCTGATCAGCGATGTAGACAGCAAAGCGTTGGTGATGGCCCGTTTCCGGTACTTGAAAAAGAAGCGCGTGAAAGCCGAATCGATGCCGATCGCGATGAAGATGGAAAGATAGGATTGAAAAATAGATGCGAGTGCTACCAGCCCGTATTCTGCTGTCGACATGTACCTGGTGTATACCGGCGTAAGCACAAAGGCAGATGCCATCGGCAGAAAGCCAAGCAGCGTATAGATAAAGGTTGACCTGAATAAAGACCTGATATCAAACATCAGCGGAGTAGAATTTGTTTCAATCGTTCAGTGGCTTTGCCGTCAGTCGCGTAAAGATAAGCCTTTTTAATTTCGGCTTTTTGCGCTTCGCTGCTTTCTGTGAACTTCAGCTCCGCAGGTTTGAATGTGTTGAAATCATAGGCTGGCAGGTGTTTTTTTTCATTAAGGTCCTTATCGTACGGATTGATGCCCGAATCGAAATAAATGCACCTGGAATAATACATCGCAAGCGGGGAGAGGGTGGAGAGATTGATCATAAAGCAGCCCTGCGCAGCGGCAATGTATTCAGCAGTATTGCAATCGCGGAGGTATCCGATGTTAGGGTCAGCCGGAAGATAATCTGCATGATAGCTATGCGGATGCAGCTTGATCTTTAATTGTGATTTATTTTCAAGGCAGAACTCATTCAGCTTCCTGTAGAAAGCTGCCTTGACTTCCTTCTTCATGCCGAAGAGCGATTGCTCGCAATACGGCGCATCGATGAGCAGAAAATAATTTTCCGATGTTGTTTTCTGCGAATTGAAAAAAGCAAAGAGCGCATCAAAATTGGGATTGCCGATCGGTACAACTTTTACGGGCTGGAGATGATCCCTTTTCAGAACATAGGATGCATTGTGCAGTGTGAAATTAACATAAAGATTGGCTTCCCTCAGTTTGAACGGAGCTTTATACAGTCCCGCAGCAAGGCCGTATTTCCTGCGGATAAAAGGAAATCTCAGGAAGCGGTACAAGGAAATTATATTCTGCATGCGGAATGCCCGGAGATAAAAACCAATGGAAGAAACTGTTTGCGGATCGGGATCTTTTCCAGGTTCAATTGTTTCGGGAATATGAGCGCTTACTCTTTGCAAAGCAATGTCGATCTCGTAATCGCCGCGTAATCCATGCTCCAGCACAATTGTCTGGATTCCTTTGTTTTTTGCCGCAATGTTAAGTCCCACTTGCAGGAAAGATTCGATGTCGTGAAAAATGATCTTGTCGGGATCTACTGCTGCAAGCAGCTTGTAAGGCGATTGAAAGTCATTCCAGTAAATAACGTCGGCAGGGCGATAGATGCTTTCTGCGCCGGAAGCCGGCACCTGGTTCTTAAAGAGGAATACCAGCCTGAAATCATCTTTCAGCGCGGCGAAGGCCTTCATCAGGTCGGGCCGCTCATAATCCCAGTTGACAAGAATTTTCATATCCGGATCATTCTACTGTGTGCCTTAATTTCCATGTCCCGCTTTCTTTGGTCCATAAATGCGGCGAGCGGAATTTGTCGCAGAGCGCATGAAAATGATCCGGTGACATTTCAAGGTAATCCATGATCTCGTTGAAATACCTGTCAGGGAACTCGCCATCAAAGCGCTTCACAAGTGCAACCGCTTCTTCTCGCGTGATGTGCATGTTCCTGATCTCCTGCGATGCATCATACGTTGCACGCCCGATCCCGAATTTTATATACGTGGTGTAATAATGCAGGTCGTCGATCTTATCGTCGATGCTGTTGTATTTACTGTAGGTTCCCTGCGTGCGGAAAGGCCGGGCTTTAAAGCCGGTGTTTTCCACTGCATAATAATACACTTCCTGCGGCGTCCATTTCAGGTAATAGCCAAGGTAATGCACCTCGATCTTTGAACGTTCCAGCTCCTGCGAATCGGCAGGCAGGAACGACATCAGGTCGCTCAGCGGCACTTTGTATTTTTCTCTCAGCTCTGAAATGGAAACACCGCCAAGGTAAATTTCATCCAGGTGGCTGAAGCTGTAATAGGATTTATCGCGCAGTGAATTCGCGTTGTCCGCGATCGGGTTGCCGTATTCTGCTTCATTCTCCCCGTAAAAGATCAGCGGGATATCATATTTGGCAGCGATCTTCGGCGCAAGGTTCTTCTGCCCGAGAATAAAGGTCTGGAAAGGATGCAGCAGGTTCTCGATCGATAATTTCGTGAGCAGCTTCATCACTTTTCCATTGCGGTTAAAGCTGATGTTGTCGAATCCGCCAATGTCGATCCAGTCCCTGAAATTCTTGTAACCGTAATCGGTGTACAGGATCGGCGGCCAGGTAACGGTGAGCGGATTCATACCGTATTTGTATTTCAGCACGTGCGACTGGTAAGCGCTGTCTTTTCCGCCGCTTCCGGGAACAAGGCAATCGTAGCTTCCATCATTTTTTCGGTATTTATCAAGCAGCTTTAATAATTCATCTTCCCGTTTCTGCCAGTCGGTCTTTTCTTTTTGTTCCGCATTCCTGCAGGCATCGCAAATTCCTTCGGCATCAAAATTCAGCGTCACTTTCTTGCTGTCCTTCGTGTGCTTGAACTCCACAGTGGAAGCAGGGCGCTGGTTCGACATCACGCAGCGTTTGCAGAACTTTACTTCTTCCGGCAATCCGTAATATGCTTCTAACCTTTCTTTTGTCATAACTTTAAATGTACACTATTGTTTGTACGGATCGCGGATCTTTACGGATTTATGAATCTGTATTTGCTGTACAGATTCGCGAATGCGTATCAATTAGCGATCTGTACTTATTTCTTTCAGCCAGTTACGATAGATCCCGATCCCATGTTCCGCACTTTTTTCAGGATGGAACTGCATGGCGAACACGTTATCCTGCTTTACCGAAGAGCAATAATTCAGTCCTTCATATTCTGTCACGGAAAGGATACATGCTTCATTTGCAGGCTTTGCATAATACGAATGCACAAAGTACATGTATGATCCTTCTTCGATGGAATGCAATGGCGAATCCTTCCATTTTACGCCCTTCTCTGTTTCTTTGATCCTGTTCCAGCCGATCTGCGGCACTCTTATTTTATTTCCGGCCTCCCCGACAGAAGGAAATTTTTTGATGCTTCCTTCAATGATGTTCAGTCCTTCGCTGCTGCCGAACTCCTCGCTTTCGCTGAAGAGCAGCTGCATGCCGAGGCACACGCCCATGAATGGCTTTCCGCTGCTGATAAAATCTTTCAGGGGTGATACGAGGCCGCGCTCATGCATGCTGTCCGCCGCGTCCCTGAATGCGCCCACTCCGGGCAGAATCACGGCGTCTGCATCCGCGAGGTCTTTCCTGTCGTGCGACACCAGCGTTTCATAGCCCAGGTGTTTGCATACATGCTGCACGCTGAAAAGATTTCCCAGCCCGTAATCCAGTATCACAATTTTCAAATCCTGCATTAAAATGTATAGTCTGCTATCCGTGTATCAATCTCATTGTTTACAAGGTATTCCTTGATCTCCCTGATCGAATGCGGCTCGATCTTGGAAAAGGTCCGCCCGCTTTTCAGGAATTCCGTATTGCCTTCGGTTTGGTTGCCGGCTGTTCTCGTGGCTGCATAACCGTAATGCAGCGTAGAAGCAACCGCAACCGCGCTCGCTCCGCCATCCTTTATTGCCGATGCGATATGCCCAGGCTTTCCTGCGCCGCCATGGGCGATCACAGGCACAGATACTGCATCTGTTATTTTCTTTATCAGCTCAATGTCGAAGCCTGTTCCTGTGCCTTCCCTGTCAACAGAAGTGAGTACGATCTCTCCCGCACCCAGTTCTTCCGCCTGTCGCGCCCAGCTGATAGCTTCCACTCCTGTATCTTCGCGTCCGTTATCGGTGAAAGCAAGATAGCTTCCATCGCTCTGGCGGATCACTTCTATCGTGACAACGATCGTGGAGCAGCCGAATTTTAAAGAGGCCTGCCTGATGATCTGCGGATCTTTGATGGCAGCAGTATTCAGTGAAACTTTATCAGCACCGGCACGCAATACATTCTTGATGTCATCGATCGTCCTTAATCCGCCGCCAACCGTAAGCGGGATAAATAATTCCTTTGCTGTCCTGGAGATGATATCGAACAGGCTGTTCCTTCCGTAAAGGCTCGCCACCACGTCCATGTACATCAGCTCATCTGCTCCCTGCTCGTAATAATGCTTTGCAAATTCTTCCGGCTTGCCAAGCACACGCAGTCCTTCAAGGTGAATTCCCTTCACCAGGTTAGGCCCTTTTATATCCAGCCGGGGAATGATCCTGATCGTGTTCGTCATTTACAGCTTGATGTGTTTGATGTCTTCCTGCGCTTTTTTGAAGTCGTCCGGTTTGCCTATGTCCAGCCAGTATCCGAGGATCGGGTAATATACCAGTCGTTTTTTCAAAGCTATTATTTTTTCCATCAGGTCGGTTGCATTGTACGATTCCCTTTCCGGGATCAGCTCCAGCAATTCCTTTTTGAAAAGATAAATTCCGGCATTCGAATAATATGTATAGGTTGGTTTTTCCTTTAGGCCTGTCACCAGTTCTCCTTCCACTTCCAGCACGCCGTAAGGGACTTCGAGCTTGTAGGGAATGGAAGCGACGATCATGTCGGCATCCTGTTTTATGAATGTTTTGTAAAGGTCCTCAAAGTCGATGTCGGTCAGCAGGTCCGCATTCATCAGCAGGATGCAGGAATGGTGGTTCATGCTGCTGAGCTTCACGGCGCCGATCGTTCCCAAAGGTTCCTTCTCGCGGATGTATTTTACATTCAGTCCTTTTGAAGCGCCGTCGCCTACATGAGCTTCTATCTTTTCGGCCAGGTAGCCGACTGCAATTTCAATGTTCTCGATGCCGTATGCATTCAGGCGGTCGATGTTATGTTCGATGATCGGTTTATCGCCGACTTTCAATAGTGGTTTTGGTAAATTATCGGTGAGCGGCCTTAATCTCAATCCTTTGCCGCCTGCCATCAGTATGGCATTCAGGGGCAGCACGGAGCGCTTCTCTTTCAGGTTAATGATGCGGATGATCTGTTTTTTGTCATCAAGAACAGGTACAAGAAAAATACCATCCTGCTTCAGTTCACCGATCACACCGAGTGAAAAATCACTTTGTTTGATGAAGCGTGGGTTCCTGAACATTACGCTGCTGATGCTATCGCCAAGCTGTTGCCCGGCAAGGAAACCCCGGCGGATGTCGCCATCGGTGACGGTCCCTAAAAGCGTTTTATTTTCATCCGCAACAAAAAGCGTCAGGTTCTCCGAAAGGTCGTTGAGCTGTTGTAATGCCTGTTGAATGTGGCTGTTCGGGCCGATGATATGTTTTGAAAAATTGTTCATTCTTTTTGTTTTACAGCATGCGCTGTGGATTCCCTACTATTTTAGTTCCGTCTGCAATGTCTTTGGTGATCACCGCTCCCGCACCGATGATTACATTTTTTCCGATCGTAATTCCCTGCTTCACTACCGAATTCGCGCCGACGAAGCTTCCTTCGCCAACCGAAACATTCCCGCAAAGGACCGCTCCCGGGGCGATGTGCGCGAAGTCTGCGATCCTGCATTCATGCTCGATGATGCAGCCCGTGTTGCAGATCACTGCATTGCCGATCCTGCTTTGCGCATTGATGATCACGCCTGCAGCGATCATAACACCATTTCCAAACACTGCTGTTTCAGAGATGATGGCAGATGGATGAATGGCATTTGCAATGGAGAGAGCAGATGCAGAAGCCTTTTCATAGCTCTTTTTCCGCAATTGGTTATCACCGATGGAAACAAAGCAATCAGCAGCTTTCAGCTGTCCGATCACAGCGGCTTCATTTTCGTTGCCGGCGTAGCCGAGGCTATAAGGATTATGCTCTTTTTTTGAAAGGTCACAATAAGCAGAAACAGTCCTTCCCATGGCGCGGAAAATTTCCAGCACCACGAATGAATGTCCCGAATAACCTATCAATACAATGTTTTTGTCCTGTTTCACCCTTTCAAATTTAGCCAATTGTTTTTAATATGCCGACGATTTTTTCACTCGTGCGGCCATCGCCGTAAATATTCTCTTTGCTGAGTGGGGGCAATGTGCCGATCTTCTTTATAGCTTCAAGGATCGCTTCTTTTTCAAAAGCACAGTGGATCACATTTTCTCCCGCTTCCCGTCCTTCCTGGCGGCTTCCGAGGTTGATCACGTATTTTCCGAAGGACGCAGCTTCAATGATCCCGCTCGAGGAATTTCCAAGTAAAAAAGCGCAGTGTTCAATGCAGGAAAAATAGCCCTGTGTTCCCAGCGATTCAACGGCATGCACATTTGCCTTCCGTTCGGCAAAGTCCTGCAACGCCTTCCTGATCTGCTCATTCCCGGTATCTGCATTTGGCATGGTGATGATGATCTGCTGTGTTGTTTCTTCAAGTGCAGCGATCAGCGCCTTTGTATACAGCTCATTTTTTGACCAGGAAATTGTTTCGGGATGAAAAGTAACGAGGATGGGGCTTTCCGGCAGGATGGAGAACTTCTCTTTGAATTCTTCCCTTGAAAGCAGTTTGACCTCCCGGAGGTTGTCGAGGCTCATGGCGCCGACGTTGTAAATATGTTCCGTGCTGCCGGTGATCTGCGCAGCGCGTGCAGCATTCTTTTCCGTGGAAACAAAATGGTAGCGCGACATGGCAGTGATGGCATGGCGGAAAGAATTATCGATCGCGCCAAGCGTTGTTTCCCCTCCGTGCAGGTGCGCGACCGGGATAGTGAAAGGCACGGAAGCAGCAACGGCGGCAAACATTTCATAACGGTCGCCGAGGCAAAATACAAGGTCGGTAAGCGCTTTCTCCGTTTCCCAGATCTCAGAAAATTCAGCAGTGGCGGAGGCCATGGCTTCGGCGATCATCCTCGGGCTGTCGCCTTTCGGCAGCGTGATCACGCGGTGTGCCACCCGGAAGCCATCATCAAGAATGGCATTCAGCGTATAGCCGTGCCGGTGTGAAAGATGGCTGCCGAATGCAATGATCCGCAGCTCAAAATAAGTATCTGCTTTCAGCTTTTTAAGCAGTGGAAGGTAAATGCTGTAATCGGCGCGGGAACTGGTCAGTATGGTGATTCTCATCCCGGCTCCTCCCATTTCAATAAAGGGCCTGCAGGAACATTTTTTATGTCCGCATTATGGCTCAGTTCCGCTTCAGCGATCATCAGGATCATACCTTTGTAAATTGTGTAAAAATCGATTAGAATGCCCTCTGAATATAAAATCCGGGACAGGCTCAAAAATAGCAAAATTTAGCTAATATTGGGCAAGGAAATTACGGCTTGCCGTATTAAAAAAGACAATATGGAATTAGTTTTTGCCACCGGGAATTCAAACAAAGTAGCCGAGATCCAACAATTGGTTCCGTCGGTTGTTAAGTTATTAAGTTTAAAGGAGATCAATTGCAGCGAAGAGATCCCGGAAACACAACCTGCCATTGAAGGAAATGCCTCCCAGAAAGCATTTTACGTGTATGAAAATTACGGGCAGAATTGTTTTGCGGACGATACAGGCCTCGAAGTGGAAGCGCTGGATGGCCGTCCCGGCGTTTATTCCGCCAGGTATGCCGGCGAAGAGAAGAATGCAGATCTCAACATGGATAAGATCCTTGCAGAGCTGGATGGGGTCAGCAACAGGAAAGCGCGTTTTAAAACGGTGATCTCGCTGGTGATGGATGGAAAAGAGCAGCAGTTCGAAGGCGTTGTGAACGGTGTGATCCTGCATGAAAAGAAGGGTGGGAAAGGCTTTGGCTATGATCCCATCTTCCAGCCGGATGGTTATTCAAAATCCTTTGCCGAGATGGGACTGGAAGAAAAGAACAAAATTTCACACCGTGCCATTGCAGTTAATAAACTTGTTGAATACTTAAAGCAGCTGCGCTGAAATAACCCTTCCATACGGTTAAATTTGTACAGTAAAAGAATACGCTGCACGTTTTAATCAAATCTCCGCGGCTTAGCGCCTTTGCGGTAAATAAAAGCTCATCAATTATGAAAATCAGGACAGGCATCATTTTCGGAGGTTTTTCAAAAGAACGCGAGATCTCATTCGCAGGCGGAAGAACTGTTTATGATAACCTCAATAAATCATTGTTTGAAGCTGTGCCCGTGTTTGTGGACAGCTTCGGAAATTTTGTGCTGCTCAACTGGGAATTCGTGTACAAAGGCAGTATCCGTGATTTTTACCCTCCTGCGGAATTCATTCCGTCAAAGGATGGCGATTTCCAGGTGTATGCCGAACAGGCCGGGGAAATGAGCGCGAAGCAGCAGCTGGAGATGATCAATAAGATCGGGAAAAAGATAGAGGCGGGTGATCTGAAACAACATTTCGATTTTGCTTTTCTTTGTCTCCACGGGCCTTTCGGCGAAGACGGGAAGATCCAGGGATTGTTCGAATACCTCGGGATCCCTTATTCCGGCTCAGGAATTCTGCCTTCCGCTATCGGGATCGACAAAAGCGTGCAAAAGCAATTGATGGTGAATGCCGGGTTCAACAGTCCGAAGTTTTTTACTGTTGAACGCGACAGTTATATCAACGGCAATTGCAAGAATGCATTTGAGCGGGCAAAAAACGAGATCGGTTTTCCGCTCGTGATAAAGCCCGCCAACCAAGGCTCTTCCATCGGTGTGAGCATTTTGCATGAGGCGGATAATTTCAAATTCATGGAAGCGATCGAGAAAGCCCTTTTTACAAAATGGGTGGATGCTTCGGAGTGGAACGGCTTAAGTGCAGGGCAGAAAAATGGCTTTGTACGAACGCTTGCAGATATCCGCGAAGGAATCGGGATGCCACTTACCGTGTGGAGTTCGGCGGAAGGTGTTCAGAAAGTGTATCACCCGGCTGACCTTATCACGAACCTCGATAAATTATTTATAGCTGAAAAAGAAGGTGCTGTGTTAGCGGCGCTCGATGGTGAAAGCAAAGTGCTGATCGAAGGCTTTATTGAAGGAAAGGAATTTTCCTGTATCGTAGCGCAGGACGAGCATGGAAAACCAATTGCATTGCCACCGACCGAAATAAGAAAAGGAAAAGAATTATTTGATTACCGTTCCAAATACCTCCCGGGATTATCACGCAAGATCACGCCGATCGACCTGCCGAATGAGCAAATACAAGGCATTCGCAAGGAGTGTGAAAAATTGTTCCATGCTCTGAGCTTCGACGTGTATGCACGGATCGATGGCTTTCTTTCAACGGGTGGAAAGATCTTTTTGAATGATCCGAACACGACTTCCGGGATGATGCCTTCTTCGTTCTTCTTTCACCAGGCAGCGGAGATAGGTTTGAATCCCTCGCAGTTTTTAACTTACATCATTCGCACTTCGCTTGCACAACGTATCCTGGGAAGCAGGAACAGCGGGATGTTCGATGAATTGCTGAAACGGCTGGACGATGCGATCAAACAGGACAAAGCAGCAAACACAAAGAAAATAAAAGTGGCGGTGATTCTCGGCGGCTATTCTTCAGAGCGCCATATTTCCGTGGAAAGCGGGCGGAACATTTATGAGAAGCTCGCCTCTTCTGCGAAGTACGAGCCTATCCCTGTGTTCCTTACCGGCAGCGCCGATGAGCACATCATGTACCAGATCCCGGTGAACATTTTGCTGAAGGACAATGCGGACGACATCCGCGAAAAAATAGAGCATTACAAGATCCATGAAATGGTGCAGCAGATCATTTCCGAATGTGCTGAGATCACTTCAAAATATTCAAGTCCCGACAGTCTTGCAAAACCCAAACGCCTTACGTATGAAGAGCTTGCGAAAACAGTGGAGTGCGTGTTCATTGCGCTGCACGGGCGCCCGGGCGAAGATGGAGCCGTTCAGGCGCAGCTCGAAAAGGTTGGTTTGCCTTACAATGGCTCGGGCGTGGAAAGCTCGCAGATCACGATCGATAAATACCGCACCAATGAATTGCTGCAGCAGAACGGATTTTTAGTAGCCGAGCATTTGCTTGTCACCGAAGAAGACTGGAATGCTGATAAAACAAAAGTGCTGAATACACTGAAAGAAAAAATTCATTATCCCTTTATTGCAAAGCCAGTGGATGACGGCTGCAGCTCTGCGGTAAGAAAGGTGAAGACGGCTGAAGAATTCGAGGCTTTTGCAACACTCATCTTCCGGAAGCAGGAAGAGCTGGACAAAGCCGCTGCCCAGCTGTTGCACATCAAAGACAAAGAAGAATTCCCGCAGAAAAGGGTGATTCTTGTGGAAGAGCTGATCAGCAAAAGAGATGCGGCACATTTCCTCGAGATCACAGGCGGAATGCTGACAAGCTATGATAAGAACGGCAATGTGAAGTACGAAGTGTTCGAAGCTTCAGAAGCATTGAGCGAAGGAGAAGTGCTTTCGCTGGAAGAAAAATTTCTTGCCGGGCAAGGCCAGAACATCACACCGGCAAGGTATTCCAAAGATGATAAAGAGCGTCAGAAGATCTCCGATAAAGTAAAAGAAACGCTCGGTGCTGCTGCAAAAGTACTGAATGTGAACGGCTATTGCCGGATCGATGCCTTTGTACGGATCTATAATCCTGATAAAGTGGAAGTGGTCTTTATCGAAGTGAATTCGCTCCCGGGAATGACGCCGGCTACCTGCATCTTTCACCAGACCGCCATCAACGGTTACAAGCCTTATGACTTTATTGACAGGATCCTGGATTTCGGATTTAAGAAACAGAAGACATTGGTGAAGTAAATACACGCCGCGGGTGGGTCATCCTGAACTCGTTTCAGGATCTGTGCGGTTGATGTAAAAATTCTGGAAGACGGGGCTCATAATAAATAGTTGCCTGATGCCCTGTTTTAATTGTTTTTAAAGGGAAATATACAATTTCCGATCTCTTTCCCCGTTCCCATAAAATTCGTACATTCGTAGACTATTTCGAAGCGGATATTTTATGTTCAAAGGTGTTTTTCAATTTGTAAAAAGCAGGGCGTTTTTAAAGCATCTTGTTATTTACCTCGTATCATTCTTTTTGTTGTTCTGGCTCCTGCTGTCGTGGCTAAAATCCTCTACACATCATGGCGAATCCATCGATGTGCCCGATTTTATGCATGTGAAGCTGGCCGACCTCGATAAATTTGTAAGCGATAAAAATGTACGTTACCTCGTGATCGATTCCATCTACGATGTAAAGGCGGAGAAAGGCACTGTTGTAAAGCAGGAGCCGGAGCCGGGAGCAAAGGTGAAGGAGAACAGGATCATCTTTTTATACGTGACCTCGCTGTTGCCGCCAAGCATACAGATGCCGAAGCTGATCGACCGTTCATTACGCCAGGCTGCTTCCATGATCGCAAGCTACGGGCTGAAGATGGCAAAGCCGCGGTATGTTGCCGATCAGTGCGCCAATTGCGTGCTTGAGCAGTTGGTGAAAGGTAAAAAGATAGCACCGGGCGAAATTATTGAAAAAGGTACAGTGATCGAACTTGTGGTAGGGAAGGGCCTGAGCGATGAGGAAGTAGGGATTCCCTGTTTGCGCGGGCTGACAAAAAAAGAAGCGATGGAAAGGCTTGCGGAGAATTCATTAAGTGCAGGTTCTGTGGTGTTTGACAACCCGAAAGATACAATAGGCGCAAGGGTGTACAGGCAAACGCCATCCTGCGGAAAAGAAACAACGATCAATATGGGAGCGGCAATTGACCTCTTCCTTTCAACTGATAAAAACAAAGTCCCTAACGATACAACAGGCCCAGATGATCCGGATGATGAATAAAAAAAATATACTTTTTGCACTGCTGCTGATGCTTGCATCTGGCTTGTCGGCGCAGGTCTGGGTGGAAAGCCCCTTAAGCTGCAACAGTGCGCTGATCCAGAAAAGACATGAGCTCGAATTAAAGTCGGTGCTGCGAAGCGGCGGCTCGATCACCGATACGATCATCCTTGGAACACAGGGATTCCTTGATGATTTTTCCTATGAAGGCCCTTACCCGGACACAGCATTGTGGCTGAACAATTATGTCTACGTTAACCGCGACCTGCCGATCTCCCCGCCAACACTGGGCGTTGCGACTTTCGACGGCGTGAATGCAGGCGGCTATCCCTATAATTTTTTAGCATCGCAATATTCAACAGGCAAAGCAGATACGCTTACTTCCAAGCCGATCGACCTTGATTTTCCCGGCGATACCACTATTTATTTCAGCTTCTTTTACCAGCCCGAAGGCAGGGGAAATTTCCCGGATGAAGTCGATTCGCTGATCCTTGAATTCAAAGCGCCGGTCACAGGTGCATGGCATCACGTGTGGGCAACGAAAGGAATTACAACTTCCATTTCGGATTCATCCTGGCAGCTGGTGATGCTTCACATTACCGACAGCAAATTCCTGAAAAAAGGTTTCCAGTTCCGGTTCTCCAACTGGGCCACGCTGAGCGGAAGCGGCGATCACTGGAATGTGGATTATGTGTACCTGCGGCAAAACCGCACTGCAACGGATACGATCTATCCCGATGTTGCATTTGTGTACAACACACCTTCCTTATTGAAGAATTACACCGCTATGCCCTGGCGGCAGTACGATTCTACGGATATGAAAACAGTGTATTCCACCACCATCCGGAATAATAACAATACTACCAGCTTCGGAACGTTCGGCTACCAGGTCTATGGCGGAAGCACGCCTGTGAACACCCCGTATTTTGCACCGGCGATCAATTACGATCCGTATAGCTCTGTAGGCTACGATCCTACACCGGCTTCCAGCACGCCTGCGCTGAATTATGTGATTCCGCCGCTTACCGGCGATACCACGTTTTCCATCAGCTCATATCTGTCATCATCACCGAACAACAACATTGCAAGCAACGACACGGTTGTGCACAAGCAGGTATTTACGAATTACTATGCTTATGATGACGGTACCGCTGAAGTTTCATTCGGGCTGCAGGGATCATTGCATGCGCAGATCGCGGAAAAATTCAAGCTCAATGTTGGTGATACCCTGCGCAGCATCGATATTTTTTTCAACCCGCAATGGGTGAATGCATCGGCATTTACATTTACGCTGAAAGTGTGGGCGGCTTCCGGCAGCGGTGCTCCCGGCGCTTACCTGTACATCAATCCAACGGTTGATACGCCTGCGTATAATCAGTCCGGACGAAATTTATTCATACGCTACAACCTGGATGCGCCTTTGTACATTGCCGGCGGTACCACATTCTTTGTAGGCTTTGACCAGAACACCACGCAGCCGATCAATATCGGCGTAGACAAGAATACAAACTCGCAGAACAATGTTTATTACAACTCTGCCGGATCATGGCTGCACCCGCCCTTTGCAGGCTCGCTGATGATCCGCCCGATATTAGGTTCCGCTGCTGAAACAGTCGGCATTGCAGAGCAGGCCGCGCGTAAGGATGAATTCCTGGTGTATCCGAATCCTGCAAGCGATAAGCTGTTCATTCAAACAACCGCTTCCGCTGATAAAGCGATAGCATGTACCATCATGGACCTGTTCGGAAGGACAGTGATCACTGAAAAAAACATCAGCCTTTCCGAACCTGTTGATCTTTCAGCACTTTCGAACGGCGTTTATTTTATCCGCCTGGTTTCAGGCAACACAGTATCCACACACAAATTTATAGTATCGAAGTAATGAATGAAGAGGCAGGATTGCATGATGAACATGAAGAGGATGAAGAACAGGGCCTTTTTGAGCATTTTAAAGTAACCGCAGATAAAGGGCAATCGCCTTTGCGCATCGATAAGTTCCTGATGAACAGGATCGAGAATGCAACGCGCTCCAAGATCCAGCAGGCTGCAGAGAACGGGAACATCCTTGTGAACGATAAGCCTGTAAAATCGAATTACAAGGTGAAGCCGCACGATGTGATCACTGTTGTGTTTGCGCATCCTCCGCGCGAGATCGAGCTCATCCCGCAAAACATCCCGATCGATGTAGTGTACGAAGACGATGCATTGATCATCATCAACAAGCAGCCGGGCATGGTCGTTCATCCCGGTTACGGAAATTACAAAGGCACGCTGGTAAATGCGCTGGTGTACCATTTTCAGAACCTTCCTACAAGCAAAGCTTCGGCTACGCAGGTTTCAGAGCACAAGCAGTCAACGGAAGCATTGCTGCGGCCGGGACTTGTTCATCGTCTCGATAAAAATACAAGCGGCATTATGGTGGTGGCAAAGAGCGAGCTGGCCATGACAAAGCTTGCCAAGGACTTTTTTGACCGTAATCTCGACCGGATTTACATTGCACTCGTCTGGGGCGATTTCCAGGAAGAAAGCGGTACCGTTGTTGGAAATATCGGCCGGCATCAGCGCGACCGTAAGCTGATGGATGTGTATCCGCCGGAAAGCGAATTCGGAAAACATGCAGTAACGCATTACAAAGTATTGGAACGCTTCGGGTATGTCACACTCATTGAATGCAAGCTCGAAACAGGCCGTACACACCAGATCCGGGCGCACATGCAGCACATCGGGCATTCGCTGTTCAATGATGATACGTATGGCGGGAACAGGATCCTGAAAGGGACAACCTTTGCCAAATACAAGCAGTTCGTTGAGAATTGCTTCGAACTGCTTCCAAGGCATGCACTTCATGCAAAATCACTCGGTTTTAATCATCCTGTTACAGGCAAATACATTCACTTTGATTCGGAGCTCCCGGCGGACATGCAGGCTGCAATCGCCAAATGGCGGGGATACGCGACCTCTAACAAGATGGATGAGTAGCTTAGGCAACAGATTCAAGGCTTTCAACGAAATTAAATAAGCAGAGAGCCTGTAAGCCTTATCTTTGTTATAGAATTCAGATGTAACAAAAAAGAAAGGAAAAGTGTATCATGAAATTAATCATCGCATTATTGCTGGGGGTGACAATCATGCAGCAGATAGCAAAAAGTTACAGTATAAATTCATACGGGCAGTTCAAAGAATTTACCCGCCCAAGTAAATAAAGTTCACCCACAACAAAAAACACCGCTTTTAAAGCGGTGTTTTTTATTTCAGTGTTTCAGTTTATCCTTGAATACTTTCCTGAATTTTTCCACTTTCGGCTGGATCACATACTGGCAGTATGGCTGATCGCCGTTGCCATTGTAATAATCCTGGTGATAATCCTCTGCCTTGTAGAATACCGTAAACGGGCTGATCTCCGTCACAACCGGCTTGTCCCATGCACCGGAAGCATTCAGCTCCTTCTTGTATTTTTCGGCAAGCTCTTTTTGTTTGTCGTTGTGATAATAAATAACGGAGCGGTATTGCGTTCCCACGTCATTTCCCTGCCTGTTCAGCTGGGTAGGGTCGTGCGTTTGCCAGAAAGCGGCAAGCAGCTCATCATAAGAGATCTTTGTTGTATCATATACTACCTGGCATACCTCTGCATGCCCGGTGGTACCGTTGCACACTTCGCGGTAAGCCGGATTTTTCACCGTTCCGCCGGAGAATCCCGAAGTTACCGAAATCACTCCATCCAATAATTGAAACTGTGCTTCCACACACCAGAAGCATCCTGCACCAAACGTTGCTGTATCCATAGTTGCTGTATTTTTAATTGTTCCTTCTTCCGGTTTTGCTTTGTTTTCGGCATAATCCGTTTTTTTCTGAGCGCAGGACGTAAAGCCACTGCCTAATGAAACAACAGTCAGGAATAAAAATAGTTTTTTCATTTTTGCTTTTCTTTCATGTACGTAAAGAATGCATTTTTAGTTTGCAATAAAAAAAGCCCCGGAGGGCTTCTTCTTATTTGTTTGCATCGGCTGGCGCTGCCGGAGTGGTTGTGGCTGTTGTAGTGGCGGCCTGCGTTTTTTTCTTCTTTTTGGTCTTGTCTACACCCTGTTCGGTGATCGCCATTTTTTGTGTGCCTCCTGCAGGCGCCTCGGATTTAGAATCGGTTTTTGCCGCCGGCGCCGGAGCAGCTGTTGCAGCGGGCTTCACCGGTTCCTGTTTGCCTGTTCCGGTGGTTTTTGCCGTATCCTTTTTTGTTGTTTCCTGTGCCGACAGGCTGCCTGCTGCGAAGAAGCAAAGGCTTATGAATGCGATTTTCAGTAGTGTTTTCATTTGTATGGTGTTTTAGTGTGCAATGATTTACAAAGATAATGCCAATAAAAAGCCCGCAACCAGCCTATTTGGCGAGTTCGATCGCTTCCTGGATGGAGATGTACTCTCCGTTAAAGAAGGCGATCACGAAGGCATCGCCAAGCCCTTTTTTCACCAGTTCAGCTTTCAATGCTTCTGCCGATTTATAGTCAGCGAAGGAACCAACCACATAGCGGTTGAGCCCGGCGGAAGTCTGTTCTTTGGTAAGTCCCTGCAACTGGCTGTATTGTGCCTGCTTGTCGGCCGGAGGCTCATTTTTAAATACGCCTACCTGCACTTTGAAGATCACGAGGGTTTTGTTCGCACCGTTAACAGCGCTGCTGTCGGAAACCTCAGGCTCTTCTCCTTTTTTCGGCATGGTAGCGCCCGCTTCTGCAAGTGAAACACGTTTGCCGTCCTTATAAGCCGCGATAAATGCCCCGGTATAGCCTTTCAGCAGCATATCTACCTTGTGCTTGGCAGCCTCGTCAAAGTTCGTGAAGGAGCCGGTAAGGTACTTGTAAAGGCCATCCTCTGTTTTGATCTCGATCAGGTCGTTAATGTCTTTGAACACTTTCCTGGAAAGCCTGTTGCGGTATGCGCCCAATTGTACACGCAGCACAATTCCCTGCTGGTTGCCGATGTTGTCGGAAGGACTGGTATTGCCGTTTGAATTCGAATTATTATTGCCTGAATTATTGGTGTTGCCGTTGTTCGAGGCATTGCCTGAATTACCGCTGTTGTTCCCTGCATTCGAGCCGTTGTTATTGCCGGAGCTATTCGAATGATTGCTGTTGCCGTTATTGGAACCATTGCTATTGTTGCCGCCTGCTACTTCCGGGTTGCCGGAGCTGCCGTATTTAGGCGCATCGTAATATTTTCCGTTTTGCCTGTACACTACTTTGGCATCTGTAAGTCCCTGTTTCACCAGTTCCTGTTTTCGCTTTTCAGCGGAAAGCAGGTCAGGAAATTTTCCTGCGGTGTAAATGGTAGTGGAATCATCGATCGCAGAGCTGGAGATATCATTCACGCTCAGGAATTGGGTCATCAGCTCAGGAGGCAATCCTTTTTTGAAGGTACCGAGCTCAACAGTGTATTCTTTTTGAAACGAATTATGAGCTGTTCCGCCTACCCTATGGTCATGGTATTCAACTTTTGAGAACAGGCCCGTTGAATCTGAATAATAACTGTATTGATAGGCAAGGGTAGAATCGTTCAGGCTTACACCGCGCGTATCCACCAGCGTACCTTTGGGCGTGCTGAGCTCATCATCCTGGTTGTTGGGAACACCGTCCTCATCGTCATCCAGCGGGCATCCTTTGGCATCCACGGGAACGCCTGCAGGTGTACCCTGGCAGGAATCCTTCGCATCGGGAACGCCATCTTTGTCAAAATCCTCGAGGTCAAGCGCGAAAAAATCCACATCCTTGAAATCTTCTTCATCCAAAGTATCCAGTCCTTCTTTCTTCTTCAGGCCAAGGTTGTAATGAAGAGAGAAAGAGGTCATCATGAAATTATCATTCTTGCTGTTGCCCGTCCGGTTGCCGCTGCTTTTCGCCGTTACACCGTCGATGTAATCGGTAAAGGTGAAATGCATGGTGGCGCCGATCTTGAATGTCCAGTAATCATTGATCTTCATCAGCGCACCGGCACCTACAGGAACAGCAAAAGAACGTTCTGCATACTTTCCGAAGCCGTCGAGGTTCATGGTGCGGATATCCGATTCGTAGGTATAATCGCGGTGAAGCTCTACGGCATTGGCTGCGTTAGGGTCGTTTTCTGCGAGGTTGCGGATGGTGCCGTCGGACCAGTAATTGTACCTGTTTCCTTCAGCGTCGTAGAGATCGGTTTTCGAGAGGAACTCGAACGATTCGATCCCCAGTGTAATGTAAGGGCTTGCCCATCTGTCCTTCGGCAGGAAATTACCGAAATTATACAGGAGGTTCACGCCGCCTGCGCGGATATGCGAATTGAAGTTAAGGTTCCTTCCAACAGGTGTCAGGCGCTCATTGGCGCCCAGCTGGCCGAACAAAACATAAAAGTTGAACTGGAGGTAATCGTTTAGGCGCTGTCCCACATTGAGCTCGTAGGCGATGCGGCTTACGGAAGGATTCTGAAAATGCTTGCTGTAAATATCGCCGTAAAAAGAAAAAAGGCCGGTGCCGATCCCGATGGTAGGCTTGAAGATGAATCCGGTGGCTGGTTTGGCCGGAGCAGGCGCAGGTGTAGCTTTAGCAGCGCTGTCTGCAGCTGCTGGATCATTGTTTTGAGCAAATACGGAGGAGCCCAGGAATAATAGAAATGTAATGATTCTCAATCTATTTACCATATACGCAAATATAACAAAAAACTCAATTTAACATAGTAAAGATGCTAAATTGAGCCGGGTGGTTGCTTTACAGCACTTATCTATACCATTTCTGGCTGGTGATCATCAGCGCTTCCTGCACGGTGATCCGCTTTCCGCTGTTATATGCTGTAACAAAAGCGTCGTTCACGCCTTTGGATTTAATTGTTTCGCGTGCATCGCGTGCTGCCTTGTATTCCGGATGCGAGCCGACAGTGTATTTGGTCAGCCCGTTTGCCATTTCCTGGTCAATGCGCTCATTGATGTTAAAGCGAACAGCCAGCTTATCTGCTTCCACTGCGTTCCTCAGCGCTGCGATCTGCACTTTGTAATTTACATTTCCCTGCGGAGCCGGGATGTTGGTTGCCGACAGATTTTTTGTGGAGTTATCTGCAGGAGTTGTGTTGTTCGTGTTTGTTGCAGTGCTTGTATTATCCGTTGGCGTAACCGTGTTTGTTGTTGCTGTCGAACTTGAGTTGTCAGTCGGCGTTACTGTATTTGTTGTTGCAGTGTTCGCTGTATTATCAGGTGTTGTTGCCGACGTGTTGTTTGCCATTGATCCGCCTACAGAAACAATACTCGCAGGGATAGTGTATTTTTTCGTTTCGTCATTCTCTATGTAGGAAAATATACCTTCAATAGCCTGGTTCCCACTTATTCCGGCTGCCACGCTTACTTTGTAGCTGATCTTGAACTCAGGCATGGCAGGCATGGAAACCCATACGTATTTTACTTTGCCTTCATTGAAGCTGAAAGAAGCTCCCTGCGATTCGCCCTGTGTGGCAGTAAAGCCGGTTGGAAGCGTTTCCAGTAATTTTGCAAAGCCGCTTACATTTCCTTTGCTGATGGTGATCTCCACGGTGAAATCGCCGGTAGCATTTTCAGGAGCTTTGCGGGTACAGGTAATGGATGAAGGCTCATTTGCAGCAGTGGTAGTGGATGCTGTATTCGTTGCGGTATTATCGGGTGTTGCAGTTGTTGTGTTTGTATTGGAAGCAGTGTTATCAGGTGTTGCCGTGGTTGTGTTTGTTGCAACAGCTGCAGGCCCTTCGATGTTGATCACAGAAGGAGCGATCTCTACGGATTGTTTTACATTATCCGTTACATAAGAGAATTTACCTGCAATGGTCTTGTCGCCCGATACGCCCGCTGCAACCTTTATTTTGTATTTTACTTTGAATTCTTTATCCGATGGTAATGACATCCAGATGAACTTTACAGATTGGTTACTGAATGTGAAGGAAGCCCCATTGTTGTCGTCCTGCACAGCTGTGAAGCCTTCCGGGAGGTCCTGCTGTAATTTCGCGAAGCCGCTGGTCGAGCCTTTATTGATCGTGAGCTCCACCGTGAATTCCGTTTCAGGCTTGGCACTCGAAGGGATCTTCTGTGTGATGGTAACTCCATCTGCAAAGAAAAACTGATAAATCAACAGTGCGATGGTGTTGAATAAGAGTGCTCCGTATTTTAACATAGATGTATTGTGTTAGTTTCTGTATGTGTTACTGTTCAAAGAAATAATCGATGAGGTCATTCAGCCTTTCAACTGTGAAAACTGAATCCCCTTCAAAGAAAGAATCGATTGCTGCTGCGATCTCCGCAGAAGAGATATAACCGTCATTGTCCTTATCTGCGGATTTCAATGCCGGTGGAATTTTGCTGTAAGCTGCTGCATTCGGATTTGATTTTCTCAGCTCAGCTGCTTTTTCATCCACGCTTTTTAAGTATGCAAGGCTTGGGTTCTCGTTGAACAGCTCGCTGCGCTCCGTTGCCAGTGAGTCCCACTGCGACTGCCTGTCGGCGATCTCTTTATCGGTTACCGTTACACCATTCTCATCCACGAGTGTTCCTTTTACTGTTTTTAATTCCTTATCGCGGTAATCAGGAACACCGTCTTCATCATCATCAAACGGACAACCGTGGTTGCTGATCTTTACGCCTTTCGGAGTTCCCGGGCAGCGGTCATCGCCGTCGTTCACACCATCGCCATCTGTATCCAGCTTTTCTAGGGAAGAGAAATCCACTGCCTGGTAGATTTCCGGGCTGTCGTCGTAAGGCTTGCCGAAACTGTATTTGAGAGCTACATGAGCAAAAATGTAATTGTCATTTTTCCCCACTTTGTAATTGTCGATGTAATCTGTCATCGTCATGCAGTACGTTGCAGCAAGATTTATCCCGATGTTATCCGACAGCTTTAAGTTAAAGCCAACTGTAAGCGGGATTGCAAATGTGCTGCGTGAATAGTTGACTGCCGAGTCCTTTAATTTTGTTTCGTATTTGTAATCGCGCTGGATGAGCACTGCACTTGCAGAGTTGGTATCTGTTTCAGAAAGGTCACGGATGGTTCCGTCTGACCAGTAATTGTATTTCACACCGTTCTTATCTTCAAGGTCGCCGTGCGGATCAAACATCAGGTAGCCGAAGCCTGCAGATAAATAGGGAGCAAAAGCGCTTGTCCTTTTGAATATAAAATCATTATCAAAGTGGATCACAAGGTTCAGGTCGCCCTGCATGATCGGTGTCTGGAAATTCTTATTGCTGTTCTTCAGGTTGTCGCTGTCTGCCAGCTTTCCATAAAGGCCGTTCAGTGAAACACCAATGTATTTCCCGATGCGCTGTTCGATCGCGAGGTTATAACCGCCTCTTATCCGGCTGAAGGAGCTGAGATTCACGCCGTTTCCTACATCGCCGTTAAAAGAAAGGATACCAACGCCAAGAGCGACGGATGGCAATTGTTTTTGTTTGGGCGGTGTTTGAGCATTTGCCTTTGTAAGTAAAGCAAACAGTAAAACGAAAGAGAGTAAAATTTTCCTGATCATATTACCTGATGTTAAATGAAAATAACTTGTAGCATTCATTAAGCTGCACAAACTCCCAAAATCCCTAATTACGATGTTGAACAAAACTATTCTAATTTGCACATGGTTCGGATGTACCCTTAATTGTAATTACAAACAGCGTTTTGTTAATAACCCCTGTTGGTGAGATCGGAATTTGTAATAAAATGGAAAGAGAGAGCGATGCTTTGGAGTAATTGTCAATAAAGGAAAGCAGGATGATCCTATCCGTATTTTATCCGGCAGAAATTGAAAAAATTATTAACACGTTATAAAAATGAAGCGGAGATTTATAATTCGCTCCTCCGGAGCTCTGTGATGTGGGAGGGACGTTGTTGGTTATTAATAAAATGCTCCTCCGGAGCATGATTGCGTTGTGTTTATTCAATCCTTAGCAGGTCGCCCCGCTGGGGCTATTAAAGTTCCATAGGAGCGGCCTGTTTTACCCGAAAGCCTGCGATTAATAAATTGTGAAACAAAAGCTCCGGAGGAGCGAATTATTGCGTACCCGGGCGGGCGCCATATTCCGCTATTATTTCATTATAGAGAAAAGCAATCGTATTATCTCCGTATGTGAAAACCGGGAGATCATTGCGAAGCTCTTTCGTAAAAGGCTGCTGCACATAAAAATTACTGATGATCTTTCCCTTGTAGAAATACCTTGCTTTGCCAATGCTGGTGGTGTAGAGCACAGAATTGGAACCAAGCAGGATGTTCGGCCGGTCAATGTTATTTTCAACAGTGATCTTCCCCTGGTACACGATCTTTAATTGCGACTGGTAGGAATAACAAAGGATGTTGTCCTTCCCGAAAAAATATTCCGGTGCATACGAATCGATCTTCACAAGGCGGCCCTGGTAATAGATAAAAAAGTTGTCGTTCTCATCGATGAATGCCACGAGCTCATTGCAGACCACAAAATCCTTTACGATCTTTTCGCTGATCACTTTTGTTTCACCTTTGTAAAATACGCTGAAGTTGTTCCTGAAATTATCCTGGAAAGCCACTATGTCTTTTCCGCAGGCATAGCTTGTGATCCTTGTTCCCCCTGTGGCATTCACTTCTCCTTTATAATAGATCTTGAAATCGTAATTAAGATCATTGTAAGCAAACAGGTTCACGCCGGTTTTACCGTCCCTGATCACCTGCGCGGAAACCGAAGGCTCAACAGTTACAACTTCTCCATCGCTGTATGCCATGATGCTTCCATCGAATTCCGACTTCCAGACAACAATGGAATCATCTGCAAAAACATCGCCTGCGAATTTCGACAGGAGTTTTTTCTCACCTTTTTCGCAGATCATTAATCGTTTCTGGGTTTTATAAACAAGGGAATAATCCGTTGCAACAGCAAATGAAGGCGGGCGCTCTTCAAGTGTAAGCTTATCGCTGGCATAGTAGAGCATGAAGCTGTTCTTCTCATCCGTATACGCCATGTAATCGCAGCCAAATAAAGGATCTGAAACCGACAGGCTTGCTATTTCATGCGATACACCATGATCGAACACATTGAGGTGATTGGTGTTATCGAAATAATAACCGATCCCATCCTGGGCCTGCGCAGCTGAAATAGAAATAAACAGCAGGCTGAACAGGAGCAGTTGACGGCACTTCATTAAAAGTTGGGTTTTAACAGGTACTTCGAGTAGAATTCGGTGATGATCGCAACTGCTTCATCGGCTTCATCCACAATGTGGAACAGCTCAAGGTCTTTTTCACCGATGTTATGTTCCTGCATCAGCATGGTGTCTTTCACCCATTCGATCAATCCTTCCCAGTACTTCTTTCCGATCAGTACGATCGGGAAGTGTGCCACCTTGTTGGTCTGGATCAGCGTGATCGCTTCGAAAAGCTCATCCAGCGTGCCGAAACCGCCGGGCATGGCAATAAATCCCTGCGAATATTTTAAGAAGATGGTTTTGCGAACAAAGAAATAATCGAAATTGATGTTCTTGTCGTTGTCGACAAAGGGATTGGAAAACTGCTCAAAAGGAAGCACGATGTTCAGCCCCACGGATTTTCCTCCGCCTGCTTTGGCGCCTTTGTTGGCTGCTTCCATGATGCCGGGGCCTCCGCCGGAAATAACGCCGTAGCCTTCGCGGGTGAGTTTAAATGCGATCTGCTCAGCCAGCTTGTAATAGGGGTTTTCCGGCTTGGTCCTCGCGGATCCGAAAATGGAAACGCATGGCCCGATACGGCTCATTTTTTCAAAGCCTTCAACGAACTCGCTCATGATCTTGAAGATCTGCCAGGAGTCTGTGGCCTTTATATCATTCCAATCCTTGTTTGCAAATGCCTTGCGGATCTTATCTTCATCCTGATT
>JAOQAD010000041.1 GCA_025963775.1 Bacteroidota bacterium | reverse complement strand
GAATCAATAGCCGGAACACCTCTATAAAGAATTACGCCGGAGTACAGGCTATGCAATCTTTTCCTCAATTCATAATTTCACATTCCCGGGTAAAGTCGCGGGAATGCCTTTATTGGCCTTGATCACCGGGCTGGCACATAATTTTGTATGGGTACTTGCAGTTCTAACAATTTAAAAAAGACACTATGAAAAAGATTTACCTGGCAACAGCGTTATTAAGTTCCGTATTTATTAACCTGGGCGCCCAGAACTTTGACTGGGCAAAAAGAGAGGGAAAATATGCTTACGATTATGGTTATGGCGTATCTACCGACAACAGCGGCAATGTATATGTTGCCGGAAAGTATGAAGAAGATGGTGCAATGTTCAGCGGAACAACTGTTCCCTGTGCAGGAAACCACGACATGTACCTTGTGAAATACACCTCAAGCGGTTCGCTTCTATGGATCAGGACGGCAGGCGGCGTACTTGGCGATTATGCACATGCAATGACCTGTGACGGTACTTCTGCTGTTTATGTAGCAGGAGAAATTGAAGGTGCCGGCGATGTGATCAGCTTCCCGGGATCTACAACAACACTGACAGCAGTTGGCGACAACGATGTATTTGTTGCCAAATACGACCTTAGCGGAACCCTGCTGTGGGCAAGAAGCGAAGGAACTTACAAAAGCGAAAAAGCGCTCGGCGTAACCAATGATGCAGCAGGAAATGTGTACATCTGCGGCTACTTCACAGACACTGCCATGTTCGGAGGCACATCGATGCCCGGCGGCGGATACCATGACATGTTCATCGCGAAATACAATTCAAGCGGAACTTTGCAGTGGGCTAAAACTGCAGGCGGACCAGGAAGGGAAGAAGCATTATCGATCAAATGCAACGCTGCAGGCGAAGTATATGTTTGCGGAATGTATTCCGATGGCGCTAATTTCGGCGGCACAGTACTTACTACACCGGTTACACCAACAGGCCATTACCTGAATGCCTTTGTTGCGAAATACGCAGCTGACGGCTCTATGCTTTGGGTGAAATCAGCCGGTGGCGATTACGATGATGTGGCATGGTCACTCACGATCGACAACACCGGAAAGGTTTACATTGCGGGAGAATTCAATGCTTATGCATTATTTGATACACATGCGCTTACCACTTCAGGAAATGCTGATGCATTTGTTGCAGCATACGATCCTGCAGGAAATGTAACATGGGCAACCGGTGCAGGCGGAGTTCTTTCTGACAGGGCAAGAGGAATCGGCACCGATGGAACCAACCTGTTCATCACCGGGCAGTTCGGAAGCACAGGAGTTTTCGGAACCACCACTCAAACAGCGGTAGACAGCTCGGATATCTTTATTGCAGGGCTGAACAACAGCGGAAGCTTCCTTTGGTCGAAAGCAGTATCGGGAACTGCGGATGCATACGAAGGATTGGGCTATGAGTCAGGAAATGCAGTATGCGCCGACGGCCCGAACAACATTTATGTTACAGGGGCATTGCTCAACGGAGGTACATTCGGAGTATACTCTTTCACTGATTACAGCCGCACAGATATGTTTGTTGCAAAGCTGAACATGCTTGTGGGAGTTGAAGAAGTGCAGGGGCCTAATTCCCTGAATGTTTATCCAAACCCGGCAACAGGCAATTTCACAATTGACCTGAGCGACATCAAAGATGAAAAAACAGAAGTGACCATTTACAATTACCTGGGAGCAATTGTGGAAATGACTACTAACAAAGCAAGCTCTTCTCTGAATGTGGATATTTCTACTCAGGAAAAAGGGATCTATTTTGTTGAGATCAAAACACCACAAAAAGTTTACAGGGAAAAAGTTGTACTTCAATAATATAAAAGCACCAGCCGTTCAATACGATCCGGCTGGTGCTTTTTTTTAGTAGCATTTTATACACTTTTAAAACCTTAACAATGAAAAAAAATTACATAAACGGAAAGAAGCTGTTGGGCGGAATTTTACTGACGGTTTCCTCACTTGCAGCAAATGCACAGATGGTAACATTCCAGAAGCATTATCCTACAACCTATGACGAGAGCGGTAAAGATGTTTACCCTACTGCAGACGGAGGCTACCTCATTGCAGCCACTACAGAGAATACTATTGCAAATGACCTGGACATCGTCGTGATCAAGACGAACAGTGTCGGCGACATACTCTCTACAAAAACGTATGGCGGCAACCGCGTGGATTATCCGAACAATA
The DNA here is from genome assembly GCA_025963775.1 of Bacteroidota bacterium. Classification (GTDB taxonomy): domain Bacteria; phylum Bacteroidota; class Bacteroidia; order 2-12-FULL-35-15; family 2-12-FULL-35-15; genus 2-12-FULL-35-15. The sequence goes on along the minus strand of JAOQAD010000041.1, from coordinate 213,562 downwards.
TGATTCCGACCAGCGATGGAAATTTTTTCATAGTAGGCTACAGCAACAGCTTTAGCTCAGGTGATCAGAATATTTACCTGCTGAAAGTAAACCAGGCCGGTGATACATTATTTACACGTGTGTATGGCGGTTACGGGAATGAAGAAGGAAAAGAGATCATTGCAACTTCTGATGGGAACTATGCCATTGTAGGCGCTTCCAACAGCGTTTCCTTCACCAACAATGAAATGTCGCTGATGAAGATCGACCTTAACGGGGCTGTGCTCTGGACAAAATATTATGGAACCTCTCAATATGAATCTGCACGCTCTGTAAAGCTGTGCCCTGACGGAGGATTTATTATTTCAGGAAAATCATCCGCTAATCCAAGCGCCATCGCCAGCATTATGCTTGTGAAAACAAATCCAAGCGGCGACACAACCTGGACAAAAATGATTTCCGGCGGCGCTGATTCCTACGAGGGAAAATCCATTCTTGCGAATACTGACGGAACCTACACCATCGCAATTGATGACAGCTCTATGGCAACCGATTCGGATGTACGGATCATGAAACTGGATGCAATGGGCGGCATTACCTGGACCAAGATGTATGGCGGGCCAGATAAAGATATCTGTAAAACCATTCGTTCTACCACCGATGGCGGGTACATTGTAGGTGCGATCTCGAGAAGCTTCGGCTGGGTCAATCCTGATATGTGGATCATTAAACTGGATGCAAACGGAGACCAGAGCTGGTCGCAACATTTCGGCGGAACCGGCCATGAGCACTGCTATTCGGCACGCCAGACAAGTGACGGCGGGTACATTGCAGTAGGACATGCGAGAAGTTTTTCGAGCTCATGGGAAATATACCTGGTAAAAACGGATGCTGCCGGGCTTGTCGGGATCAAAGAATTTGAATCTGATTCAAGGCTGGCCGTTTATCCGAACCCGAGCAATGGCATTTTCAATGTTGACCTAAGCGAAGGAACAGAGTTTTCCACATTCACTATTACAAATACACTCGGACAAACCGTATATTCAGAGAACCTTGAAGCATTGCGCGGAAACCAGGTGCAGACCATGAGAATTGACCTGCAGGACAACGAGCGTGGAATTTATTTTGTAACGATGCAATCTGCCACTCACAGCATCACGAAGAAACTGATCCTGAATTAAACGAAGGAATTCATTTGATTTCAGATCATTAAAAGCTGCTCAGCAATGGGCAGCTTTTTTTGTGCGCATCATTTTTCTCAAACGACAAAAAAAATTCCGCAAAAGAAATATTTCTTTTGCGGGATTTTTAAAATAATAGTATAATCCTTAGTAGGCGACGTTCTTATATTTTGTACGAAGGGTAAGAATCTCATTTCTTTTGTTCTCTACTTCATTCTTTAGTAATACGCGCATGCTTTCATCCTTATATCTTACAGTGAAGATCCCTATCATTATGGTGCATGTTTGTAAGTGGAGTTCGTTCCTCGAGCCCTGGATCGTTCTCCTGATCTTGTGATAGGCATTGATTTTATCTTTCATGTTATTGATTTTTTGAACGTTATACGGGTACAGATGCAAAAACCTGTCCAAACTGAACAGGCTTTGCATTTTTTTTCAACCATTTAAGAGTGTTTTTTCAGCTGCTTTGAGGATCAGCGCTGCGTTCTGAAGCGAGCTCGACTCTGCATAATTTCTTAATACCGGCTCGGTTCCCGAAGCACGGATCATCAGCCATTCGTCATCGCTGAAAAAATATTTGTATCCGTCGGTATTCTCGATCCGCAGAATTTTATAATCACCAAAGCTTTCATAAAAATTCTTCTCGCAGTTCTTCACGATCGCATTTTTCACATCTTCATTCAGGTGCATATCCCAGCGCTCAAATGCAAATGTGCCTACGATCTCGTAAACTTCAGCGATCAGCTCCTGCAGCGATTTGCCGGATTTTGCCATGTATTCCCAGATGGTAAGCCCCATCCAGATGCCATCGCGCTCAGGAATATGGCCTTTGATAGCGATACCGCCGGATTCTTCCCCGCCAAGCAATACATCTTCCGATACCATGATCCCCGCAATGTGCTTGAACCCGATCTTCGTCACCTGCTGCTCGAGGTTCAGGTGCCTGCACATCTTACCGATCTTCGGGCTTACAGAAAAAGCAGTAACAACTTTACCTGTCATTTTCTTTTGCTCCACGAGGTATTTGATCAGCAGCAAAATAATGTGGTGTGAATCAATAAAATTTCCTTCGCTGTCGTACAGCCCGATCCTGTCAGCATCGCCGTCAGTTGCGAGCCCGCTTGCAATATTCCCGTCATTTTTGATCAGCTCTGAAAATTCCTTCAGGTTCTTATGGATCGGCTCCGGGGCCTGTCCAAGAAAGGAAGGATTATCGTCACAATGCAACATCGCCGTATCAGGCAGTAAGCGTTTGATCACATTCTGTCCTGCACCGAACATCGCATCGTATGCGAAGCGCAGGCCCGAGCTACGGATCGCATCAAGGTCAAAATTTTCAACTACATGATCGCAGTACATTGTTTCAAGGTCGATGTATTCCACCAGGCCTTTATCCTGGAATTCTTTCATGCTGAGCTTTTCAGGGTCAACTGAACATTTTTCAGGGATCATGTTTTCGATCTCTTCAATTTTCTCCGGCAGCAGTGGCCCGCCGTAAGACCCTTTCAGCTTGTAACCATTGTAGGCCGGCGGATTGTGGCTGGCGGTGATCACAACGCCGAGGTCGGCACCCTGGCGCAGCGTACCTAATGAAACCATTGGCGTAGATACAAATCCTTTTGAAATGAAAACTTTTACACCATGGTGTGCGAGCACTTTACAAGTGGTCTCTGCAAAAAGCTCACCGGCAAAGCGGCAGTCATGGCCGATCACCACCGAAGGCGTTTTTGAATTTTTCAAAAGCCAGAGTGCTGTTGCTTCCGCCACTCTTGCCACATTATCAACTGTAAAATCCTTGGCGATAATTGCACGCCAACCGTCTGTTCCGAATTTAATTGCTGTCATATTTTATTTTTGTTTATTAGTTTATTGTTTATTGTTTATTACTGTGTTGTAAGCATTGTTTTATCCTGGCTCTCGATGATCCTTAATTCCATTGACTGAAGAGCCTCTTTGCTGCCCACACGCTTCATTTTCACTGTGCTTCCTTTTGCGATCAGCCTTTCTTCCGGGATGCCGTTCGCCTTCAGGTAGGCTGTTACAGCCTCTGCTCTTTCCTGCGATAAGCGCGCGTTCATTTTCATATTTTCTTTTGCTGTGATGATGTTATCAAACTCCACGACCAGGGAAGGATTTTTCCTGAGAAACAGCAGAAGGTCATCCAGGGCGATCGAAGAGGTCGGATCCAGGATCGCTTTATCCTGCTCAAAAAAGATATTGTTCAATACCATTTTATTATTTTTCTCGATCGCAAGCAGTTCCATCGGAAGCCTTTTTTCGAAACTCTCTTTTTTCTCTTCGAGGTTTATATTTTCAGAAAAGATCAGGTAGCCGGGTCTCGCGTAGGTAACGTTATTATTTGCCGCAGGCGGCAGGATCATTGCAAACTTCCCGGAAGCGCTGTCTGAATAATACACTGCATTTGTCCGGTTGTTCTTATTGTCCCGGATGAGAATCCTTACCGGCCCCGCTTCTTTTCCTTCCGGAACAGTTAAACTGCCTTTCAGCAATGTTAAGGGAGCGCCATTGAGATTACTGAATGCGATCAGGTAATTTTCTTTTTTATCAGCTGCCACCACTTCAGGCTCTTTGTTCTTCTTTTTAGATTGCACTTTTGCTTTCACAACAGGTGTTTCATGAATTTCGGGCAGCAGGTCATGTGTGCTGTCGATCGGGAAGCCTACGTTTACCGGCATACTCCAGTTGCCGCCATGCAGGGTGCTCGAAAAAATATCGTAATGGCCGACTGTCTGCCTGCCGTTCGAGCTGAAATAAAGCGTGATCCCATCGGGATGGATGAAAGGCGCTTCCTCATCATACGGTGTATTGATCACGGGGCCAAGATTCTGCGCCTTGCTCCACTCGCCATCTTCAAGCTTCCTGCACACATAAATATCCTTTCCTCCAAAGCCTCCTTTCCTGTTGCTTGTAAAATACATGACATTTCCATCGGCAGAAACACATTCATCCTGTTCCCAGCCGCTTGTATTGACCGCTTTATCCAGCTTTTCAGGAAAGGTCCATGCATTGCCATTGAGGGAAGTTGTATAAAGCCCGGCCCGGCCATTTTCATCGCGGTAATTCAATACGATCTGCCCGTCAACGGATGTGGCAATGGTAGTTTCGTTCTTATTCTTTTTTTCAAATTTTATTTTGGGATCAACCACAAAGGTGCTGTCCTGCTTAACCGGCGGAACAATCGCTTCATAATAACGTGCATCTTCATCATGCGTTTCAGCTTTTCCTTCCCGCTTGAATGTAATCGTCATTTTTGACTGGTCGGCCGACAAAAAAGAAGAATAGCTTCCCGGCGATACCGTGTTTACAGGCACTTTTCCGGAGCCTGATTTTTTCAGCACCATTGGTGCGGCAAGCCCATCCAGCGTTTTGCCCACACGGCACATATCCAGCTTCCAATCCGTTTCCGCTGTTTCTTTCTGATCTTCTGTAAGGGATGGATCCAGCAGCTTTTTATATTTTTCGTATCCTGCTATCGCTTTATCAAACTGGTATGCCTGGTGATATGCATCAGCCAGCCACTTATAGGCAACAACAGGAAGTTCAGCTGTTGAACCGGATCTTTCATATAAGCCAATGGCTCTTTCCAGGAAAGGAATGGATTGTGATTTCTGGGAACGGGAATGGAGGTAACAAAGGCCGGCACGGTAATTCACGATGATATCCGTGCTGTCGGCTTGTAATGACCTTATAAATATGGGTAAGGCATCAGCGAATTTTTCCTGCAGGAACAATGTTTCCGCAGCATCCTTTTCTGTTGTTTCATTTTGTGAGCGTACGGGAACGCACAGGAGAAACATGATGATGAGCAATGCAGAAAAGGTTTTCATTTTTCATATAGTTAAGCTGCTTTTTCGTATTTCTTAAGCTTTGCCGTAAGGTCTTCCACAGAAAAAGGCTTCGGCAGAAAATCGTCAGCTCCCGCTGCAGTAGCGGCATCCAACAAAGGCTTGTTGTTGAGTGTCGACATCATGATGATCGGGATCGTATAATGGCGGCCGGTCCTTAAGGCGCTCACAAGCGACAATCCGGAAATGCCGGGCATCATCACATCACAGATCAGCAGGTCGAAATTACCGTTGATCAGCATGTTGATCGCCTCGTCTCCATCTGCAGCCAGGTGGGCTTTGTGACCTAAATTCTCAATGCAATATTGAAGCAGGTTAAGTGTCATCTTATCGTCTTCAATAATTAAAATGTCCATAGACCTATTCCTCCGTTATTAAAATGGTTTTCTAAATCAGGTTAAGCTTTGTAAGTAATTCTTTCTTAAACTGCTTGCCGATAGGGATCGGATGAGTTCCTACATAGGCAGTCCCTTCTTCCACTCCATCCACCGAATCCAGTGAGATCAGAAATGAGCGGTGCAGGCGGTAAAATTTGTCAACAGGTAATTTTTCCTCTATTCCTTTCAGGGTGATGTGTGCAGTGTATCTTTTTTCACGGGTGAAAATGTTTACATAATCGCCGAGCGCCTGGATATAATTAATATCGTTCACTTTGATCTTGGTAAGCACAGAATTGGAGCGAACAAAAATATAGTCCTTGTCACGTCCGCGCAGATCCGGCTTCAGCTCATTAATGTTCTCATGCAGCTTTTTTGCACGGTCGATCGCAAGCATTAAACGCGGAAGCGTTACCGGCTTTGTCATGTAATCTGCTACATTCAGCTCAAATGCCTCAACAGCATAGTCCTTTTTTGCAGAGATCAGGATCACGATCGGGCGCTTTTCCAGGTTTTTGATCAGTTCAATGCCTGTCATTCCGGGCATCTCGACATCAAGAAAAACCAGGTCTACCGATTCCTTTTTTAAATAATTATACGCATCCACCGGGCTGGAGCACTCTTCCTTTACGGAAAGAAAGTCAACCTGGTCAGTTAATTTTTTAAGGGCGGTACGGGCCATCTTGTTGTCATCAACGATTAAACAGTTCATTTGTGGGATAGTTTTGTTTGATACTCTATTTACAAAACATATACCAGCCGGGAATCAGGCATTATTTGATCCCCGGGAGCGCGGTTAACTGATAGTTCCGAAAGTTAAAATCTTGAACATCCCACATATAAAGGGATTCGGGAGCACCTGCCTGCTCTCCCTCTTTCTGATCAGCGAAAAGGCAGTTGGGGAATTGCCCTCAAAAAACGAAACTGGCTGGTACTATTTTTCCCCAACAACAGCTTTTATTGAGTGATGGAAGTATCCGTTGTACGGTTAATGGTACCATTTCTGACCTCCACGTATATGGTCCTGACGAAATTGATCGTTTCAAAATCAAGATCATATTCCCCGGGATTGATCTCGATCACAAAGCTCACCATGGCAGGATAACTTTTAATTCCCCTTGCATCATCCGTTCTCGACATCGAGCTGTGCAGCCCGAACCTGATATTGACCGGCTGCGTTATATTGTTGATGGTCAACTCTGCAGGAACGGTGAATGTTTGCTCCGATCCGTCATTTGCTAAAAAGTCGAGGTCAGTCACGGGGAACTGCGTTTTAAAATGCAGCACCACACTTTTATTCATGCTGGCAATGGAGTCATTATCTTTTGGCGTGGTGAGGATCGGGAACAGCCGGATATCAAAAACAAATTCATCGTTCTGGTCGTTCAGCTTAATAAGGCCGATCTCGTCTGCGCTGAACGATCCGCCGGTTTCAATCTCTTTTGAAAAGCGGACATTAGAGCCAATGAATTCCTGGGCGGTGGATTGAAAAGTAATTATTGAAAATATACTGATCAATAAGGTGTTTAGTGTTTTCATGGTTTCATAATTAATAAACTTTTCACTGTTCAAAGTTAGCCCGGCAAATTGCGTTCAACTCCATCATTTCGGCAGGAGGAAGTTCTGCATCGCTAAAAGAAGAAAGAGTACGGGAGATCAGCATTTCAGCTGTCTGCAGGGCTTTTTAAGCTGCGAATACGTATACATGCCCTTTCTGTGCTTTCAGCGGCTGCTTGTGTCCGCTAAACGATTATCGGCCCTGTACGCCGGCAGCCTGCACTAACTTTGTTTCAGAATTTAATATTAACTGTAAAATTTAGAAATCATGAAAAAGTTAGTTTTATTGTTAGTCGGAGCTGTCTTAGTGCAGCAGGCTGCAAAATATTTTAACATTAAATCATTGGATGACCTGAAAACATCATTGGGAGACCTGAAAAATCTCCTCGTGCCAAAGCTTAGCCTGAACTAAGCATCACAGGTTTGTTAAACAAAAAACCGGCATTGAATGCCGGTTTTTTTATTTATTGAAATTCAGCCTTTCAGAAAGCTCCTGCTTTTTCCGCCTCGAGATCTCCAGCGATATCCCGTTCGACATCAGCACTGTGCTGCTCTCACCGCGGTTCAGCTGCTTGACGTAATCCGTATTAATGATGCAGGCTTTATGGATCCGCAGGAAAGTGGAGTCGTTGCTGCAGAGCATCTCATCATATTCCTTCAGTGTTTTGGCCACGTGGATCTTGGCCGATCCGGTATGTATCAATGTATAATTTCCATCCGCTTTCAGGTAAAGAATGTCGCTGATCGGGATATAGTCGGTTTTTGTTTTGGTGTTGACAACGAGTGTTTTCTGCTCGGGCCGTTCAAGGTTTTCTAAAAGCGCCCTGTACTGCCCTGCCTGCGTTTTCATTTCAAGCTTCTTCCTGATCCGGTCGGGGAGCTCCAGCAAATCGCTTACGAGCACGGGTTTCAACAGGTAATCCAGCGCGCTGAACCTGATCGCTTTGATCGCGTAATGTCCGTACGATGTTACAAAGATCACCTCAAAGGGAATTTCACCGAACCTCGCAAGCAGCTCAAAGCCGTTCCCGCGGGGCATTTCAATATCAAGAAATACAACATCCGGCTTTTTTAAGAGGATCATCTCATAGCCGTCGCGGACATTATCGGCATCGCCGACAATTTTAATCTCTTTGCAAAACTTTTCAAGAAGCTGAATAAAAACACTTCGTACCTTGAATTCATCTTCAATAATGACTGCAGTTATTTCCATGCGTAACATTTTATAATACTAATCGTGATCGCTGATAAGAGGGATCAGCAGCCTTACTTCTGTGCCAAGTGCATTCCCGGCTTCATCCACCAGGTCGATGATCTCCACCTGGAAATCAAGGTCTGTTTTTATTCCGAGGGCATGCAGGCGCTGTTCCGTTAAGGAAATCCCTTTCGACTTATGCAGCTTTTCTGCCTGTAATGCATTTTTTTTATTTCTCCCGACGCCATTATCCCTAATGATCACCTGGAGCTTATGATCGGTCTTTTTAAACGTAAGCTCAAGGGAACAGTTGCTTTGCCGGGGCATTAATCCATGCCAGATCGCATTTTCAATATAGGGCTGAATAAGCATGGTCGGGATGAATGTGCTTTCAATACTGAGATCCCCTTCCACATTCACCGCATATGAAAATGGTTCCGTAAAGCGGATCTGCTCCAGCTCTATATAGAGCTTAAGCGTATCTATTTCCTTCGAGATCAGGATATACTCTTCCTGTGAATTATCAAGCACATTCCTGATCAGCAGCGAGAACTTCGCAAGGTAATCATAGGATTTATATACATCGTTCGACAGGATATAATGCTGAATGGAGCTGATGGCATTGAATAAAAAATGCGGGTTCATCTGTGCGCGCACGGCAGTGAGATGAAACTCTGCTATCTTTTTATTGAAAGTGGTTTTCTGGTCTTCACGGATCCTGATCCTGGTGATTCTCCAGTAAATAAAAGCGATCACCAGGGCAATGCCCAGCAGGATCATGAGCGTGATAAACCACCATGTCAGCCAGAAAGGCTTTAAAACGGTAAAGCTAAATGTTGCCGGAACCCCGCTTTTTATACCGTTATTATTGAGTGCGCACACCATGAAGGTATACTTTCCTGCAGGCAGGTTAGTGAATTGGATCTGCCCTGAATTAGCGACAGTCCATTCCGGGTTGTAACCCTCCAGCCTGTACACATATTCTTTGGTTTCCGTATTTTTATACGTAAGTCCGTCAAAGCTGATGTTGAAATTATTCTGATTGTATTCCAGGACGGGTGAATCCGAATACGTTATCTCATTGTTGTTCACCTTTACGGATTTGATATGGATCAGTGGCGGAACCACATCCGGCAACAGCCTGTTGCTTTCAACATAAAAAAGATCGTTCTTTGAAGCACACCACATGGAACCGTGATATTCTATGATCTTCTGAATTTCCAGGTCCGGCAGTCCGTTGCTTTTATCAAAATTATAAACGACGGCATTCGCAACTCCTTTGCTGTAATCGATCTGCGCTATCCCTGCTGATGTTCCGAGCCAAAGCCTGCCGGCAGCATCAAAATTCATGGTGTTGATCTTATCTGTTCTAAGCCCGTTCTTCTGGTTGAAGCCGTACAATTTGTTATTACTGTAACAGAAGATCCCTTTTTCATTGCTTGCGATCCAGAGGTTGCCCTGCTTGTCTTCTGCAATGCAATTGATGCGTGCCTTCAGCTGGCCGAAGGAAGTGAGAAAAGGCAGGAGCAAACCATCCTTAAATTCGAAAAGCCCTTCATCGTTGCGGCTGCCTGCGATCAGCCTGCCATCTTTTAATCTCGTGATCACATTCAGATCGAAGTCCTGTATGAAGTTTTTAATCGGACGATCCTTGTAAAAGAAATAAACATGGCCGGTGCTGAGCACAAGCATTGTATCGCCACCCAGTGGAAGCAGCTGCTTGGCAACGATTGATCCGAAAGCCAGCTTCTCATCCTCAACAATTGAAAATGAGCGCTGGTCCTTTGTTGCATAGAGCACATTCATTGCAGCATAAAAGCTTAGCTTCGACGAAATGGTAAAGGTCTTCAGTACAAAAGAATCCCGGATCCCCGTTTTTTGAGGACTGATCTCAAAGGCCGGATTCGATCCTGAAATTTTAATGTTGCCCTTTGAAGCAAGCCCCGCGTATAACTCATCCTCATACGTACAGAAATCAACCACCTTATCGGGAACGGGTACATTAAAAATGTTTTTATTCAGGATCCTGAAAACGCCTTTCTCCACTGTATTGATCCATAAAGTTCCTTCACGGTCCATCATAAAGCAGGCAACCTGGCAGCCGGGCAAAAAAGTTATGGGTTTGGAACTGAGGTCCCCATGCCTGTAGCAACGCCCGCCTTCCTTTCCCAGTCCAATCCACAGGTCGCCATCCTTGTCGATGATCATAGTGGACAACAGGACAGAAAACTCATGTTTTTTTACTTTTCCGCTTTTGGTGTCGAGGATACTCAGCTCGGAATAATCAAACATGTAAAGGTTTTCCCGGCCGTCCATGTAGGTGAATACAAGATTATTTGCACTGGTCATTGCTGCCATTCTTTCAGGCCTTTGAAGATTGAAACGCCTGCCATTAAAATACACCGGCAATGTTTTTCCGACATGGCCCTTAGGATCAAGGCAATTTACAAACTCACTTTTGTTTCTTTCATTCTGTACAATGAAACGCTGGCAATCTGCCGGGGCAGGCATAACGATCACTTCTTTATAGTTATCCTGCGGTGGGATCTTCACCAGCGCAAAACGGGAAGTTGTATAGAAATACAACGTGTCGTTGCTCCCGATAAAGAATGAATACGTCAGGTAGCTTCCGCAGAGCTTTTTTAATTCAGGATTTGCAGCGATACGGTGAAAAGAGGCATCGGAATAATCGTAATAAAAAAAATATCCTGAAAGGGTAGAGAACCACACCCTTCCTTTTGAATCTTCCCGGATCCGGAACACAACATTTTCACTGATGCCGTCTTTGGTCGTGTAGGTGGTGATGGTTTTTCCATCGAAGCGGCAAAGCCCCGCATCTGTTGTGATCCAGATGTAGCCTTTGCTGTCCTGCAGGGTTTGATATGTTTCGGAGGAAGGCAGCCCTTCGTCAGTGCTGATGTTGGTCAGGTAGAACTTCTGCCCGAAGAGGCAGGCGTTCAGCATCAGCAAAAGACAGGCAATAAAACACTTCCGGCTCATTTCTGTAAAAATAAAAAGCAAACAAAACCGGTTATGGGCAACAGCTTCAAGAGCGGGTTCGTTTAGCTACGGTAAATTTACAAAGTTTTTCCAAGCAGGTGCATTGTTCAGTCAAGTGCAACCAGCTTTCCTCCCCAGCTTTTCCCGTCAGACAGCCTAACCTGGTAAAAATAAATCCCTTCAGAAAGTCCGGGCTGAAGCGTTTCCTTTTCCAGGCTGTTCAGCTCTTTTGAGTATACCTCGCGGCCAAAGCTGTCGAAAATTAACAGTGTGGAATGCAGCCGGAAATCCCAGTTCTTTTGAATGGTAAGGGTTCCGGAGGAAGGGTTTGGATAGATCAGCGGATTCTTACTTCCGGCGGACGGCTCAGAAATGTTCAGCGCGGCACCTGCCTGGTATTTGTAAATCACCTTTCCTGCTGCATATCCGAGTGTATCGCCGAAAAACCGGAAGCGGTTGATGAGCGTCCCGAAATTATCCAGCGACCATGTTAATCCTCCATCGGTTGTTTTATAATTAAAAGGGTCGCCGCCGATCCAGCCGGTGGAATCATTCATGAAACCAATGCCTTCAGCATCGTATGTTCCGCCCGGAATAAAAGGCATGTCTGTCCAGGTCAATCCGCCATCGGTTGTTTTCAGGAAATACTGGGGGCCGCTTCCGCGGAACGATTCCATTGAAATATAGCCAATATTACGGGAAGGAAAAGAAATTTTCCAGCACAGCTCTTTTGTATGGGCGGATGTGTGCACGATATTCCAGGTAAGTCCGCCATCTGTTGTTCCAAGGATGCGTCCTTTCCCGGTAAGATAGCTGGCGCTTGTGCCGCCAACGGCAATTCCCGTGTCCTTATTAAAAAAGTGAAGGTCCACAATTCCACCGGCAAGGCCACTGAAGCTTTTGTACGACCATGTAGTTCCCTTGTCGGTGGTTTTATAAAACCCTGCCGGCCCATAATAACGTCCGCATGCATAAAGTGTGGTATCATTCACCGCAAACATCCCGCAGATCCCGCCCGGCCTTGGCCCGGGCAATCCCGGTACTCCCGACCAAGTTGTACCGCCATCCGTAGTTTTGTACATGATGATCGTATCGCCGGGATTATAGCCTGTTTGAAGTGTTCCGATAAAACCAGTGAGCGAATCGAGGAAGCTGATGTCGCGGAATTTTGCACCGGATGAATCAACCTGTTTCTGCCAGCTTGCACCGCCGTTTGTAGTGCGGATCACGTAGCCATCATTGCCATTGGAATAATTAACGGCCCATCCGAGATCCGGATTTAAAAAAAAGACATCATCGTGCCGGTAAGCAGCTACAGGAGAAGGGGTTGATGACCATTGCGCATTCAGCCGCAAGGCTATGCAGCCCAGCAGCAGAAAAAAAAGATATTTTTTCATGAGGAGATCGATTTAGCGGGGATGCTGAAAGTAAAGATAGGATAATTTTAGAATTCGAAAAGGCGAGTTGGGAGCATATTGTCCTTTGTATTTTAATTGTGTATACCAGGAAAATTATTGACTAATGAATAATTTAGGCATTCCTTGTGGCATGATAATGCTGCCCGGGATTAACAAACCGGATAACAGTTACGGCAGCATTACCTTGACCTACTGACACTAATCCGTCCGGATTAATTAAATATATAAATATACTATAGGATGGTGAGTGGAGACCTGCTTGTTGACTATTCGAAAATAATGAGGTGAACAGGTTACCTTTTATAGTTATCACATCACCAAGTGTTAAAAAAAAGGTGCAAAGCAAAAGCTCTACACCTCTTAACTACTGTGTGATCCCGGCGCGATTCGAACGCGCGACCTTCCCGACTGAAAAGTCGGGATGCTCTATCCAACAATGAGCTTCTCAAGCATCCGTCGGCTTTTCCATGCTTTGATTTCCCGCTCACGTTTATAAGCCATTTCTTTACTCGGATATTCCTCAGAATATTTTAATTCCCAATCACTGCTTCCACCTGTAAAGCCCTTATGATTCGAATTATGCTTTCTTAAACGTTCTTTCAAATCATCACCGGTATGACCGATGTAATAACGATCTTTTGCTGCTGAATATAAAATATAAACGTAATATGACATAAAAAAAAGCCGCAGATAGCGGCTTGGTGATCCCGGCGCGATTCGAACGCGCGACCTACTGCTTAGAAGGCAGTTGCTCTATCCAACTGAGCTACGGAATCAATAATTTTCAAACTCTAACTGAACTGCGACCTTCCCGACATATTAGTTGGGATGCTCTATCCAACTGAGCTACGGAATCGGTTTTTGAAATAAAAAAATGGTTAATGATAAATATGTTATTAGTAAGACTGATAACAAATAACCATTAACCATTAATTTAAGTCGGGGCGGCAAGATGAAATGATAACATCAAGCACGCTGTGAATCAGTTAATTATAAAATATTTACGATCAATGGTCACCGAATAGGTCACCGTTGGGTTATATCAGTATAAGTGGTTTTGAAATATATTCCAAAGAACATTTAGCGGTGCAAATATAGTATTTACAACTCATTTGACAAGTTTTTCACACAAAATAAATTGAAATATTTTGCATGAAAAAACTACTTTTTTTACTTCCTCATTTTCTTCTCTCATACACTATCTATGCTTGATCTATGGCTTATTCATAGCTGATCTTACTCGGTGGTAACTCTGTGTTGATACAAAATTGCACTATAGTATATGAAGCTGAATGGCTTTATATAAAATGCTTGTGACCTGCTCTACTTTTGCTTTAGTTATGCGCGTAACGGAAAGTAATTGAATGTTTAATGTTTTAAAACCATAAAGAAATGGCAAGACAAAAAGGTATAATTAAATTGAAAGGGACTATCGGAGATATTTCCTTTTATAAATCACAGGACGGACATTTAGCCCGCGAAAAGGGCGGTGTGGATGCTTCCCGCATTGCGAACGATCCGGCTTTTGTACGTACGCGAGAGAATGGTGCGGAGTTTGGCGCTTCGGCTGCTTCCGGGAAGTTGGTGCGTGATGCTTTCCGAAGCTTAATGATGAGCGCTGCCGATGGCCGTGTTACTTCCAGGCTAACCAAAGTAATGAGCCAGATTAAAAACTTTGACGGGGTTAGTGTACGCGGTAAGCGTGTGGTGCAGGTGGGAATTGGTACACCATCAGGAAAAGCAGCTTTGCAGGGTTTTAACTTTAATAAGCGTGCAATTTTAGGAAGTTTGCTTTTTAAGCCGTATGCAATTACTTCCGGTACGGGCGTAATCACAATCAACGGGCTGGTGCCGATGAACGATATTGCATACCCTGCAGGAGCTACACACGTGAGCATTAAAAATGCTTTTGCGGATGTGGATTTCGGGGGTGGGCTGTATGATGTGCAAATTTCCAATACGGTGAATTTGCCGATTAACGGTACATCTACAAATGTGATCCTGACACCTCCGGCAGTTCCGTCAGGAGCTGGCATAAAACTGAACTTACTGATGGTTGAGTTCTTTCAGGAGGTAAACGGACACCAATATTCACTTAAAAATGGCGCTTATAACGCGCTTTGCGTTGTGGAAGTGCAATAAGGAGGCTGACGCATGGTAAACGAACACAGCACCTTATTGGGCACAGTATCGGGAACGGCTTTAACCGTGGCTGTGAATTTGGATTTACAGGATATTCTTAAGACAGCTGTTTGCGCCATGATTGGTGCTGTTGTGAGTTTCTGTGTATCTTTTTCACTCAAGTGGATAGTTAAGCGATTGCGGAAATAACGCCCGCAAATTAAAAGAAAAGGCTATCCGCGAACGGATGGCCTTTTTTATGCCAAAATGTGACAAGGTGACTTTGGGTAATGTCCGGCATTTGCTTTGACGAAAGAGATGCATAACTAAAAACATATATACTATGTCAAAAACAAACCCAAACTACCCTAGTACAACCGGGAATCCATCCGGTGGCGGAAGAGGTAACGTGAAAAAGTAAAAGCTTTTTAAGGGTCAGAGAAATCTGACCCTTTTTATTTTGCGGGTAGCGTATTGTCTGCCGGTTGGCTGGTAATGATGATGCGGTTTTGCTCATGCGTAACGGTTACAGTATCGCCACAATCGAAACCCATATCGCGCAGCCATTTGCCGCAGAGCCTGATTTGGGGCATTATAACGGCTCCGCTATATGCCCGCGCTAAGTATTTGCTGTAAACCATCAACTTTCTTTTTCCTTCCTTCGTTTTTTTCGTCATGTTATTTTGGGCGTTTGGTTATTAAATGGTTGTAGATGCTTTTAGCAAGATCTTCGAGCTGCCGGGGATATTTGGTGATATTGATATTATTTACCTTTTCGGTAAGCTCTAAATAATGCTCGAAAATTTTGTCCGAACTTTTATCCTCAAAGCCGAGCAGTTCAAAAATTGTTTGCCCTAAACTCACGGAATAAGCATCGGCTTGGTATTGATAAGGTGATCTTTAATGAGCGAAATAATTAGCTTTTTTTTATTCATAAGGCGGCTGAGTTTATGGTTAGGAAACTAAATCGTTGTAAAGGTTGGTTGCTATTTTCTCAAACTGCTTTAAGCGGTTTTCGTGGCTAACAATGGGCATTTCGGCTTTAAACTCGCGATAACGTTTTAATACATGGCTGCGGTCTGCGCCATCGCATAGAAACATAAAGTTTATCAGGATCTCATCCGATTGGGGTTCATAATCTTTGTAGCGGTTGTCATCAATTTTTAAACGCATCATCAGCTGCGTGTGAATGAGATCGTTTTTAATTAGTGCGATCATTAGATCGTGTCCTGCGTATAGTTCGTTCATGGCTATAAATTATATTTATGTGACTTTTTATATTGAATTGCAATACAAATATATACTAAATTATAATATTTCACAATACTTTTTTATATTATAATTTAGCATACTGAAAAATAAATGCATTTTAATGCAATATAAATTTGTATTATAGTGAGATATAAATACTTATGGCTAAAGAAGTGAGAATGAATCGTATTAAAGATGTTTTGAAAGAGCAAGGGAGAACACAAACTTGGCTATCAGAAAAAATAGATAAAAGCTATGTAGTTGTTACGAATTATTGTAACAATCATTCACAACCTAGTATTTCGATATTAAGGGATATTGCAAAGGTGCTGGATGTAGATGTACGGGAATTGCTTATTCCTACAAAGAAGTGATTTAAATAAAAGTATAGCAAGAATGCCGCTCATTTGAGCGGCATTTTTTGTTTTAGCAAAGCCCTAAAAAGGCAATGCATAAAGCTCCCGAACACCGGATGGGTGAACTGTTAAATAACACCCACATGGGAGCAAATACTCCTTAATAAGCACATTTTTAAATGGCGATTTGATTAATGCAGCCTTGGTTAAATGCCGCCGAAAGGCATACCGTGAAACGGGCATAGGTACCATAAGAACCTGATTAGTAAATGAGCAATGCGCTGAAGAAGCGGCTAACGTGCTTGCTGTAATGTTTGGATGTTTTTGCATGGTGTATAAATTTTATATGCCATTCTTCCTGCAGGCGGCAATTAAAAAGCAAAAGGAAACGGAATAAATATCGGTTTGCAGGATGCTTCCCGCGATTAGCGGTAACAGGGTGTTTTATGCCATAGTCTTTTGCTTTTTAAAATTGTCCGCCTGCTACTTTTGCATATAAAATTTATACGCTATGCAAAAACGGGCAGGATGCTAAATGCAACTGCTGGTTGTTGATCCCGTTACCGCTACCTTTTCAGGTAACGGTGGAAAATTGCTTGGCGTAATTCCATCAAGGTTTTAACCTGGTGCTGCAGCTTGGATTTTGCAAGCTCGATTTGGAACAGGGTATCCTGAACATCAGAAAACTGCCGATCTCCTGTATTAACCGCGTTTACGGTTTCTTCTACAAGGTCGGTTAGGTCGCCTATGCGGATAAATTCTACAACGGAGCCAATAAGGTGCGGCCGAAAATATTTAAGCTCCCACAGCCCCAAAAAGATGAAGTAATGGAAATGCCGGTCTTCTTCATTATCCGCAAGGAAAACGAAACAATTAGCGCAATACTCGGGCAATGGTTTCCCGGCATTGTTGCCTTTGTTAAGAATAAAAAAATGGGGTTGTTGGTATCGTTGTCCGATACGGTGGGTTTTGATTTTTGCTTTGAGCATAACTATGGATTTAAAATTATGCTTGCCCCAAAAGCCCAAAAGAAGAAAGAAAAAAAAGAGAAAAAAAAAGAAAAAAGAAAGCCATATATCAGGCGGGCAAAGCTTGGGCTGTCAAGGTTTTTGCAAAAAAAATACTACCCGAGGGTAGTATCTTAAATGCTTAACGAAAACACCTGCCGAGGTGTGGAGATTTTTTTTGCAAAATTCATTTCAACCTTGAAAGCCTAAAGTGCGTAAGGTTGTGTGCGCCCGCCTAATTTTGCTGAGGTTTTTTATTTGAGATCATTCGTCAAGAACGGAAAAGTTCATTGTATTAAGTAAAGTTTTGATTGATAACTTCTCTTCTTTAGCCCAATAAAGTAACTCATTAAGTATTGTTGTGTTAATTAATAAGTAATTGGTTGATCTATTTCCAATTTCTGCTTTTTCAATTTCAGCTAAACCAGCATCTTCGAGAATATTTATTTCGGTTAGCAATTCTTTTCTACTTATTCTTAACTTTCTCTCTAATGATTCAGGAATAATGCCAAACTGGTTGGGAAATTGAGAGTTTGGTTTATATTTACCCGAATCCACAATCAGTGCAATGACCTCTCTTGTAACTCTTGGAATTAAAGCAAGCTCATTATATAGCTTAATTAATTTAATAAAACTTTTTTCATACTCATTATCTTTTGGACCTAAAAATTTTAACCCATTTTTAGGTGGAGAAGAAGGTTTTTTTTCCATTGTATTATAGTATGAACTTTCAAAGTTCCCTTCTGCATCAACCGGTTCCAATTCAATCTTTAATTGTCGAAATTCCCTTTTGAAAAGGCTAAATATTTGTTCTAGTTTTTCATCCTCTAGGACTACGACATCTTTAAGCAAACTGTCAATGTCTATTATATTGTGTTCGGCTTTAAACCCAGTTTTATTAATTAATTCAGGCTTGATAGTGTATGAAACCTTTTTTTTGCCAATAATAAAAATCTTAATAGCCTTATATTGAGCTATCTGTGTTTTCGTCACCTTTTCTAAAGTTTCGTTTACTTTCGTTTTTGTGTTTGTTGAAGTAATTTGAAATGCTATTTTGTTTTTAAGATCACCTAAGTCGATACCGGGTGTGTTAGTTCTATCCGCATTAAGATTTATTAAGTTATAATTATAAACGATATTTAATAAGTCTTTAAAAAAGTCTTCGCAGAACTTGGTAAGATCAAATAATTGAAGTCTATTTCGCGTTTCAAGTTGATATTTTAATCCTGCCAGATCATCAACAATTTTGCCTATAAAATGTCCTCTCGTTATCATTTTTACTAAATTAAGGTTTTAATAAATAGTTGTTAAGATGTTCAATTAGCTTCTGGAACCCAATACCACTTTCCCAAATGTTTTTATTTACATGGACAGAATATGTCTTATTTTCCATGCTAACAGTAACATCACCAACTTCATGCTGGCTTAATTGAGAAATTTCTTCTTTCATTTTAATAACTTTATCGCCAATAAGTTCACCTATGTTTATTACAAATTTTACATTTTCCAAAAAGTAGTCTTTTTCTATAATCGTGTTATGGGGGCGAGTTATCACACATAAAGCATACCTTTGTTTTTCTTTATAGGCAGTATCACCTTGTAAGGCAGACATTTTAACACTATCCTGACCTATTACAGTACTTTTAATTTCAATATAGAATTCTTTGCCGGTTTCTTTAGATATGATGGTAAAATCTTTTCCAATATCAGGGTTTTCCAGATCAAACTTAGTTTCAATTTCGCCCATTAGTTCTTTAAATGCATTTTCTGCAGCTGCGCCAACTGCTTGCCTCCAACGGATTGCTTCTGCTGTATCAAATATTTCTTGAGCTTTGTCGAGTAATACCTGAGTACCACCAGCCATTTGTGCTGCAGATTCAAGTTTTTTCAATTCGCTAGATTGAAGTTTTAATGTTGAAAGTGCTGTTATTTCTGTTATTCCTTTTTCGGCTACAATTCTGCTCATTTCCTTGCCATAAGCCCTAACTGAAAGAGATGGTCTTTTTCCTTTAAAGATTGGAAAATACATTTCCGGTTTCGGACTCTGTTTTACTTCTTCTAGGCCATACCAGTTATTAAGTTCATGAAACAGAGCATTAAACTTACCACCTTCTTCTACTTCCTTTTCAATAGCATTCTCACTAAAGAGCCGATCTACTTGTTTTGTTAAAAAGTCAGGCCCTTCGCTTTGCAAATAATCGTTTAAAATTTTGGTGTCGATTAAATAGCTTTGAGGATCTTTTCCAACATATTTTTTCACTAATTCTTTAAAAAGAAGTTCAAAATCAGCTGGTTTATTTTCTCTGTATAAATTATTGTTTTCATACTTCCTGAAATTACCATCCTGAGTAAGAACAATCGCAAACTTAAATGCGATATCCCTGTTTTCTTCATTTGTGGAGGTAACATAAGTGATCAGCCTATTTAACCAATTATAAGCTGCATTTTCATTCTCCGGAAAATACTTTGCGGTAAATGCTTGAAGGGTTATGGACTGTTGAATAGAATTGCATATGTATTTTAGTGTCCATTTATCTACTGACTCAAAATCGAAGTTATCCAGTTCTTTAGTAACAATTTTCTCTCTTGCAAGAGTAGGGTGCAGTTGATTAATGATCTCAAACCACTCATTCCGTTTTTTTGCTAAATCATTTCTAAAATAGCAACATAGTTCAAAGATTGCTTGTACCTGTTCATTACTTGCTTTGGATATTTCTAATGCACCGATATACTTATTAAGCGCATTGAAGAAGTCCGCTTTATCGAATTCAAAAACGCCATCTTGATTTGTTATATCTCCCGATACGAAATCATTATAAAGGTTTCTGAAGATATTTTTAGAAATTGTTTTGAATCCATCTTTGAATCCAGGGTCGATACGAAGCTCTGATCGCTTTTTAAATTGATTGGACTGACTTAAATAAATAGATTTTTGCTCTATCAGATCTATTCTACCTGTTTTAAGAACGTAGCTAATAAGTTTATTTAACCAATTTAAGGGCTTATCATTTAGGACTTTCAAACTTGTAATATTTTCCTTGATGCTAATTTCCTGAACAACATCTTCAATTCCGATGTATATGCCATTAGGCCAAGATTGGGCATCCTGATCAATTATCGATTTCCAATCTTCGTAGCTTGTTTCATCGGGGCAGTTTGAAGGATATAATTCTGAGACTATGCTGTAAAGATCGTGATCGGGCTCAATTCCTTTCAAAAATTTAGCTTGTTCGATCCTGATTTTATTACCATCAACGGTATGCACTAATTCATGTTTAAGCAGAAAATCTCTTATAGGTTTTTGAATTTCTTTTGTAAACCACTCAACGGCTAGGTAATTTTGTGAATTATCAGGAATACCGCTTTCTGCAAATAAATGAAAATTGTTTACTTTATTATTTATAAGATCAGTAAACGTTGTGTTTAATAATTCGGCATACTGCTTCAACACCTTACGATTTTCATCAGCAAATTTGTCTGGCTTTTCTTCATCGTCTTTTAGAGTTCGGATTCCATCTCTTTGTTCGGATGGTTGAAAGCCTTCGGAATGAATAAAACAAGGAGAGTGAAAGTTTTCTGTTCCTATCAATGGGAAGTTTCTAAATATTCTTGCCTGATTGCCTATTCGACCAAGGGAATACCCATTAGGATCTTTTATTGCTGGAAATGCGATTGTCAGTTCATTTTCTTTTTTTGAGAAAAGCAAGCCAAACTCCGTAGTCGAATTGGATTCAGTAATTTTAGAAAAACTTAAATTCGAATTTATAGGTATTGGGGACTCTATTGAAAAAGAGATGGTTTTATTGTTTTCGTCTGTAATTGTAACTGATTGTAATTCTTTATTGTTTATTAGCAGGGTAAAAGGTAGATCACGCTTAAGTTCTTCTAAGCCATCTTTTGCAATAAGAAATTTACTCTCATCCAGCTGATACTCAAATGATGTATAGTTTTTAGATGGATTTGCATCGGGTGGCTTATTGTTTATTTCATCAATTTTTTCGAAAGTGTGTTTTAATGAGGATAGTAAGGCTGGAAGGCCAGTAATAGAACGATCAATTTCAAGTGAAAACTCTCTAACCCCGGTTTCATTTTTGAGAAACCCCGAAACAGACACTTTGGAGCATAAAACATGCGTGGTGATAAAACCAGTGCCAAATTTTCCTTTTTTACCTTCTAAACCTTCTACGGATTTTGTTGAGGTTTTCCTAACTAAGGCGATTAAGTTTTCTAATTCAAATGAGGTACCATCATGACTAAATATAACTTTTTCAGGAGTTAATTTAATTGAAATATTTACTTTATCACCTTCAAAACAATCAACCGCATTTTGGATTAATTCCCAAACCCAACGCAATTTTTTATCACGTTTTAGAGATATTAAATTATCTAAATCTTTTAAAAGTTCACGACCTTCTCCTTCTTCGCGTTGAGATTCGATAATTGAATTAACTGTTTTCCTTATAACTGTGTTTGTTGCCGTCATTATTATGAGTTTGAATGAATAGCAAACATCTGTCATTTATTTTGTTTTTCAATGGACACTTTTGGACTTCCGTGACATTTTTAGGAAACTAGGTTATACAGCCTTGAGCTAGCGTAGGGAGAGCGGTTGCAATTTTTATTGCAATCCGCTGTGTGGCGAGCCGCCTTGCGAGCGGAGACGAGGGAGGAAGCAAGGAACGCACGGAGTGCAGCGCAGCGGAATGAGTGCGCTTGCGACCTTTGTAGAAATTGCGCTTGGTACAAGCGCAATGCGCTACACAAGGCTTACCTTAAAAATGCCACGCGGAGCAGTGGCAAAATAAAGAAGATCTGCCGCAGCCCGAGGTGACCCGCAGGCGAGCCAAATAATTGCAGCCGGTGGCCTGATAAGCGGCTGCAAGGAATGAGCCGGAGCAACACCCAGGGAAAAGCGAAGCGGTCCCGGGTGGAAGTGTAGGTGAAATGAGTAAAGCGGCTTGGCAGGACAAGGTAGGCTGCAGTGAGAACTGAGGAAGGAGCGCAAAAAATATGACAAACGAACCCAGAGCCTAACCGCATTTTCGCGGCTTGGCTTTGGGCATTGCCGCTTTTGCAAATTGCTTTAGGATAACGAGCAGTATTTGCAAATGCGGCAATGGTTTGGCGGATTTTTTTGCTGACGACCGAAGGGCGAACACCTTATAACCTAGGATGCTGACGATTAAGAGAATTTCAATCCGGAGCGGAATGCCGGGAGAATGCTTCCGGTTAATTGTATGTTCGTTCGAAGCGATGATCATGGTCTGTAAAGCTGAAGGTTGGGCAGTTGGTGATTTCGGAGCTGGATTTTGTTTACTTGTGTAATGCTTTGAATTTCAGTTGATTAAACAGTATGCTTGTCACAAATATTCGTAGAATTGTGACAAGGAGATGATCTGATTGTAATTGTGCAGCCAATTGCTGCACAAATGCACTAAAATCAGCCTGCCCTTGGAAACCTTAATTGTAGGGCAATTCAACATGAAAATGTCAAGTATTCTGCTCGGTTTACTTGACAAATTTAAAAGTTACCATGTTTAAAGAGCTTTTATAGCGCAACTGATTATATGCAAATGCATATAAAAACTCATTTAGGTAGCTCGTTATATGCAATTGCATATAATTTTGTATATTTGCTCAATACTATATGTAAAAGCATATAATATGATATAAAAATGGAAGTTGTATCTCTAGCAGAGTTCGTTAAGGAAAAAAGAAAGAAGGCCAATCTCAGTCAACAAGAGTTTGCTGAACGGGCAGGCGTTGCGCTTACCGTAATAAGAAAGATTGAACAGGGGAAAGGTAATTTAAATCTTGAAAAGGTGAACCAGGTGCTTAAAATGTTTGGTCATGAGTTGGCACCTGTAAACTTCAAAAATATAGCAAAAGGTAAATAATGAGAAGCGCAGAAATATATTATAAAGAGGTGTTGGCTGGAATACTAACGGAAACTGATGAGGGGCGGTATGTTTTTAAATATGAAGATGAGTATGTTTCAAAGTACCCAGATCAATTTATTACTTTCTCGATGCCGGTTACTAAATTACCTTTTGGAGATAGTCGTCTGTTTCCGTTTTTTGAAGGACTTATTCCGGAAGGATGGTTACTTGATATTGCTTCTAAGAATTGGAAAATAAATCCGAATGACAGAATGGGTTTATTATTGGCTTGTTGCCAGAACTGCATAGGAGCCGTAAGTGTGAAACCAATACATGGGGAAGATGAGTAAGAGGTGTTTATATTGTTACCAGAATTTGGAAACGACCATAGAGGACGATTTTCATGAGCATTGTAGCATGGAATTTTTCGGGGTTAAGAATGCACCTTTGTTGCCTTATTCATTCGGGGAAATGGCAGAGCTTGCAAAGAACGTAGTTGAAAGAAGTGTTGCAGTACCGGGTGTACAACCTAAATTATCCTTATCGCTGGTTAATCAAACATTGAAAGATGGCGGGATTGGAAGGCTAACGGTAGTGGGTACGTTGGGCGGTAATTATATTTTTAAGCCACCATCGGAACATTATCCTGAAATGCCACAAAATGAACACCTCACGATGCGAATCGCGGAGGCTTTTGGAATCAGGACTGTACCATCGAGCTTAATAAGATTGCAATCAGGCGAGTTATCTTATATAACAAGGCGCATAGACCGGACGGCAAATGGAGAGAAAATTCACATGTTGGATATGTTCCAGATCCTTGAAGCTTTTGATAAATACAGAAGTTCTATGGAGCGTGTAGGTAAAGGTATTGGTGACCATTCTGACAATGTATTGTTAGATAAGTTGTATTTCTTTGAACTAAGCCTTTTCAGCTTTATTACAGGAAATAACGACATGCATTTAAAGAATTTTTCGCTGATTAATGAAGACAATAAAAATTGGGTATTGTCTCCGGCTTATGATCTCCTGAATGTAGTAATTGTTAACCCGGGAGATAAGGAAGAGCTTGCATTGACTTTGGAAGGTAAAAAGAAGAAGTTGAGAAGGGAAAACTTTGAACAGCTGGCGAAAGGTTTAGACCTTACAGAAAGACAGATTAAAGGCGTATTTAAGCGCTTTGCTGACAATAAAACAACCGCACTGGAATGGATTATGAACTCATTCCTATCTGAAGAATTTAAGGAGAAATATACAGAGCTTCTTGAAGAAAGGTATTCAAGACTCCACTTATAAAGACTAATATCTTTTAGGAGCAAGTTATCATCCTGTGATAACTTGCTCCTAATTTTTATTTATAAAATAATATTGCTTACAATGCGGGCATTCCTCTAAATTGAAAGTATTCATTGTAACAGTTGTTTTCATAAACGGATTATAGCTAGGTAGATATTTAATGTATCCGAAATTATCCAATTCCTTTATGCACTTATGATAAGCTGCCTTGCTTTTAATTTTGCTTAATGGCATAAGATCCCTGCGCCTGACTGTTACCGGGTTTTCAAACTTGTTCAGGTTCCAATAATTAAACAGAGCCATGTACAGGCTGACATGGGCTGAGCGAAGGCGGTTATCAGCTTGTAGCTTTTGATAAGCCACAATAAGATGGTTTATTTGCGTCATTAGTCATGAAGGTAAGATAAGTTCTATTTAAGCTTTGAATGATCAATTTTGTTTTCCGCTAATACTTTTTCAATATCATCGGCACTGTAAAATAATATGCTGCCTACTTTGGTGTAAGCCAACGTACCATTAATACGAAGATTTTGAAGTGTACCAGGAGAGATGTTGAGGATCTTCCTTACTTCGGGGGAACGTAGCCATTTCTTTTGTTCCATTTTACCGGAAGACTCCAGAAGCTGCTTAATGTCATTGAGTAATTCTGCCTTGAAGTTAGCAAGGTCTTCTTTGGTGATGATTTCTATTGCCATAGTTTTAAGTTTTATGGCGCAAAAATATTTTCTGTCGCGGTCATTTTTTGTCCGCGAGAAAGTGTTAATGGAGACATAATATTGACTTTACAATTTTACGGGTTAATAACTGTCCTTATTGGAATTAGGTTACAAAAGCAAGTATTTCGTACCTTTATATAATACTTAATAGGACTATTATTTATTGATTATGAGAGAATTCATTTATTTAGATAACAATGCAACAACAAAGATTGATCCTCGGGTTTTAGAAGCTATGATGCCGTATTTAACAGATAATTTTGCAAATGCAAGTAGCACGCATCAATTTGGGGTAGGCGCTAATGAAGCTGTTAAGATTGCTAGAGAACAGATTGCTTCTTTAATTGGTTGTAACCACAATGAAATTATTTTTACTTCAGGGGCGACAGAAGGGATTAATCTAGCAATAAAAGGAATTGCTGAAAGTTACGGCTCAAAAGGAAAACATATTATTACTGTAAGTACAGAACATAGTGCTGTATTAGATACTTGTAAATATTTAGAGAAAAAAGGATATAAAGTTAGCTACCTTCCAGTAAATACAGATGGCTTATTAGACCTTGATCTGTTGAAAGCAACGATTAGTCCTGAAACAATATTAATAAGTGTTATGTATGTTAATAATGAAACAGGGGTAATACAGGACATTAAAGCTATTTCAGAGATTGCTCATAGTAATAATGTTTTTTTTATGACCGATGGCACTCAAGCTATAGGGAAAATAGATATTGATGTAGAAAAGATGCAAATTGATCTAATGCCTTTCAGCGGCCATAAAATATATGGACCTAAAGGAGTTGGTGCTTTATATGTTAGGCAGAAACGTCCTCGTAAAATATCGATAGAAGCTTTACAGCATGGAGGAGGACATGAGAAGGGGTTTCGTAGTGGAACTTTAAATGTACCAGGTATTGTGGGGCTGGGAATTGCTTGTGAAATTGCGGAAAAAGAATCAAAGAGTGACGAAAATCGTATTAGAAAAATGCGAAATGAATTAGAAAAAGAGTTATTGAAGATAGAGGGGGCATTCATTAATGGAAATAGTGACAACAGGCTATATAATACTTTAAATATTTGCCTGCCCGGGATTCATAGTGAAGCATTAATCATGCGTTTGTCTAATCCTGAGAATAAAGAGCTCGTAGCTCTTAGCAATGGTAGTGCCTGTACAGCTAACTCTCTAGATGCTTCTCATGTACTAATAGCTATGGGATTATCTGAAACGCTAGCTTTTAATTCTATCAGGATTAGTCTTGGTAGATTTACTACACAAAAGGATCTTGACGTATTTGTACGGGTATTGCATGAATCAATAAAAGAATTAAGAAGGTGGTAGCTGCTTATGGAAGAGGCTAAGTTTGATCAAGCTGAATGGCTAAATAGCAAAGAAGTAATGGAAGCACTTAAAATTTCATCCTGTGATTTGATGCATCTAAGAGAAAAGGGGGAAATGCATTTTAAAAAAGTAGGAAATTCCTTTTATTACAATTGTTCTGACATAATAAAGTGTATTACTTTACGAAATGGAACTGAAACTAAACAGGGTTAGGCAATTTTAATGTTTTAAACTCCGGTGATAATTCATTAATGTTATATGCTTTTGCTAACCCTTTTTTTAGTTCCACATTAGAAATCTTAATCTCTTCACCTAATAAATATAAAGCGAGGTTTTTTCCTAAAGTTTTATTTGATGTCACAACCTTGTTTTGAATAGGGTGAAAATAAATGTATTTAAAATCTCCGTTATATAAATCAAAGTCAAGTTTATTTACCAGCTTTTTAAAAGTATCTAATTCCTCGTTTATTTTAAAATGCGTATATATTTCCGCTATTAAATTAATTCCAATAGGCAAGAATAGTAAGTTTAAAGGCTTTTTGTGTTCACTATTCCTATAATCCTTTAGTTTTTTCTTACCACTAAAATATTCTTTATACTCAGTTATATTTTTAATTATAAAATCAAAAAAATCGGATGAAATCTTATACAACTCTTCTCTTTTTTCAAATGTAGGAGAGCTATATTTTGAATCTTTATACTTAACTGCTTTGAATATTTTTTTATTTACTTCAACTAAAGTTAATAAATTAGTAAAATGGGAATGATCATTTCGATCCAGATTGTAGTTTTCTGTCAATACTATTCGCTCTTTAAAATTGTCATAACGAGCAAATAGCATCCTTGCAACAATATTATAGGCGTATGTTTCATCGATTATTGCTAAATCATTTTTATTAGGAATTTTAGCTTCTCTATTGATTGTAGCAAATAATTTTCTTGTTCTTACAAATCCTTTTTCATCATCAGCATGCCCGACAAATATAACTGATAGTTCATCATCTTTAAATCTTTCGGGATTTTCATCTCTAGCATTTTTGATTGCTTCAATACGATGTTGACCATCAATTGTAAATAATATCTCTTTCCCGGAGAGAGCAAGAATTCCAAGGCTTTCACTTACATTCTGAGAAATTTTTATATTAAATTTCTCTTCAATCGCACTTAATTCTAAGGCATACCAATCTGGAATATCTCCATAAACGCCTACTATAATTGAATTAAAAAATCTTTCATTTTCTTTTAATAAATATTTTTCAATGCCACCTACTCTCTTGCTAAGTCCTCGTTGAAGCCATTTGTCAAGGTTCTTATCTTCTTTAATTCGATGCTCAGTATCAATTCGGTCTAATTCAGAGAATGATATTACTGTTGAATAATAGATCCAATTTCCAATAGCACCACGAAGGCAAGGAATATTTAATGCTTTGAATGTTTTCATGTTGACATTTTTGCTTTTTTAGCTTCTTTAATTGGTGTAGGTTCATCTTTTCGATTAATAGGTGGATCACAGAAATAGCCTATTAAAAAGGATTCAACTTCTTTTAGTTCACTATTGGTAAGACCAGGTAAAGGCAGATAATACCATCTTAAAAACAAACCATAATCGAGTATTAAGCGCCATACGTGAGGTCTTTGCTTAACACTACTAGGAGTGCGATAACCTTTATTTAAACGTTCGATCAAACCTTCTTCTGACATACCAACATACATTATATGGTTATATCCTTCAAAAATTGCATATGGTGGTTTTAAAACAAAAAGATACATTCCTGGAGTGGAAGCAGCTACCAACGGATCAGCATTAGAGCTAAATTCCAAATGTTGCCAATTAAAAGTTATATGCGCTAATTTTTTATTGAATAATCGCCAAAGGGGAGGATAAAATGTGAATGTAGCCGCATTGGTTTCAAGTTTTTTTTGAAGATCAATGTATTTTGTTCCTTCCGTTAAACTACGAATTAATAGGTCAAATTTCATTGTTTAGTACTTTAATTAGTCTTAAATAACTCTCCAACTTTATACTCTTTCAAATTAGAAACGGCTTGATGCTTTTGTATTTTCTCCATACTGTTTTTCAGTTTTAGAGAATCCTTTTCACCAATACCCATGAATTTAGACATCATTTTCAAATTTGATTTGTCTTTAATATCAAACAGTATCGCAGTTTCGCACATCGTGGAAAAGTCGAAGGAGGGTTGGTTGAACTCTTCAATCCCTTGAGATAATAAAACGACTGAAACACCTTTAGAGCGAATTTCTCTTAAAATACGCTCCAATAATTCCTGGGATTTTTTCTGCTTAAATATTACGTGAGCCTCATCGATCAATAACACGTAACGCATACTTTGTATATTGCCCTCTATTGGCGCATTAGCCATATTCATAAATGTATTATAAATGTAATTAATGATTAGGAAGAGAGACGTAAAGCGAACATCATCGTTTAGATCTCCCGATAAGCTTAAATATACATTAGAATTTAGAAAATTATTTTTGCTATCGTTTTTGCTATCAAACAAATCGACTTCTGTTAATCCTAAAAGTATTTTTGATAGTGAACTAGGCTTTGTACCTTCCAGGATCATTGCCTCATTATATATATCCTTCAATGAAGGATACAATCCTCCTTTTTTAGCATCAAATGCTATGCGTGTAGCATCTTTTAATGTTTGCTGTTGAATCTTTCCCAGGTTTCCATAGTGTGACAATATATCAACAAATTTGTTGATTCCCATGATCTTGTTTTTTTCATTGATATTATCAATGAATGTTAATGGGTTGACTGGAAATTGAGTGTGAGGTAAATCGATGTAAGAAGCACCTGTTTTATCAAAGAATGGCTTTAAATTTTGTTCGTCTTCTTTTTTTAAACCTTTAAAATCCAAGTAAACAAAATTTACAGATCCTTTCGATTCTTCAACTATTTGCTTTAAAAAGCTATTAGCGAAGTAAGTTTTTCCCGTTCCTGAATTTCCTGCTATAGCAACATGCGCATTATTATGAATTGACGAATCATTTAGGTTGAAATAAATCGGTGCTTCTGAATCTAAGTCCTTTCCAATTAATATCTTGATAAGACCTGAGTAATGCGTTTTGGCAATTGTTTGATTATTATTTTTAACATGATCGGGATTAAATGCAACTTCTTCCATTCCATTAATTCCCTTTTCTATGTTCTCAATGAGAAAATCCAGTCCAGTATAGTTTTTGTTGTTTTCAAATAATTTATTGATTAGCTCGAGCCCATTGTCAATATGCATTTTAATATATTTCCCAATGTTAGGATCAGCACTGTGTAAGCCGTAATGTTGACAAACTATAGAGATGTAATAGTTGCGGTACCTGCCAAATAAGATATCATCTTTGTATTCTTTTCCTTTACTATCTTTTAAATCATTTTCTATGCTTAAAACTATATCTTTCGAAATAGAATACGCAAAAGCAATCCTAGAAACATAGTTTTCTGAACCAAGATTCATTTTCTTGGTTAATTCCTGCACTACCGTTTTATTGGCTTCTGATGTTCTTAAATTAATTAGCATCGTTATACATTTTGTTATATGTTTTTATGAAACGGCTTGGTTCTATTTCCTTAAATTCAGAACTGTCTTCGTGTAAATTATTTATCAAATACGTTTTGGAGATATTAGGCTCTAACATATTAAATTCTTTTTGAGATAATTCTTTATTAATCAATGGGAATATTACCACTTGATCCGATACTTTTGGATAAAAATATTTAACAATATTCTCCGCATGTTGTTCATCAAATTTTTGCATCGGCGAATCTATAAATACAGGAAAATCGATATTGGATTCTTCTACCAGTCCACTTAATAAAGACGTTGCATACATTTGCTGTTCGCCTTTTGATAAGGTTTCTTTTTTGATCTCTTCTTTTCTATTGTTGAACAGCCTAATGTCTATATCATCACCAATAATATCTACTTGAACTTTTTTTACAAAGTCCTTTTTATGCATTAATGTTTCCAACCCTTTAAGAATTTGTTTTTCAAGAGATCTTTTTTTGTCTTCTTTGAATTGTTTTATAAATTCTTTAAGGTTATTAATTTGACTGGTTACCAATTCATCTTTCGCTTTATTCGCTTTAGAAACGTTGAGCTTTTTAGTAATGTCAATTATCTTTTTATTTATTTGAACTTTATTAGCTTCCTGTGCACCTATATTCTTGTCGAACTCAGAATTAAGAGTTTCTAAGTGCATTATATCAGTATCTAATTTGTCTTTTTTAATTCGATATCCTGAAATTACAGAATCCTCTGAATTTGCTTCTGCATCTCTGAGTTTCTTACGGATAAGGTTTAATTCGTTTTTTGTTTGATTTACATCTCCCGTGATACGTTTAAATGATTCTTTAAATGAAAATTTAACGCTATTAAGTAAAGCATTTAATTCTCCTCTCTCGGAGTCGGAATAATCATGAATTGTTTTGAAATCAGATTCTAATTCAGGAGCATCTGCAAAAAAATGTTTTTTAATCAAGCTTTTAAATAAATCAGAATAGTAAGCGTGTACGTTGTGGTCAATAACTATATTTTCCGGCTTTTTTTCTTTAAGTAAATCATTTAATACTTTATCTGTTATACCTTTAATGTTATCGTGCTGATATTGCAACTTTTTAAAATTTGCTTCGTTTTCAATTTGTAATGATACATCTGAAAACTTAGAACCCGCTATTGCAAAAGGAATAATTTCAAATTGTTCCTTTAATTCAGTCATTAAATCGTCTAATCTTGTGCTTAATTCTGCTTCATTGTTACGTAGCTTGTTTAATTCCTCAACTGTAATAGCACTTCCAGCACGAATTAATTTTTCTTGTATGTCATTCGATTCTTTTCTTTTTTCTAAAATCGCATCTTTATTATTTGCAATTTTAGCTTCATGCTCCTCTATGTCAAGGTCAATAATATCAATGCTCGAGGTAAGTGCAATAAGTTCTTTCCGTTCATTTTCACTGGCAGACTCCTGGCGCAATTTTATTTGCAACTCTTCCAAATTGCCTTTTAATTCCTCATATTTTTTAATTCCCAAAACTTCGCTATAAGCTTCGCTAAGTTTTTTTCTTTGTTCTGGTGAATTCACCTCGGCAAGTGCAGTTATTTTTTCCGCATCAAAGAAAAAGAATTTAGCTATTTCTTTAGGTAAGATATAATCCCGTATAAAATATTCAGGCCCTAAATCATTAGTCAATTCATTTGCAATACCATCAATTAATATTTCTACCGTTTCGCCGGTAGTGGTCTCAATATCATAAGTTCTTTTTATCCTTATTTCTTTGCATGGCAAATCCGGAATATTGAGTTTAGAGAAGGTTATTGCTACAAAAAACTGAGTTTCCCCTTCTACTTTGGCTAACCTGTTTAATGAATTTATGATGTATTTATTATATCCTCCCTGATCGCCAATTTCTTTTTGATACAAATCGTCCACTTCTTGCATTTGTTTGCCATATAAACACCAAACCAATGACATCAAAAATGTAGTTTTACCAAAACCGTTTCGGCCACTTATCAAAGAAATATTTTTCTTTCCCTCAGGCGCTAAACTAATAATATTTGAATGTTTATAAATTCTAAAATTATTAAGCTCTATCTCTTTAATTATCATACTATTTTTTATCCTTTTCGATTAAATATTGATCCAAAACGTTTTCTAATTCATTTTGTAATCCTCGTTTTCGCAGCATCAATGTCTTTGCTTTTTGGACAGCAAGCATTCTTTGTATTAATTCGACCTGTTCGGTAGATTCATTACAAACTTTAGAAAGAAGTTCTTCTTCTTTCTTGAATTTTTCATCGTGTTTACCCATTTTGAAATCTTTATTATAAATCTTGTTGTAAATGTCAGATACTTTGTGAGAAAATATTCCATCACGATACCATTGAACCTGTATTGCGATTAACTCTTGATTTGAAATTAATTGAGTGCCTGCTTCAGTTTTGTTTATTTCTTCTTGTGCAGTTAAGACTTTTTCTAAAATGTGTGATCTTATACTTGCTTTATAAGGTCCATATTGACCTTCTGGCAACTGACGGTTTCCTCTCCCAACTTTTTCACGATATTCTTCTTTGTTATCTCTTGCTTCTACAAGATAGTCCCGTATTTCTGCAAGTGGTTCCATCCACGCCTCGCCATTTTCAATGAGGGCATCCATGGATTTATCTTTACTAACAACCGTACACACCCAGCAACCAAAGCGACTGCTACCACATGAGGGGGTTGTTTCGTCTATAACCAAAGGACAGTCCCCACTGTTAGCATTCCGATACAATGTAACCAATTCATTGTGATTACCTCCCCATGGAGGAGAAACCTGCATCAGATATTGCCACAATTCATTGGTGCTGATATCTTTAATAGGTGCATAGACAAATGCATTCGGTAGCATATGCTTTCTTAGCCGTTGTCCATGTATCGCATGTTTTTTAATTGACCTTGCTCTTGTTGCACTCTCATCAGATCTTGTGCCCAGCAATATTATTGCTTCACCTTTTTCACTGATTTTTTCGGTGATAAATCGAGTTGTGGGGTTTATTTTTAATCGTTCGGTACACCATCTAAACATATTACTAGGTGCGGGATAACCTTTCCCTATAAGATTTAGCCAAAATGTATCTTCTAGTCTTGGCCGGGTTCTTATAACATGAACAGGCATATCCTGCC
This sequence comes from Bacteroidota bacterium, assembly GCA_025963775.1. Taxonomy (GTDB): domain Bacteria; phylum Bacteroidota; class Bacteroidia; order 2-12-FULL-35-15; family 2-12-FULL-35-15; genus 2-12-FULL-35-15. Next base: position 180,340 of record JAOQAD010000041.1, on the reverse strand, counting down.
GGATTGCTGCTTTTTCAACACTTTTCAGTGTTCTTTCTATAAAATCAACGATTCTAGGATTTTCAACCAAGGTATCATTACATACTACATAAATGTCACGTGACCAGGAAACTTCTTTAATCTTTGATAATGCATTCCATACTAACTGTAAAAGTAATGTTGAATCCTTCCCTCCGCTAAATCCAATTATCCATGGGCGTGGGTTATCATCATGTAAATATTGATCAATTATTTCGGATTCAATGTATTCAAAATCTATATTCATAAGAGTGAAAAATTACAAAATTTTAACGAAGTCAATACTTTTAAATGACTTTTCTGATATTTTTAATATGAAACAACAAATATAAAAAGTACTATTTTACTGTATAATGCATTCACGCGTAAATTTCGGCTAAATATTCCATTATTCAATGGACACTTTTGCCTCTCTGTGACATTTTTTGTCAAATTCGCTTATCCGGGACATTTATATTGAATGAAATTAGGTTGAACATCTCTCGCATCCTGCTTCTCAGCCGGTTACCGTAAATTTCTTCAATCTCCGGAGCGGACAAATTGGTGGTAAGGTGGGTTATGAGCTTGCGAGAAACAAAAAGATCATATCGAGAAAGCAAGATTTCCATAAGCACATTGGTCTCATTGCCATAGTATTTAAGGGAATTCTCTGTTCCAAGATCGTCAAAACAGTAGTTTTTAGGGGTGTGTCTTTGTGGATGAAAGCTTTTATGAGTGTACCGGTGGATAATGTCAAATCCCTCTTTTATAAATTCGAAGCTAACGTCCCTGCAGGATTTCATTATAAATCTGTCCTGTGCCGGTTCGAATAAGCGCATGAGGTTCATTATGCTGGTTTTACCAGCACCTATCGGGCCGCAAAGCAAAATGCCTTTCTCCAGGTTAATGTTTAGTTGTTTGGCAACCGCTTCATCCTTCAGGAAGTAACACAGGAGTTTCAAATGAGTTTCTTTGTCTTCGGGTTGAATCCTGAATTTTTCCCCGTATTGCTTTTTGCCCCATTTTTCGAGCCACAGCAAGGCGTTTTCATAATTGTGCTTGCTTTGTATTTTGATTGTTTTTTCAGAGGGGTTCGTTGTAGTTTTTTTCTGTTGTGACATGAGTGTTTGGCGTTTTTGTATTGTTAAATTTTTTACTGTTTAAGATCCAATTCCGGGAGGCCGCTTTCCAATTTTTCATCGGGCTACGTCCACCGATCAGCCAACCATTACTTTCGTAGTGATTAAAGAATTTTTCCGCTTCAACCGCCTGCCATTGGTTTTCAATAAAATGCTCCTTGACTTGCAGGGCGGTGGGTCTTTGTATTTGAATACTGACAGCCTTTTCTTTTTTGCCGGAACTTTTTTCTTTTTTACTATTTACAGCAATTTTTGAAAGAGAATCTTTTGAATTATTATTTTTTGCTGGCGCTCCGGTGTTTAAAGTGTTTTCTTCATTTAATATGTTTGTAGTGTTTATAGAAGGGCTCAGTTGCATTTTATTTGCATTATTAATAGCATTACGGACAGCATTACCGCTGCCCGTAGTTGTACTATTATCATCACTTGTATTAAATGTGTACAGGTAAACCAATGATCCTTTTTGTGGATTATAAGATGGTTTGTACTTGATGTATTGCCATTCATCCAGCTGTTTTATACAGCGGATGTATGTATTGACAGAGCCTATTTTTGATGCCCGCATAAGCTCATACCGGCTGATAGAAATGGGAGAGCGGAATCGCGCCATGTTCCAGTACTGGAACAAACTAAAGTATAAACTGATATGAAAAGGTGTGAGGCGCTCGTCCTCACAGATCTTTTCAAAAGCTTTGTTTAAATGGCGGATGTAATTCATTTCTCCCGTGCGGTAAATGGATTTTTGTATTTGTTCTTTTCCATTAGCTTGATAATGTCTTCGTACTTGTAATACATCAAGCCTCCGAGCTGGGTAAATTCTAATGTGCCGTTGATTCGCATTTGTTGGAGTGTGCCGGGAGAGATTCCTAACATTTTCCGGACTTCATAAGATTTCATCCATTCTTTTTGTGCCTGCCCAAGTTTTGGTTTCAGGATTGCCTTGATCTCATTCAGCATGTCTTGCTTGAAGAGTTGAAGGTCTTCTTTGGTGATCAGTTCTACTGCCATAATTTATTTTGTTTTTGATTATGGGACAAAGATGCGGTGGTGAAAAACGGTTTATTCAGTATGCAAACCGAATGAGAAAGGAGTTAAGAAATATGACAAACGAAGGTGTTTGACGGTGTTTTTGCATAGTCCCGAGTTGGGTTCAACTGGGGTGTTTGTATAAAAGGAAAAGATCGCTTTATGCTATGAACCGGCTAGAAAAACCGAAACGCCTGACTTGTGTAAGGTCAGGCGTTTCGGTCTTAGAAGTATAACAATGAATAAAATTAATTGAAATTTACCAAAAGTGTAATTAAAACAAGCGGAGTTAACACGGTAATAAAATTGTAAAAAAGTGAATTTATTGCATGTCAACCATGATCCTGTTCTCCAAATTTACTTTGAGCGAATCTAAATAACGGGTCGGCTCTTTCCTGATTTTAATTTCCGCCCAGGTACGATAAAAATCTCCCAGCTCCACGTTTAATAAAAGCGATAAGGCTAATACAAGTTCTTTGAGATCAAGCACGCCTTTATTAAGGCTCCCGCTGGAATGGAGCGCGTAGATGAGTTCTATTAGCGCAACTTTGCTATCTGTCCATTTTAATTGTTGCTTGGAATTTTGAACCGACTTAACTTCTGCAGGCGGAATTGTTTCTAATTTATCCAATTCAGTTTCAATATATTTGATCAATTGTTCGTTTGCAAGGATCTCAGCTACTTTATTATCGTGGCTTGTACGGAAATTCATATCTACATCGAACACACTATGTTGGATAGCAAGCTGAAAATTACTCAGGCAGCGTGTAAAAAACAGATCATCGAAGTGCATGCTGCCGGTCTTATAGTAGGTGTAAAATTCAAGGTCGGTTTGCACCTTGTTATGAATCTCTTTCAGCTTCTTTTCAAAGTAGCTACGCTTTGCAGCAATGCTGCCATGTGGCTTAAGCCTTTCGAGTTCGAAAAGTGCTGCATGATATTTTAACTGTGATTCAAAACCGGGTTTGATGTTCTTAAAGAAATCAATCTCCTCTTCTTTGGAAGCAAAACCTTTTTTTATAACGCGGGCCTTTAGTTCCGTTAAGATGGTGATGCATAACTCTATCGATTTCTTTTCTCTTTTAAGGATGTTGCCTTCTTCAATACAAATAGCATTAAGTCTTTTGTTTAAGACTGTAAACAGATTTTCCATAAAATCACTCGTGCCTGTAGCTTTTTAAATGAAAGCCCGCGGAGGTAGTAGCGGGCTTTCGGGTTTATTTAATCAACTTTCATGTTTATTAAATACGTGCAATGTTTTTAAACAGTTTATTCGACTGTTGTGATATGGAGACGCACGAATGAGGTAAAAGTTACAGATGAATATCAAATACCTACTTATAGGTATTAATTCGTAAAAGCATGAAATGATTTATTTTTTGATTTCAGGATAGTGTTTTCTTAGTTCTTCATTAAAAGCCCTTGCAGCTTTCTGCATTTCAAACGATTGTATCGACATTTTAACAATATCGAAGGTAAGAACTATTGTCAACTGTTGTAAGGGAGTAAGGTTTCTTAAATTATCGGCATCTGAAGGAGTTTTGCTGAGGCATTCCTTGACATCAGGCCGCTCTAAAAAAGCATCGAAAGGTTTCATTTTATAAAAGATTGGTTCTTTTGCAAAATAAAAAAACAGGAAGCGATTTTGCTTCCTGTTTTTTGAAACGACTATCGATAAAATATAATGGCGCTAATGAATATATTTAACTCCCTGTTTTTAAATTAATTACTTTGCTTTTTGCTTCAAGCTTACTTGCAAGCGTATCCATTTCATTGCTGATGCGCTGCGGCAAGATCTTACCATAGATTTGTGTCGTTCTCATATTTGCGTGTCCCATCATCCCGCTGGTGGCTTCCATTGAAATGCCATTCAACAAACAAACTGTTGTTGCAAAAGTGTGACGAGCTAAATGGTGCGTAAGGTTCTTTTTTATTCCGCAGATTACAGCAATCTCTTTCAGAAAGAAATTAAAAGGCTGGTTAGAGATTAGCGGCAATAAGGTGCCTTTAGATTTTGAACGTGGATGATCTTCATATTTCTGTAAAATTTCTAATGCCTTCGGTAATAAAGGAATATTTGCCTGCACACCGGTTTTCTGACGTTGGATAGTGATCCATTTTTTGCCATCAATGCCGATGTGAATATTTTCCGGTTTTAAATTGTACGCATCCATGTATGTCAATCCTGTGTAACAGCTGAAAATAAACATATCCCGTACTACTTCAATGCGGGCAATATCAATTTGTCTATTCTCAATTATTGAAAGTTCCTGTTCATTCAGGAAACCACGGTCTTTTTTAATAAAATGTGACTTGAATTTTAAAAATGGATCTTGTTTTAACCAATCGTTACGCACGGCCATGGATGTGATCTTGCGGAAGCGCTCGATATGTTTCATTACAGTATTGTTTCCGCAAGGCTTTTGATTCTCTCCCGGAACGTGGGTACGCAGGAACATTTCAAAATCTTTCAGGAATTTGTAATTAAGCTGATTCAGAAATACATTGGAAGTTTTTAGAACTTCTTTCAAAAATGCGATTACGTACTTTTCGGTAGTATAATAATTCTTGGCTGTTCCCCATGCAAGAGTTTCCTTCATTGTACCATTATGGTATTCAATTACTTTTAATAAAGTCATTTGTTCTTCATCCGTACCTAAGAATTTTGCTTTTATGGTATCAGCTGTAATCAGCTTTTTATCGATTTGCAATAACCGGTAGCAATTATTAAGCTCTGTGCGAACTTCTGAAATGTAATTATTGAGGGATTTGGTTTCCGGATCATTACCGGTGACTATTTCTTTTGCGGTGTTCCATTTATCTACCGGAACACGATATTTTAAAGAAATATCCTTTCTAACGGAATTTACGGTAACTCGTACTACTAATGGGGCGTTGCCGTTGGCTAAACGTGCGGTGCGTGGGTAAAAGATCAAGCCAAAGGAATTGTTCGTTCTCATGTGTTTTAGGTTTAAGTGCGTGAATACTATTTGGTCACCAATGGTCACCGGAATAGATTTCAAAACCACACACCATAAAACCGAAAGCCCTTATTTTATTGGGTTTTTCCGTTTTGGTGACCAAATGTAGAATAAGATTTTGGTCACCGAATTGGTCACATTTAAACTGAGATATTATGTAATGCTTTATAGGCTAAAAAACAAAAAAGCCTGTAAAACTTATGTTTCACAGGCTCTTGATGTTGAAGCAGATGCTTCGAGTCGGGGCGGCAAGACTCGAACTTGCGACCTCCTGGTCCCAAACCAGGCGCGATAACCAACTACGCTACGCCCCGAACTGTTATTATTAAGAATTGAATTCTGTTTGCATACCAAACATCTTTTCCTAATTATTATTTAAAGAACTATTCTTATCTATCCTGCTTCGGAATTTGCAACCTTCCCGCTACAAGCGGGACGCGATAACCAAAACACTACTCCTTACTGTTACTTTAAAGAACTTATTAAAGCGGCTGCAAATGTAGGATTATTTTTAATTCTCCAACAAAAATTTTTGAAAAAATTATCTTTTTTTATACCCCGACAGTTTTTACAGGTTTTCTTTTCCTGTGCCGTGCCTCATCAATTGCCTTATTCACAGTCACATCCAGCGTATCATACAGGCGCTTCACCCCTGGCATTCGCTCACTTCCGGCAAGGCTCTCCATTTCGTCGAGTACCGGACCCAGCTTGTCATTCAGTCCAAGCAGGCGCACCGACGACTTCATCGTATGGGCCGATGTTCTAATCTGCGGATAATTTTTACTGCGGATTCCCTCCTCTATCTTTTTCAGCTCCAAGGGTGCATCATGAATGAATATTTCCAGCACCTCCTTTACAAATTTTCTGTCGCCACCCGAAAGCCTCATCAGCCAGGAGAGATCAAGCAGCTTCCCTCCTGCATCGCTCTCCAGCACAATATTTTTTCCACTTGCTTTTTGCACATACGCTTCACCAGGCTGCAGCAACTTCATAATTCTTTCATACAGGTCCCTCGCTTTAAAGGGTTTCGAAATATAATCGTTCATTCCCAGCTCTATGCAGCGCACCTTCTCATCTTCCATGGCATGCGCGGTCATGGCAATGATGGGGATCGCCGATTTCAGCTTTTTCCGGATCATGGTCGTTGTTTCATAACCGTCCATTCCGGGCATCTGCATGTCCATCAAAATAAGATCGTGGCTGCCTGGCTTTAATTTTTTCAACGCTTCATGGCCATTTGCGGCCAGTTCGGTGTTAAAGCCAAAGCCTGACAATACTTTGAGTGCAAGCCGCTGGTTCAGGTAATTATCTTCCACCAGCAGGATCTTTATTTCCTGCTTCGGTTTTTTTTCCGCGCTGAAATTATCCGGTTCCATAAGCGCCACTTCCCCTTCCCGGAGCTTTCCGAACGGCAAGGTCACAATAAACTCCGATCCTTCGCCGGGAGCGCTTTTTACCTCAATGCTGCCACCCTGCAATTCTACAAGGCTTTTCACAATGCTCAGCCCCAGCCCGGTGCCACCGTATTTACGGGTGGTATCGCCCGATGCCTGGTTGAACCGCTCAAAGATGAACTGGTGCTTGTCTTTCGGGATTCCTATTCCCGTGTCGCTTACACAAATCCTTAGGGACAGCATATCAGTCGTTTCTCCAACCCTTTCTGCACTTACTCTGATGCTGCCCGAAGGAGTGAATTTGAGCGAATTTCCAACAAGGTTGGTGATGATCTGTGTAAGGCGGGTAGAATCGCCAAGTACCATTTCCGGGATGTTTTTAGCCGCCCGGAAATCTATTTTTATTTTTTTCTGCCTTGCCTTCCCTTTAAAAAGAACGGAAAGCGAGCTGAACGTGGTGCGGATGCTCAAAGGGGCTTTTTCAAAATTCATCATCCCCGCCTCGATCTTCGAATAATCAAGAATATCGTTGATCACCCCCAGCAGGTTTTTCCCGGCTGCCCCGATCGCATTTACAAATTCGGCCTGCTCTTCATCAAGCCCCGTATCTTTCAGCAGGTCGGCAAAACCCAGCACTCCATTCAGTGGCGTACGGATCTCATGGCTCATGTTGGCAAGGAACTGTTCCTTGGCATGCATAATTTTTTCCAGTTCTTCTTCCTCCCGCTTCCGCGTATTGATATCCCTCACAATCCCCTGGAAATGATCCGGCCTGCCATCCTTAAAGTTGAGTGTCACTGTTTGTTCCACCCATTTTGTTCCGCCGCCTTTCACATGGACCGGGAATTCCAGCACTGTTTCCATCACCCTGTCAGTGAATTGCCTGTCGTAAAACGAGTTCACCTTTTCTTTCCACTCCGGCACAATGAGGCTGGTAAAATGCTTTGTAAGCAGCTCTTCCACCTTAAAGCCTGTGATCTTTTCTATTCTCTTATTAATATAGGTGAATTCTCCTTTAAAATTGCAGGTGTAAATAATATCGCCTGCCTCTTCCACCATTTTGTGATAACGGTTCCTGTTGATCTCCAGCTCTGCCCTGCTCTTTCTCAGCTCAAACTGGTTCACCACAAACCTCGAAAGCGTTTTCAGCGTTTCCTTCTGGTCTTCCCTGAGCCCGCCCGGACTCGCATCCATTACACACAAGGTTCCCAGCCTGAATCCATCCGGGCTTACAAGCGGAACCCCGGCATAAAAACGGATATAAGGCTCTTCCTTCGCAAGGATATTCTCAGCAAATACAGGATTTGCAGCGGTATCCGGGATCTCGAAAAGCTTTTCACCGGCTTCAATGGCATGAAGGCAAAAGCCTGCATTCCGTGGAGCTTCATTAACATCCACGCCCACTTTCGACTTGAACCACAAACGGTTCTCATCCACAAGCGTGATCATTGCAATGGAAGCATTGCAAATGGAGGACGCAAACTTTGTGAGTGCATCCAGTTCCTCTTCAGGCAATGTGTCCAGGAGATTGTAAGCATGTAATGCCTCTATTCTTTCCTTTTCGCCGGTGACAGATACTACCATAGTTGCTGTTATTTGTAATGGTGGCCAATAATTGAGCTTACGCGCTCATACGCTTCATCGTTCTTCACTACATATTTGCAATCGATCTGGCTGATCGTTTCAGCAACCACTTCCACATTATTCTGCCCGCTCAGTACGATCACCTCTGTTTTAGGCTTCTCCTTTTTTACATGCCTTGCAATGTCGAAGCCGTTCGAGGCATCCTCAAACCTGCTGTTCAGGTAATAATCCATGATCACGAAATCGGGATTACGGTGCAGGTTGTCGATGCAGAGCTCTCCCACGGGAAAGGTCTCCACCATGGTGCCTTCCCGGAATTGCAGCTTCAGGTAGGCCTGCAGCGTTTTAGCATAGAGCTTATTGTCTTCCACAATAAAGATCAGCTCCGGCTTTTTTGCTTTTTTTAAAAACATAACAAGGGATTTTTAGTTTGTTAATGAATGATTGATCAGGCTACCACAGATGCCGATCTTTTCAGATGGCTGATGATCCTGTTGAAAATAGGATTGCTCGTTTTCATCTTCTGAAGAATGGCCGGGTTCAGCTGCTTGCGTTGAACCGCTATTATAGATAAAGTGCGGTTCTCCGGGATGAATACGCCTATTTCAACGAAGAAATCTTCAAATGAGAATACGATCGTGTTATGATCGCCGGTTTTGTGGTTAGTTACTAAATAGCCCCATTCCCAGATAAGGTCAGAACGGCGGCTCATGCTTAAGTTATTGAATTCAGAGATTGTCATTTGTTTCCTTTTTTTAAGTTTTACGATGCAAAGATATACCGGCATTAAGCGCTTTGCAGGCCTATTGAAGCCGGGCGATTACTGATGTAAGATTTTAGCTGAATTTGTGGAAAGCTCTTTCGCCTGTCTTTTTCAAAACCCGCTTGTGACGGGAGAATCCGGCCTGCGGTTTTATGCCGGTGCGCCTATCATAACGCACGAAGGATTTAATATTGGCACCGTTTGCATTGTTGACGAATTTAAACCCGATTAAGGCTTAGTGTAATAAACGAAAGGAAAAAAAGGCATTGCTGCAGGAAAGCAGCAATGCCTTTTTTATTCCACATGGCTTCTGAAAAACAGTTCAGGAGATGTTATCGGTCATTTTTTTTAGTATCTTTGTTGCACCAAATGTTAAGAGGAAAAAAAGTGGAATATACAGTCGACAGGAATAAATTTAAATTTAAACACTTACCGCAGTACGCTGAATTTCTCCTTAACAATAAGCTGGAGGAATTTGTTACTGTTGGGATCCGGTTCTGCCGTGAAGAAGACCTTCCGATGTTAAAGCCACTGTCGAAAATGCCTGAAAGTGAGCTTGTAAAAGCAAGCCTCGATTCCAATCGCCAGATCCTTACGGCATTGCAAAATGGCACTATCCCCGATTTTATTGAGAATAACCTGAAAAATTGGGTGAACAATAAACTCGGAATTATCGATAAAACAGAAATTGCAGCGGAAGACCTGACATTAGCATATTATATCAGGAGAAGGCTTTTTGCCCATTTCCTTTACAGCTATGTGCAAAATACGGTATTGCACCAGCAGATCATAGCGGAAGTGGATGCTTATACCACCCATGAGGAACTGATCACATTGAAAGTTTACCTCGAAATGCAAAAAGATTAAGCGTATTACTCGGTTTCATTTTCCCGAAGCTCCCTCGTTAATTTTGTATAACCGATCACATCATTATTGTCGTTATGAAGGGCAGTAATTAAAATGCTCCCCCAGAAAGTGGTTCCGTCTTTTCTTACCCGTCTTCCAATATGTTTTGCCCTTCCTTCTCTTGCAGCTAATTCAAGCAGCTGTTCAGGAAGCTTGTGTTGCCGGTCCTGCGGCAGGTAAAAAATATTGAAATTCTGCCCGAGTATTTCACTTTCTTTGTATCCTTTAATAAGTTCGGCGCCTTTGTTCCAGCTCAGGATGGTCCCGTCCTTATCCAATAAAATAATTGCAACATCCACAATCTCCTCGATCATCTTTCTATGAAGCTCTTCCAACTCATCCTTTTTCTTATCTAGTATCATTTGAATTTAATTTGTTTCCAAAGGTACCTCATCATTCCGAAATTCAATCAGATTTCATGTAGAGATATATCCCCATTGAAACGCTGGAGAGCTTTGCCAAACTTGGATTCCAGGATGTTTTGAGAAGATGCGCTGATGTGTTTCACAGTATTTCTACCTATCCCTCCGTTCCATTCACCCGGGTTTTGTTGTCCGTCTATGAAGCATTTATAAGCTCTGTTGAAATGGGGGCGATTTGCTTTAAAAGAAAAAGGGACTGAAAGCTTTGTTAAGCTATCAATCCCTTATCTTGCGGTGAGGGAGGGATTCGAACCCTCGGTACAGTTACCCGTACGCCAGTTTAGCAAACTGGTCCTTTCGGCCTCTCAGGCACCTCACCTATACCTTTTGTTTTAAAGGACTGCAAATGTAGAAAAAGATTCTTTAATCCAAAACAAAAAACCATAAAATCGGCAGGCAATTTTCAAAGCTGCCATTCCCAACATTTATTAACTTTTATAGTTTAAATCACCGATGAATACTATATTTGTCATTCATACAGGAACAACCATTAACAACAGGTTTATAGCCATGAGCATTGTAAATTCAGCCCGGATCTTTTTCCCAGTTTTATCACTTTCATTATTCACCGCCTGCGGAGGCAGTGATTCTTCCTCCACATCACAAAACAACGATTCTCTCAATAAAAAGGTAAATGTCACCGATGTAAAATACATAAAGCTGGATGATGCAAAGGAATTCCTGCCTTCCTGGTCGAAGGAAAATGTACTGATCTATCATGATATTGTTGAGCCTGACGACATGCATCCCTGCAACGGGCTCAGCGTTTCCCGCAGCGAGCGCATGCGTTATACGCAGGTGTACATCATCGGCATCGACTACCAGAACCTGCAGCCACGCCCGATCTGCGTAAAATCACTGCCGGAAATTTCTGCTGACGGACTGGATTATACGTATGAGCTCAGGGACGATATTACATTCGATGACGGTTCCCCGATCACCGTGGAAGATATCATCTACACCTTCAAAGCCTGCAAATGCCCGCTTACCAATAACCCGCATGCCAAGCCTTACCTCGAGATCCTGAAGGACATTATCCCGGATAAATCCAACCCGAGAAAATTCACCATGAAGCTCGGGCGCAAATACATCCAGAACATTGTGTTCCTGGCCGATTACCCGATCATGCAGCGCAGCTTCTTCGACAAGGGAAATGTGATGGCGAAATATACCCTTCAGCAATTTGACGATCCGAATTTTCATGCAGACAAGCAAAAAGACCTTGTTGACTGGGCTGCAGAGTTCAACAGCGCAAAATACGGCCGTGACCCGAAATACCTTGTAGGTGCAGGCCCTTATTACGTGGAAAAATGGGATGCCGGACAGGGCATGACGCTTACACGCAAAAAGAAACACTGGAGCTTCGGTTCCAACAACATGTATGAATCCTCTTACCCTGATAAGATCATCTTCAAGCTGAACAAGGACCAGAACTCCCAGATCCTCGAGTTCAAATCGCAGGCGCTGGATGCTTCCACTTCCATCTCCACGAAAACACTGATCGAGCTGCAGAAGGATGCTGAATTCGATAAAAATTACAACTCGCGCTTCACCGATACCTACAATTACGGCTACATGGTGATGAACGAAAAGCCTGATGGCATTAAACACAAACCTGTGTTCACCGATAAAAAAGTAAGGCGCGCTGTTGCGATGCTGGTTCCGCTCGATGACATCAACAAAGTGATCAACCGCGGAAAGAACAAGCGCATTGTCGGGCCTGTTTCACCGCTGAAGCCGGAATACAATGCCGAGCTGAAGCCGATCGCATTTGACATTGAAGGGGCGAAAAAATTACTGGATGAAGCCGGATGGAAAGATTCCGATGGCGACAATATCCGCGATAAGATGATCGACGGGGAAAAAGTGAAATTTGAATTCAGCCTCAACTACTCCACGTCCGATGTTTCCTGGAAGGACATTGCACAAATGACCTCAGAGACGATGTACAAAGCTGGTATCAAGGTAAACATGAACCCGCTTGATTTCGGGCCGCTGTTCGAAAATGCGAAGAACCACGATTTTGACATGATGCTCGCTTCCTGGGGCGGGACATTCGCACCTGAAGATTACACCCAGATCTGGCATACCTCCGCATGGGCTTCCAAAGGCTCCAACTATGGCGGCTTCGGGAATGCAGAATCAGACGCGATCATCGATTCCATCAAATATGAACTGGATGATGCAAAGCGCATTGCTATGATCAAACGATTCCAGGTAATGGTGTACGATGAACAGCCTTACGTTTTCATGTTCTCTTCATTAAGAAGAAATGTGATCCACAAGCGCTTCGGAAACCAGGAAATGTATTTTGAAAGCCCGGGCAACTGGCTGCCAAACCTGAAGCTGCTGCAAGGCTCAGGCACAATGATGAAGCCTGTTGCCACTGCCAATTAAGATTCAACGCCTTTACCGGATTGAAAAAAAATGATCAGATACATTCTTAAACGAATCTTCATTTTCATTCCTACACTTATAATCATCACCCTGCTGGGTTTTATTATAAGCATCAATGCGCCGGGCGATCCTGTTGAACGCATGGTATCGTCGGCCCAGTCGGGCGGAGAGATCGGCACACAAAGCCTTAGCCAGGTCCAGGATAAAATTTTCTGGCGCAAAAAGCTCGGGCTCGACCTTCCTGTTTTTTATTTTTCACTCAGCTCCTGCTCCCGTCCCGATACACTCTACAGGATCTACGACCGCAGCGAACGGGAAGCGCTCGACCGGCTCATCAGCCAGTACGGCAACTGGAACGAGATCCAGCAATATGCGGATGGCCTGAAATCTTTTTACAGCTCACTGATCGCATTTTCCCCCGACAGCAACCTCGTAAAGCAATACAACAAAAACACGGTCAGCGAGAACATGAACCAGCTGAAGTTCGAATCCCTTGCTCTCCGCTCATTTTATGAGGATAACATCATCACAGCCAGGATCAATAAGATCAGCGACATTCTTGCTGCCTATCCTTTCCTTGCTTCGTTCCGTCCTGCTTTCATCAATATAAAAAGCGATTATGAAAGCATAAAAACAAACACTTCCAGCTGGAAGAATTACATTCCGCGGATCGCATTTTACAAGACCCAGAATCAATATCACCGCTGGCTGTTCGGCGATGGTGAATTCTCAAGAGGCCTTATTCATCTCGACTTCGGCACTTCCTATACAACACGGCAACCCATCTCCGATGTGATCTTTTCGAAGATCGGCTGGTCGATGTTCTTTGCCATGCTTTCCGTGATCCTCGCGTATTTCATCAGCATCCCGGTAGGCGTAAAAGCTGCGGCAAAAAGAGGTTCCCGCTTCGATAAATATTCTTCCGTGATCCTCTTCATGCTCTACTCCATGCCTTCGTTCTGGCTGGCCACGCTGCTGCTGATGACATTCGCCAACACCGATGTGCTTCACTGGTTTCCAGCTTCCGGCGTAAAGCCACCAACCGGTTACCCGGATGCAGCAGGCTTCTTTGAGAAAGTAAAGCTCTCGCTTCCTTATCTCATCCTTCCTGCCATTTGTTACACCTATAGCTCCTTTGCATTTTTATCGCGCACCATGCGCGTGTCCATGATCGAGACCATCGGGCAGGATTACATCCGCACGGCACGCGCAAAAGGATTGCCCGAGAACAAAGTGATCTGGAAGCATGCTTTCCGCAACTCATTACTGCCGATCATCACCGTGTTCGCAAATATTTTTCCCGCGGCCATCGGCGGATCGGTGATCATTGAAAGCATTTTCACCATCCCGGGCATGGGCTATGAAACCTTCCTTGGCATTCAGACCAATAATTACCCGATGATCATTGCCGTATTTACCATCACCGGCTTTCTCACCCTGGTAGGCTATCTTGTTTCAGATGTATTGTATGCGCTTGTTGACCCACGGATCTCGTATAAATGATGAAAGAAAGCGCAGGACATACAGAGCGGGAACTGGCTGAAGGAACCAAGAATCACTTCAGCTTCAAAAAATATGCATGGGCGCAGTTCAGGAAGAACAAGCCTGCATTTTATTCGTACCGCATTCTTATCTTTCTTGCCATTATTGCGGCCATCGCTCCCTTCATCGCCACCGACCAGCCGCTGTACTGCAAATACAGAGGCGTAAGCATGTTCCCTGCTTTTTCATTTTCAAATAATTGTGAAGTAAAAGATCCGCAAACAGGCGAAGTGGAAAAGATCCAGTACGATATTGCCGACTGGAAAAGAATGGATGCAGAAAGCATTATTTTTGCACCGGTTCCCTACACACCCCAAAAAACGGACATTGATAATTCGGGCTACATTGCTCCCGGCGATAAGCAGTTTTTCACGACAAAGGATGGAGAGCAGGCAGAGCTTCCCACCCGCTTCCGCCACTGGCTGGGAACGAACAAAGGCGGTGAGGATGTATTATCGGGGCTCATCAACGGCACCCGCGTTTCGCTGAGCATCGGCATCCTCTCCATGGGAATCGCATCTGTGCTCGGTTTGATGCTTGGCGCCATGGCAGGGTATTTCGGCGACAGAAAATTACAAACCACACGCGGATCTTTCTGGACCTTTCTGATCGGGATCATTTTTGCATGGTACTACGGATTCTCTGTACGCTCCTATGCCATTGCTGATGGCTTTGCAAGCTCCAGCCTGGCCATGCTCGGGCAGCTGTTGTTAAGCGTTTTTATTTTCCTGCTCGTTACGCTTCTCTTTTTTTATCTCGGAAAGCTGGCCGGGAAAATTCCTTTTTTAAGCAGCCGCGTTTTTATTCCTGTTGATTCAATTGTTTCGCGCTCGATCGAGATCCTCATGTCGATGCCGATCCTCATCCTCATTATTTCCGTGGCTTCCATCGCAAAGGAAAAATCGATCATCAACATCATGGTCATTATCGGGCTTACCGGCTGGACGCCTATCGCACGCCTTACACGTGCCGAGTTCCTGCGCGTTTCCAGCCTCGAGTACATCCAGGCAGCAAAGTCGATGGGCTTTAAGGAATTCAGGATCATCTTCAAACATGCGCTTCCCAATGCCATTGCACCTGCGCTGGTAGCGATCGCTTTTGGTGTCGCTTCCGCGATCCTCATCGAATCATCCCTGTCCTTTCTTGGTGTCGGCGTGCCTCCGAGCACTGTCACCTGGGGCTCGCTGCTCAATGGCGGCCGCGAGCAATTCAGCGCCTGGTGGCTGGTGATCTTCCCGGGCCTTGCTATTTTTCTCACCGTGACCATTTATAACCTGCTTGGTGAAGGCTTACGCGATGCGCTGGATCCACGGCTAAAGCGATAGGGTTTCACCACAGATTACACAGATAGCACAAATTGATTGGTTATTTGCTTCTTTGCAGGTTGTCATCCTGAGCGGAACGCTGTGGAGTCTCCTCTCATTCTAATTAACCTCCTCCTGTTTAAAACTTCGGTGCCCGTCAATCATTCAGCTTATATCATTTCCTAAGTTTATACTGAATTAATCAATAATTCTAAAGTTAAATCATGAACGTACACTTAATCGCCATCGGCGGAAGCGCCATGCACAACATGGCCATCGCGATGCATAAAAAAGGATACAAGGTTACCGGCTCCGACGATGAGATCTTTGAACCTTCAAAAACACGGCTTGCCAATTCAGGATTGCTTCCCGAAAAGGAAGGCTGGGATGTGAATAATATCCATGCAGGGCTTGACGCGATCATCCTCGGCATGCACGCACGCGCTGATAATCCCGAGCTGCTGAAAGCACAGGAGCTGGGCCTGAAAATATATTCCTATCCCGAATACATTTACGAACAGGCGAAAGATAAAACGCGCGTAGTGATCGGCGGCAGCCATGGGAAAACCACTATCACTGCGATGATCCTGCATGTTTTGAATCATCACAGCATAGATTGCGATTACATGGTAGGCGCACAGCTGGCAGGCTTCGACACAATGGTGAAATTCAGCAAAGAAGCGAAGATAGCGGTGATCGAAGGCGATGAATACTTGTCATCACCGATCGACAGGAGGCCGAAATTTCATTTGTATAAGCCGGACATCGCGATCCTGAGCGGGATTGCATGGGACCACATCAATGTATTTCCAACTTTTGAGAATTACGTGGAGCAGTTCAGCATCTTCGTAAACCAGGTCAGCGCCAACGGAAGCCTTGTGTACTGCGAGCTTGATCCCGAAGTAAAAAAAGTGTGTGAAGCGGCAAGGGATGACATTCAGAAATTTCCTTATGGCATTCCGGCACATACGATCGTAAACGGCAGCACTCATCTTTCCGTAACGGGGGCAGCGAAGGACAGCTACCAGCTGGAGATCTTCGGCGACCACAACCTGATGAATGTGAACGGCGCACGCATTGTGTGCAACCAGCTTGGCATCAGCGACCTGCATTTTTATGAAGCGATCAGCAGCTTCAAAGGCGCTTCCAAACGGCTGGAGCTTGTCGGAAAAAACGCATCCACAGCAGTGTACAAGGATTTTGCACACTCGCCTTCCAAGCTGAAAGCAACCACGCAGGCAGTGAAAAAACAATTCCCGGAGCGCAGGCTCATTGCCTGCATGGAGCTGCATACCTTCAGCAGCCTCAATGAAAATTTTCTGAAAGAGTACGAAGGATCAATGGCGCTGGCAGATGAGGCCATCGTTTATTTTAACCCGCATACCATCGAGCACAAAAAATTGAAACCTATCTCTGAAGGCCAGGTAAAGCAGGCCTTTGGCGGCAGCAATGTCCGCATATACACTGATTCCAAAAAACTGCTTGCAGATCTGCTCAGCATGGATTTCAAAAATAAAAACCTCCTGATGATGAGCTCAGGTAATTTTGACGGGATCGATTTTAAGGAATTGGGAGAAAAGGTGACGGCGAATTAGTCATTGCGGGGAGGTACGACGAAGCAATCTCTGCTGTACTGATCGCGAATTTTTTACTAATTTACGAATCTGTATGTCATTGCGGGGAGGCACGACGAAGCAATCTCAACGAAATACGAATCATTACGAACATACAAATTACTAATTTGTGCCTGGTTTGCGCGTTGCCAGTTCGAGCGGAGTCGAGAAACGAGCGTAGGCTTTAATCTGCGCGTTGCCATCCTCTACATAGCGAAACAATGCTTCACCACGGAGTAAAATTCCCGGGCAAACCCGAATGATATTTGCTTAACCGTCTACGAACTATAAACTACCAACTACCAACTATTTTGTCTACATTCTTCCTGCTTTCAATCTCAAAATCGGGCGTTCCTGTGGAATTATTTTCCCGCTTGAATTAACCGTCCCTTGTTAATAAAGGCTTTCCGCTAATGGCATATTTTATGGAAAACAACATAAAAAAGCCACTCAATGGAAACGTTCAATATTAAAAAGATCCTTGTCCCGATCGATTTTTCTGAAACCTCTTTAACAGCGCTTGATCACGCAGTATACATCGCCAAGCTGAACACTGCCGACATCACACTGATCAATGTAATGGAAAGCACCTATTCCTATGCGCCTTCCACCGATTACACAGCCCTCACGTTCACCAATCTCGAAAGCTATGAGAAATCCGTATTGAAGCAATCGAAAGAGCATTTGCTGAAACTGGCACAGCAGATCAAAAAGAAAGAAGGCGTGAACATCATTGGCATTGTAACCACAGGCTGGGTGAAAGAAGAGATCCTGGATGCGGCTGAAAGCACCAAAGCCGATATCATTATTATGGGAACGCATGGTGTAAAAGGCTTCCGCGAATTCATCACAGGAAGCAATACCTTCCGCGTGGTGAATGAAGCAAAATGCCCGGTGTTATCCGTACGCAAGCAAACCACAACAGCGGGATTCAAAAATATTCTCCTGCCATTCAGGGACAGGCCGCATTCACGTGAAAAAGTGGATTATGCGATCAAGATGGCGGAGCTGTACGGCGCGAAGATCCATGTGCTTGGGATCGATACGGATGAAGACAAAAATCATTTTAAAAAGATAGAGCTGGAAGCAGCACAGATCAAACGCATTATTGAAAAGCACGGGCTTACCTGCAATGTGAAAGTAAAATCATCACCTTATCTCGCCGATAAAGTATTGAAATATGCAAAGAAGAAAAATGCCGACCTGGTAGTGATCATGGCCGACCTTGACAAGATGCAGATCTCGGAATTTTTCATGGGGCCATTTGCTCAGCAGATGGTGAACCACTCCCCTATCCCGGTGCTCAGCATCAGGCCTGCATACAATCCGGATATGATCGACCTGCACGGATACGGCTGGTAAAAAAACATAAACCGGCAGCTGGCTATTTAAAATGCCCTCCTGTCGAAAGTACGGAAGAAAGAAGAGAACAGTACTTACTTTTGCTTCAGAAACAAAGAAATAAAACAAACAAAAATATAAACGCTCTAAACTTAAACGCCATGTTCCAATTTTTCAAAGAAGAGATCGTAGAAGAGATCATCAAGTGTGAAGATCCTAAATCAGTAGAATCATTCATCAACAAGGAAATTACTGAACTGAAGCAAAAAGGGTATATCAATCACCTCATCATGCGCTTTGTTCAAAAGCTGGATATGAAGCTGATCACTTTTAAGCAAAGTGAGGCTGCGAAAGAAAAGGCGGACAACATCCGTTTTGCACGCCAGGTGTTGCTGCACAAGATCCTCAAAGGCGTTGATGCTTAAGAATTTTTAAACAGCAGCCCCGTAAGGCTGCACATTAAACACAAGCCCTGTTCCCGTAAGAACCCGGTGTGTATAAAACTACTGATCAGCAGCCCCGTAAGGCGGCAGATCAAAGCATCCCGGCGGGAGCTTAAACCACATACACCTGCATTTCAGCATTCCCACAGGGGCACACTGAATGTCAATTATAAAAATCAGCATACTGCATTCGACGAATGATGTATGCTGTTTTTTATTTGGGATAGCTTGAAGATTCCGCTTAAAGTTTTACTTTTGAGCATGGATCCGCAGCTTTTACTTTCCCTTGTCCAGGTAAAAATGCCTTACGGCAAATACAAGGACCGCCTCATCTGCGACCTCCCGGTATCTTATCTCGAATGGTTCAGCCGGAAAGGTTTTCCTGCGGGCAAGCTTGGCAGCCTCCTGCAGCTCATGCTGGAGATCAAAATGAACGGATTGGATTATCTTCTTCTTCCACTTAAGAAAAAATAGTTTTATCTTTGATATCGGATTTGCTCCTAAGCGTTCGTACACATGCATAAAATTTTCAAACTCAGCCTGCTTCTCATCTTTCTTTCTGCTCCTGCTTTTGCGCAGGATTCCGAGGAAAGCGATAACCACACTCCCTTAAAAACCAAAGGCCTTAATCTCGGGCTGTACATGGGATGCTACTTTGCCAACAAGTACACCGCTACGCTGTACGACGGCTATGGCTTTGATGTGGACGGCAAGCGCAACAGCTTTGAGAACAGCTTTATGTACCAGAAGATCGTCATGGAATACGGCGGAGGCTACGGCCAGCCCGACCTTATTGCCGAGGCGCTTGGCGTGCAGCACGGCGAATGGACCTTCGACGAAAGCGATATGCCCATCAACATGAAATACGCACCTTCTTTTTTGTTTGGGCTTAACGGGCGCTATTCGGTGGACAAGCACAATGCGATCCTGCTCAACCTCAATCTCTGCAAGCTGAACGTTACCGGGAATTTCACGATCATGACCATGCCGCCGAGCAGTTCCACGCAGATCAACAAAGCAATCAAAACCTGCGCGATCAAAGGATCGGAGCAGCGGCTTTCTTTTCAGCTTGGCTACCAGCGTTTGTTCGGTGATAATGAACGGATCAACCTGTTAGCGGAAGGCGGCCTGCATGTTACACTTGCAAAATTCGACAAGAACGAGATCCTCATCGGGGATAACCTCTTGATCGACCTTACCAGCTACTACTACCAGCCGGGCTTTCCTGCCTATGCTGTTAAAAAACCGGTGGGCGTTGGCTTCGGCGCATTTGCCGGACTGGGTGTCAATGCCAACATCAACGAGCTCTGCAAGCTGCAGCTTGTTTACAATCCTTCGTATGAAGGCGTGAACATCGGGCCCGACCCTAAATTCAAACTGCAGCACGCCATCGGCTTAAGGATCTTCTATAATTTTTAAGCTTCTTTTGTTTTTCCATTCCCGGATCTATTCTGTGCGTTGTTTCGCAACAGTAACTTTCCTGCTTATTTATTTTGATCCCCTCACAATTTAAAAAAAGAGGCTTCGTTATTCTGCCGAAACCGGTACCGAAATTTCTCATCCCCTAAACTCAAAACCCCAAACATGAAATGTTCAACATTATTGGTGATGGCTTCCCTTGCCATCATTGCTGCAGCCTGCAATGGCCCTTCTTCGGAAGAAAAGATCAGCAACACACAGGTGTATTACGACATGACACCGACAGCTCCTTGTCTTGATGCCTGTGCCCCGCCACCACCACAGAATGAAACTGAAGAAGCTTATTCCACCATCACCGAAAACCAATTCCGCAATTCCAAGTCCGATCCCTTATCCACCTTCTCCATCGATGTGGATGCTGCTTCCTACAGCAATGTCCGTAAAAAGCTCATGGATGGCAATCTTCCTCCGGCAGATGCTGTGCGGATCGAAGAGTTCATCAATTATTTCAGCTACAATTACCCGAAGCCGGAAGGCAAAGAGCCTTTCACGATTTATACCGAATATGCCGAATGTCCATGGAACAGCAAGCATACGCTCTTACAGATCGGCCTGAAAGGAAAAGAGATCGATGCTATGAATGCCGCGCCAAACAATCTTGTGTTCCT
Organism: Bacteroidota bacterium; assembly: GCA_025963775.1. GTDB lineage: Bacteria > Bacteroidota > Bacteroidia > 2-12-FULL-35-15 > 2-12-FULL-35-15 > 2-12-FULL-35-15. The sequence continues at coordinate 159,401 of JAOQAD010000041.1, read as the reverse complement.
GCTGGATGTGAGCGGCTCCATGGATGAGCCCGACAAGCTGCCTTTGCTGAAGCGGGCCTTCAAACTGATGATCCCGAAGCTGCGGGAAGAAGACCGCGTATCCATTGTTGTATATGCGGGCAATGCTGGCCTGGTACTCGATGGCGCACGCGGCGACCAGAAGGAAAAGATCATTGAAGCGCTTGAAAAGCTGCAGGCAGGCGGCTCCACCGCAGGCGGACAAGGGATCAGCCTTGCTTACGCGACTGCGAAGGAACATTATATAAAGAATGGCAACAACCGGATCATCCTGAGCACCGATGGCGATTTCAATGTCGGGATCTCTTCTGTGCCCGAGCTGGAAAAGCTAATCACGGAGAAGCGTGAAGAAGGCATTTATCTTTCCGTGTTAGGCTTCGGTCAGGGCAACCTCAAGGACAATACCATGGAAACGCTTGCCGATAAAGGAAACGGCAATTATTATTTCATTGATAACATCCTGGAGGCTCGCAAGGTATTGGTATCCCAATTTGGCGGCACGCTTACCACCATTGCAAAAGATGTGAAGATCCAGGTGGAGTTCAATCCCGCTAAAGTAAAGGAATACAGGCTGATCGGCTATGAGAACAGGATGCTGGCTGCGGAAGATTTCAATGACGACAAAAAGGATGCTGGCGAGCTGGGAGCCGGACATTGCGTAACGGCGCTGTACGAGATCGTTCCGGCCGGCAGCGCTGAGAGCAGGACCAATATCGATGACCTGAAATATTCGGGACAGCCCAACACAAATACAGCGCCCGACCTTGCCACCGTAAAATTCAGGTACAAGGGAGCTAAAAAGAATGACACCACTTCCCTTTACCTGCAGAAGGTGGTGTACCCGCTGGCGGCAGTGAAAGAAAAAAGCTCCGCGAACATGAAGCTGGCTTCGGCGGTATCGGAATTCGGGATGCTTCTCCGCGACAGCAAGGAAAAAGGCGATGCCTCCTTTGATGAGGCCATTGCACTCGCATCTGCCGCAAAGGCTAATGATGCCGAGGGTTATGTTGCGGGGCTGATCGACATGATGAAGATCGCGAAAGACCTGAAGGCCAGCTCTGCTCCAGCGCCTACTGAATAACAATTTGCAGATGCCGTGCCGGAGCACGGCATGACGTTACACAAAAAATGCCGCCGGCTTCCACCGTGCGGCATTTTTCTTCACAAACAAACCTCTTCAGCAGGGCCGGATGCACCGATCAATTATATAGGAAACCATGGCGATAGTTTTTATCTAAATTTACCTGCCCGGGCACCTGCTTTCTCCCCCTCAAAAAATAATTTCTTATTTGCTTGCAAACATACTATAAAAAGTAGTATATTTGTACTACAAATCGTAGCAATCATGAAAGTAGCCAAAAACATTCGCATCCTGAGAGAAGAAAAAGGCTTTTCGCAGGAACAGCTTGCCGAAGCGCTGGGCATTACACGTGCCCGCCTTGGAGCTTATGAAGAAAGCAGGAACCAGCCTCCCATCGAGATCCTGATCCTCCTCGCCGATTATTTCAAAATCTCGGTGGATGCCCTCATCCGCGCCGACCTGCAAAGGACCAATCCCAATTCCCTGATGAAGATCGGGAAGAACAGGATGCTCCTGCCCATACAGGTGGACCATGAGAACAACGACCTTGTGGAAGTTGTAGGCGTAAAAGCCATGGCCGGATACCTCAACGGCTATGCCGACCCGGAGTTCATTGAAGAGCTTCCCGTGATGAACCTGCCTTTCAAGATCGTAGGCAAGCACCGCGCGTTCCCGATCAAGGGAGATTCCATGCCTCCGTTAAAGAACGGGACCATTGTTGTGGGAAGGTACGTGGAATCGCTGGATGAAGTAAAAGACGGGCAAACCTATATTGTGCTGACCAAGAACGACGGCCTCGTGTACAAACGCCTCTACCGCGAAAAGAAAAGAGCACAGAACATTTTCGAATTCCATTCCGACAATCCCTCCTATTCTCCCTATACCGTTAAAACCGACAATATCCTTGAGATCTGGAGCTTTGTATGCAGCCTCAACATCGGTGAGTTCAAGCAGCAGGAGCTGAACATCGACAATGTGATCCGTTTCCTGCAATCGTACCGCGTTGAAATGCGCTAAGAATCCTCTGCGTAATTTTTGAAATGCCGTTCCGGGAGGAGCGGCATTTTCTTTTACTGGCAGGGAAATCCGGCTGAAAAAAATTTGGCCGATGTAAGATTTTACCCAAAATTGCATTTTGTTTTCTCGCTTATTCATTTATATTTGAGCAAAGTGAAAAACAAAACTGAAATGTCTTATCAAAACGTTGAATTACATGATAAATTAAGTTATTGGAGTAAATGTTTAGCTGTTTCCGTCATTGTGGTCGGCTGCCTTGTGCTGCTGGGATGGCAGTTCGATATTGATGTGTTCAAGCGCCCGGTGCAAAAACTGATCGCGATGAATCCCCTTACCGCTGTGCTTTTTATCGCTTCCGGCAGCAGCCTTCTTTTAATGGCAAAGTCAAAAGGACAGCGTTCTGTTCCGGCAATGCTGCTTGCCGTACTTATATTACTTGCCGGGCTGTCTGTTATATCAGGAATGATTGCCGGCTTCGACCTGCAGGCCGATACCTTTCTTTTTCATTCGAAGCTGGAGCAGGACATCATCGGGAATACAGCCAACAGGATGGCGCCGAACACAGCCATTAATTTTGTGCTTACCGGGCTGATCCTTCTCTTCACCAGTTACAGGCATGAAAAAAGCCAGGTGCCGGCACAGCTGCTTGCCCTCGTGATCCTTTTCCTCGGGCTACTTTCCTTGCTCGGGTATATTTATAAGGTTGATACTTTTTACAGCTTTCGCTGGCACATTCCAATGGCCATCCATTCCGCCCTTAGCTTCATCATTCTTTCCCTTTCCATCCTGTTCTTTGACCCCGACAAAGGCATCATGCGGAATTTCACAAGCACTTATTCCGGCAGCAGCTCCGCCCGTTTCCTGGTGCCTGCCGCCATTATCATCCCCACCATACTGGGTTATTTCAGGTTGCTCGGCGACTGGAACGGCTTATATTCCAAAGAGTTTGGGGTTGCCATTCTGATGCTGAGCATCATGATCATGTTCCTGATCTTTATCTGGTACAATGCCGCTTCGCTGAATAAGAAAGATGCCCTGCGGAAGGATGCAGAGGAAGGCCTCAGGAAACTGAATGCAGAACTGGAAAGAAAAGTGGAGGAGCGCACGAGGGAAGTGCTTGCCACAGAAAACCGCTTCCGCTCCATGATCGAAAATGCCTCCGATATTGTTTCGCTCATCGATGAGAAGAACAACATCCTCTATATCAACCCGGCGATCAATAGTATCAGCGGGTACAGCGCCGAGGAAGTGAAGAACCTCGAGCGGTATGCGCCCCTGCGGCCGGAAGACAGGCAGCTTGCCATAAGAAATTTCCAGATGGCCCTGGCAAACCCGGGAAAACCTATCAGCACCTCCCTGCGCATCATTCATAAGAACGGAAAGGAGATCTGGCTGGAAGGCACCGTGAGGAACATGCTGCACGATGAGAACATCCGGGCGATCGTTTCCAATTACCGTGATGTAACGGAGAAAAGAGAAGCCGAGGAAAAAGCAAAGGAAAGTGAGCTGCGGATCTGGAACACGCTGGATAAAATGATGGAAGGCATCCAGATCATCAGCTCCGACTGGAAATACCTGTATATGAACGAAGCAGTGGCCCGCCAGGGGAAATACAAAAAAGAAGAGCTTATCGGGCATACCATGATGGAAAAATACCCGGGCATCGATCAATCCCCGCTCTTTAAAGTGCTTCAACGGTGCATGAATGAAGGTGTGAGTGAATTCATCGAGAACGAGTTCCAGTATAACGACAACAGCAAAGGATGGTTCGAGCTGAGCATCCAGCCGGTGCCGGAAGGTATTTTTATCCTCTCCATCGACATCACCAAGCGGAAGGCGGCAGAAGCGGACATCCGCAAGCTGAACGAAGAGCTGGAAGAGCGCGTGAATGAACGAACGGCGCAGCTCACCTCGGTGAACAAGGAGCTGGAATCGTTCAGCTATTCCATTTCGCATGATTTGCGGGCACCGCTGCGTGCCATCAACGGCTACGCAAAAATGGTAGAGGAGGATTATGGGCCTCTGCTTGACGAAGAAGGCAAGCGCCTGCTGCACGTGGTTCAATACAATGCACAACGCATGGGCATTCTCATCGATGACCTCCTTGCCTTTTCCAGGCTGGGTAAAAAAGAGATCCAGAAATCCGTCATTGATACGAAAGAACTTATTGATGCCGCTCTCTACGAGCTCGGCAAAACAACGCAGCACCATGCCGATATCAGGATCGGCACACTGCACAACCTGCAGGCCGATTATTCCCTCATTAACCAGGTATTTTTGAACCTGGTCTCGAATGCCATTAAATATTCCGGCAAAAAAGAAAAGCCGGTGGTGGAGATCAGCTCCGAAATAAAGGACAATGAAGTGATCTACCGCATCAGTGATAACGGGGCCGGCTTCGACATGAAATACGGGCACAAGCTTTTCGGAGTATTCCAGCGCCTTCATACTTCCGACGAGTTCGAAGGCACCGGCGTGGGCCTTGCCATTGTGCAGCGGATCGTCAACAAGCATGGCGGCAGGGCCTGGGCAGAAGGAGTAATTGACGAAGGCGCATCCTTTTATTTTTCATTGCCTGTCTGATTAAAAAAATATTTTATGGATACAGAAATTGAAATACTGCTTGTAGAGGACGACATCAGCGATGCTGAAATGGCCATCCGTGCATTGAAAAAACAGCGCATCGGCAATCACATCGTTCACCTGAAAGATGGCGCCGAAGCAATTGATTTTATTTTCGCGACAGGCAATTACGAAAACAGGAATGCGAACAACAAGCCGAAGATGATCCTTCTCGACCTTAAAATGCCGAAAGTAAGCGGCATTGAAGTGCTCAAGACCCTAAAGTCGGATGAGCGCAGCAGGTCGATCCCAGTGGTGGTTCTCACCTCTTCTGCGGAAGACCCGGATATCCGCACCTGTTATGAATTGGGTGTGAACAGCTATATAATAAAACCGGTAGGCTTTGAGAATTTTTCGGCTGCGGTCGCAAAGCTGGGCATGTACTGGCTCCTTTTAAATAATCCCTACATTAATAACAAATGAATCCACGGATAAAAATACTGATCCTTGAGCACGATGTTGACGACATCGGGCTAATGCTCCATGAGCTAAAGAAGAAGGAATTGCATTTTGTACACAGCACAACTGCCAGTAAAGCTGACTTTGAAAAAGCGCTGAAAGAATTTGCCCCGGATATTGTGCTCTCTGATTTCTCATTTCCTACTTTCAATGCAATGGATGCATTTGAATTAAAGAAAAACATTTGCCCTGAAGTGCCTTTTATTATTGTTTCCGGGGCTGTGGGCGAGGAAAATGCAGTAGAGCTCATCAAGCAGGGTGTGACCGATTATGTGCTCAAGGACAAGCTCTTTACCCTTCCGGGAAAGATCAGCAGGGCGCTGAAAGAAGTCAGCTCGGGCCGCGAAAAAAAGATCACTGAAAAAGAATTAAGAGAGATAGAAAAGCGGCTTGCCGAAGCGCAATCCATTGCACACATCGGCAACTGGGAAGTGGAGCTTGATTCGGGCAATGAATACTGGTCGGATGAGATCTACTCGATCCTCGGCCTCAAACCGGGCGAGATGGAACCATCGCAGCAGAATTTTCTTTTTCTCGTGCATCCCGAGCAGCGCAGCGACGTAAAAGCCATACTGGATGAAGCCGACAGGGAGCAAAAGCCTTTCAGCTACTCCACGCGGGTGCTTCACAGGAACGGCACAGTGCGCTATGTATATTCACACGGCAAGCACGTATTCAATTCGGAAGGAAAAGCGGTGCGACAGATCGGGATCCTCCAGGATGTAACGGAAACAAAGCGAATGGAAGAAGAGCTGAAGATCCTGAACAAAGAGCTGGAAACATTTATTTACAGGGCCTCCCACGATTTACGCGGGCCGCTCAGTTCCATCATCGGCCTCACCAATGTAAGCAAAGCCGAAATAAAGGATGAAGCCTCCAAAAAATATTTCCAGATGGTGGAAGCCTCCGCACAAAAGCTGGATGCCACACTGATCTCACTGGTGCAAAGCATGACCATGAGAGACATGATCGTGAACCTGGAAGAGATCGATTTTGATGAGCTGGTGAAGGAAACGCTTGCACAGCTGAAATACCACGAAGGATTTTCGAAGATCGAGATCAGTGTAAAGAACACGCCGGACAAAGTCTTTAAATCGAACAAGCTCATCCTTACTTCGGTGTTCCAGAACCTGGTCCAGAATGCCATTAAATACCAGAATTACCACGCCGGGCAGGCTTACCTGAAGATTTCGGTCAGCAGGAAGAACGATGGCGTTGAGATCGTTTTTGATGATAACGGCATCGGCATCGATGACCATTTGCAGGAAAAGATCTTCGACATGTATTTCAGGGGCACTTCATCGATCAGCGGAACCGGGCTTGGGCTGTACATTGTAAAGATCGGCATTGAAAAGCTGAAAGGAAATATTCATTTCAAAAGCTTCAAAGGCATCGGTACGCGCTTCACGATCTTCCTGCCGGATACCGGGAATTAATTGAGCTGCTCCAGGTATTTCTTCGCTTCGGCCTTCAGGTACTCGTCTTCCAGCAGCAGCTCCTTCCGGGAAGGTAATTTTACGACCAGCTGAAAATAGATCTTCGCTTCCGTCTTTTCGTCATTCTCCAGCAAGGCTTCCGCATAATAAAAATTATTGGAAAGGTCGGCAGGGAAATAGTTCAGTGATTTGCGCAGCAGCTTTTTTGCTTCCTCCTTGTCTGGCCAGCTCAGCACAACCGGGATAGAAGGTGTTTTGTAATTCAGGATTCCCAGCACCTTCCAGCCCGCAGCGTAATGATACATGGAATCGGTTTTGATCAATGCCTGCGAATGAAAAAGCATCTGCTGCAACACGCCGTTCTCCGCACTTTTCAGCACACCGTTGATCTCGGCAAGCAAGCCGATGGAAGTAATGAGTGAGAAACGGATAGCGGGATTGGAAGGATAAAGCTTAATGAGCGCATTTCCTTTTTGGATCGCTTTGCTGAAGGCCGCTTTTTTATCGGCAATGTTTATCAGCACAAAACGGCCTTTGTAATTGAGGGATTCGAGGTAATAAAAACCCGCTGTTTCCACATTTTTGTTCTGCGCCAGCTCTGCTTCAAAGATCTTCAGCGCTTTTTCGATGTTCGCGCCGTCCGACTGCAGGCCCTTTACATTCGCAGCCCTGCTATTGAAATACCGGATGCCGGTCTGTAGCTCATCCGTTTGGAATGCAACACAAAAAAATAATATATATGCTATGCGAACCATTCATTAATTTTGTTATTTATATTTTTCACATCTCACATCTCACATCTCACATCTCACATCTCACATCTCATCAATAAAACTGCTTCGCCCATTGCCTGTACTTCCCTATCGGCCCGTCGCCTTTTGCCAGCGCCGGATGATCCATGTACACTTTGTTTTCCCAGATCTTAAAATCCTGGCTCACATCATGCGCGTAGCCGCTGAATGCTTTATTCAGTAAAAATTTTGTAAGGAATTTACGTGGAACCATGCTCAGCACCGGGTGGATCTTCGATGCTTTGTAATTTTTATTCACGCTCATGCCGATCTTCAGGTTGATCCGGTTATCGTCGATCGGTGTTGGGAAAACATATTGCCGCGTTTTCAGCTGCATTTCCGGGAGGTCCACTTCCACGAACGAATAGCCGAGCCCGTGCACATGAATGTCGATCTCCGCCTTGATGCCTTTTGTGCCGGCACCGATAAAGCCTTCCGGCGCCCGGTTGAATCCGTAGGATGCATTCAGGTAAGCGCCGTTCGTGCTCAGCTCTTTCAGGTCTGTAATGTTGGTGTATTTGTGCACGACCGAAAAATGCCCCACATCCACGCTGTTTTCGGTGGTTTCCTGCGGATGTGAATTCAGCAGGTAATCGGCGGTCATGATCTCGGTCCAATCATTATGATCCGCCACAGGCACTTCCCAGGTTGGCGCTTCTCCATCCCTGTGATGCCAGTACAAAATAAAACCGTTCACTTCCTTCACAGGATAAGTCTTCAGGATCGCCTTTGGCGGAGGTTTTGTTCCGTAGCCCGTTTTCGTGCAGGCTCCTTTGGTGTCGAAGCAAAAATAATGGAAGGGACAAACAATGGTTTCGCCTTCCACATGTCCGCCATGCGCGAAATGCCCACCGAGGTGCGGACAATAGGCATCCGCAAGGCAAACTTCGCCGCCGGCTGTACGGAACAACACGAGGTCTTTCCCTGCAATGCGCTTGTTCAGCAACTGCAAAGGCTTAAGCCCGGCTGAATTTTCGATCACATACCAGCTGTTGGGATAAGGAAATAATTTTGAAGGAGTTGGTAATTGTTCCATCACAAAGTGATTATTATTACTGTTGCTATGTAAAAATGTTGTTTACAATTTCAATAACTGTGTCACTTCGTTGCGCAGCGTATCGAGAAGTGTAACAGTTCTCGATACTTTCGCCGAAAAGGCGAAAACTCGAACTGACAAGAAAACATCTAACATTTTCCTGCAATTTAACTTTCAGTTACAATCCGGCCAGGAATTTCATTGTGTCAACGCCATCGGCATAATCCGCCAGCGCCGGGCACTGAGCCGTTCCCAAAGGCAAAGCATTTGTTATGGCGCTGCTTTCTGAAACAATGCACTGGATCTGTTCCCGGTCGTTTTGCAGGCGTGCATTCAGCGCATTCACATCATCATAAAATTCATAGAACAGCATTCCCACCGGCGATGCATAAGCAGCATCTTCTTTCAGCAATAAAAAATTATTGTCGAGCAAAGTAGGATCGCTGCTCATCAGGTACACGGTGCGGTTGTATTCGTAGTTGTTCATGTACTTGTTATTCTGCACCACACCACCAAAATTCACGATAGAGCTGTAAAACACATCGAAATCGTATCCCCGTGGAATGAACAGCTTCGATACATTCCTGCAGCCCAGGCCGAAATATTGAAATACATCATTGCCCAAACCTCTTAGCTCCGCAACACTTTCCTTACCGGTAAGCACGGCAACGGAATTCCTGTTCTTGCGGATGATGTGCGGGTATTTCCCGAAATAATATTCGAAGTATCTTGCGGAATTGTTGCTCCCGGTAGCGATCACCGCATCGATGCCCTTCAGCCTGTCCTCCGTGAATTCAATGAAAGCGGCAAAAGCAGGCTGGATGCTGATCAGCACTTTTGCAATGAAAGGCAGAAGTAATTTATCATCCGATGATAATTTTCCGGTGAACCTGTTCCCGGAGATCAAAACGCAAAGCATGTCGTGGAAGCCTACCATCGGGATGTTGCCGGCCATGATCACCGCCACGCGCAATGGTTTCTTCACATCCAGCTGCTTCCTGTACGGCGCGATCCATTTCTCCAGCTTATCTTTCTCCAGGTTTTGTGCAACTGCTGCAATCGCATTCCTTACATTTTCCGGGCTGAACCAGGGATTGTAAATGTTCACTGTTTCTGTGAGCTGCTGCAGATCGCCGTAATACTGCGTATTCCAGGGATTTTCTTCCCTTCGTCCTCCCTCTTCTGAAAACTGCCCGAGGAAGCTTCCCAGCTCTGCCAATGCAGCTATACGCTCTTCCGTTGTCATTAATTTATAATTATTCTAAACCGCTATTTAACGGCTTTGTGTTATATTTGCATCGATTTTTTACAAAACTAACAAAAACAAAATACTATTATGGCAATTAAAATTACGGAAGAGTGCATTAATTGCGGCGCCTGTGAACCGGAATGCCCGAACAATGCGATATATGAGGGTGGGAACGAATGGCGTTTTGCGGATGGCACTACCTTAAAAGGCACTTTTACCTCTAAAAGCGGCATCACTTCCGATGCAGAAACGCCTCATACTCCTGTAGCAATGGACCTTTATTATATCGTTTCCGATAAATGCACCGAATGTGTAGGCTTTCATGATGAGCCGCAATGTGCGGCAGTTTGCCCTGTTGATTGCTGCGTGGATGATGAGAACTGGAGAGAAAGCAAAGAAGAGCTGCTGGCGAAGAAAGCAACACTGCACGTATAGATCATTTTATTTTATTTCATTTCAGAAAGGCTGTCGGTATGACGGCCTTTTTTGTTTTTATCGCGTAGCATTTGTCATCCTGAGCGAAACGCAGTGGAGAGAAGGATCTTCTTAAAAGTCAGAAAAATTAAGGTAACCGAAGCGAAGATGCTTCCTTCGTCAGCATGACAAAAATGATCACCTGGCTAACCGGTTTTGAACCATAAACGAACATTGCAAATCTGCTGGTAACAATAATCCATTTTCCTTTCCGTTTAATAATCCTTACTTTTGAGTAATGAAAAAGCCCCTGGCCTTCCTGATCCTGCTTTGCTCCCTGGGCGCTTTTGCGCAAAGCGATCTTGAAAAACTGTCCATCCGCGCCAATGAGCTCGAACTGAAGCTGCTCTGCCACCATCTTTTTCACGAAAAGAAGAAAGATGCCGAAAAGCAGGAATACAACCGCCAGCTGCTGAAGAAGTTTGAAGAGATCCTTCTTCAACCCAATTCCTTTGATGATTACCAGTTCGATTCGTTAAGAAATGACATCGGCGTGCTTACCGCTGCCGACAACAAGTTCCGGATCATTAACTGGAATGTGGCGAAGGACGATGGCACACAGGAATATTTCGGCTTCATCCAGGAGCATTTCTCCGAAACCACCAAAAAAGGCCTTTTCAAAAGGTTCCGCGTCGACAGCATGCAGCTCTACCCGCTTATTGATAAATCCGCAGAAATAAAGAACCCGGAGAATGCCATCACCGACAACAAAAAATGGTTCGGGCTGCTTTACAACAGGATCATCATCAAAAAGGTGAAATCAAAGACCTATTACACCCTGCTCGGCTGGGATGGCAACGATAAATTCTCGCAGAAAAAGATCATCGACGTGCTGACCTTTGACAACAAAGGGATTCCGCACTTCGGAGCTGATATTTTCAACTACCAGAAAAAATACCCGAAACGCATTATTTTTGAATATTCCGCTACCTGCAGCATGTCGATGCGCTACAGCAACAAAAAGGATTCGATCGTTTTCGGCCACCTCGCTCCTATCCAGCCCAAGCTGGAAGGACAGTTCCAGTATTACTGCAGCGACCTGAGCTTCGACGGCTTTGGCTTCAAAAAAGGTAAATGGAATTACGGCGAAGATGTGAATGCAGTGAATGAAAGGGATGATAATGACAAATTCTACCATGACCCTCACGACCGTACCACGACCAACAACCAAAGCAACAAGGTGGTCGACAGGAAGAAAAAGAAGAAAAAAACACAGTAGCTGTTCTCAAAAATATTCTGCCTTTCTTTATTCTGCCTTTTAAATAATTGCTAATTTCGTATATGCAATTGCAGAATCATATTCCAATCCCGCAAATCCATCTTTCCGACACCCAAAAATTACATATATGTTAACCAAAGAAATGATCAAAGTGCACAATTTCAGCGCCGGCCCGGGCATATTGCCTGCAGAGGTTTTAAAGCAGGCAGCAGAAGCCTGCATTAATTTTGACGGGCTCAACCTTTCCCTGCTGGAGATCTCTCACCGCAGCAAGAACTACGAAAAAGTAATGGATGAGGCGCGCAGCCTTGTAAAGGAGCTGCTCGGGCTCAACGACAATTACAAAGTATTATTTCTCGGCGGCGGCGCAAGCCTCCAGTTTGCAATGGTTCCTTACAACCTGCTGCGCACCGAAGGCACTGCAGGCTACGTGAACACCGGCGTTTGGGCAACCAAGGCGATCAAGGAAGCAAAGATCATCGGCAATACGCAGGTACTGGCATCTTCCGAAGACAAAAAATTCACATATATCCCGAAAGGGTATGAAATTCCTTCCAGCCTCGATTATCTCCACATTACTTCCAACAACACCATTTACGGAACGCAGATGAAAAGCTTCCCGAAAACATCGGTTCCATTGGTATGCGATATGAGCAGCGATATTTTCAGCAGGCAGGTGAACGGAAATGATTTCGCACTGATCTATGCAGGCGCACAAAAAAACATGGGCCCTGCAGGAGCAACAATGATCGCCGTGGATGAAACAAAATTAGGAAAGACCGGCCGCAAAATGCTTTCGATGCTGGATTACCAGGTGCACATCAAAGGCGACAGCATGTACAACACACCTCCTGTGTTCCCGATCTATGTGAGCATGCTTACTATGAGATGGCTGAAGGACAATGGCGGCATTCCATGGATCGAAAAACTGAACCAGCAGAAAGCGGATGCTATTTACACAGAGATCGACCGCAACAGCCTCTTCAAAGGCACAACGGCAGTGGAAGACCGATCCGGCATGAATGTAACATTCGTAATGGAAAAGCCGGAGCTGGAGCCTGAGTTCGACAAGTTGTGGGAAGATGCAAATCACAGCGGACTGCGCGGACACCGCGATGTAGGCGGGTACCGTGCTTCCCTTTACAATGCATTGCCGCTCGAAAGTGTGCAGGCGCTTGTAGAAGTGATGCAGGCCTTTGAAAAGAAATTCGCGTAATAGAATACATATTCTGTGCAGTATGTCATCCTGAGCGGAACGCAGTGGAGTCGAAGGATCTTTAAATACTGTACTCAAATTTTTATCGCCTGTCCGGCCCACCGAACAGGCGATTTTTTTTATAATGCCCATGAAAAAGTTCCTCTTCCTTTTACTCTTCATTCATCATCTTGCCTTCGCCCAAAGCGATTGCTTCAAAAGCTGTCGCGGGCGCTCCATTTCATGCTGGGAAAGCCTGAAAGCGCGCGGCATCACTTCCACCGATTCGGCGCTCGAATGTGACAATAAGATCATCCGCGATCTGAAAGGCTGCACATTCCCGGAGATCACACTGAACAGGTACGAAGGCGGAAGCTTCAGCATCAGCGAACTAAAGGGCAATGTGGTGTTCGTGCATTTCTGGTTCACGACCTGCGCCACCTGCATTGCAGAAATGCCTTCCATCACGAAGCTCTCGCAGGAATATAAAAACCAACCGGTTAAATTTCTCGCTGTTTCTTTTAACGATAAAAAAACAGTACAGGCTTTTTTCAAAAAGAGAGGCAGCTTTGGATCGATCCAAACGTCTCTTGATCAGAAAACCCTCGAAGCTGAATTTTGCCTGTTGAGCGGTTACCCGGTGAACATGGTGCTTGACAAGGATGGAAAAGTGATCGATGCATGGATGGAGGAAAATCCGGAAGCGGACAAGCAGGAAGGGTTTTATAATAAACTGAGAGCACTGATAGAAGGAAGTCGCTAAGCATGAGAAAAATTACATTTATCCTGTCCCTCTTTATTTGTGCTACCTGCAGCGCACAGATGCGCAGCGGCTTTTATTCAAATTTTACAATTTACAACAAGGCAGATGATACGCTGCAGCTCATTGAAAACAAGCTGCTGCAAAGCCTTGAAGCCGCGAAGAAAGCCAACAAATACCCGCCTTTCACTGTTTACAGCTATTACCCGGGCTGGCGCATGGAGCTTACGCTGAACGAGATCTGCCTGAACGGAAATGCGCAGGCAACAAACGATTATAGCCTGTCCATGGAATGGCGGAATCAGAATGTTGATTCAGGATTTGTTACGGGGCTATTCAAAGATCTACCGCTGGGAAGCTCAAACGCCGGAAGGCAGAAAGGAAGCAATGCTGCGCCCCCTCCGCACGGTGCCTCTTGGAGAGTATCCGAAGTTTGTTACCGGTAAGGAATACATCGCATTGCTCCGCATCCTGCGCTCCGATCTTGTTCAAAAGCTAAAATTACAACCTGCGGGGCAAAACTACATCTCCACAGCCCCGCTCAGTATTGAAGATCCCTTAAGCCATTACAGCACCGCCCTCCTCAGGACAGCAGCAAAAAAATTCCTTTACCAGGACGTTATTTTTTATGCGACACCACAATTGACAAATCCGCTGAACAGATCCGAAAGGGATGCACTTATTGTTTCCAATGATACCATTAAAGGTGATATTCCGGGAACTTACGCAGTTTTGACAGATCACATAACACCGCAGGCATTTGAAGTGGTATGCACATGGGAAATCAGCGTAATGCAGGAAGAAAAGTCGTCTTATGTGCCTGGAGGATTGAGGATCACAAGAAAGATCTCGGCGATCGGAATTGTTGCCGGCAGAAAAAAAGCCTATTGCAGCTATGAGGATTTTAAAAAGCTCTGTGACATGGGCGGGCTGGATTTTAATAGCTATAACCAGCTTTTCAATTCCAGGACGATAGATACCATGGGTATCGAATTTGATGCAGGTAATTAGTTTTCCATCAATAACTTACAACATCCATTGCATGTTTTTCTATAGATTTGATGGTGCCTTCATCCTTCATGTTGCCATCAGCATCCATCAATGACAGCACGCTGGAAACCGGGAGCTTGTTCGGGTGCACATGCATGCCGAGGTAATTGAGGATGCCCGTCAGATGGTCCATTCCCCTCAGGTTCCCTGCCCTTCCGCTGGAAACGCCTAAAAGCGCAACCTTTTTGCCGCGGTTGATATCCGGGTGGACCGCATCCAGGAATACTTTCAGGATCCCGGGAAAGCTGCCGTTATATTCCGGTACCACAAAAACAAATTTTTGGGCAGGAATGACAAATTCGTTCAGCAATTGTTGAAAATTTTCTGACCTTTTGTTGAAAAGTTCATTAAAGGCAATATCATGGGGCAAGTCCTCAAAAGAAAACAACTTCGCCTTAACTCCCTGTTTTTCTAACAGTTGGATATAATGTTTTGCTATCTTCAGGGTGTTGCTGTTTGCCCGGTTGGTGCAGGAAATAACTGTGATCATCAAAATTATTATTAACAAAAATGTGTTTAAAAATCCGTAATAAGTTTTAGGCCCCAAACTGCTCAAAAACCGTAATTTTATACCCATAAGCTCTGAAAAAAAAGGAGCTTTTATTTTTTTATACAGGCCTCATCAACAAGGGCACAAAGTAAAGGATTTTCGATCAATCTATGAATATAACATATTACGGGCATTCTTGTTTTGGAGTTGAGGTGAATGGAAAGCATATTTTATTCGATCCTTTCATCACCTACAATCCGCTGGCAAAGGATATCGATGTAAACGCCATAAAAGCCGACTATATCCTCATCACCCACGGGCATGAGGACCATATCGCGGATGCGGCAAGCATTGCAACCCGCACCGGCGCCAGGATCATCAGCAGCTTCGAGATCTGCGTGTGGCTGGAAAAGCAGGGAATTACAAACACGCAGGGAATGAACATCGGGGGGAAGGCCAAATTTGATTTCGGAAATGTGAAATGCGTGGTGGCCATACACTCCAGCGCTATGCCCGACGGCACTTACGGCGGTAACCCGATGGGATTTGTAGTGGAGACCAGCGGCGGCAATTTTTACTATGCCGGCGATACCGCGCTCACTTACGACATGAAGCTGATCGGCGATTACAGGAACGTGGATTTCGCATTTTTACCGATCGGGGATAATTTTACGATGGGCGTGGACAATGCCATCATTGCAGCTGAGTTCATCCAATGCCGCAACATCATCGGGATGCATTACGATACATTCGAGCCGATCAAAATCGACAAAGCTGTGGCAAAACGCAAATTCGACAATGCCGGGAACGTTCTCACGTTATTTGAGATCGGGGAAACAAAACAGTTTGGAAGCTGAACCAGTTGGCAGTAGGCAATTTTAAAAAGTTGGCAAAGTTCGGAGACGTCATTGCGAGGAGGTACGACGAAGCAATCTCCTGAAATGAGCAGTAACGACATTGAGGACAAAATTTGAGAAATTAATTTAAACAATAAAATCTGTGAATCTGTGGCTAATCAGAACACAACAAATCAATAAATCATAATTACAAACAGGGATGGGAAAAATAATCGCAATTGCTAATCAGAAAGGTGGAGTCGGAAAAACAACAACAGCGATCAACCTGGCCGCCTGCCTGGCAGTACTGGAATTTAAAACATTACTGATCGATGCGGATCCGCAGGCAAACTCTACATCCGGCGTCGGATTCGATCCGCGCAACATCAAGACCGGGATTTACGAATGCATCATCGATGGCGTGGAGCCGAAGGACATTATCCTGCAGACCGAAACGCCGAACTTGTTCTTATTGCCGGCCCACATCGACCTTGTCGGCGCCGAGATCGAGATGATCAACCTCCCGAACCGCGAAAAAATGATGAAGCTCGCGCTGGACAAGATCAAAAACGAATACGATTTTATCATCATCGACTGCTCGCCTTCACTGGGTCTTGTTACCGTGAATGCCTTAACAGCAGCAGATTCAGTGCTCATCCCGGTACAGTGCGAATATTTCGCGCTTGAAGGGCTTGGAAAATTGCTCAACACGATCAAGATCGTACAAACCCGGATGAACCCGGAACTTGCCATCGAAGGCATCCTGCTCACCATGTACGACATGCGTTTGCGCCTCAGCAACCAGGTGGTGGAAGAAGTGAAAACACATTTCCAGCAAATGGTATTCGATACCATCATCCAGCGGAACACAAAATTGGGAGAAGCGCCAAGCTTCGGTCAGAGCATCATCATGCACGATGCAAGCGGAAAAGCAGCGATCAACTACCTGAACCTCGCCCGCGAGATCCTCCAGAAGAACGGGTTAACACGTTTGAATGATTCGGAGAAATTTATTAACGTGGAAGAAGAAAACTAAATCAGCGAATTACGAATATATACGAATAGCGAATTATTCTCAAATTAAGCAGTATCTATTCCCTCCTGAGAGGGGGTAGGGGTGTGTAAATAAATCAAAAAAATGTCAGTCAAAAGAAACGCATTAGGAAAAGGATTAAGCGCATTGCTGGAAAATGCGAATACAGATATTACCAGCAGTAAGAACAAGCTGGAAGGCGAAGGAAAAGTAGTGGGCGCTATTGCGAACATCGAGATCGCACAGATCGAAACCAATCCTTTTCAGCCACGCACGCAATTCGATGAAGATGCATTGAATGAGCTTGCCGGTTCCATCAAGGAACATGGCATCATTCAGCCGATCACCGTGCGCAAGCTGGGATACGATAAGTTCCAGCTGATCTCCGGCGAAAGGCGTTTCCGCGCATCACAGATCGCAGGACTTACCAGCGTTCCGGCATACATCCGCATCGCGAACGACCAGGCCATGCTTGAAATGGCGCTTGTAGAGAACATCCAGCGCGAACAGCTGGACGCGATCGAAGTGGCGATCTCTTACAAACGATTAATTGACGAGTGCAGCTTAACGCAGGAGCAGCTTTCCCAAAAGGTAAGCAAGCAGCGCTCTACCATCACCAATTATTTACGCCTGCTGAAATTACCGGTGGAGATCCAATTGGCGATCCGCAACGGCGACCTTACCATGGGCCATGCACGCGCCCTGATCAACATTGAGAGTGAAGACAAGCAGCTGGACATTTACAACCAGATCGTGCTGAACGACCTGTCGGTGCGCGATGTGGAAGACCTCGTTCGCGGCGTGAAGACCGAAATTTCCAAACCAGCTTCGGGAAAAGCAAAAAAAGAAAGTGACAAGGCTGAGCTGACCTTTGAGCAAAAGCAGGTGATGGAAGACCTCCGCGCTGTTTTCAATACCAAAGTAGTGATCAACCGGGATGAAAAAGGAAAAGGAAAGATCGTGATCCCGTTCCGGTCCGACAATGACCTGAAACGCATCCTTGATCTGCTGGATGCATAATTTGTTTCACACATACACCACTGTTTCAAACAGGTTATTCCAATTCATTGTTGGAGTAACCTTTTTGCTTTTTGTATCCACCGAATGCAGGGCGCAGGTAAAAGGCGATACCATCCGTAAAACGGATACTGTGTTTACCGCCCTGCCGCACGATACAGTAAAAGCGGCTGTGAAAAAAGAGCCCGTAAAATACCATTCACCAAAAAAAGCGGCAACATTCTCAGCCATCGTTCCGGGGGCCGGACAGGTCTACAACAAAAAATACTGGAAGCTGCCTATTATCTACGGCGGATTTGCAGGCCTCGCCTACTCTTTCCAGTTCAACCAGTCGCGCTACGTAAAATACCGGGATGCGCTTAAAACCCGGCTCGACGATGATGCCTCCACCGTTGATCCTTACATTGATATTTATAACGACGACCAGCTCACCACCCTTTACCAGGGATATCACCGTTACCGCGACCTGACCGTGATCGGCGGTGTGGCACTCTATCTCCTCAACATTGTGGATGCCGCAGTGGATGCGCATTTATTCACCTTCAATGTGAGCGACGACCTTTCCCTTAACATTCATCCGGCCCTGATCAACACAGCAGGCAAAAATCAATACACCACAGGCATCGGGTTCAATATTAAATTCTAATTTTACGCGCATCAAACAAAATCCCAAATGAACATTGCACTTATCGGTTACGGGAAAATGGGAAAAGAGATCGAACAGATCGCCATTTCACGCGGACACAGCATTGCCTTAAAAGTGGATGTTACCAATGCTTCCACCTATACCATCGAAGAGCTGAAAAAAGCGGATGTCGCTATCGAATTCAGCACCCCCGAATCGGCCATCAATAATATTTACAAGTGCTTTGAAGCGAATGTGCCGGTAGTGGTGGGAACCACAGGCTGGCTGCAGCGGCTCGAAGAAGTGAAGCAGGCCTGTGCCGATAAACAGCAGGCATTGTTCTATGCCTCCAATTACAGCATCGGCGTCAATCTTTTTTTTAAGCTCAACGAATACCTTGCAAAGCTGATGAACGGGCAAGCCGCTTACAACGTTTCCATGGAAGAGATCCACCATGTGCACAAGCTCGATGCGCCAAGCGGTACAGCCATTTCACTGGCCAACCAGGTGATCGCGAACATGGATAAAAAAGAGAAATGGGTGAATGCCGTTACGGACAATAAGACGGAGCTTGGGATCATTTCAAAGCGCATCGATGAAGTCCCGGGAACGCATACAGTAACCTATAGCTCTGAAGTGGATGAGATCAGCATTACGCACATTGCACACAGCCGCAAAGGATTTGCCCTTGGCGCCGTGATCGCTGCGGAATGGGTAAAAGGAAAAAAAGGCGTGTTCGGCATGAGCGATCTTATGGACAATACGAATTATTAAAATCTGTGCGCGCGTCATTTCGAGTTCGACTCGTACCCCGCTACCCGAACTGACGCTAATGAATCCAGGATGCTTTGCCGGTTACGGATCTGTGTTTTAGAATTCACAATAATTAACAAGCGGCAAACAATATAAAATCCGATATTCGTTCATTAAAACCCTTTTGATTTTTGACTTAACTCTTTTAACTTATAATATGGATACTTCCTACATTCTGCTCATTATCTTTTCGGTCACCACTATCATTGCGCTCTGGAAATTATTCCCGCTGGCCGGTGAAGAAAGCTGGAAAGCCCTTGTGCCTGTTTACAATTTCATCATCTGGCTGAAGATCATCAAAAAGCCCTGGTGGTGGATCTTCCTCATCATCACCCCGGGAGTGAACTTCCTGATGTACGGCATTATGAGCCTGCTGCTTGCAAAATCATTCAACAAGCGCAGCTTCCAGGAACAGGCGCTTGCATTCCTTGCCGGTTACATTTACCTGCCATACATTGCTTTTCAGAAGGATACCGTGTACGTTGGCCCCGAGGACATGAGCAAAAAAAGGCCGTCCATGCTCCGCGAATGGACCGATGCCATCGTGTTTGCCGTGATCGCTGCAACGGTGATCCGCACCTTTTTTTTAGAAGCCTTCACCATTCCCACTTCTTCCCTTGAAAAA
Organism: Bacteroidota bacterium; assembly: GCA_025963775.1. Taxonomy (GTDB): domain Bacteria; phylum Bacteroidota; class Bacteroidia; order 2-12-FULL-35-15; family 2-12-FULL-35-15; genus 2-12-FULL-35-15. Next base: position 139,555 of record JAOQAD010000041.1, on the reverse strand, counting down.
TCGATGCTCGTTGGCGACTACCTTTTTGTAAGCAAAGTGAGCTTCGGTGCCAAGATCCCGAACACCCCGCTGTCGTTCCCTTTTGCGCATCATACATTGCCGGGGACAAGCAGCACCAAATCCTATCTCGAATGGTTCAAGCTGCCGTATTTCCGTTTACCGGGATTAGGACATGTAAAGAATAACGACATCGTAGTGTTCAATTATCCCGATGGCGATACCGTTGCGCTGGGAGAATTCCCCGAAGACCAGGGCATCAGCTATTACCAGCTTTGCCGCGATTTCGGATGGAAAACGGTGAACACCCCGGGTGCCATTAACCAGTACACACAGCACCGCTTTGGCGATGTGACCTATCGTCCGGCCGACAAACGCGAGAACTATGTAAAGCGCTGCGTTGCCATTGCCGGCGATACCCTGAAGATCGTCAACCAGAAATTGTTCATCAACAACAAGGAGTCGTACGTGGCGCCTACCATGCAGTATCATTACATGGTGAAGACCGACGGCACTTCTTTTTCACCGGGCCTCATCGACAAGCTTGATATTACGGATGCTCCCAATGGCGTGAAGCTGCTGGGATACGATTCGCTTCACAATGCATTTTACATGATGAACCTCCCTTTCAACAAAGTGGACGTGATCAAAAAAATGAGCTTTGTAAAATCCATCGAGCCGATGATCGACTCTGCAGGAAAATACGATGCGAACATTTTCCCGCATGATCCGCGGATCAAATGGAACAACGATAACTTCGGGCCATTGTATGTGCCGAAAGCAGGCGTGACCGTTCCGCTTGACGCAAAGAACATTTCATTGTACTCCCGCATCATCATCAATTATGAAGGCAATACGCTTGAGGTGAAAAACGGCAAGGCCTTCGTTAACGGGCAGGAAGCTTCCACTTATACCTTTAAGCTGGATTATTATTTCATGATGGGCGATAACCGCCACAATTCGGCCGATTCACGCGCATGGGGATTTGTCCCTGAAGATCACATTGTAGGAAAACCGGTGTTTGTATGGATGAGCGTTAAGGAAGACAACCCGAACATCACCGGCACACAGAATCCAAGCGGCTTCCTGAAAAAGCTGAAGCGCTCCTTGTTCGACGATCCGGCACGCAGGGCGCGCTTCTTCACCTTCGTGGGCGATAACGGGCTCTCACGCTCTTACCTCGTACCATTCATTGTCATCATCATCGGTATCAGCGGTTTTGTATATTTCCGTAACAAACGCAGGGAAAAGAACGTAAAGAAATAAACGCAGAATTTGTTAGCAGGAACAGCCGCCCTTTATTAAAAAGCCGCGGCCAAGCAAAACGTGAAAAAAAAATCAACCATAAAAGAATGGATCAAAGCAATTTCTTTTGCTTTCGTCACGATCGTTTTATTCCGCATCTTCTGCTTCGAGGCATTCACCATTCCTTCTGCATCCATGGAAAAATCGCTGCTCACCGGCGATTACATCATCGTGAGCAAGCTCAGCTATGGCCCGCGGATCCCGAACACCCCGCTCTCGTTCCCATTTGCGCACCAGCGTTTGCCTTTCACCGAAAACACCAATTCTTACCTCGACTGGATCAAGCTTCCTTATATGCGTTTGTTCGGCGGGCCGGATATCGAACGCAATGATGTGGTGGTGTTCAATTACCCGATGGAGGACGACCGCCCTGTCGACCAGCAAACCTATTACATCAAGCGCTGCGTGGCCATTTCGGGAGATACGCTGGAAGTGCGTGATGGCCAGGTGTACATCAACGGGCACTATTCGGATGAGCCTGAAAAATTGCAGTTCAATTACCGCGTGCTTGCCGATGCCGATACGCTGAACTCCGACAGCATCAGCAGCATGGGCATTACCGAAGGCGGCAAGATGAGGAACAAGGGAGAATACTGGTTCACACTGAACATGGAAAATGTGGAGAAGATCAAAAAGCTGCAGCATGTTGCCAACGTAACCCCGCTCATTGAAAAGAAAGGAAGCTACAGCGATTACATGTTCCCCGAGAATGAGCATTTTTTATGGAATGTCGATTTCTTCGGGCCGATCTACATCCCCAAAGCAGGCGATTCGGTAAAGCTCACGATCGACTCTCTCCCGCTCTACCAAAGGATCATCAGCGTGTATGAAAAGAACGAATTAAAAACCAGCCACGATTCTATCTTTATCAACGGGAAGCTGAGCACGCATTACACTTTTAAGATGAATTACTTTTTCATGATGGGCGATAACCGCCATAACTCCGCCGATTCACGCTTCTGGGGCTTTGTGCCGGAAGACCACGTAGTTGGAAAAACAGTGCTCGTCCTCATGTCGATCGACAAAGGCGATGGCGGAAGCCATATCCGGAGCGACCGGTGGTTTAAGTCGGTAAGGTAGGAGTTGGGAGGTTGGAGCCTCGGATGCTGCTTGTCATTCTGAACGCAGCGCAGCGGAGTGAAGAATCTTCTTTATGGAGATTGTAATTTGTTTTGAAGACGATCAAGCTCTTGTCCGCGATGACACAACGACATTAAGAAATTTTAGCCTCCAATTATCAGGCTAATACAAATCAAAATCAATAGCTAGCCTGATATTGTCGGGAATATAAACTAGTTAGGGGCAATTTCAAACGGCAAAAAAATGAGACACTGGACAGTTTATGTTTGGGGACTACTTCTAGCGACAACTTCTTGCGAACAGGTTGGTAACAAGACGCAAACTACACCGCAGACAGACACCGTAACTGTTCAGACAAGTTCCGCAACGGCTGAAATCAACTTTGCATATGTTATTCCCCAATCTGAAAAATATTTAGGCACTTACATTACCAACGGCAAAAGAAGGGGTGGTTTCATTACGGGCTCAGCTTTGTACTCAAAAGAAACCAGCTATTTTTACTGCTACATTACTGCGAGAATCACTAATGACAGCACAATTCCAATGCACATAGAAATCGCTTTTTCAAAAGAGTTCTATCACCCTACTCCGCCTAACGGACAGAGGTTTAGAGTGTTTTTACTTCCAGAAACCATTATTGGCGTTGGTCAGCTATCCAAGGGCTCACCCCATATTGCAATTGATCCGGCCTTTGCAAAGAATATTATTGTAGATGACAACCAAGAGTTAAGAAATTGTTTAGACACCCCATTGACGTTAAACAAAACTATTAATCCAAAAGAAGAATGCATTGTAAATATCGGGTTCCTTATTGAGGACAAGTTTGATTCTTTCAACCCAATTCCCTTTGCACTATTTGCAAAAGATGACAGACATTATTTTGCATCAATCCCAGACAGTGCTATAAACCAAGTTATATCAGTTAAAAATCAATTACCCTTATTACTTGGATTAGGTAATTGGCATAAAAAAGATTACTGTATTATTCCTTGTGGACAAATTTCATTTTCCAATTAACTGCATGGGACAGTAGGACGGAAAAAACTGCCCCTAACACAGGTCTGGCGCCATTTGGGCACCTCGCATCGCAAGACACATATGTTAACTTTGAAATCAGGCTTCGCAATTAAAAATATAGTAAGAAACCCAAACGAGCGCCAGCCTTGGTAACGTTATAGGCAATAAGCGCAAACACATTGGCGCAGACAAATGTTTTAGTTGGACACAATTATGAAGACCATATCACAACTTACAATTACCTTTTTATTGGGACTTTCTTCCTGCTCGACATGGGTTTCGGAAGACAAAGACTATATATCACCAATTAGTATTGACTCGGACGCCAACTCATTACCTGAGCCAAAACTTGTCACCGACATTAATAAAAAAGAAATCATAGCTGCCACCGACACATTATATAAAGGAGATACCTTGAAAATTAAATTCAAAATGCCACATTCAAAAGATTTAGCAATTACAACACCTGACGACAAATTTTTTGTAATTTATTTATTTAAATGGCAAAAGTTTGCAGACCTTGACTACTTAGAAATAATTACAAATATGACAAGAGCCAATACCTTGAATGCGATTATAAATGAAAACCGAATCATTTTTACAAAAACAGGTAAATACGAAATTAAGCTCTTCGAAAATGTGGTAGCTGTTGACGCCACCCCGGTAGAAGTTGAAGAAGTGTATTATATCGACGAAGTAAAAAAACAACTATGCCAAAAGCCTCTTAAAAACACGAAACAGTTATAGACTATGAACATGTCATACCTGCATTGCAGCCGCACTTCGTATTTAAACTTTCAATTCGCTGAAATTTTGCGAACTTTGCGCCTTTGAGAGACACCATGAACCAAACCGCCATACTTCCCACAGCATACCTCGGCCCGATCCAGTATTACCAGAAGCTGCTTACATACCCGGCATGCATCATCGAGCATCACGAGCATTTCATCAAGCAAACATTCCGCAGTCGCTGCGAGATCTATTCCCCAAACGGCGTTCTAACCTTAAGCATCCCGCTCGAAAAGCGAAATAAGCGGCAGGCCGTGAAAGATGCGCGCATCTCCTACGAATACAATTGGCAAACCCTTCACTGGCGCTCATTTGAGTCGAGCTACAGGAGATCGCCTTTCTTCGAATATTATGAAGATGACCTCTTCCCTTTTTTTGAAGCGAAAAAATTTGATTTCCTTGTTGATTTCAATGAAGCCATCCAGCAGGAAATACTGGGCCTGCTCAAAGCAAAACCAAATTATACGTTCAGTACGGAATATAAAAGCACTTACGACAATGCGGATGATTTCCGGCAGCTGATCTCTCCCAAGGAATCGCCTGCTGCCGACCCGTCCTTTGAGCCCAAACCATACTCCCAGGTATTTGAGCCCCGGCACGGCTTTCTTCCCAACCTGAGCATTGCCGACCTCCTGTTCAACCAGGGCTCCAGGGCAGCGGATCACATCTGATCCCGGCTCCCGGCAAGCATTTAATTTGAACCTTATATATCATTTTGTTGTTATATTTGAGCTCAGCAAATCAGGCTTGAAATACTCCTTTTGATTAACCCTTTTGATTAAAATTATGGATTTAGAATTTAACAAGAACGAAGACAAAATGAACCTACTGATCTCCGCCATGGAGCAGAAGCTTGCCAAAATTTACCTTGGCGGCGGAAAAAGCAGGATCGATAAGCAGCACGAACAGGGCAAACTCACCGCCCGCGAACGCATTGAATATTTACTGGACAAGGATTCCAAAACAATCGAGATCGGCGCATTTGTCGGCGAGGATATGTACAAGGAGCACGGCGGCTGTCCTGCCGGCGGCGTTGTGGTTGTGATCGGCTATGTCAGCGGAAAGCAGTGCATCGTTGTGGCGAATGACGCTACCGTAAAAGCAGGCGCATGGTTCCCGATCACCGGGAAAAAGAACCTGCGTGCACAGGAGATCGCGATGGAGAACCGTTTGCCGATCATTTACCTTGTTGACAGTGCCGGAGTTTACCTGCCTTTGCAGGATGAGATCTTTCCCGACAAGGAACATTTCGGAAGGATCTTCCGCAACAATGCCGTGATGAGCAGCATGGGCATCCTGCAGATCTCTGCCGTGATGGGCAGCTGCGTTGCAGGCGGAGCTTACCTGCCGATCATGAGCGATGAGGCGATGATCGTTGATAAAACGGGAAGCATCTTCCTTGCAGGGTCCTATCTTGTAAAAGCTGCTATCGGCGAAAACATTGACAATGAAACCCTCGGGGGCGCAACCACGCACTGCGAAATTTCCGGGGTAACCGACTATAAATGCAAGGATGACAAGGATTGCCTTACCCGCATCCGCAACATCATGAGCAAAGTAGGCGATTTTGACAAGGCTGGCTTTAACCGTGCCGAAGCAAAAGCACCGAAAAAAGACCCGAAGGAGATCGTTGGCATTATCCCGGATGCACGCGACAAGCAATACGACATGTATGAGGTGATCGACCGCCTCGTGGATGAATCTGATTTCGAAGAATACAAGGCAGGCTACGGACAATCCATCATTTGCGGCCTTGCCCGCATCGATGGCTGGAGCGTGGGAATTGTTGCCAATCAGCGTAAAGTGGTAAAAAGCAAAAAAGGCGAAATGCAGTTCGGCGGCGTGATCTACAGCGACAGCGCAGATAAGGCTGCACGCTTTATCATGAACTGCAACCAGAAAAAAATCCCATTGGTATTCCTGCAGGATGCTACCGGCTTCATGGTCGGCTCCCGCTCCGAACATGGCGGGATCATTAAGGATGGTGCCAAGCTGGTGAATGCAATGAGCAATTCGGTGGTGCCGAAATTCACGATCATCATCGGGAACTCTTACGGTGCAGCCAATTACGCGATGTGCGGAAAAGCCTATGATCCGCGTTTGATCGTGGGATGGCCGACTGCGCAGGTCGCTGTTATGGGAGGCGCACAGGCTGCAAAAGTACTGGTGCAGATAGAAGTGGCTTCACTGAAGGCAAAAGGTGAAGAGATCACACCGGAGCGTGAAGCTGAGCTGTTCAACAAGATCAAGGACCGCTACGATGTACAGACCACGCCTTACTATGCCGCATCACGCTTATGGCTGGATGCGATCATCAACCCGCTGGATACCCGCAAATGGATCTCGATGGGAATAGAGGCCGCTAACCATGCGCCAATCACAAGGCCTTACAACGTTGGGATTTTACAAACATAGATAATTGCCCCTGCCAGGGTCTGAAACCCCGGAGGGGCATCAATTAAAAACAAATTCTCTTTTTGATTAAAAAGCCGTACTTTTGTATCTCAAATTATTGCACGTATTATGACAAACAAACTATTCACACCACGTTTCATATTCATCGCTACAGCCATCTTCGTAGCTGCGATCAGCCGCTTATTCCCGCATATCCCGAACTTCACTCCCATTGCCGCAATGGCATTGTTCGGAGCGGTTTACTTTGAGAACAAAGCAACTGCGATCCTCGTACCGCTTGTAACCATGTTCCTGAGCGATGTGGCACTGGAGCTTACCACCGGCTGGGGCTTTCACAATACCATTGCTTATGTGTACGCAAGCTTCGTACTTACTTCACTCATCGGCTTATGGGTAAAGCGCAACACTACCGTTCAAACCATCGCGATGGGATCAATTGCATCTTCAGTGCTTTTCTTCATCATCACCAACTTCGGTGTTTGGGCTGCCTGCGGATTTACTGGTGGCATCAGCGGATTGAACCTTACATACGTAATGGGCATTCCTTATTTCGCACCGACACTGCTTGGTGACCTTTTCTTCAATGCATTCCTGTTCGGAACCTTCTACATGGTACAGCGCAGGTATCCTGCATTGATCAGGATCAAAAAATAATCAACCCATTTCATTCAAAAAATCCTTCATCACTGAAGGATTTTTTTTTGCGCGGTTTTCTATAACCCGCTCCTTCGGAGCGCTATTAATAACATGCTCCTCCGGAGCATAAAACGCGAGGATACAGGCAGCCCGCTGGGGCTGAAGAATCACTTACCCCGGAAAACGATGGATATTCCGGCGGAGCATATTATTATTAACAAGAAAACATAAAGAAAAAAAGAGCTCCGGAGGAATGCATTATTAACTAAAACCTCATCAGCTGATTTCGTTTAAACGTCCACTGCGGTGTTTCAAGATCACCGCTGAAATCCACGCTGTACCATGGAGAAAGGCCGGCATTGGTATAATTCTTCAGGATATGGATCTCCTGCGCCGGCATGTAGCTTTGCTGGATCATGAATAATTTTTCTCCCGTTGTTGTATTCTCGCAAACATCCACCACCAGCACCGCATGTCCCGGAAAGCCTCCTGCAATGAACACATCCCCGATCTGCATATCTTTCAGATCTGCCACAGGCTTTAACTCTTTGCTCAATGAAGACGTTCCCGCATAGTTGAAGATCATGTTGCAATAGCTTTTGAAGATGGCATAATTGTCGCCGGGAGCAGCGCTCTTTACCCAGCTTACCTTATTTCCTTTGACCACTGTGCGGTATCCTTCCGACCATTTTTTAAATCCGACCGATGTTCCGTTTGTGAAATTAAAATGAAGATGCCCGTAATCCTTCACAGAATAAAGATATTCCGCTCTCATGCGCATCACAGCATCTGCGCATTGCTGCAGGTCGGTGCTGCCTACATCAATATTCACTACGGCATAATGCACATCCTGATCAGCCTTTAACTTTCCATTATACAAATGCACCTGCGGCCGGCCGGGCTTTAGAGGCAAATGCCGAAGCCAGTCGGCAAAAGAGCCTTTCACTGCATCCACTCTTTTAAAGCCTGCAGGCACAGCGATCCTTTCAGCGATGGATTGATTGGGGTCATAGCTTGTTACGAAATTGTAGGTATTAACAGAAACTGCCTGGATGAATTTCTTTGCATGTGTATCACTGCAGGAATAATTCAGGCTGATGAAAAGAAGAAGCGGATAGATTTTTTTCATTTTCTCGCTAAGATCAGTTTGTTATTTCCCGCAGAGGCGCTGAGTCCGCTGAGTTTTAAAGCCCGGCTTATTGCTGCGCTTCCTTCCGGTGAAAGAATACCTGGTGAGTCCTGACCGGCGAATATTTCAGCGACAGCTGGAACACGCCAAAGTTTGGTTCGTTCTTCTGAAAAAAGGTGGAAGCTGAAATGCTGTAGCGCGCGCCGATCGAAAGATCCTTCGAAATATCAAATTCAATACCTCCGAGAAAGCCATAGTCGGTAGCTTTTAGCGCATTGATCTTAATTGCATTCACGCCATTCGCCCTCGAGGGATCGATGGTCACCATCTGCGAATTGGTCGCGATGGAATACTGAACGCCCACGTTAAATCGGATGCTGCCACCTGCTTTTACCTGGAGATACAGCGGGATGTCAACGAAGTAATACCGGTATTTGATGATCGGCGATTCATTCTTAAAAGCCTTACCCGTGTATTGCAGCTCTATCCCGGCATTCAGCCTGTCGTTCAGCATGAGCGCATAGGCAAGCCCGCCATGGAAGAGGATGCCGGGCTTAAAATGAACCGAATCATTCACAAGGTTGGAGCTGGTAACTCCTGCTGTAAAAGAAAGGATGGAAGATTCTTTGCTGGAATAGGTTTGTGCTGAAAGGGAGCCCCAGCCGGGGAATAACAGGAAAAGGCCAATCAATGCTGTCTTGGAAAAATGAATGTGCATAATCTTAAATTACTTCAGGGCGATCTTTACGGTATAGCTTCCGCTATTGGCGGCATTGTAAACGGTTTCGTATACCGACAGGTAAAGCATGCCGCTTGCAGATGCTGTGCCATTGAACTTAGCTCCGGCTTTCAACACCTGCGTAGAGTTTTCGCCTATTTTGTAAACTACATTTCCATACGTTGGATAGGTGGCACCACTGCTGTAAGCGCCATAGCTGTCGTATGTGTTTGTTTCGGCAGGTGCCGGTGAGCCTGCAATGCTGCCATCCGGCTTGTAAGCGCTGCCCGAAAGGCTGGCAAACGTGATCTCGCCGCTTGCGGTAATGTTCAGTTTCTGCCCAGGCTTTACCATGATGCCTGTTTTCAGCCATCCGCCGTTCATATTGGAGCTGATATGCTTTGAGCCCATCAGCTTAAAGGTTACCTCGCCGTTCTCGCTCCCGCCGGAAAACAGCACATCGATGTGTTTGATCTTTTCCTTGGGCACGCTTAGTGTTCCGTATTCTGTTTTCAATTCTATTTTGGCGAAATCATACACTCCGCCGATCGAATATTCATAATCGATGGAAACAACATCCTTCGCGGAAATGTTTTCATCCAATCCGTATTTCGCCTGCAGCTCCGACAGTGCCGCCTCTGCTGTATAATCCGTAAATGTGGAAGGCTCGTATTTGGAAGAGCTGACCAGATCGGAAATAGCAATAACAGCCCTGATATCTGATTTCAGTAATTCATCGTAAGCGCTTTTACGAAGCTTCTCATCGGAGTTGGACAGCTGCTTAACAAGGCTGCCGGTCTTCGCAGCATCCGCTTTATCGGCAGAAAGGCCAAGGTCAAGCGAAGTCACATTCTTTAAAGGGATCTCGAGCTTTCCGTAATCGGTGACAAGCACAATGTTGTTGATTTTGGAAGTGCCGCTTACTACGTTACCGTCGCGCAGCGTGAGCTTTAATTCCACATCATTGCTTTGCGCGGTCCCGCAGAAAGCTGCGAAGCAGAAAGCGATCGAAAAAAGAATAGTCTTCATAGCCGTGGTTTATTGTTGAGCAACTTCAGTGTCCCTTGCAAACTCCTGCTCAGTAATAGGTACATTGTCCTTGAAGTAATATACCGGGCCGAAGCTGGTTTCCTTCTTCACATACATGTGTCCCTCCTGTCCCTTTACAACGATCCTGCGTGTTACTTTCGCGTTATTCTCACGGACAAGCTCTTCGGTAATTCCTTCAGGGTATTTTTTTGCAAGCTCGTCTTTGAACTCGTCCTTGTTAGTTGTTGCAGCAACGGTTGTGGTTGCGCCGCCTTTGTTCTTCACCAGCTGATCGATCTCCGCGATTTTGTCTTTCGGGTATTTTTCGGTTGCCCTGATCAGCAATGCATCCTGGTATGTGCTTCTTGCCAGCTTGTAATCCTTGGAGCCAAACAGCTTATCACCTTTGGCGATCATGTCGGCATACTGTTTTTCCTTTTCCTTGGCGCGCGATTGTGCATCGAGGGTTTTATTGATCTCGGAAATTTTGTTGGCAGGATAAGGCTCGTTCGGCTTAACGCCCTGCGCTTCCTTGTATGCAACAATGGCTTCGTTGAACTTTTGACCGGTAAGCAGGTCATCTGCTTTTTTAACTGCAGCATCGTATTTTTCCTGCACGGCCCTGTTCTTTGCAAGGTCGGAGATGAATGCATTCACCTTTCCGAGCTGGTCTTTCGGATATTGTTCAGAAGGCTTTAAGCCGGAAGCTTCCGCGTAAGAAGTTTTGGCATCCGGGTAATTCTTCGCAGCAAATGCCTCATCCGCTTTCGCGATCGCAGCTTTGTATTTTTCTTCCGTTTCCTTTGCACCGGCCTCTTTCGCGATCAGTGCATCGATCGCAGCCAGCTTGTCCTTCGGATATTTTTCAGCAGGCTTCAGTCCGAGTGCTTCGTTGTATCCGGCTTTGGCGCCCTCATAATCTTTGGAAGCAAGTGCAGCATCGGCTTTCGTGATGGCAGCATTGTATTTTTCCGTGAGGGCTTTTCCGGCTGCATCCTTGTTTGCCAGCTCATCCAGGATCTTGTCGATCTCTGTGAGCTTGTCTTTCGGATACTGTTCCGATGATTTAACTCCCAATGCCTCATTGTAAGCGCCTTTCGCAGCATCGTATGTTTTTGCAGCAAATGCCTTATCACCTTTCGCGATGGCAGCTTTGTATTTTGCTTCGATGGCAGCTTTCTCTTTTTCAGAAGATGCATCTGCGATCAGCTTATCGATCTCAGCCAGTTTGTCTTTCGGATATTGTTCGCCTGACTTTACCGCCAATGCCTCGTTATAAGCGCCTTTTGCAGCATCATACGTTTTCGCGGCAAGCGCTTTGTCCCCTTTGGCAATAGCAGCGGCATATTTTGCTTCGAGTGCTTTTTGCGCCGCATCCTTGTCTTTTGCAGCAGCGAGCGCAGCAAGCTCCTTGTCCACTTCCGCGAGCTTATCCTTCGGGTACTGCTCATTCGGTTTTAAAGCAAGCGCTGCAGTGTATTGTGTTTTTGCAGCAGTAAAATCTTTTGTTCCCAAAGCGCCATCGCCTTTCGTAATTGCTTCAGCATATTTTTTTTCCAGCTCTTTCGCGCCCATCTCCTTGGCGAGGATGGCATTGATCTCCGCGATCTTGTCCTTCGGATATTTTTCGGAAGGCTTCAAACCGGCAGCTTCGTTGTACGATGCTTTCGCTCCGTCGTATTCTTTCTGCCCGAGCGCCGCATCCGCTTTTGCAATGGCAGCGGCATATTTTTCAGCAGCCTCTTTTTCCTTCGCTAAACGGTCCTGCTCTGCTTTGTCTTTTGCAGCAAGGTCGGCAAGCGCTTTGTCGATCTCGGCAAGCTTTGTTTTCGGATAGGCTTCCGCAGGCTTAAAGCCGAGTGCTTCGTTGTAGCCCGATTTTGCATCTTCGTAGCTTTTTGCTTTTAATGCGGCATCGCCTTTCGCAACAGCGGCCTTGTATTTATCATCCAGCTCCTTTGCTCCCATTTCCTTCGCGAGCAGCGCATCGATCTCCGCGATCTTGTCTTTCGGATATTGTTCCGTTGCTTTCAATGCGAGGGCATCGTTGTATGCCGACTTTGCAGCAGGATATGTTTTTGCCTTTAAAGCAGCATCACCTTTCGCAACAGCGGCTTTGTATTTTGCATCCAGCTCGGCGAGCTTTGCCAGGCGGTCTTTTTCAGCAGCAGCATCGCCCAGTGCTTTGTCAACTTCCAGCAATTTATCTTTCGGGTATTGCTCGCCCGGCTTCAGTGCAAGCGCATCGGAATAGCCTGTTTTTGCGGCAGTATAATCTTTTTTGCCCATTGCGGCATCGCCTTTTGCAATGGCTGCAGCATATTTTTCCTCCAGTGCTTTTGCCCCCATTTCTTTGGCAAGAATCGCATCGATCTCTTTGATCTTATCTTTCGGATACTGCTCTGCTGCTTTCAACGCGAGGGCTTCATTATATGCGCCTTTGGCAGCGGTATAATCCTTTGAGCCGAATGCCCCGTCAGCTTTCGCGATGGCAGCCTTGTATTTTTCCTCCAGCTCCTTTGCTTTCGCCAGCTTGTCTTTTTCTGCGGCATCCTTTGCAGCAATGTCGGCAAGGATCTTATCGATCTCCGCCAGCTTTGTTTTCGGGTACGCTTCGGCAGGCTTTACGCCCAGTGCTTCATTATAGCCGGCTTTTGCCTCTTCGTATGTTTTCGCGGCAAGCGCTTTATCGGCTTTGGCAACAGCTGCATTGTACTTGTCATTCAGCTCTTTCGAAGCGGCATCCTTCGCCAGCAGCCCATCGATCTCGGCAAGCTTGTCTTTCGGATATTGTTCGGATGATTTGATCGCCAGCGCTTCGTTGTAGCCTGCTTTCGCAGCATCATACGTTTTTGCCTTCATGGCTGCATCCGCTTTTGCAATTGCTGCCTTGTACTTTGTTTCCTGCTCGGCAGCTTTGGAAGCATCTGCCATTGCTTTGTCGATCTCCGCTAATTTATCTTTCGGGTATTGCTCTGCAGGTTTCAATGTGCCTGCTTCGGTGTAGCCTGTTTTAGCTGCAGCATAATCCTTCTTCGCAAGCGCGGCATCGCCTTTTGCAATGGCAGCCTGGTATTTCGCATCCAGCTCTTTTTCTTTTGCAAGCTTATCCTTTTCCGCTTTGTCTTTCGCAGCGAGGTCAGCAAGGAGCTTGTCGATCTCCGCGATCTTGTCCTTCGGATATTGCTCCGCCGATTTCAACCCGGATGCTTCTGTGTAACCGGCTTTGGCTGTTGGATAATCCTTTGCAGCCAATGCCTTATCGCCTTTTGCAATGGCAGCGGTGTATTTTTCATTCAGCTCTTTCTCTGCTTTTTCCTTTGCAGCCATATCGCCCATCAGCTTATCGATCTCGGCAAGCTTTGTTTTCGGATAGGCTTCTGCCAGTTTCAAGCCGGATGCTTCGGTATAGCCGGCTTTTGCAGTGGGATAATCCTTTGCAGCGAGCGCCTTATCGCCTTTTGCGATGGCTGCATCGTATTTTGCGGCAAGCTCTTTCTCCGTTTTTTCTTTATTGGCAAGTTCTGCAAGAATTTTATCGATCTCCGCGATCTTGTCCTTCGGATATTTTTCAGCGGCTTTTAATCCAAGCGCTTCATTGTACCCTGCTTTTGCAGCATCGTAGGTCTTTGCTGCAAGTGCTTTGTCCGCTTTCGCGATGGCAGCTTCGTACTTTGCATTCAGCTCTTTTTCACCGGCAAGCTTTGCAAGCGCCGCATCGATCTCTCCAAGCTTTGTTTTCGGATAAGCTTCCGCCGGTTTCAGTTTCAGGGCATCGTTGTAGCTTGTCTTTGCATTTGTATAATCTTTGGAAGTAAAGGCTGCATCGGCTTTTGCGATGGCTGCCTTATAATCGTTATCCAGCTGTGCATTTTTCTGGGCATCGGCCAGTAATTTCTCGATCTCCACGATCTTCCCTTTCGGATAAGCCTCGCCAACCTTAATGCTCAGTGCATCTTCGTATGCGGCCCTTGCCGTGGTGTAATCCTTTTTCCCGAATGCGGCATCTCCCTTCGCAATAGCTGCATCATACTTACCGGCTGCTGCGCTTTCAAGCTCCTGCTTTTGCTTCGCCTCTTCCTCCGCTTTCTGGTTCGCTTCCTTCTCGATCTGGTTCAGCTTTGCAAGCGCATCGAGCATCGACTGTGAATAGGCTTTGTCAAAATCGATCTCTTTGATCTTATCATCGTAATAGAATTTCGCCATTGGCTGGCTGAGGATGCTGTTGATCTGGGAGACAACACCGGGATCCTTGGGCATTTCGAAAATGCTGACTTCAATGTCCTGCCCGCCAAACTCTTCCTTGGCACGCTCATCCGGGATACCCTTTGTGTTGAAATAGAATTTTTTAGTGATATGGCCGGCCTTGGAAATAGTGAGCGTGTACTCTGCATTGAGGTCCATCTTTACATTGAAGCGGCCGTTGGAAGTGGTCACCACCTGCTGCACCTGCGTGGATCCGCGGTAGAGGCTGACTACAGCACCTTCCACTTTTTTCTTGTTCTTTTTCACCGTCCCGTTCACATCGTAAATATTCTGTGCGCTTGCTACATTCAGAAATGCAGTAGTGAACAGCATTGCCATCAGTAATCCCAACAGAAATTTCACGGGCTTGTTACAGGCCGGATCTTTGCTCCAAAAAATCATACTCATCACTTGATTATCAATTACTTATTAATAGTTTTATCCCGTATGTAACAAATATCGTAAAAAAAAGGATATTTCAAGCTATTGTTGACAATTACTTTGAGGCCTCCTGAGCCTCTCACAGCAAGAGATAGCACCTCATTTGTTTTCTCCTTTATTTTCAATACTTTTGGGGCTTACCACACAAAAAATGATGAACTTAAGTTTTTGGGAACGGGAAACATTTTTTAAGAATGTGGATATCGCGGTCATCGGCAGCGGGATCGTTGGGTTGAATGCCGCCCTTTCGCTTAAAATGCAAAACCGGAAGCTGCGCATTGTTGTCCTTGAACGCGGGATCCTTCCCAGCGGCGCCAGTTCCAAAAACGCAGGATTTGCATGTTTCGGCAGCGCAAGCGAGCTATTAGATGACCTCAACAATTATTCTGAAAACGAAGTGATTACGACGGTTGAAAAACGATGGAAAGGGTTGGCGCGCCTGCGCAAAAACCTGGGCGATAAAGCCATCGATTTTCACAACTGGGGAGGCTACGAAATTTTTGATTCGGCAGATACGTATCAACGGTGTGAAGCACAACTCGGTTATCTCAACAAATCACTTTCCGGGATCACCGGCAAAAAGACGATCTATAAAAATGCGGATGAAAAAATAAAAACATTCGGGTTCAAAAATCTAAAGCATATTATTGTAAACACCGCGGAAGGACAGATCGACACGGGAAAAATGATCAGCATGCTGATCGCGAAAGCAAGGGCTGAAGGCATTGAGATCCTGAACGGTTTCGGCGTAAAAGAGCTGGAAGATGAAGGAAAACAGGTGCGGATCGTTTCGGATAACATCGGCTTCAACTGCAGAAAAGTTATTGTCGCCACCAACGGCTTTGCACAGCAGCTGCTCCCGGGGTATGATGTACAGCCTGCAAGAGCGCAGGTGCTTATCACCAGCCCTGTAAAAGGGTTGAAGCTGAAAGGCACTTTTCATTACGACAGCGGCTATTATTATTTCAGGAACATCGGCGACCGCGTGCTCCTGGGCGGCGGGCGCAACCTTGATTTCAAAACCGAAGCGACCTCCGAATTCGGCCTTACACAGCTTGTTCAGAACAGGCTGGAAAATCTCCTGGAGGATGTGATCTTACCAAAGCAAAGCTATAAGATAGAGATGCGCTGGAGCGGGATCATGGGTGTCGGGCCTGCAAAAAAGAGCATTGTGAAAGCCGTCAGCAAAAATGTGTTCTGCGCTGTGCGGATGGGTGGAATGGGTGTTGCGATCGGGAGCCTTGTAGGTGAAGAAGTGGCGGAGCTGGTGAACGGGAGTTTGTAGTTGCGGTTCTGTGTGTAAATGGAACGCTGATCTTTATGATTTTTATGTATGAAATTTATGATCGCTGAAGCGAATCATGGATTTATTATGATCTGATCCTACCCGGCTGCGCCCGGATCATCGCGCAACATTGCGAAGCAATGAATCTGTGAAACTTAATGGAGTAAAAAAATCTGTGAATCTGTGGCTACAACATTCCGTTAAAATCATGAGATCCCGTGTCGGGGCACGGGATGACGCTTCGTAAGGATTATGAACAATCAGGGCAGCAAATCGCAAAACCAGAATCCCTTTGTTTGTCCTGCATCGCAATCTGCGGTTTTCAGTTCAAGCGGCTTGTATACTTTTTCTCCAACAGTAAAATTTACCGGTGATCTGAACACCGGCCCGGCAAAGCAAAACGTATGGTATTCGCCATTCTCGCCGCAGGGATCAACATTGGCGGGAAGCGCTTTTATAAATTCCGGCCTGATCTCCACTCCCACTTTTTCTTCTCCTAAAAATGCATCATTCACACAACAGGTAATGGTACGGAAGCCAAGCGCAAAAAATTCATTGATGAGGGTGGTGGTATTTTCTTTCCACAAAGGAAATTCCGCTGTAAGCCCCACTTTGCTTAAATTATTTTCACGATAAGTTCTCAGGTCTTCAAGGAAAATATCCCCGAAGATCACTTTGGAAACACCTTTCGCCTTGTACTCGCTCAGCACTGCTTCCATGTTCTTTTCGTATTCGGCATTGCTTCCTTCGGCAACAAACATTTTTATGAGCGGCAGCCCGATCGATGCTGCCTGCTTTTCAAGCAGCTCTTCCCTTACACCGTGCATGGAGATGCGCCTGAACGTTTGATTCAGCGTGGTAAGCAGCGCTACGATCTCGAGGCCCGGATCCTGCAGCGTCCTGTACAGCGTAAGTGCTGAGTCTTTCCCGCCGCTCCAGCAAAAAATGGCTTTGTCCTTCATGATGAGCGCAAATTAATAATAAATCCGCCAGAGCGAAAACAAATTATCTTTACAGCATGAACCAATTCGACACGCATACATACATTGCATTCAACAAACCGAAGGGAGTGGTCTGCACCACGGAAAAGATCCCGGGGAATATCATTGATGCGGTGGGCTCCGAAAAGAAGCTGCTGCCCGTTGGCCGGCTCGACAAAGATTCGGAAGGCCTGATCCTGCTCACCGACAATGCTTCCATTATCAACAGGATCATCCATCCCCACTTCAAACACGAAAAAGAATACCTCGTAACACTCAATCTTCCTTTGCGAAACCAGTTCTTAAAGGACATGGCCAGCGGTGTCGACCTTGGCGATGCAATGACCAAACCCTGTAAAATAAAAGCGGAACCGGGCACGCGCAGGGCCTTCCGCATCGTACTCACACAGGGGCTGAACAGGCAGATCAGGCGGATGTGCGCTGTGTATGGCTACCAGGTGATCAAACTTCAGCGTGTACGGATCATGCACATCAGGCTGGGGAATTTAAAGGAAAGTGCATGGCGGGAGCTCAGTAACGACGAGCTCGAACGGCTGTTCGCAGAATGCATGTAAACAAAAATCCCTCCCGCGATCTGCAGGAGGGATTTTCTTTATAGTCAAAAAAATTATTTCTTTATACTGAACTCGTAGTAATCATTGTTCTTTCCCGGGAGGTCAACAATATCGGTGATGCGGATCACGGAGTATTTATTGGTAGTTAAGCTGCCCAGCTTTGTAATGATGATATCGCCGACAGCAAGTCCTGAAAGCTGTGTAAGCTTCACGCCGCCGTTGTATGCATTCACCGTGGAAACATTGGTGGCATTGGCGTAATCAAATCCGTTATAAGCAACAAACTGTCCGCCGGCAGGCGAGATCCAGTTCCTTGAAAGCGTAGTGTCCGTTCCGGAAGCATCCTGCACATCGCGCAGTGTTGAATCGGAAGTGGAGAACTGGCTTACGTTTGTTTCGAGGTTATAGGCATCGGGGTTGGTGCCGAGGTTGGAGTACATCCTGTGCCCTGTTGTTTCTGTTAATGGAACAGCTGCCGGCGTTGCAATGAACACGCGCTTCAATTCTTTTCCAGTGTTCCCGTTCTCATCCTGCGCCTTGAATTCAAAGATCACGGATGTACCGGCCAGTGCGGCAGGAAGCCTGTAGTAATAAGTGAAGTTCACACCTTTTGAAGTGATGGAAGTATCAAGCACGGTAACAGCAACCTGGTTATCGGGCTGCTGGCTGATGTAAAATTTGGAAAGCGGTGATTCCGAATCAACCGAAATGCTGAAAGTAACAAGGTCGCCTACATTTCCATAAATATACAAAGCAGAAGGGCTTACAGTAACATGCGGAACGCTGTCCTTATCCCTTTTGCAGGAAGAAGCGAGAACGACTGTAAGGCAGATGAGTGCGCCGAATAAAGATTTCATTTTCATTTTTTCAATGTGTTTTTTAGCCCTGTAATATTACAAAAAAGGCGTTCACCGGAATGCAGTGAACGCCTTTTCTTATCAACAATTTTAAGCCTATTTGGTTTTGATCTTGAACGCTTTAGCCCTTAGTGTGATCGTTACTTTTCTTCCTAAGAAAGAATAGTTAACGGTGCTTTCTGAAGAGATCGGCAATACAAAATCAGCATCCGATTTCTGGCCCAATGCATCGTACAATGCGTTGTTATAACCGCGGTTTGCGCTGACAGGAAGTGCAAGCCCCCCGGTTGAAGCAGTGTAATACCTGCGTCCGCCGTAAGGAATTCCCAATACATAGTATTGAGTGGATGTACCTGTAACCTCACCAATGTATTCAAGATCTGCAGAGGTAAAGTTTACACGCGCTTCCAATGGTGCACCCATTGTTGTCCTGTTGTGCATCGTACAAGATGATGCAAAAAGCAGGATAGCAACGAATGTGCTGAATAATAAAAATATTTTTTTCATATGTCGTAGTGTTTTAAGAATTGAACGTTACCTGGACTCTAACTATTTCCCGAAATAAATGTGAAGAACAATTCTCACATCCTGATTCGTTTCAGCGTTGAATTCCCTTCTTTTTAACTTGCTGTATTTAGCAGTTGATTCGCTGGTAGTGCTGTTATCCTGTTTGTACTCTTCAGTGTAAGAAAGTGTACCTGCTTTTACATCAGTTTTCACTTTGTCGATTCCACCGAATGTCCATTTAGCATTCCATCCGTACTCCAAACCTAAAGATACAGGCAGGTGAGCGATGAATACATTGAAACCGGTTACCAGGCCTAAACCTAAATCAGTTGTAGGAGTTTTTGTTGTTGTGTAGCTGTGGTCACCGTTGATGTAATCGAAGTTAGAAGTGGTCATATCACGTCCGAAACCTAAATAAAGGTCAGCACCAGCATACGCATCAAAAATGTTGCTTGCTAAGAAATGCTTCTCAACACCCGGTACGATCTCATACATTCTTTTCTTCTCTTTTCTTTTTACATCCTTCACACCTGCGAACGGGGGAGTCACCAGGTTTGGATTGTACTGTGCAGAAGAATCAAGTCCTGTTCCTTTAACGGTAAGGTTCTCATTCATTAAACGGAAACCAAAACGGATCACCATGTCATCAGTTTTGTACCATTTGTAAGTTAATACATTACCTGATTTCAATGCATTTCCATCAAATAATTTAGCTTTTCCTGAATCGCTGGAGATAGGCATTCCGAATACGAAAGCCATGTCGCCTGCTTTAGGCCTTGCGCCGATTTTCTCGACAGAAGCATCGTTTTCTCTTGTAGAAAGCTGCGCGAAAACATTTGATACGCCAAATGCTAATGCAATTAGTAGTACTGATTTTTTCATAACGTTTTTTTAGTTTAGTTTAAAGTTAATTGTTCTGTGTACAAATTAATTTAGGCCAAAGATATATCTTTTTAATATTTCAAAAATTGACAGTTTTATAGTTTTCAACACCGTTATCCACAAAACAGAGCCTTTCCACGCAGAGCTTCTCCAGGAAAAAAATCCAATGCCGGCCCGCAAACCTTTTGTAATAAGCTGTTTGCAAAAATTGTATCGCCACCAGCCTTTCCGTTTCAGATCGTGGAACAAGCGCCTTCCTAATTCATGAAATTCTTACTAAAAGTGAAATGTGATCTTCAATGAAGCTGTTCCGGCATTGCTGAAGCCGAAAATTTTTCCCTGGTTCATGTCGGTATCGAAGCCGAACTTTGATGAGCCCGCCACTTCATAATCCACATTGGCAACCTGCAAGGGAGAGCCTCCCTGCGTTTGCACTTCTGTCCTGCCCTTTCCTGTCATCTGGTACCCGAGCCCCAATCCGTATTCTGCGCCGATCGCAATCTTCGGGAACACAAAATATTCAACACCGATAAATCCCCTCACGCCAATTCCGAAGGTCATTCCCGATTTGTTCTGCATCAGCCGGCTTGTTCGTGCACCAACACTGTCGGGCATCCCGAAATTTGCACTGTCAGGATTGGTGAACCATACCGTAGTTGTCGGCATTGTAGTGGTAGAGCCTCCGCCTGCTGATGCATTGCTGGTTGGCGACATCTGGTTGCCGTACGTGAATTTATCTTTTGAGCTTCCCATCCAGATCATCAGGTCGGCGCCGTAATATCCCTGCAAACGCGTTTTCCCTTTTCTCCATTCCTTGCCCGCACCAATGCAGAGGTTCATGTTGCTGTGCCTGTACTTGTCTTCCACCTGCCCCTGCTTGTCAGGAAAGTTAAACACAGTCCCGAACTCGGCATCGTTGGCTACCATGTTCTTGAACGTCTGGTTCACAAAGCCGATCCGCAGCATCACGCGGTATGCTGTTTTTTCGTTGATGAACCTTTTTCCGACAATGGTATGTGATGCGCTCAGCCAGTTGGTATTGGCAGCGTTGTTCTTTGTATTTCCGTTGAAGGCATTCCCGATGAACTCAAAAATGGGATCTGCATTCATGCTGATGGCCCAGTCGTCGGCCTCCGGCAGGATGGGCTCGCCTTTTTTTGAAGTAAGGTCCTGTGCAAAAAGAGCGCTTGCCCCTAATAAAAAAGAAATGGAAAGGATGTGTTTTTTCATGAGCGTTTAGTTTGAAAGGCGGAATAAAAACCGCATCACAAAATAAACCTGTTTAAAGGCCGGGGTGATGATCAGCTCCCTGCAATTACAAACCTACGCCTGTTAATAACTAAGCGCCCCATTCCTTGTCTTCCAGCAGCGGCACGAATTTAAATTCGCCATACTCCACTTTTTCAAATTTCCGCTCTGCTGTTTTTTTCAGTAAGGTCATGGTCTGCACAGTGTCGCCGAGCGGGATCACCATAATGCCGCCCACTTTCAGCTGGTCCAGCAGGTCGTTGGGAATGGAAGGAGCACCTGCTGTGATGATGATCTTGTCAAATGGAGCAAATACAGGGAGTCCTTTGTAGCCGTCGCCGTAAAAGAATTTGGCGGAGCCGTAGCCGATCTCGGGCAGGAATTTTTTGGTGGTGTCGAACAGTGCTTTCTGGCGCTCGATGGTAAATACCTTCACGCCCATTTCAATAAGCACGCTGGTCTGGTAACCCGATCCCGTGCCGATCTCCAAAACCTTCTCCCCTTTTTTCAGCTGCAGCAATTCGGTCTGGAATGCCACGGTATGCGGCCGGGAGATGGTCTGGCCCGAGCCGATCGGGAATGCAATGTCCTCGTAAGCCCGCTCAATAAAGGAGCTGTTCAGGAACAAATGCCTCGGAACCGCTTCTATCGCCTTTAACACTTCTGCGCTTGCAATGCCCTTCTCTTTTAGCAGGGCTGCGAGTTGCCTGCGCAGTCCTTTGTGCCTGTATGTATCATTTACCATCATCTCGTCTGCAAAATTAACACAAGTATCCTTAATAATTCAGTGTTATTTTTCAAGAGCCTATTGTGGAAAAAAGTATTTTTGTTGCAAATCAAAATGCGATTATGATAAAGATCGGAGTTCTTGGTGCCGGCCATCTGGGCAAAATACACATCCGGCTATTGAAGGAAATTGAAAAATATGAGCTTGTTGGTTTTTACGACCCCAATGCAGAGAATGCGGAAATTGTGGCGAAAGAGTTCGGGATAAAGTATTTCAGCAGCATGGATGCCCTGCTCAATGAGGTAGATGCCGTCGACATTGTAACGCCTACCATCACGCATTACGACTGCGCTTCCCGCGCGATCAAAAAATCAAAGCATGTATTCATTGAAAAGCCGGTGACCAATACCATCGAAGAAGCGAAAAGTCTGATCGGCCTTTCGAAAGAGGCGAATGTAAAGGTGCAGGTGGGACATGTGGAGCGCTTCAATCCTGCTTTTATCGCCGGAAAATCCTACTGCTCCAGCCCGATGTTCATAGAAACGCATCGGTTGGCGCAGTTCAACCCGAGAGGAACGGATGTTTCGGTGGTGCTTGACCTCATGATCCACGATATTGACATCATTTTAAGCGTGGTCCGCTCCAACATCAAGCGCATCAGTGCAAGCGGCGTGGCCGTGGTGAGCGAAAGCCCGGATATCTGCAATGCCCGTATTGAATTCGACAATGGCTGCGTGGCGAACCTCACTGCCAGCCGGATCTCAATGAAAAACATGCGAAAATCCCGCTTTTTCCAGAAAGATGCCTACATCTCCATCGATTTCCTGGATAAAAAAGTGGATGTGATCCGCCTGAAAAACATTACCGGGGAGCCTGACCCACTGGCAGTTATCATCGATCTTGGTAACAAAGGCTCCAAACAGATCTATTTTGAGAACCCGGGAATTTTACCAACCAACGCAATAAAAATGGAACTTGAAACGTTTGCTGATTCTATAATCAGCAATTCGACTCCTTTGGTGAGCATTGATGATGGATATAAAGCACTTGACGTAGCCTACAAGATCATTGAAAAAATGAAGGTGACGGCAGGCTTTGACGACCAGGGGGCATAAACATTTTTATGATGAAACACAATTACCTGCTTTTTTTTTCCGGGATCATTCTTTTAACAGGCCTTCTCGGCTCCTGCAACCTGTACAATCCGGCCGAGCCTGTACCTTCCTATATTCACATCCAGAAGATCACCCTCAGCACCGACTCGGCGCTGGAAGGCACGAGCTCAAGCAAGATCACCGATGCCTGGGTGTACATTGACGGACATTTGCTCGGAGCTTACGAACTGCCTGTTACTTTTCCTGTCCTGGAAGAAGGCACGCACGAGATCCTGGTTAAAGCAGGCATCAAGGTGAACGGCATTTCAGCAACAAGGGCTCCTTATCCTTTCTACAACTATTTCAAGCAAAGCATCACTTTAACACGGGGTACCATTACAGCGGTGAGCCCGGCAGTACGCTATGTGTCGGGGCTCGACTGGGAAGGAACCAATATGTGGAAAGAGGATTTTGAACGTTCATCGGGCATCACACTCGATACCAGTGCATCTGGAACCGACACCAATATGTACCGGCATACAAGAGCCGGCGCTGGTGACCCGGAGGTTTTTGAAGGCGACGCTTCCGGCGTGGTGTACATCGACCACAAGAATACATTTTTCGAATACTGGAGCTCCAAGCCCCCTTTTGTGCTGCCACGCGGCGATGCACCCGTATTCCTTGAGCTGAACTACCGCTGCAATTTCGACTTTGTGGTTGGCCTGTATGCGCATGGCAGCGCCGGCTCTGTAAAGACCAAAGTGCTGAGCATCCACCCTTCCTACACCTGGAACAAGATCTACATTTATTTATCGCCCACAATTGCGGCAACAGCCGGTGCAAGCGATTACAATATATTTTTCGGAATGCTGAACAATTCAGGTGCCGATGGCCTGTACCTGGACATTGACAACATAAAGCTCATCCATTATTAAGCAACAATGCTTAGGTATGAATAAAAAACTACAGGTCCTCAAGTATATTTTTGCCGATATGTTCTCCGCAGTTGCGGCATGGACCCTGTTTTATTCGTTCCGCAAGCTTTACATCGAATCTGAAAAATTCGGAACAGCCATCCCGGTTATTTTTGATAACCAGTTTTTCAGGGGCCTGCTCATCATCACTATTTTCTGGCTGTTCCTTTACATCCTTACCGGAACTTATAAAAACATCTACCGCAAATCACGCTTGCGCGAAGTGGGACAAACGCTCCTGATCACCATTATCGGCGTGATCATCCTGTTCTTTATCTTGTTGCTGGACGATGAGATCCAATCGTACCGGAATTATTACCAGAGCGTTTTTACCTTATTCATCCTTCATTTCGGGCTCACCGCCACACTCCGCTTTATTTTATCGAGCTTCACCAATTACAGGATCCACAACCGGATCATGGGCTTTAACACCATTCTTGTAGGCAGCAACCAGAACGCATTGAACCTGTACAACGAGATGCAGAACCAGGTGAAATCATCGGGGAATAAATTTGTGGGCTTTGTGCATGTTGACAACAAGAACGGCTATTCGCAGGAGCTGATCAAGAACATCCCGCACCTTGGCGAGCTGAACGACCTGAAGCGGTTAATTGACCAATATAAAGTGGAGGAAGTGATCATCGCGATCGAATCCTTCGAGCATGAGAACATCGGGAAGATCGTGAATGAGCTGGATAATGGCGACCTGATCATTAAAGTGATCCCGGATATGTATGATATTCTTTCGGGCTCTGTAAAAATGACCTCCATCTTCGGTGCCGCACTTATCGAGATCTCCCGTGAGATCATGCCTGCCTGGGAACAGTCGGTAAAGCGCATTTTTGATATTCTTATTTCTGTATTTGTGCTGACCATCTTCAGCTGGGTGTACATTCTTGTCGCCATTGCAGTTAAATTAAATTCCAGGGGGCCGATCTTTTACAGCCATGAGCGCATCGGCTGGCATGGCAAACCGTTCATGATCCACAAGTTCCGCTCGATGTACACCGATGCGGAAAAAATGGGGCCTGCACTTTCCAGCAAGCATGATCCGCGGATCACACCGCTGGGAAGGTTCCTGCGCAAAGTAAGGCTGGATGAGATCCCGCAATTTTACAATGTGCTGATCGGGGAAATGTCGATCGTGGGGCCGCGCCCGGAACGCCAGTTCTTCATCGACCAGATCGTGCAGAAAGCACCGCATTACAAGCACCTTCACAAAGTACGCCCGGGCATCACTTCCTGGGGACAGGTAAAATACGGCTATGCAGAGAACGTGGATGAAATGATCGCCCGCCTGAAATACGATATCATCTACATCGAGAATATGTCGCTCGGGATCGACCTGAAGATCCTTATTTACACGGCGCTGATCGTAGTGCAGGGCAGGGGAAAATAATACGGATCGCTAATCATTACGAATTTTACGAATTACCAATCTGTGTGTGATGCGAGCATTGTCAGTTCGAGCGAAGTCGAGAACGTGTGAAGGCTTTGATAAGCTGTGTATAATGGTACGCTGATCTTCGCTGATTTTTATGATAAAAAATGATCTGCTCGTCTTCGACGCTTATGAGACGCTTATGATGGGTTATGATTGACGTACTGTGTGCTGTCAGCTCGAGCGAAGTCGAGAACGTGTGCAGGCGATTATTTCCGCAAGTTCCAGGATTTGGAATAAGATCCCTCGGGCAAGCTCGGGATGACAAACTGCATTATCGGTGCTCCTGCTTTTTCAAATTATTCCTATATTTAAACTCTCTAATTCAATCTATCTAAAACAACAGTTATAAAATGAAAAACATAGCAGTCATCGGATCAGGAACAATGGGCAACGGCATTGCACATACATTTGCACAATCAGGATACAACGTGGCAATGATCGATATCAAACAGGAGGCACTTGACAAAGCCATGGCGACCATCTCCAAGAACCTCGACAGGATCGTAGCAAAAGGCACGATCACGGAAGCCGACAAAGCACAAACTTTAAAAAACATCACGACTTACACATCCATTAAGGAAGGCGTTAAGAATGCAGACCTTGTTGTGGAAGCAGCAACCGAGAACGTGGAGCTGAAGCTGAACATCTTCCGCGAGCTGGATGCAGCCTGCAGCGCAGAAACCATCCTCGCCACCAATACCTCTTCCATTTCCATTACAAAGATCGCTTCCGTTACAAAGCGTGCTGATAAAGTGATCGGGATGCATTTCATGAACCCCGTGCCCGTGATGAAATTAGTGGAAGTGATCCGCGGCTATTCAACATCGGATGCTGTTACAGCGCTAACCATGGAATTGTCAAAGAAATTAGGGAAGATCCCGGTTGAAGTGAATGATTATCCCGGCTTTGTGGCCAACAAGATCTTAATGCCGATGATCAACGAAGCGATCATAACTTTACATGAAGGAACCGCAGGCGTTGAAGAGATCGACACGGTAATGAAGCTCGGAATGGCTCACCCGATGGGCCCTTTGCAGCTTGCTGATTTTATCGGGCTGGATGTTTGCCTTTCTATTCTGAAAGTATTGCAGGATGGCTACGGAAATCCGAAATATGCAGCCTGCCCGCTACTGGTGAACATGGTCACTGCCGGACACCTCGGTGCTAAATCAGGAAAAGGATTTTATACGTACACGCCGGGATCGAAAGAGCTGGTGGTTGCGGATATGTTCAGGAAGAAAGAGCTGGCGTAAATATTAGCCACAGATTTACAGATTTTTTATTGATAAAAATTACGCAGATTTGTTAAATCTGCGTTTTTTTTTAATCTATCTATAGAAAAAGAGATTGTGAACCACCCCGGCCCTGGAAGGAGGGAGCTCATTTTGCCTGCAGGATGCATTCCCCTCCTCGTAGGAGGGGACAGGGGTGGTTTACCAAATGAATAAATAATCTGTGAAATCCGTGTAATCTGTGGTGAATTTAAAAATCCCCGTTCTCCACCAATTTGATCGCTTCTTCGATCGCTTTGTCATCTCCCTGCGGATCGTATTCCGATTTAAGGCTGGAATTGAACATCAGCGCTACGCCCTGCCACATGAATGCAGAGAAAGAGCCGCGCATGTCCTTTACGACACTATAGGTCGTTTTTCCTGTTTCCCGGTCGATCAGCTTGATGAGAATGCGGCCCTGGTTCACCGATAATTGCTTCAGCTGGTCGCTGAACTCCTCTTTCAGCTGGTTTTCCGCCACTTTTGTATAACGTTCCCGCTCCGATTCCGACATCTGCGACAAAATGCGGTCATATTCCTTCAGCTTGGCGGCGGCGAGAATGGCATAGGGATATACTTTTTTGACATTGTATTTTGTCCTGTCCCAGGCCGCCTGCTGGCGCTTGTTCCTGAATACTTTTTCGGTATAACAGCTTATTGCGGGTAAAACAACGTAGGGAATGGTATCTCCTTCATAAACGGTGGTCCTTACTTTTACGCCCTGGATGGGCAAAACAAGGCCGCTTGTTACGTCCTTCTGGGCATTGCCCAGCAATGGAAGGAATAAAAGGAGTATCAGAATTTTTCTTGCCATTTGGCTATTGAGTACAAAAAAAGTACCCAAGTGTATCTATAACGAAGCAATCAGCTAAAAGTTATGTGGAAAAGGTTAAAAGTTCTTAATACAACAAGATCATCCCAGGATTCGTCATCCCGTGCCCCGACATGGGATGACGGTCAAATTATACAATCGCTTCGTCTGCTAACTCCGAACTAAGCTCTACTAACTATTTAACCTGTTCATCTTCCACTTCGACACACTCTCCCCATTTTCAGCTGCCGGAACAGATGCTGCTTTTTTAGCATTCATCAGCTTTGCCCCGAAAAGCGCCGCGATCTCGGCTTCATCTTCATTTTCCTGCGCCAGCATTTCCGGCTTGAAATAATGCTTGATGAAATGTGTATCGAAATTCCCGGAAGTGAATGCTTCGTGCTTCAATACAAATTTGCAGAACGGTAAAGTGGTTTCCACACCAACAATCTTATAATCATCGATGGCGCGGATCATCCTGTTGATCGCCTCTTCCCTGTCCTTGCCGTATGAAATAAGCTTGGAAATCATCGGATCGTAATAGATCGGGATATCCATGCCTTCCTCGAAGCCGTCATCCACACGCACACCCAATCCCTGCGGGCGCTGGTAGGTCACTAATTTCCCGATATCCGGGAGAAAATTATTGGTCGGATCCTCTGCATACACGCGCACTTCCACGCTATGCCCATGAATGCGGAGGTCTTCCTGCCTAAAGGATAATTTTTCGCCGCGTGCCACCTTGATCTGCTCCTTCACAAGGTCGATCCCGGTGATCATCTCCGTTACGGGATGCTCCACCTGCAGGCGGGTGTTCATCTCCAGGAAATAAAAATTCTTATTCTCATCGAGCAGAAACTCCACAGTGCCTGCACCGGTATAATCACATGCCTTGCCCACATTCACCGCGCATTCGCCCATGGCTTTGCGGATCTCGGGCGTAAGCACCAATGAAGGCGCTTCCTCGATCACCTTCTGGTGGCGGCGCTGGATGGAGCATTCGCGCTCAAAAAGATACACAATGTTCCCGTGGCTGTCGCCGAGGATCTGGATCTCGATGTGGCGGGGCCCTGCAACATAACGTTCAATAAATACGGAGCCGTCTCCAAACGCAGATGTAGCCTCGCTTACAGCCAGCTTCATCTGCTCTTCAAACTCTTCGATCTTCTCCACGATGCGCATCCCTTTTCCACCACCGCCGGCGCTTGCCTTGATCAGTAAAGGAAAGCCGGTTGCCATTGCCACTTTTTTGCCTTCTTCCACGCTATCGATCGCACCTTCGGAGCCCGGCACCATCGGGATCTTGTATTTTTTCGCTGCAGCTTTCGCAGAGAGCTTATCGCCCATCATGTCCATTGCCTCCGGTGAAGGCCCGATGAAGATCAGCCCGGCTTTTTTCACTGCCGCTGCAAATTCAGCGTTTTCAGATAAAAAGCCGTAGCCCGGATGGATCCCGTCCACATTCAGCTTTTTACAGACCTCAATGATCTTATCGCCAAGCAGGTAGGATTGGTTGGAAGGTGGTGGCCCGATGCAGACCGCCTCATCAGCGTATTTCACAAAGGGGGCATTCCGGTCGGCTTCCGAATAAACCGCCACTGTTTTTATACCCATTTCGCGGCAGGAACGCATGACCCGTAGCGCGATCTCTCCCCTGTTGGCAACTAATATTTTGTTCATAAAATGTTGATTAATAAATTCTTCTTTTATAGCCTCAAAAAATATATTTGTGAAACAGACTATTTCATCCCGGCTTGTACAAACCTAAAGAAAAAAAGTGTCCGACGATCCCAATTTTTAAATCAATTATAAACAGCAGAAACACTTTTTTAAAACATCCCTAAAATTTGCACAATGATTAAAAAATTTACGCTTTTTGCTTTTCTCATCACCGCCGGCACTTTTGGTTTTGCACAAAAGAAATCGAAGAAGGACAGCCCGCCGGAAACGAAGACCATTGAGACTGCCGAAGCGGAAAAGCTGATCCTGCAGGAGCTGAACAAGATCAGGGCCGCTGCTAACCTTGACACACTTGAAATTAACGAAATCCTTTCAAGGGCCAGCGCCATACAGGCGGAGGACATGGCAAAAAACAACAAGGCGCAGCTTGACAACAGCAAAGGCAAGATGAAGACCACGGCTAAGCGTGTGATCGCTTCCGGGGGGACAAAAAATGTGGAGGAAACCGTTCTCGCTGTTTCAGCCATGAAAGGGAAAGCTGCTGCCACGCCGAAAGACATAGCAGATGCCGTGATGGCCAAATGGAAGATCGGGAAAAAGGAGCTGCTGATCATTAAAAACGGGAATTATGTGTTTGCCAGTCCGAGCGTAAAAATTGACGAAGGTGGTAAAAAAGCCTATGTTTCGGTGGTTTACGGCGGGTTCAGCATTGTGAACGACGGCGCAAAAATGAAGAAAGAGCTGAAAGCTCCTTACACTTCGAAAAACAAAAAGATCAAAGGTCCGGATGTGCGCACCTGCAAGAACTGCGACAAATTCAAGGATTACGATGGATTACAGAAAGGCATTTATGTGAAGGACAACAAAGTGTATCTCAAGTACGACAACCTGAAAGCCTTCAGCAGGCTGATCAAAAAACCGAAGGACGGGCTCGCGATCGACTTTGTGCAGAAAGCGCAGTACGACAACCCGAAATACAATATTTATGATAACAATTTGCTGAGCAAAGGCGTGCTGCAGAAAACGGTGTCGAAAGACAAGCTGTTCAGCAAGAACCTGGTGAAACCTGAAAAGAAAGGCAAAAAAGTAAGCAAGCTCGACGTGCAGATCGGCACCATCCCGAAAAACATCAAGGGTGATTACGAGATCAACCTGCTGGTGATCCAGGATGGCAAGCTCTGCAAAACGATCCGCAAATCGTACATCGAGCAGGGCGACCAGGAATCGAACTCCCCGCTGAGCATGCTGCTGATGCCGGAGGATGGCGCTTATACCAAGCCACCCTTCGAACCGAAATCGGAATCCACGCTCCTGAACTTTTCCATTCCTTTTGAGAAGAACAAATCGGATTACAAGGAAGAAGACCTTGCCCCTTTCCTGAATGCATTGCAGGAACCTGATTTCTTCATTGAAGGATTGTACATCACCGCTTATTCATCCATTGAAGGCGATGCCAGCGCCAATGCAATACTGCAGAAGAAACGTGCAGAGAGCATCATCAAGGCCCTGTCGAAAATGCAGAAGGCAGGCGTTGTCACGAATGTAAAAACAAGCGATTCATGGAACCTTTTCCAGATGGAGACAGAAGACGGCAAGTATGATTACCTCGCGAAAATGCAGAAAGAGAAAGCCATCCAGGAGATCAACTCCAAAGGACTGGCAGCTGAGCTGGAGCCGATCCTGGGTAAAGAACGCTTTGCGCAGATCGTAATGGATGTGACCTACGACATCACCGGACCGAAGGAAGAAAAGTTCTCTGTGAGCAAATTCAACCAGGCGGTGAAGAAGAACGATATCAAGCAGGCATACAAGATCCAGTATTACATCGCGAAGCAGATGCGTGAGCAGAAATACACGCCGGAAGCCACCACCAAGCTGATCATCCCGAACGAAGCAAAATATTCAGGACTGCTGAACAACCAGGTGGTGAACCATTACCTGCTGAACAACAGCGTTCCTGATGATGAGGATTATGCTGAAATGAAAAAGCTCGCAACGCTTGACCCGGCAAACAATTACATCAGGTTCAACAATCTCTTCTGCGCAGTAAAACTTGACAGCACCATCGGCGATAAAAAAGCCCAGGATGACATGCAGGCGAAGATCGACGGGATGTACAAAACAGAAGTGCCGAAAAAATTCGTGGATGCGCTCAATACCGAATGGCAGTTCCGCGTTATTGAAGTTTATGACACAATGGAAACCGGCGCTCCTGTTGTGGAAGTCTGCATCAACAGGATCAAGTCCTTTTATAATTTCAAGGACGGCTCCTGGCAGAATGCGCTGAAGCTTTCCTACATTTTTGCACGTTTCAAGGATTATAAATTTGCAACCACTATTCTTGCACCTTTTGTGAAGGAAGAGAAGCCGGATGAGAACCTGCTGTTCGCATACGCATCCTTCTGCGCACAGGAACAGGAGCTGGTGAATTCGAGGATGTTTGTAACAGCGCTTGAAAAGGCGGAAAAAGCAAATCATGACCGCTACTGTAAATTGTTCGGGCAACCTTACCTGACTTTCCAGGTGCTGGATAATCCCCTGGTGAAGAAAGATTACAACAACACCGGCTGCAAATAAAAAGCGTGCATCCCGTTAATGATGAGGATACACGCTAAAAAATTAAATTAATGCTAACCACAGTCATTAATAAAACAGCTTATCTACGGAGTTAGTGAAAGAACGGATTTAGCACCTTTCATCTTCTGTTTAACAGATCCCGTGTCCCCGGATCGGAGTCCGGGGCAGGCGTGGCACGGGATGACAATTACTTTGTGAACAACGTATTTGAATAATGAAACGATATTACTCCCTGTTCTTTTTAGTTGTATCTGCTGCTGCTTCCATGCAGGCTCAGATCACCGAGTTCATCAGGCCATGGAACGACACAACGCGTGCGATCATCATCGATGCGTATTACCAGAACGACATCAACTGGAACAAGATGGCAGCTGATAAACGTGTGGCCGCCGTGATCCATAAGGCATCCGAAGGCCTGAAAACCGACAGCAAATATTCAGAGCGCAGGGATTCAGCGAAGAGCAAAGGCTATCTCTGGGGTTCTTATCACCTCGCGAAAAGCGGCGATGCCATTGCACAGGCAGATCATTACCTGTCCATAACGGGAAATGATTCTTCCGAGTTCCTTGCCCTTGACCTTGAAACGATCGATTCTGTACAAGGCATGACATTGCTGAACGCTGAAAAATTCATTGAAAGGGTCCATGAAAAAACGGGCAGGTATCCCTTCGTTTACTGCAACAAGGATGTACGCGAATCAATCGTGAACAGCTACGCCGATACCAGTGTATTTGCAAAATGCGGATTGTGGTACGCACGCTTCCGCAACGATATTTCCGACTACGATAAAAAGCTCTGGCCCAGCTATTCGCTCTGGCAGTTCTCCTGCGAGCTCAATTGCAGCACAACGGGCAAATGCTGGTACAATGTGCCGGGCACCGATAAGAACATGGACATTAATGTGTATAACGGAACGGTTGAAGAATTAAGAAAAAAGTGGCCGGCGATCAGGTAGATTAAGAATATAAATTATGGAATACAATCAGAATGTAAGGCTGCAGCAGCTTGCTGTGCATAAAACGGGGAATAAGTCGCTGGAGGAAGATATTATCTTTTCGGAAAGCGTAATAGAGCTGGAGGATGAAAGCACGGTTCAACTCTTATTAAAATATTTTCTTACGCCTTTTGCCCTCAGTGAAGCGTTTTGCTTTTTTCACGAAAGTGAGCTGGAGCTGAATGAAACTTACTCCTTTGTCAGCAAGATATTCGCGGATAAGGAAACGCTTTATGAGCAGAGCAGGAGCCTCGCAAAGCACCTGTATCAATGCTCCGACCATCCGAAGATCAAAGGCGGTGAGCTGTATGTTGCTTTATTTGAGGAAATGATGCTCGACGGGCAGGTACTGAAAGCAGTTGGAATATTCAAATCCGAATCGAAAGATACGTTCATGAAGGTGGAACAGGCGGCGGATAATTTTTCAATTTACGGCGACGAAGGCATTAACATTAAAAAGCTGGACAAAGGCTGCCTCATTTATGAAACCAATGAAGAGAACGGTTACAAGGTGTACATTGTGGACAACCAGAATAAATTCGGGGAAACACAATACTGGAAAAATGATTTCCTGAAAGTGACAGCCGTGAGCGATAATTACCACCACACCAAGGATTTCCTGAACATCACGAAAAACTATGTGACGAAGCAGCTTGCAGAAGATTTTGAAGTGAACAAAAGCGAGCAGATCGAGATGCTGAACCGCTCGATGCAATACTTTAAAAAACATGAGAATTTTGTAAAGGAGGAATTTGAAGAGGAAGTGTTCCAGGATCCCGGCGTGATCAAATCCTTCCAGAAGTTTGATAACGTGTACAGGGAAGATCATGACATAGAGCTGGAGGATTCATTCGAGATCTCGGCTGATGCGGTAAAGAAGCAGGCACGTGTGTTCAAAAGCGTGCTGAAGCTCGACAAGAACTTCCACATTTACATTCACGGCAACAAGAACATGATCGAACAGGGCGTTGAAAAGGACGGAAGAAAATATTACAAGATCTATTTTGAGAAGGAATTATAATTTCTTCATCTCATCATCCATTTGATCAAACGCTGCTTCCAGCCTGCATAAGGAGGATATTTAATGCCTGTTTCCAGCCAGGAGGATTTGTGCAGGATGCTTTTATAATGGGAAAATGTTTTGAAGCCCGCTTCGCCATGATAATTTCCCATGCCGCTGTTCCCCACTCCACCAAAGGGAAGCGCGCTGTTTGAAATGTGCATCAGGGCATCATTTACCGCTCCGCCGCCAAATGACAATTCATTCAGCACCTGTTTTATTTTTTTGCTGTTCGTTGAAAATACAAAGCAGGACAATGGTTTTGGGCGTTCTTTCACGTTAGCAATGACTTCATTCAAATCAGTAAAAGCGATCACCGGCAGGATCGGGCCGAAGATCTCCTCCTGCATCACGGCATCGTCAAAGCTTACATTCCGCATTACTGTTGGTGCAAAGTAGCGGCTCTCTTTGTTGCAGCTGCCGCCAATGACAACCTTAGAAACATCCAGCAGCTTTAACAGGCGCTCCATATTCTTGTCGTTGATTATTTGCACATAGTTCTCAGTAATTGAACTTCCATAATTACGCTCAATGTATTTCCCCAGCACTTCAAGGAAGCGCTTTTCAGCGGATGCTTCGATCAATACGTAATCCGGCGCGATGCAGGTTTGTCCTGCATTTAAGAACTTGGCCCATGCCAGGCGCTGCACCGTTACTTCCATGTTGCAATCAGCCATGACAATCGCCGGGCTCTTTCCTCCAAGCTCGAGCGTTACTGGCGTTAACTGCTTTGCAGCGGCCTCGTATACTATTTTCCCGACGGAAGTGCTGCCTGTGAAAAAGATCTTGTCGAATTTACATTCCAGCAAAGCTGTGCTTGTTTCCACACCGCCCTCCACTACATGAAAATAATTGGCAGGAAAATTTTCATTGATAATGGAAGCCATCACAGCAGCTGTGTTCGCAGGAATTTCGCTTGGCTTCAGGATCACGGTGTTCCCGGCGGCAATAGCTGCCACCGCAGGAGCCAGCGAAAGCTGGTACGGATAATTCCAGGCGCCGATCACCAGTGTCACTCCCAAAGGCTCGGGAATAATATAGCTGCGTGATGGAAAGTTGACAAGGTTGGTTGGCACTTTTTTCTTCCTGCTCCAGCTCTCCATGTTCTTCAACGCGAGATCGATCTCGTGATAGATCAGCAGCAACTCGGTCTCTGCTGTTTCGAATTCTGATTTTTTAAAATCGGCATAGATCGCATCATACAAACGTCGCTCATTCGCGACCAGCAGCGAACGCAGCTTCCTCAGCTGAGTTTTCCTGAAACCATTATCTTTCGTTGCATTGGAGTTAAAGAAAACCCGCTGCGCTGTGATGATCTGTTCGTAGTTCATGGTTGGGATGATTTTGTAATTGATTGTTATTGAAAGAGTGTTCTTTTAATCTGACCGTTTTATTCCGTCATGCCGTGCTCCGACACGGCATCTCTGCCGAATGTTGCGGCTGGCAGAATTCCCCTCATCTGTTGATCATAGCGAGATTCCGGGTCAGGCCCGGAATGACAATAAACCAGGAAAAATTTAATATGAATTCAGCAGCTCTGCCCTGTATTTCGTGAGTATGGTCGACTTAGAAAGAAAGCCGATATATTTGTCATCATCCACCACCGGCAAATTCCATTGCCCTGATTCATCAAATTTTTTCATGATCGAAAAAATATCGTCTTTCTTTATCTCGATCTTCGCCTCTATCTTCCGCATCAACTCCTTTGCGATCACCTTGTCGTACAGCTCCTGGTTGAACATTTCCTCGCGGATGCTGTCGAGCTGAATGATCCCGAGCAGCCGGTTGTGCCTGTTGACCACCGGGAACACATTACGGGGCGAATGCTTGATGATCTCCACGATCGTCCTCAGCTTCGCATCCAGCTCCACCGTAGTGAAATTCTTCTCGATCATTCCTTCCACTTCTATCTTTCCAAGAATGGATTTATCCTTGTCCTCCGAAATGTAAGCACCCATTTTTTTCAGGCGCTTTACATCCAGCGAATCGGGATGAAATGATTTTACCAGCGCGTAGCTGCTTGCTGAAACGAGCATGAGCGGGATCATTAGCTCATAGCCGCCCGTGATCTCGGCGATGAGGAAGATGCCTGTAAGCGGTGCATGAAACACGCCCGCCAGTACTCCCGACATGGCAACGATCGTAAAATTGCTTACAGGAATATCTTCAAAGCCAAGTAATTTCAGCAGGTAGGAAAATGCAAATCCGAGGTAAGCGCCGACAAATAAGGTCGGTGCGAAATTACCGCCGTTGCCGCCGCTGCCAAGCGTTAAGCCTGTAGCGATTGTCTTAAGCAGCATTGCGCCCGTAATAAAAAAGAATACTTTCCATTTGGAATTGATGTAGTTCTCGAAGATGCTGTCCTTAAAAAGCAAGGCGATGCTGTTGTTTGAAAGGTCTTTGATGCTCTCATAGCCTTCGCCGAACAGCGAAGGGAACATCGCGATCAGCAGGCCAAGCAGGCAGCCGCCGATGATCAGTCGTACCAGCGGCCTCCTGATCCTTTTGGAAAAAATGAATTCCGTTTTGTCGAAGCAATTCACATAGTACAGTGAAAGGAAGCCGGAAAGCACACCCAGCAAAATATAGAAGAGCACATTGTGATAATCGAAGGGCTGCTTTAAGCTGAAGGACAAGAGGATATTCTCACGCAGGACGATCTTGGAGATCAGCGCGCCGGATGCAGAAGCAATGAGCAGGGGAATGAATGCGGTGATATTAATGCCGACCAGCAGCACTTCCAGCGAGAACAGCACGCCGGCGATGGGCGCATTAAAAGCGCCTGCAATACCGCCCGCAGCGCCGCAGGCAAGCAGCAAGGTGCGGTCCTTGTAATTCAGTTTGTAGGTACCGGCATAATTGGAACCAATGGCTGAGCCTGTGCTTACGATCGGCGACTCCAAGCCGGCCGAGCCCCCGAAACCCACAGTAACGGCGCTTGTCACGAGATGGGAATACATCTGCGAAAAAGGAAGAAAGCTTGCTTTTTTGGCGATCGCGAAAAGGATGGAAGAGCTGCCACGCTCGAGCTTACCCTTGAAAAATCTCCGGATGATGATCACTGTAAGGGCAATCCCGAATAAAGGAAGTAAAAGATAAAGGTATTTGAACCCGGTTGTGAAGATATTCTGTTCCACTACGTAATGGCGGATAAAAAACACGAAGGCTTTGAGCACCACAGCGGCGATGCCTGCCGTTACACCGACCAAAGCGCTGGAAAGCAGCAGGAATTGTTTCTCCGTTAATTTTGAATGAAGCCAGTTAAGCACACCTTCGGCGTAATGCAATCCTATGCTCCTGATCTTCATCCTTACCTGAGTATCTTAAATATCGTTTTAAAAATAATTTTGAAATCGGTGAGCACTCCCAGCTCGCTGATGTATTTTAAGTTCAGCCTGAGCTTCGCCGGCATGATCTCTTCGATGTACACTTTTTCCGGGTCGCTTGCTTTTCCGAGGATCTCATTCTCATTGCTGTACTCGATGCTTGCATAATCGGTGATCCCGGGCTTTGCATCCAGCACTTTCAGCTGTTCTGCACTGTACAGATCCACATACTTCCTTACTTCAGGCCTTGGCCCTACAAGGCTCATATCGCCGATGAGCACATTGATCAGCTGCGGCAGCTCATCCACTTTGTACTTGCGGATATAATACCCCACGCGCGTGATGCGGTTGTCGCGCCCGCCAACAGTAAGCAACCCTGACTTATCCGCATTGCTGCGCATCGAGCGGAATTTAAACAACTTAAAATCCTTCCCCTTCTTCCCTACCCTCACCTGCCTGTAAAAAATTCCGCCACGTGAATCCAGCGCGATGATAAGCGCAATGACGAGGAAAGGGACCAGCAGGATCGCTAAGCCAATAAGGGAAAAAAATATGTCGAATAATCTTTTCAATAAATTATATTTTTTTGTTGATCGTCATCCCGTGCTCCGACACGGGATCCCATAAATGTTAGCAGTTACTTATTGACAGATCCCGTGTCGTGGCACGGGATGACGTATAATAGTAAGACATCTAACCAATCACCTTCACCACAGAACTCAGCACCGCATCGATCACTTTTTTCACCATCACATCATCAAGGTTATAAAAGATCGGCAGTGAAATTTCGCGTGAATAATTATCAAAGGTTACAGGATAATTCTTTACATCGTATCCAAGCTTTGCATAAAAGCTCATCATCGGTACGGGAATAAAATGCACATTCACAGAAACATCACAATCGAAAATCTCTTTGATGACCGCATCCCGCTGCGCTTCGCTGATGCCTTTGATCCGCAAGGGATACAGGTGATAGCAGCCTTCCGTATTTTCATTCTTCAATACCGGCAACTGCGCCCAGCTGTAGTTTGCCAATGCAGCCGAATACTGCTCACAGATCACTTTTCTTCTCGGTAATGTATCGCTGTCGTACCGCTCCAGCTCTATCTGCCCGATCGCTGCCATAATATCCGTCATGTTGCATTTATAACCCGCTTCCACGATGTCGTAGCGCCAGTTTCCCTTTTGTGTTTTTGCAAGCGCGTCCTTATCCTGCCCGTGCAGTGTTTTTACGCACAATGCTTTGTACACAGCTTCATTATCAAAAGGTGCAGGAAGGTTCAATGCAACAGCCCCGCCTTCCGCTGTTGTCAGGTTTTTCACCGCATGAAAGGAAAACACCGAAATGTCGGTTAAAGAACCTGCTCTTTTCCCTTTGTACCAGGCGCCGAATGAATGCGCCGAATCGGAAAGCACCAAAACTCTTCCCAGCATTTTCTGCTCTTCCGTAGCAGCGCTGAATATGCCTGCATGCTTTTTCACAAGCGCGTTGATGGCATCATAATCGCAGGGATAGCCGCCGAAATCGACCGGCATGATGACCTTTGTTTTAGCAGTGATCGCCTTTTCGATGTTGCTGAGGGAGATGTTAAAATCATCTGCGTTCACGTCCACGAAAACAGGTGTTGCACCGCAATGCATCACCACGTTGGCTGTTGCCGAATACGTGTATGCCGGCAGGATCACTTCATCGCCTTCGGTTACGCCAAACCAGCGCAGCATGATCTCGAGCCCGGCTGTGGCGCTGTTCAGGCACAGTGTGGATGCATTGCCGCAATAAGCGGTAAGCTCTTTTTCAAATTGCTTGGTGCGCGGCCCGGTGGTGATCCAGCCTGACTGAAGCACTTTTGTGACTTCGTCGATGATCTTCTGGTCGATGCGGGGTGGTGAAAATGGGATCATGTTTTTATGATTATGTTATTCTAAAAAATAGTTTCTTTCTTCCGGCGCCGGGATCCTGCAGGTCTCTTTTTTCCCGAAGAACTTATACCTGTTCTTTGCAAACCATCTGTAAACCGAATCCCTCAGGAAAGCAGGAACGATAAAGAAAGCAGGCATGAGGCGATACGGCCCCTTCAGCTCTTTCGCGATCTGCAGGATGGCTGATGAGCGCATGTAAAATTTTCCTTTCGTGTAATAGATCACGGTATCGAGATCGGTGGCGCTGATGCCGTTCTTGCCTAAAAATTCTTTCGCGAATTCCGATTGCAGGGACGAATAATAGATGTTCTTCTTTTTATTGTTTGCCCAGATCTTGTCTACCGTTGAATTACAGAAATTGCAGACACCGTCAAAAAAGACGATGTTATGATCTGTGTATTTTTCCATGTTTCTCATACCGTTATAATTGCGGGATCCTCTTTTCTTACAATGCTGAAAAACAACATCGCGTTTATGAAGGCATAAAACATCACGCCAGCCTGTGTCTCCAGCATGGATTCGGGAATAAAATTAAGGATGACCAGGAGCAAAAACACCAGGTACATAATGCAGGAGCCCCTGAATGCCAGTATCAGCGGAAAAATAAGGCATCCCAGCAAAATAAGAAAGCCGAAGAGCCCTACTGCAACAAATACCTGGTAAAACTCATTGTGCGCATTCAGCCTGTGTTCGAAAGCACCTTTCATTCCCTTTGAGGCATAAGCCCTTAACAACATCGGCTTTGCATCACCGGTACCAACTCCTGTGAAAAAATTTTCTTTAATGAGCTGGTTCGCAACACCCCAAACGAGCATCCGCACTTCTGAACTTTCATTGCTGGTAATATCGATCTTCGGTTTTGTAAAAGCTGCAATGGCATACTGAACCCGGCTATGAATAACAGGTACGTTCTTCGCTACAAAAAAAAGCCCACCGGCAAGGCAAATGACAGCCACAGCACCAGCAATGTACCTTCCCGACCTCAGCACATAATAGGAGCCGAAACAAAGGAACATCAACACCATGAGGATCATTCCCATTTTAGAGGACAACAGAATGATGATGATGCTAAAGAAAACGAGCAGCCCCCAACTCAATGCCACACTATAGGAGGCGCGAAGTGTTCCTTTTTTGAGCAGGCCAAGTATGATCCAGGCCATCAGGAAATTAAAATACATGGAAATGTAGCTGGTATGGGCGAGCACAGAAAATGCCTCGTAAAAGAACCTGTTTTCACCGGCAGAAAAGAAAAAATAAGCAGCACGCCCCAGCAGGAAAAGGGATGAAACCACGCCACCGGCAACAAATGCGTTGAATACCTTGTTGATCTGTTCGGTTGCCAAGGGCCGCGTGGCAAAGATCCATGGAAACACGAGGATAGAAAGCTTCACCTCGAGGTCAAACAAACCCAGGTCGATATAATGTGTGAATGCCATACCGGCAATATGAATAAAGTAGAGAGAAGTAAAGAGCCAGCACCATTTGTTGCGGAGGATCAGCCTGAATTTATTCTTCAGGTCTCCCTCCAGCAGCCAGTTAAGAACAAGCAGGCCGATAAAAACAGGCGTTAGCCTTCCGAAGGGCAGGCAGAATGCGATGCACATGGAAAAGTAGTAATAGGCCCCGGTATGTATATTCTTGTTTAACATTAACGTGTTATTAATTCATCTTTTGCCACCGTTTTTCCGAGCAGCAGAAAATCGATGATCCCTCTGAAGTAGCCCCAGCCATAGCTGAAATGCAAAATAAAAAAGCAGCGCATCAGCTGCAGGGTCTGCACAAACCCGGAACTGATCCTTGCTGCGGAATAGAATGCCGCCAGCAGGTAAACCAGCAATCCGGCTAAATAGGCAATGCCTAAATACTTATTGAATGCAGCACATACCGCTCCGAAAACCAGGTACAGCACAAAAAGCAAAGGGATCATCTGCCTCGTGGTAGTGACCGCCTTGTGCTTTTTTCCCACATACACTTTCCAGTAGCCGTATTGAAAATACTGCCTGAACAGCTTTTGAAAAGAGGCGCGAACATAGTATTTGCAGCGGATCGCGCGGAACAGGTAAATGCGGAAGCCATTCTTCAGCAGGCGGTAATTGAACTCATCATCCTGGTTCCTCACCAGCTCTTCATCAAAATAGCCGATCTTTTCAAACACTTCTTTTTTGTAAGCTCCAAAGGCGACCGTATCAACCAGGCCATCTTTCGCGCCCGTCCGGAAATGCGCATTACCAACGCCAAAGCCGGATGACATAGCTTTGCCGATGATCTCTGAAGCTTCATTCTCGTATACATTTTCAATGATCCCGCCAGTGCAGCCAATGTTCTCCTCCATCTCAAATGCAGAGATGCAATTGCTTACATAATCAGGGTACAGCTCCGAATGCGCACCAAGAATGATCTTGACATCGGCATCCGATCTCCTGATCCCGAGGTTCAGTGCAAAAGGCGTGGTCTGCTTTTCATTCAGCAGGTAATGGATAGTTGTGTGCTTCGCAGCATAGGCATTCACGATCTCAATTGTTTTGTCGGTGCTTTTTCCGTCGCAGACAAACACTTCAAGCAGTTCCTGCGGATAATCCTGTTTTAAAATGGAATCAAGGCAAAGCCCGATGTACTTTTCCTCATTCCGGCAGGGGATCACGATCGCTACTTTTTTCGTTCTCATAATTTTGAAAAAGCATTAATGTACCGGCCAATGTCAGTCACCGTATGATCCGCTACTGATGAGTTGCTTCCAACCACGGTGCCGATCGATAAATGAACATGATTGCCGATCACACTTTCGTGATCCACCACTACGCCTGCATTCACGATCGTATTTTCACCGATGATGCTGAATGCGCTCACAACAGCGTTTGCAAGGATCACAGAACCGGCTTTCAGCTCCGCAGTGCCTGCAACAGCAGCAGAAGGATGGATCACCGTTGCCGGCTTCAGTATTTTGGAAAGCCTGTTGTACAGCTCTTCGCGCACTTTGTTGTTCCCGATGGCAACGATAAAATAATCGGCATAGGATTTTAATTTATCGAGATTATCCTGGTGAAGGATCACTTTATATCCCGGTGTTACAAGCGTCCCGACCGGGACATTTGCATCCACAAACCCTGCAATGCGGTAGTCGCCGCTGCTTTCAACAGCATCACACACCACCTTCGCATGGCCGCCTGCACCTATAATTACAAGTTTAGGATTCATTCTTTCCCGGTTAATGATTTATATTTTTTCTCCACTGCCAGCATGTTCACCGACCAGATGGCACGGTCGGCAATGATCCTTTTATTCAAAGGCAATGCTCTTTGCTGCAGCTCTTCATAATGCTGGTATGAATTTACGATTTTCTCCACTAATCCTTTTACATCATTTACCTGTACTAAAAACCCGTTCTTTCCATCCTCGATCCATTGTGTGTTTGCGGGAATATCGGTAGCAATGCAGAATGCCCCGCAGGCCATTGCTTCATTCAGGGAAATGTTGTTTCCATCGGAAAGCGAAACAGTAATGAATAAATGCGATTCCCTCAGCGTTTCCGCGATCACAGGCTGTGGCACTTTCCCAAAAAATTTCACCTGCG
The DNA here is from genome assembly GCA_025963775.1 of Bacteroidota bacterium. Classification (GTDB taxonomy): domain Bacteria; phylum Bacteroidota; class Bacteroidia; order 2-12-FULL-35-15; family 2-12-FULL-35-15; genus 2-12-FULL-35-15. The sequence goes on along the minus strand of JAOQAD010000041.1, from coordinate 96,971 downwards.
CATTCAACCCTTTCTCTGCGATCAGCGCTTCGATCTCCGGTTTTAAGGAGCCTGCACCGATCATGTTGAGCTGCAAATTGTGGAGTTTCTCTTTCGCCATCGCAACGGCATTGATGAGATGCGGAATGTTGTACACCGGCTCAAAATTGCGGGTGCTGGTGATCACAAACTTAACGGCGGGCAGGCTTCTTCCTTTGTCATTAAAGATCTCCGGGTCGATCCCGAACGGGACTGTATCTGTTTTTGAAGGCGGCACTCCCATCCTGATCATCGCGTTTCTCATGTGGTCTGCCATGGCTGTGATCCAGTCGGCCTTCGAAAACGCGAACTTCAGGAGCATCCTGTACAGGATCGAGCGCTGCGGACTGATGAGCACATCGGAGCCTAAAGCGGTGATCACGTATGGGTGAAATCCGCAGAGCGCGCCGGTAATACCGTAGCTGGTGGCGTAATGCGCATGCAGGATGTCTGGCTTTATTTTTTTCAGCAGGGCTTTGACCTCGCGGAACTTCAGCAATACTTTCCAGTTGCCGCCCGAAACAGCAATGCTGCCGGAGCTGATGAAATGTGTTTGCACATTTTCGATCTCCACGTTTTTAAATGAGATCAAATGAACCTCGTGCCCGAGCGAAGCAAAATGCCGGCACCAGCGCTGCACGTGAATACTTTCCCCATCGGCGAAATAGCAGATCCTCATTTCAGCAGCCCTTCCTGCTTATAGTATGCAATGGTGTTTTCCACTCCTTTTTTTATTCCGTAAGGATAACCGAACACATTTTTCAGTGCCGAATCATCGTATTCCACTTTGTTGGAGACCGCGTTGAATTTCTTCAGCCCGATCATGCCCATAAAATTAATTAAAAACTGCGGCACTGTGATGGTGTTTTTCTTTTTATGCAGCGCAGTTGACATCAGCGCGGTAAAATCCTCCAGGCTCATCGCCTCGCCGACATTGTAGGTGCCTGCAGGAGCCGCCATATCAGCGAAAGCAAGGATCGCCGCTGTAAGGTCTTTCACATACACATAATTGACCATCGCCCCGGGGCTTTGCAGCAGCGGCTTCCCGGATGCGATGTGTTGCGCCATATTCAGCAGTGCATTGAAAGGATGGGATTCCCCAAATACATTTGTAGGGCGCAGGATCACGAGCTGAAAGCCATACTTCAGGCTTGCTTCCTTCAGCAATCGTTCGGATTCCAGTTTGGTGCGCTCGTATTCATTCTTCGGATCGCAGGCAGCCTGTTCATCAACAGCTACAGGCTTGCTGCTGTATTGCATGCCCACCACTCCAACGCTGCTCAGGTGGACCAGCTTCGGAACTTTATTTTCCAAGATGGCACGGATCAGCTTTTTTGTGCCTTCTATATTCGTTTCAGCCAACTGTGCAGTATTCCTGACTTCGGCAGCGGTATTGATCAATACATCGATACCCGCGGTTGCCTTTACCAGCGACGCCTCATCATTCAGGTCGGCCTGCATTATTTTTGCCCCTGCAGGAAGCAGCGGGATCTTCTTATTGAGATCCCTTGTGATCACGCTGATTTCAAAACGCGTTGTATCAATGCCATCCAGCAAATGCCGGCCGACAAATCCACTTGCTCCCGTGATCAGCACTTTAAGCATCCTTCTTCTCCTTTTTTACAAACAGTGATGAAAAATAGATGATCACCGTTGGGATGATCAGCGCTTCAAAGATCAGCGCCTTGTATGCTTCGGGGCCGCTGCGCATTAATGTTGGCAGCTGTGCTGTAAACACAAGCATTCCTATGATGAAGAATAATTTCATGAATTTATTGAGAATTCTTTTCAGCTCATGCATCTTGTTGAAAAACCATGACCACAGGAAGCCCAGGAAAGCGCCTCCGAATAAAACGCCCGGCAATCCAAAATTAATATACCAACCGCTTGCATGATGAATGGTATAGCCTTGTCCTTTCAGCGCATGAACACTCTGCACATAATATTCATACGAATCCTGAGGCCGGTTGGGAAGCAATACGCGTGGCACCAATGAATATATAAAACTCCAGATGCTTGCGCCATACGTGAAAGGCACATGCTGCGAGATGAGCCCGTACATGGAAAAGTGCGCGCTGAACATTTCATTGCTGAACAGGAAAGCGAGCGCAGAGCTCTTAACAGAGAACTCGGTATACTCAACAACCTGGTCGATGTGAAGTTCTAAGCCGGTTGTATCAAAATAACGCGTAAGCCATTGCGGGGAATAGGCACGCAATCCGTCATTAAACAGCATCGGTGTAAAAATGATAACGATGAGCATTGCAATAGGCTGCCATTTTACTTTGCCAGATACGTTACTGACATAAAACAATGCACCGAATATGCCGGCAAATAAAATCTCCCGCTTATTGCCCAGAAGAAGCAGGTAACCTTCAACGAAAAACACGCAGAAAATATAAAACCAAATGATTTTTTTAGAATTATTGCCGGTGATGTACTTCCCGTTCTTCCCGCTGATATATGCAATGAGACCAATGTACAGCGAGATCACAATGCAGAAATTGATGAGTTGGTGCAGAGTGGCGAACCTCCCCGGCTGAAGTCGGGTAACCACGTAGATGGACTGGTTAAACTTAGCCGCGACAAGCACTTCGTTCCAAACAAGCATACAGCTCACCACGGCACCGCCAATGCATGCAGCAATGAGTATCTTGTGATTGATGTAAACCGGCTCCGAAGCGGGTTCCATAGGATCCGCCTTTTTCGAAAAGTACAACACGACAGCCTGGATGCAGATCATGAAAAGCCCGTAATACAAAATGGAAAGCAGGTAACTTCTATCAAGATGAATAAAGAACAACGCTTCGCGGTAATGATAATAATGCACGCCGAAATTTTTTCCCTTATCGTTGGTCAGTAAATCGAAGATGATGATCCATGCACCGGCAAGCGTCCAGTAATAAATGAGGGCGATCCCGAGCACGAATGCCGGTTCATTTGTTTTTTTCCAGATCTTCCAGGTCAGGAAAAAAATGGCCAGGCTCAGCACAGATAAAAGCGCATAGTGCATCATATCAGTTGGATTGATTTGTTTTAAATATTTTGCCCGTTTCCATATACGTCAGCACTCCCAGCAGGGAAAGCGAAAACCCGAATGCGACCAGGATGTAATAATAGCTGAACCCAAGCATTTCGGTGAGATAGGCCAATCCCGTAAAAAGCACAAAACATAAAAAAATATTCCGTGTGTTCACCGCTTTCACATGATAGGCATCGAGAATGCTGCGCAGCGAAATGTATACGGCATAGCCCACGCAGGCAGGCATCACGATCCTTACCACCGTTACAAGGCCAGGGTAATCGCCCTTCATATAAAAGCTGATCAGCGGGGAAGCGAACATTTCCACGATGAGCAATCCCAGGCCGGAAACAACTAGTGTAAGCATTAAAATCTCCTTCGAATATTTTTTCAGTGATGCATAATCCCTTGCCGCAATGGCTTTGCTGGCCTGTGGCAGCAGCAGCAGGCAGATCGGCCCGAATGCCGCACCGATCATGTTCAGCAGCGAGATCGCGAAAGCGACGTTACCGGCAGAATCCAGGTTATCGTTCACCAGATGCGCCATAAAATAAGTGGGCAAAGCGAAAAAGGCACCAAGCGCCACATCTCCCGGAACCCTTTGCAGTCCGTATTTCAGCAGCTCTTTCCCGGATTCGAACAGCTGTTCTTTTTCAGGCTTCAGCTTCATTACGATGTAAATAAAAAAGATGAGTGAAACGGATATCCATGCGAAGCCGGTGAACAGCAATACCTGGTAAATGTTCTTTCCGAAAGCAAAGATCGTCATCGGCACCAGGCCCATGTTCAGCAGCTGCAGTATATTGGCGCTGTTCATCCTGATCTCTCCCCGGAAAAAAGAATAGCAGAGCGAATGCAGCACCATCCCGCCAAGCATGATCAGCAAAGGATAAATAAGCGTGTAATATGATTCGTTACCGAAAAAGAGATAGGAAAGCTGGTGGTCGAAGAGCGTGAATGCCACCGAAACAAGGAGCATCACGAGAGCAAGAATGATGAATGCGGAATAAAAGTAGGAAGAGATCTTCTTTGAAAGGTTGTTCGCGGAAGCAATGGCAATGTACCTTGGCAATCCTACGCCGAATCCCATGATCAGCAGGGGCTGGATGAAGGAAAGCGTCCTCCTGCAAATGGAATATTCATTGAAGGCATCTTTCCCGAATGAACCGGCAGCAAGCTTGTAAACCAACACCCCGCTAATCAGTACAGCAAATTCTGTAATGTAGGTAAGAACATAATTCTTAGACAAAAAGATGCTGTTTCTCATTCCTGTTTAATTGAACAGAGGCTAATAGAAGCGGGATGCAGAGGGCCTTATTTAGCGTAATTCACCGCCCTTGTTTCACGGATCACAGTCACTTTCACCTGTCCGGGATACGTCATTTCTGTCTGGATGCGCTGGGAAATATCGAAGGACAATGTTTCCGAATCCTTATCGGTCACTTTATCGCTGGATACGATCACGCGCAATTCACGGCCTGCCTGGATCGCGTATGTTTTCTCCACTCCGGGATATGATAAAGCAAGCGCTTCAAGGTCTTTCAAACGTTTGATATACTGCTCCACCACTTCGCGCCTTGCGCCCGGGCGTGCGCCGCTGATGGCATCACATACCTGTACGATCGGTGCGATCAGTGTGTTCATTTCGATCTCATCGTGGTGAGCCCCGATGGCGTTGCACACTTCCGGCTTTTCCTTGAATTTTTCTGCCAGCTGCATACCTAAAATAGCGTGTGGCACTTCCGGCTGGTCATCCGGCACTTTACCGATATCATGAAGCAGTCCTGCACGTTTTGCCATCTTCACATTCAGTCCCAATTCCGCAGCCATGGTCGCGCAAAGGTTTGCCACCTCGCGGGAGTGCTGCAATAAATTCTGTCCGTATGAGGAACGGTATTTCATCCTTCCGACCATGCGGATCAGCTCGGGGTGCAAGCCATGAATTCCAAGGTCAATAGTTGTGCGTTTCCCGATCTCGATGATCTCCTCCTCGATCTGCTTCTTCACTTTTTCCACCACTTCTTCAATACGTGCCGGGTGGATGCGTCCGTCGGTCACCAGTTGGTGCAGCGACAAGCGTGCGATCTCCCTTCTTACAGGATCGAAACCGGAAAGAATGATCGCCTCCGGGGTATCATCCACGATGATCTCGATGCCGGTGGCAGCTTCAAGCGCGCGGATGTTACGTCCTTCACGTCCGATGATGCGTCCTTTGATCTCATCGTTCTCGATGTTAAAAATAGAAACTGAATTTTCAATGGCGTGTTCTGTAGCAACGCGCTGGATGGTCTGGATCACGATCTTCTTCGCTTCCTTGTTCGCGTTGATCTTTGCTTCTTCAACAATGTCCTTGATGTGCGACATTGCATCAGTTTTTGCTTCTGCCTTCAGGCTTTCCACAAGCTGTGCCTTTGCATCTTCAGCAGAAAGCCCGCTTAATGTTTCCAGCTGCTCCACCTGGCGGCGGTGGAATTTTTCCACTTCCTGCTGCTTGGCAGTGATCACTTCCAGCTGGTGCGTGAGGTTCTGGCGTAATGTATCCAGCTCGGCATCCTTGCGTTGTACCTGTTCCTGCTTTTGCGACAGGGTTTGCTCTTTCTGCTTGATCTTGTTCTCGGCAGCTTGTACAGCATTGTTCTTTTCGTTGATCAGCTTCTCATGCTCTGCTTTCAATTGAAGGAACTTTTCCTTTGCCAGCAGGTTCTTTTCCTTGATGATCACTTCTCCTTTTGTTTCTGCTTCCCTGATAATGTTATCCGCTTTCTTTTCATTTGCTTTTTTTATCAGCAGAAATGCCAGCATTGCTCCGAGGCCTAAGCCTACAATTGTAGCTGCAATGATCAGTATAATGTTTGTGTCCATAAATTGTTAAAAAATTAAACGGTTCATAAAAAATCCCGCAAAGTTCGTCAAAAGCCAATATTAGCCTTTTGCGGATCAAGCCAGAACTGTTGCGGGAAAATGTTGTTTACAATGGATTGTTAAAAAACTGTAAACTCAGATGGAATCGTCCTCTTTTTGAAGGTATTTTGAAACAAACAGGTCAAGCTGGTTGAGCTCATCCTGCTCCGGCGTTTTCTTAGGTGTGTTCTGTTGAGTAGCCAGCAGGTTCAGTGCGCTCATGGCAAGCAGGTCCTGCTTATCACGCACTGAATAGTTGACCTCAAATTCCTTCACCTTCTCGTTGATCATCCTGGCAGCGGTAAGCACAGCCTGTTCATCTTCCTGTTTTACAGTAAGTGGATAGGTGCGACCCGCGATCAAAATCTTTAACGATACTTCAGCCATTATCTATGGTTCCAGGTTCCAGGGTAATGTTTGCGAGGATTTGATCCCGGAACCTTTCACCTGAAACGTTTCTTTTTTACTTCAAAAGAGCGATGCAATCATCTATTTCCTGCACAAGCTCATTAATTTTAAGTTTCGTATCTGTAATTATAGTGTTCTGTTCTTCTGACTTTTTTTGCTCAAGCTCCTGCTGGCCCTTCTGCAAAGCCTCGATCGTGGACTTCTGCTCCTCCACGGTTTTCTGCAGGCCCAGCTTTTCTGCATTCAGTGAATCATTCTCCTGTTTCAACTGCTGATGAAGCTTTACCAGTTTTTCGATCTTTCCTTTCAGATCGGTGATTGTCGGAGTTAATTCGTTCATAATCAATTATTAATGTCTGGTTACCTGATTTGCCACAAATATATGTAATAATTCCTAAATTTGATACTATAATTCTGATTTCGGGGGCTATTTTTCAAATTCCCCTATCTTTGCGCCCATGCACAAAAAACCGCTCCTGTCCCTTCTTCTTTTGCTTGTTTCCGGGGCCGGTTTTGCACAAAATACCTACCCGGCAGGTTATTTCCGTTCGCCGGTGGATACAGCCATTGCACTGGCGGGTAATTTCGGGGAGATCCGCCCCAACCACTTCCATGCAGGCTTCGATATAAAGACCAATGGAAAAGAAGGCATGCCTGTTTACGCTGTGGCGGATGGCTATATTTCCCGCATCAAAATTTCTCCTTACGGTTATGGCAAAGCGCTTTACATCAGGCACCCGAACGGATACACCAGTGTTTACGGTCACCTGAAGAGCTTCGGTACAGGCATCGCGGATTTCAGCCGGAAAACACAGTATTTCAAGGAATCCTACGAGATCGATACGCTGATGGACCCGGAGCTGATCCCGGTGAAAAAAGGCCAGCTGATCGGCCTGTCGGGCAATACCGGCGGATCGCAGGGCCCGCACCTGCATTTCGAGATCCGGGAAACCGCCACCGAAATGCCCCTGAATCCTTACCTGTTCGGTTACAAGGTTCCCGACAATGTGCCGCCAAGGATCACCACCATCGTTATTTACCCGATCGGTGAAGGTTCAGTAAACAGCAGGCACATCCCCAAAAAAATAAAGGTCACTTACCAGAAAGGCAAACATTCCCTTCTCAACAAATTGGATACGGTCACGGTAAACGGCACGATCGGCTTTGGAATAGATACATATGACACGGAAAACCGCTCTACGGGACAGAACGGCGTTTACTCCATCGAGCTGCAATCGGGCGGAAAGCGCGTTTATTACCATGAGATGGAAAAGTTCAGCTTCGAGAATGCACGCTATGTAAATGCCCACATCGATTATGCTGAAAAGCAAAAGCACAATGAGAAGATCCAGAAATGCTTTTTGTCGAAGAACAACCTGCTTGGCATTTATAAGGATGTACAGAACAATGGCCTGCTCAGCTTTACTGATGATTCAGTTCACTGGATCCGCTACATTGTAAAGGATTATGCAGGCAACACAAGCGAGCTGATGCTGAAAGTAAAAAGCAGGTCGAAAGCCACAGCAACAAAAGAACAGGAAACTGTGACCATTTTAAATCCGGCTTTGTACTTCGACTGTACAAAAGAGAATAAATTTTCGAAGGAGGATGTCCAGGTGAGCATTCCCGCAAATGCTTTGTATGACGACATTCAGCAATTCAGTTACTCCAGGCCCTCTTCCGTAAAAGGGAGCTTTTCCCCGCTTCACCGCATTCAGAATGCAGAAACGGCCTTGCAGAAAGCATATACACTGAGCATCCGTCCGAATCACCTTCCCGATTCGCTGCAGCCGAAAGCTTGTATCGTTTCTGTAAATGAGAAAGGCGGTAAAACATATGAAGGCGGCAGTTACAAAGATGGCTGGGTAAGCACGCAGACAAAATCCTTCGGGAATTTCACAGTTGCTGTAGATACCGTTCCGCCACGCATCCGCACCGCTTTTAAATACCTTCCGAAAACGACTGTTGACCTCAGTACAGCAAAAACGATCGGCATTATTGTAAGCGATAATCTCAGCGGCATCAAAAAGTACAGGGCGAAGATCGATGGCAACTGGGTGCTTTGCGAATATGAATTCAAAAAGGACCTGCTGTTCTACACCTTTGATGATTCGGTGGAAAGAAGGGTGCACACGTTTGAGATTGAAGTAACGGATGATAAAGGGAATGCGGCAGTGCTGATGTTTAGTTTTAAAAGGTGATTTATAGTACTTCGTCGCTTCATACTTGCAGCGCCTGCTCCCTCCTTATAGGAGGGTTGGGGTGGTACAGAAACAGCCACCACCCCTGCCCCCTCCTGGAAGGAGGGGAATGCATTGTGCAAGGCAAGAACATTTTGGTAACATAATGAAACACTTACTATTGCTTCATGGCGCGATCGGCGCAAAAGATCAACTGCAGCCACTGGCAGAGCAGCTGAAAGACAAGTTCATTGTCCACACACTGAATTTCAGCGGGCATGGCGGTGCAACACTGCCGGCAGAATTTTCAATGGAAGCATTCGCGGAAGACGTACTGGCATATATAGAGGCAAACAGCATTCAGCAGGTAAACATCTTCGGATACAGCATGGGCGGATATGTTGCGCTGTACCTGGCAAAGCATCACCCTGAAAAAACTGAGAAGATCTTCACCCTTGGCACCAAGTTCTTATGGTCGCCGGAAATTGCTGCGAAGGAAATAAAAATGCTGGATGCCGGGAAGATCGCGGAGAAGATCCCCGCATTTGCAGAGGCTTTGGAAAAGCGACATGCACCAAACGACTGGAAGGCGATTTTGAAAAAAACTGCTGAGATGATGGAAGGACTTGGCAATAACAATGTGCTTCAATCAGCCGATTACAGCAGCATTGAACATCCTGTTCTTGTTGGCATCGGCGACAAGGATACGATGGTGACGCTTGAAGAAACGATTGATGTGTACCGCTGGCTGAAAACGGCAAGCCTGCTTGTACTGCCAGAAATACAGCACCCGATCGAGAAAGTAAACCCGGGAAGACTGGCGGAGGAGATTATCCGTTTTTTTTAAAAGAAGATTCTTCACTCCGCTAAGCTGCGTTCAGAATGACAAGTATCCTAAAAACCTTGATGTCACCCTGAGCGAAGCGAATGGGTCTTCATAAATTTTGCAGCTCCTCTGTGAAACTCCGCTGCCTCTGTTTCTCTGTGTTGAAATAATCGGACACCGATAGAAGATTCTTCACTCCCGCTACGCTGCGTTCAGAATGACAGGAAAAAAAATTTCCAGGATTCTGTAACATTCCCTTCCTTCCTGTATCAAAAGAATAAACAAACCAAAAATCATGAAAAAGTTTATTCTCATCATCATCCTCGCTGTATGCGCATTTATCAATGTATTCAGCCAATCATCATTTCCCTTCGATGTGAAGGTCAGCGGTGAAGGCAAATCAAACATGATCCTGATCCCGGGGCTTTCCTGCCCGGGAGAAGTGTGGAACGAAACACTGGAACATTTCAAAAAAGAGTACAAATGTTACACCCTTACCTTCCATGGTTTTGCAGGAATAAAAGCTGACAGCACAACAAACTTTAAGAACTGGGAATCTTCCATTGCCCGCTACATTACCGAAAATAAAATTCAAAAACCGGTGATCATCGGCCACAGCATAGGCGGCGGAATGGCCATGCTGCTTGCTGCCGATTACCCGCAGCTGATCGGGAAGATCGTTGTGGTGGATGCGTTGCCCTGCCTGGGCGCTTTGTCAAATGCGTCCTTCGCAGCGGAGAAAAGCCCGGATTGCTCCATGTATGTAAAACAGTTCCAGTCGATGGACGACAAGCAGTATTACCAGATGCAGAAAATGACGATGCCTTCGCTGATGGCAGATACCACGCACCTTCAGCAGGCCATTGAATGGTCCGTGAAATCGGATCGCAAAGCCATTGCCGAGATCTATTGCCAGTTCCTGAACACCGACCAGCGGAAAAGTATTTCGAACATCAAATGTCCTTCGCTGGTATTGCTGGAAGCGCCTTTTGCAAACATGAAGCCTGTGATGGAAGAGCAGTTCAAAAACATGAAGACCGCGCAGCTGAAGTATTCTGACAAGGCCCTGCATTTTATCATGTACGATGATACAAATTGGTATCTTGCACAGCTTGATTCTTTCCTGCACTAACAATGGAATTCGAAGAACTATACACCGCTTACAGTCCAAAGGTTTTCCGCCTCTGCCTCGGCTATGTGAACGACCGCGACTGGGCAAAGGACCTCACGCAGGAAACCTTCATCCAGGTATGGCAGCACCTTCCGAAGTTCAGGAATGAATCTTCCCTGGGAACCTGGATCTTCCGGATCGCCTCCAACATCTGCCTTCGCCAGATTGACCGCTCTTCGCGAATGCCAAAAGCTGAAGTGCCCTTCCAGGTGGAGGATAAAAATGATGACCACAAGGATGAACAGATGGAGCTGCTGTACAAATGCATCGGCATGCTGGAGGAAACCGACAGGCTGATCATTTCCCTGGTGCTGGAAGACCTGCCGCAAAAGGAGATCGCGGGCATCACCGGAATCTCGGAAGGAAACCTCCGCGTGAAGATCCACCGGATCAAGCAAACATTAACACAAAAATTCAATGAGCATGCAAAACTTTGATGGACTTAAAAACATGTGGCAGCAGGCCGGAAGCGGGAACGACCTTCCGGATGCAAAGGAAGTGCTTGCTAAGGTGGAAGCGGTAAGAAAGAAAATGATCCGTAAGAACATCTTCCTGATCACCACGCTGGCGCTTACATTCGCCTTCATTGCCTGGGTCGGCTTCCATTACGATTTTGAACTGATCAGCACGCGCATTGGTATTATTATAACGTTGGTAGCGATCGTAAGCGGCATCCTTTTCAGCACAAAGCTGGCGAAGGTATTGCTGAAGCCGAACGACCCGACACTGAGCAACAGCGATTACCTGCAGCAGATGATCAGCTTCCGGAACAGCATGCGCTTCATGCAAACCAAAGGCATGGCACTTTACTTCCTGCTACTGTCAACCGGGATCATTTTGTACATGTACGAGTTTGCTTCACGCGACCTTGCTTTCGGGATCATTGCGTATAGCCTTACGCTGGGATGGATCGCATTCAACTGGTTTTACCTGCGCAAGCGCACGATCCGCAAACAGGAAAAAGAGATCAATGAGCAGATCGCTGCACTGGAAGGATTGAACAGTAATTTAAAAAAGGATTGAGTTATTCCTCGACTTTGTGATGCAGTGACTCTTCAGCCACTTTCTTAATAACCTCGTGCGAGGCTTCGTCACCAAGGTATTTTTCAATGGCGCGGTGGCCCACGTAGATCATCGGCGTTAATACCACGGCAATGATCAGCTTGAATGTATAGCCGGTGAGCGCAGCGTTTAAGAAAACCGCCGTGGTCATTTTCCCAGGCAGCCAGAAAGCGATCCCGAGCACCACGAATGTATCAATGAGCTGTGAAATAATAGTGGAGCCGGTGCTCCGGAGCCAGATCATCTTCCCTCCTGTTTTATCGCGCAGCAGCCAGAAAATATAAACATCCACCAGCTGGGAGATCAGGAAAGCGATAATACTTGCCACAATGATCCAGAGGCTTTGCCCGAACACGGCAAAGAACTGATCATCCGTAACCGTTGAAATCCCCACAGCTGCAGGCACATTGATCGCAAACAACAAAACAATGAATGCATAGGCAATGAGCGATGCCGTGATCAGCGATAATTTACGCACACCGCTTCTTCCGTAATATTCATTGATAAGGTCGGTGGTTAAAAACACAACCGGCCATGGAATGATCCCGATGCTCATGATGAATGGCCCCATCCCGAAGACAGGCCCGATCTGGATCAGCTTGCTGCCGATCAATTCAGCCACTACCGCGTTGGTAATGAACAGCCCGGCGAGGACAATAAAAACGAGTTCTCTTTTTGATTTAAACATGTACTGATAACGGATTTTTACGAATTTACGAATTACCAATCGGTGTGCCGGTCATTTCGAGTTCGACCGAAGGGAGAGTATCGGGAAACGTGCGTAAGCCTTGTTCCCGATATGCCCGTGCCTCGCTACTCGAACTGACGCCATTAACAGTTACCATCACCGAACTACAAACAACCACTACAAGCTATTTAAAAACTCCTCCACTGCTCCATAAATATAATCCAAATCCTCATCACTGATGCAATACGGCGGCAATACATACACAATATTTCCCAGCGGGCGAAGGATGATGCCTCTTTCAATAAAAAATTCCGAGATGTGCTCCGCAAGCGAATTCAGGTAATGCGTTTGCTCCCCCGTCCTGATCTCGAATGCGAGAATAGTTCCCAACTGCCTTGCATCTGCCAGGTTTGAATGTGACCTTATTTTAGCCAGGAACTCTTCATGCTTTGCTTTTATCCGTTCGATGTTCCCAAATGCTTCCGGCAGGTCGAACAGGTCCATGCTGGCCAGTGCGGCCGAACAGGCGGTTGCATTGGCTGTATAGGAATGCCCGTGAAAAAAGGTTTTCATTTTATCATCGTCCAGGAAAGCATCATAAATAAATTGTGCGCAGCTGGTGGCTCCCAGCGGCATTACACCGCCGGTAATTCCCTTGCTCAAACAAATGATATCCGGCTTGTTCTGTAAATGATCGCTTGCAAAGAATTTTCCTGTCCGCCCGAAACCGGTCATTACTTCATCTGCGATCGTGATCACCTGTCCGTCGCGGCAAAGTTGAATGAGCGTATCAAGTGCCTCTGCGGAATACATCACCATTCCACCTGCACCCTGCACCAGCGGCTCAAAAATAAAGGAGGAAACATCGTGATGCTCCAGCGCATCTTTCATCGCCTGTATTGCTTCCTCTTCTTTTCCTTTCACAGGAACCGGGATCGCGATCACATCAAACAATAATTTGGAAAAAGGAAGATTGAATGCATTGCGTGCGCCAACACTCATTCCACCGAAGGTATCACCGTGATAGGCATTTTCAAAAGCGATCACTTTCGTCCGCGGAATATCGCGGTTGCTCCAGTACTGGAAAGCCATCTTCAGGCTTACTTCCACTGCCGTTGAGCCGTTATCGGAATAAAATATCTTCGACTGATTTTCCGGCAGCCGCTTCAACAGCCGCTCCGCCAGCTGAACTGCCGGCTCATGTGTAAATCCTGAGAAGATCGCATGCTCCAGCGTATGCAATTGCTCTGAAATTTTTTCAGCTAAATAAGGATGGCTATGCCCGTGAATATTCACCCACCAGCTGGCTATGCCATCGATGTAGCGCTTGCCTTTGTCATCGTAAAAATAAGCGCCTTCACCTTTCACGATCGCAATTGGCAATGGCGCAGTTTTCAATTGTGTGAAGGGATGCCACACTGCATTCTTATCTCTCTCCTGTATGTTCATAAATAAAACGCTCTTCAAAAATCCTGATAAATATCGTGTTTTTTTGTCATCTTCTACGGTATCAAAGAGGAGACCACCGTTTGATTACGGAGAGATGCCGTGTCCCCGGATCGAAGTCCGGGGCAGGCGGAGCACATGACAGAAACATTTAAGCATGAATTAAGAAATAAAAAAAGCGAAGAACAATCTTCGCTTCATTTAATCTGTGCAATCCGTGGCTATACCGCAACCTTCTGCAAATACTCAAACTCATTTGCATAATTTTTAATGATCTCCGGCGTCAGGTCTTTTTCCTTGTTGATCCTTCCCAGCACTTTCAGCTGGCAGTAATCCATAATAATATCCTGTGAAAGCTGGTGAGGCGCGCCGTTAAAAACAACGCCTAATATTTTCAATTTCCTGTTCTTTAATGCGTCAATGGATAAAAGCGTGTGATTGATGCTGCCCAGGTAATTCTGGATCACCAGCACCACTTCGGCATCAAACTGCTGGATCATATCGATCATGAACTCCGTGCGGTTCAATGGCACCATCAATCCGCCGGCGCCTTCAATGATGAGTGTATTGTTTGTTTCAGGTAGCCGGAGGTCGCTGAGCCTGATCTCGATGTCTTCCAGCTCCGCAGCAGCGTGTGGCGACATGTATTGCTTCAGCATATATCCTTCAGGATGAAATTTACTTTCGGAGTTCGACACCCATTTCTGAACCTTGGCGGTATCAGTCGAGAAGAAACTTCCTGTCTGAACAGGCTTCCAGTAGTCAGCTTTCAGGGCTTCTACCAGCACGGACGAAACAACCGTTTTGCCCACATCTGTCCCGATTCCGGTAACGAATAATTTTCTCATAAATAGATTTTACGTCTGTGTTTCAACGAAATTATAAAAATTTGGTTACTTAAGCACGAAAATAGCTTTACAGTTTTTAACTATTAATTGTTTGTAAGTGGCTATTAACCGCTGCAATTAAGCGACCAAGCTCTTCTGTGGTGTTGAACAGGTGCAGGCAGATGCGCAGCCTTTCCCGGCCTTTCTGCACGGTGGGGCTTAGGATCGGGCGGACGTCAAAGCCATCCTTTTGCAGCAGGGCAGCAAGGTTCTTCACATCATCGTTTCCCGGCACCACCACACACTGGATCGGGCTGTTGCTGGAAGTAAGGCTGATGGCAGGGTTTTCAGCAGCTTTGGCCTTGAATGCTTTTATAAGTTGGTGCAATGAATCAATGCCGGACTGGCTTTTAGCCAACAGCTCATAAGCCTGGTTAACCGCGACAAGGCTATGCAGCGGCAATGCGGTGGTATAAATGAATGCGCGGGAAAAATTTACAAGATAATCACGTAAAAGCGGGCTTCCCAGCACAATGGCACCATGGCAGCCCAATGCTTTTCCGAAGGTATGCACGCGTGCAAACACTTCTTTTTCAATGCCCAATTGCTGCACCAGGCCCTTGCCTCCATTACCTGTAACGCCCGTTGCATGGGCCTCATCCACGATAAGACCGGCATTGTATCTTTTACAAAGCGCAAGGATCCCGCTGAGCAATGCTTCATCTCCATCCATGGAATAAATACTTTCCACTGCCACGTAAACGGCGCCTTCCGCGATCTTCAGGCGCTCTTCGAGGTGAAAAAGGTCGTTGTGCCGGAACATGAACGCTGCCGCCTGCGACATTTTGATCCCGTCATGCACCGAAGCATGGATCAGCTCATCGTAAATGATGGAAGCATCTTTTTGCCCGATAGCTGAGAACAAGCCCACATTGGCATCGTAGCCCGAATTATAAACCAGGCCGGATTCTGCCGCGTGAAAAGCAGCGATCTTTTTTTCAAGGTTTTCGGCATACAGGCTGTTGCCCGAAAGCAATCGTGAACCACCGGAACCATTCAGCCGGACAGGAAGCGAAGTGTATTCTTTATCAATGGCAACTCTCAATTCCGGCGAACCGGCAAATCCGAGGTAATCGTTGCTGCAAAGGTCAGTAAGGTGTGAATGATGGACCAGCTGCCGGAAAGCATTGTGCTCCCTGCGCTTATCAATGGATTTCGATAAATACTGATCCGCAGAAAAACTCATGATCCAAATTTTAAAATTCCGGGATTCTGAAATCCTATGCTTCCACAGGCAGCTTTGAAACAGGCTGCTCCGTCCCTTTAAATGCTTTGCGCGGACTTAATCCGAAGATCTTAAACATTTCCATATCCTCCGAAAATTCAGGATTGGGAGTGGTCAGCAATTTATCTCCTGCAAAAATGGAATTTGCACCTGCCAGGAAGCACAATGCCTGCCCTTCGAGCGACATCTGCGTTCTTCCGGCGGAAAGGCGGACAACGGTTTCTGGAATGACAATACGTGTTGTTGCGATCATTCGCACCATGTCCCAGATCGGCACCAGCGGCTGATCTTCCAGCGGCGTACCTTTCACAGGAACAAGCGCATTGATTGGCACTGATTCAGGATGCACTTCCATCGACGATAAGGTCTGGAGCATTTTCACCCTGTCCTCCACTGTTTCTCCAAGGCCGATGATCCCGCCGGAACAAACGGAAACTTTCGCTTTGCGCACATTTTTGATCGTGTCAAGGCGGTCGTCATACGTGCGTGTGGTGATGATCTTTTTATAGCTTTCTTCAGATGTATCGAGATTGTGGTTGTACGCGTAAAGTCCTGCATCTGCAAGCTTCTGCGCCTGTGTTTCCGTGAGCATGCCCAGTGTGCAGCATACTTCCATTCCTTTTTCATTCACGGTTTTCACCATTTCAAGCACGCGGTCGAAATCGCGGTTATCGCGCACTTCGCGCCATGCAGCGCCCATGCACAAACGGGAAGCCCCGCCGGCTTTTGCCTTATCAGCCGCCTCGCTTACCTGCGAAACAGTCATCAGCTTGTGAACTTCGATCCCTGTGTTGTAGCGTGCCGCCTGCGGGCAGTAGCTGCAATCCTCGGCACAGCCGCCGGTTTTGATGGAAAGCAGCGAGCTTACCTGCACTTCGTTGGCTTCATTGAATTCGCGGTGCACCTGCTGTGCGCGGAAAACAAGTTCCAGCAAAGGCATATTGTATATTTCTGAAATTTCTTCGGTGCTCCAGTTATGTCTGATGGCTGTCATAAAATCTGCTGTTTTTGTGCCCTACAAACTTAAACAATAATTTAAATTTAAAAAAAGATAAAATTCGGGCCTCTTTTCAACGCTCTTAAAACAGGACGTTCCTGAATCAACGATACTTTTTGCCCTTTTGTCTAAAAAACACCCTTCCCAAAGGAAAAACCATTGCAAATCCGCAATTTTAGGTTCATCCGGGCGTTATCGGAACAATTACACAGAGGGCTTAGAACACCCGCAACATCACAAAATGAAACACAGGATTCTGGCGGCCGGCATATTGCTGCTTGCTTCACTTTTTACTGTAAAGGCGCAAACAGGAACCAGTTCCGCAGGCTTTGAGCAGGTCGACCAACAGGTGGGTCAGTTCATGGAAACATGGAACATCCCGGGCGCTTCCGTTGCTATATCAAAGGACGGCAAGCTGATCTATAACCGCGGATTCGGCTTTTCCGACCAGCAGCACAGGGAACCAGCGCAGCAGAACACACTGTACCGGATCGCAAGCATATCCAAGCCCATTACGTCCATTGCAGTGATGAAATTGGTGCAGGACGGAAGATTGTCGCTGAGCGATACCGTTTTCGGAAAAGGAAAAATCCTTGATCAGCCTTATTATTTAGGAGTGGTGAGCGATCCACGCATTTATTCCATTACCGTACAGGAGCTGCTGGAGCACACTTCCGGCTGGGACCGCGCAATGCCCTGCGATGGCTACTCGCATTCCGATCCTGCATTTTTTCCAACGCATGTCACTTCCGTTTTAGGAGAAGCAAACCCTGTGGGCGATTCCACCCTGATCAAATTTTCCTTGTTAAAAGGCCTGCATCATGAGCCCGGAACAAGCTATTCATACTCTAATGTAGGCTATCTCGTGCTGGGAAAAGTGATCGAAAAAATTTCGGGGATGAGCTATGAAGCCTATGTAAAAAGCGCGATCCTCGACCCGCTGGGCCTGCATGATATCCTTCCCGGGAAAAACTTAGCCGCCGGCAAACAGGAGCGCGAAGCAGAATACGCATCAACATCAACCATGGAATCCTGCTACGGCGACGGAACAATGGTGCCCGCGCCTTACGGGGGATTTAACCTTGAAGCCATGAATGCACACGGCGGCTGGATCGCTTCCGCGGAAGACCTTACAAAGCTGATGCTGGCTGTGGACGGGGACAACAACGTTCCCGACATTTTAAATCCGGAGATGGTCTCCTTAATGATTACCCCGGGAGC
Organism: Bacteroidota bacterium; assembly: GCA_025963775.1. GTDB lineage: Bacteria > Bacteroidota > Bacteroidia > 2-12-FULL-35-15 > 2-12-FULL-35-15 > 2-12-FULL-35-15. Next base: position 78,919 of record JAOQAD010000041.1, on the reverse strand, counting down.
TGTGAATCACGGCTATGCGAAAGGCTGGTCGGTGAATGGCCGCAACAGCTGGCATACCGGCAGCCTGAGCGGGACTGCTTCCTTCATCTGCCACACAAGCAGCGGCTATACATGGGCATTCCTTTTTAATTCGCGCGCCGACAACAGCGCTGCATTCTGGAAAGCGCTGGACCAGCTGCCATGGCTTTGCATCAATGCGCTACCTGCGGTAACTGATGCCGGTTTGTTAGAAGCACATGCTGAAAACATGAAACAATAAACATTTTTCTTTAAGTAAAATTCAGTAGATTTGAAATAATAATCTACCTGGATATTACTTGAAAAAGCCTTCCGAAATACTCCATGAATTGCAGCAAAGGATTGACGCGATCCCTGATAAAAAGAAGCAGGTCGGCGAGATCATCGACTTTGTCATTATTTACGGCGATGCATTCGGCCACAGCATCATTCCTGTAATTGACCAGGGGATCAGCATCTCAAAGGAAATGGATTATGCAGCGGGAGAGCTCATCTGCAAATACAACCTCGGTTTCTTTGGCGGTGTTACCCAGGGAAATGCAATGTCGAAGCACACCGGCATTATTCCCGACCGTGAAGTGATGGCAGACATTTTCAGAGAGCATATCGGCTGGTACACAATGGGGCTGAACCTGCTGTCGTACCATCATTGGTTCCGCGGGGAATACGAAAAAGGGTTCAACACCATTTTCGAAACCATTAAGCTTTCTGAAGAAAAACAGGTAGAGAATAACGCCTGGCATTATTTCGCGCTCGCCATTTTTTATTTCGATACCAAGGATTTTGAGAATTCTTCTATCAGCTACCAAAGGGCACTGGAGCTTTTTACCATTGATGAAAATGAATATGGCAAAGCCCGCTCTTCCAATGGCCTTGCTTCAATAGCGATCATTCAGAGCCGTGTGCAGGAAGCGATCCCGCTCCTGGAATATGCTGCAGGCGTATACCGCGAAATAGGACAGTACTCAGGCCTGAGCAGGGCGCTCAATGATATGGGCCTGCTCGAAAAAGCAAACCTGAATTATGATAAGGCCATTGCCTTTCTCAATGAAAGCATCGAGCTGCGGAAAGAGATCGATCATGTGCAGGGACTGATCACGAGCTACACAGAGCTGGGCGAGATCTATTTGCTGCTGAAGCAATATCCGGCAGCCCTTGGTCAATTCCAAAAAGGACTTGAGCTTGCACAACAGGCGAAGGCGAGGCAAAAGCAGGTGCGTCTCTTCCAGCTGCTGTATACCACTTACAAGGAACTGAACGATACGGAACAGGCCTTAAGTAATTTCGAAAAGTTCTTTGCGCTGAAATCCCAGCTGCTAAGTGATGAATCGGCCAACAGCATCAAAAGGATCCAGACAAAATTTGAGAAGGAGAAATCGGAGAAGGAAACAGAGATCGAGCGCCTGAAGAATGTGGAGCTGAAAAAAGCGAACACCATCATTGAACAAAAGAACAAGGACATTACTGACAGTATCCGCTATGCAAAGCGCATCCAGCTGTCGCTGCTTCCAACGGAAGCCTACATCGACAAGCAGTTGAAACGATTGAATAAAAGCCCGAAAAATTGAAACATCCATCTTCTTTATTCCTTCTTTTTTTCTGCCTTACAATTACGGGCAGCCCGCTTCGTGCACAAAACCGCCTGCATGCGATACCCGCACAAACTCCTGATCTCAGCAAGCTCACTGGCGAAACAGCAAAGCCTCTCAAACAGCAAATCCATGATTTTGAGATCAGCGATCTTGTTACTTTCCGTGAATACAAGGAATACTTATCGGCAATAAAAGATTCTTCCATGGAGCTGTATCAAAAAAGTTTACCCGATACAGGCATCGCCCCAAAGGATGTTTACCTCAACTACATCAGCAACTCTGAATATGATGATTTCCCGGTGCTCGGCATTTCCTGGGACAACGCCATGAAATTCTGCAAATGGAAAACGCAGAAAGAGAACCACGGCGACAGCCTCAGCTTCATTTACCGCCTGCCTGCACTCTCTGAATGGCTGAGCGCTTATGCTTATTATGAAGAGAAGAAAACAAACGGGGACTTCAATAAAAATTATTCCGACTGGCTGCTCAACTCAAAGGATGAATCCTTTTATGATTTCGCAGACAGCCTGCAGGGCTACGACTGGTTCTACTTTCATGCAAGTGATGCAGCGCAGGTGATGAAGCGCAAGCTCGTGATCGGAAATTCATATGTATACCAGCAGGAAAAGCTGATGAATTATTCCTTCAGCTATTATGCAACTGAAGGTTACAGGCAGATCGCATTCAGGTATGTAAAAGAATACGTAACGCAGCCGCAGGACAAAATGCATTACAAAAGCACCTCAGCGTATGCCATCATTAAATACTGGGGGCTTAACATCAAATGAAAAAACAGATCTTTCTATTGCTGCCGCTGGCCCTTCTTTCGCTCATCCCCGGGCAGAGAAGCAGGCACGAATTTGAGAACGGGATTGTAAAATGTTCCTATGAGACGAGCCGGATGCGGATAGACGGTCCTTACATTTCTTATTATAAGAACGGGCAGAAAAAATCGGAAGGACAGTTTGAAAACAATTACCGCACAGGAAAATGGTCGGTGTGGGATTCAACCGGGAGGCTAAGGGTTCAGCGAATTTATGAAAACCCCTTTGTTTTTAAAGCCATTGTGCCGGCAGCTCCGTCCGACAAGCCTGTGGCATTATTGAACATCCCGCGGTACTACCCGGAATACAACGCGAAAGGATACATTGATTATTTTAATTTAAAGGAGCGCATGGTGGTTTGGGCAACGCGGATCTGGCGGTTCATTCCTGAAAGCAACAATGAGCTTCTTTTTGAAAAGGACAGGCTGTTCAATTTGCTGCAAAAAAATATGCTCTTGAAAAACATCACGCCGTATAAAGATGATGAATACAGGACGGAGCTTACTGCGGATGCCATCAGCAGCAAGGACATGAAAGTAATCGGATACAGGATCAAGGAAGATTCCTTTTTCGACAACGACCGCTTTGTTTCCGAAACAAGGATCATCGGGATTTGCCCGGTGATGCAGAACACGCTTACACAAGATACGATCGATCTTTACTGGATCTACATGCCGGAGCTCAGGGAATACCTTGCGCAGGAAAAGATCCAAAGCAAAGGTTTTCCGGCTAAGGTAAAGAGCCTTGACGACCTGTTCTTTTACAGGTGCTTCTCCGGCATTATCTGCAAAGAATCGAATATCTTTGACAGGAAGATCAGCGACTATAAAACAGAAAAGCAGTCGATCATAAAAGAAGCGGAACGGATCGGGATCGGCATGATCGAAACAGAACACGACCTCTGGATCAGCTTTACACAATAAGCCAATGAAGAATATCCTTTCTCTTCTTGTATTACTTGCCTGCGCTTACACCTGCAGGTCACAGTCCGGAACATACACCAGGAGTACGGGTGAATTTGCTTATAGCATGGTACTCCACCCCGACTCAACATTTGAATACTCGCTTTCATTTTCAAGAGGAGGCACCTCATCAAAAGGAAAATGGAAAATCATCAAAGACACCGTTTGCCTCTACGGTTACGAAAAGCCTTATACAATTGAGAAAGTACAGGAAAGCAGGATCGATTCGCTGCGCAGCAGCATGATCCATGTAATTATTAATGACAGCAGCATACTTCATACACGCGGAAATGCGGTGGTTTATATTGACGGAAAGCCAAGCAATATAAAATACAAGGCGGGATCGGGAGAACAGGTAGTCACTGATTTTAAAATCCTGTTGAATGATGATTGCTCCCATCCGCTATGGACAGATTCCAATGGAAACATTTTATGCAAGGATAAAAACACCAGGAGCATCTCGGTGGAATATGATACCTACCTTGTACGGGATACGGAAAACAATTATTTCGTTTTAACTTTATCCGGTTACCCGGTCAATGTGTCGCCGCCAACATTAACATGGACAAAATGGATCTTGTCGGGAAATAGTCTTGCCCCGGTAGAATGCGGAAAGGCGCTGGATCACATCATACTGAAAAAACACTAAAAGCCTCATGAAATTAAAAACACTCCTTCTCCTCGCCTTTGCCATTCTTTCGGCCAACACGTTCGCCACCACCTGGAATGAACCCTGGGCAGACAAAGTGATTAAAGAAGCGCAATACTTTGTGCTGGCAAAAGTAAAGTCCTTTGATGAGGACAAAGGCGTTACCATCGAGATCATAAAAACACTGGGCGGCCCGGAGCTGAAAGGTAAAATTGAGATCACCGCTTTTTACCTGCTTCATGAAGGCAGCAGCTCCGAAGGCCATGGCGGCGATTTCGATTTCGGGGATATCAAAGAGAGTTATTTCTTTATCAAAAAGAACGATAAGGGCAAGTACTGCATTGCAACCCCGAGCACCGGCTTCGATTACGTATATGAAGGCAACGTGCATGCAACCTACAGGCACAGCTATCACCAGGCGCTGGTTCCGGTGGATGTGTATGAAAAAACAATGACCGCCATTTTCAACAACTATCACGGGCTTCCCTACGATTCTAAATACATCAACGATTATGTAAAGGATATACTTTCCCACAAGCCGGCAGGTTTCAGCGAATCGGAAATGAAAACGTTCTTTGCGCAGCACGTGGCGCTGGAATGCATTTATCACCTCCGCCTTACAGGCTACTACTCCTACATCCTTCCTTTCCTGAACGATACGGCCAATTTTCACAACGAGGTTTCTGCAGCCCGTGCATTGATCGCTTACAACACTCCCGAAACAAAAAAGGAGCTGATGAACGTGATCCGGGATACCGCAAGAAGCCAGTTCCTGCAGGTGATCTGCCTGTGGACACTCACGGAATTCAAACCCAAAGAGCTGAAGGAAGAGCTTACAAAAATAAAAGCGACAGCGCCGGATGAAGACCTTGGCTTCGGCGGAAACATCATGGATCCGCGCATTGGGACGTATTTCCCAAGTGTGAAGGAAGCACTTGAAAAGTTAATTGCATTGTTATGAGAACACTGCTCCTCTTATTAATAATTATGATGATGCTTGCTTGCTGCAGCGATCATCCGGGCAACAATGGCGTTGCGGTAAAAGCCATCGATACAGTTCCTGCTGCCCCGGTTTCCGATACAGTATTAACAAAGCCGGAGCCGGTGGTCAGCCTTTTTGAATATTCCGATTGTAAGGAGGCTTGCAACGATGATGAACGCCTTATTTCGCGCAGCGGGTCTGCCGACAGTCTTTTTTTAAGAATTGGCGCTATTGAAAATTGTGAAGGAAGGTTCAGGCCGGAAATAAAGCTTAGTCATGATACCCTGGCCATCGACATTAAAATACAGGAGCGCTATGTGAAAAGAAAAAACGGGAAAACAGATACCATCATCGTGTCACAGGAATGCGATTGCTATTTTTTCTTTTCCATTGGGATCAAAAATCTGCCTCCGGGGTATAAAACAATTCTGTTCGACGGACACCGGATAGGATCACGGAAAGCCGAGAAGATTAGCGTTCCGGACGAGGACATCATTTACAAAAAAAAGAAGGATAGCATTTAAGAGCCGATCTTTTATATCTTTACGGAAGATAAACAATTTATCAAAAAATCGGCATGGCAGCAAAAGGCACCAAAGAAAATCCCTGGAAATTAAAAACACCTCCCAACACTTCAGAGTATGAAATGTATAAAGATGTGAAGGACGGAAAAGAAGTGATCGTTTGTGTTGTCGGCAAAACAACCCTGCTGTATGATGCGCAATGCCTTGCCGACCTGCAGCAGATGCTGAAAAAGCACGGCGACTGGATGGACCTTGGCGGAGCGGATGAACAGAAAGAAGCAAAGGAAGGCACCGTTGAAGCATGGGGACGCTCCCCGAAAAACCCGGTGAAAGGCTGGTATGGACTAAAAAAAGGGCTTCGCGGCAGGTTTGGCGTGTATGTTCCGCCTTTAATGGAAGAGCTGGGACTTGCCGAGCTTACGCACGAAGCGAAGAACAATAAAATGAAAGCGAAATAAAGGCGATGAGATTTTTCAAAAAACGACAGGACAGGACCGGCCCCGAGCAGTCCGAAGCAGAGCAGGAAGCGTATGTGGAAGCCGAGAAAGGCACTTACCTCATCAATAAAGCCCAAATAGCCGATTTCACATTTACCGACCTCTCGGAAAAAGAATACCTTCACATAGAAGCCAGCAGGGAAATGCTTCAGGACATGATGGCGCCATTGCTTAAATTCAGCATGCAGCCGGTAAACCATCCTGCCAACCTCGATGAATACCTTAATTTGTGGGGCAACTCCGGCTATGGCGATTTCCTTGGATTCTCCGCCGCGCAGCACACCGCATTCCTTTCGTACAACTTCGGGCAATACCTCGTGGAAAATTACGGGATGCAATGGAAAACAAAATCCGACGGAGAAGGCACACAAACCGTTGTGCGCGTCACCAGTCCTGTGGAGATGGAATTATACCCGGTAGACAGCACGCTCAGGGCCATCCGGAACAAAGAGCTGGCGATCTACTGCCACATTGAAACAAAGCTAAAGAATGCCATCAGGCAGTTCGGAAATTAATACACCTCATCAGTATATATGAACATCTCAAAACAACTTTCCTCTGCACTTGGCCTTGGCATCGCCTTTCTGCTGGCGCACATAGCCATCGTTTCCCTGAGCCAGGACCAGGTAATTAATCTCATCCTGATCATCGGTGCCATGGTCGCAGTGCAGGTATACGCATTTATCGTCCTTCGCCGGAACATGAACGGACAGAAGATCGGATTTAAGAACATCTTTTTCCTGCTCTGCCTTACACAATTCTTTTCCGTGATCTTCCTCACGCTGTATTCCGCTTATGCTCCCTGGGGAGATGCGCAGCCGGTTCATATCGATGAGCTCATCACCTCACTCATCCTTTTTGCCGGCATCCTGCCTTTGATCATTTCATTGATCCTGTGGTCCGGCACTGTAAAAAAACGGAATAAGGGAATAGCAGGCTGATCTTCCCAGTTCCGGGCAAACCTTTATCTTTGCAAAAATCCAGGAACCAAATGCTCAATTTCATTTCCAGGAACAAACTGGCAATACTTTATGGCTCTTCCCTCGCCTTCCTGCTCCTGCTCCTTAAATGGCTGGAATGGCGCTTCATTATCATGGACCACGCTTTTGAGCTCTATGCAGGCGCTATTGCCCTGATCTTCACAGGCCTTGGGATCTGGCTGGCGCTGAAGCTCAGCAAGCCGCAAAAGGAAACTGTTTACATAGAAGTGGAAGTTGAGGTAGAAAAGGAGATCTACATAAAGGAGCCGGTGGAATTTGTAATGGATGAAAAAGAACTGGAAAAGCTCGGACTAAGCAAACGGGAACTGGAAGTGCTGCAATTGATGGCCGAAGGTTTAAGCAACCAGGAGATTGCCGAACGCTTATTTGTATCCCTCCACACTATTAAAACACATTCTTCAAAGGTTCTCGAAAAAATGGATGTGAAAAGAAGAACCCAGGCCATCGAGAAAGCTAAACGACTGAAAATCATACAATAAGATTTTCATCCTTTGGAATGAAATTGACGGTTTTACATCAATTCACACTTTAGTATGAAGGAAATGCGGTTTTCAAAAAGCACTTTTGTAGCCTAAACCTTAAAAAAAACCAACATGAAAAAAAATGTACTTGTTTTCGGACTCATCTCGGCACTCGTGATCTCCGGCTTAATGATCTTATTCACAATTTTTGGCGCCTACAGCCATGATGTTGCAGGCATGCTGCTGGGCTATGCCTCCATGCTTGCCGCCCTCGCCTTTGTATTTGTGGGAATTAAAAATTACCGCGACAACTATAACAACGGGCTGATCAGCTTCGGAAAGGCATTCAAGCTGGGACTCTTCATCGCCCTGATCGCTTCCACCATGTATGTACTTACCTGGCTGGTGATCTATTATTTCTTTATGCCGGATTTCATGGATCAGTATGCCGCTCACATGATCCAGCAGGCGCAGGCATCCGGGGCCGGGCAGGCGGAGATCGAACAGATCTCGGCAGAAATGGCAGGTTATAAGGATATGTACAAGAACCCGGTATATGTAATCCTCTTTACGTATATGGAAGTATTACCTGTCGCATTGCTCATCACACTCATCAGCGCGCTGATCCTCAAGCGGAAAGCGAAACCGGTTGTGGCGTAAAAGGAAATGTTATAGGGAAATGTTCTTTTAATCTCCCTGTTTATCCGTCATGCCGTGCTCCGACACGGCATCTCTCTGGAATGTTACGGGCTGGCTGGATTCCACTTGTCTTTTGATCGTAGCGAGATTCCGGGTCAGGCTCGGAATGACAAATAAATTAGGAATAATTAATAGTTGGAATATTTATGTCAGTTCGAGTTTTCGCCTTTTTCTGGCGAAAGTATCGAGAACTGGTCTGCTTCCCGATACGCTTCGCAACGAAGTGACTTAGTCATTGTAGTTTATATTCCAACATTTTCCTTCATCAACCTTAATTCCCCATATTGTACAGGTCGATCGTCTTCTTGTACAATTTATCGCGCTGCTTTTTCAGGATCTTGGAAGTGATAGGCACTGTGAGCGTTCCAAGGAAGCTCAGACCGGCATTCACATAATACTGCGGGGTCATTTTCCCTGTCTGGTAAGCTGTAACCGCCTGCGAGATGGTGATGATGGACGTTACCCCGCCGGCAATGGTGCTCGGTATCGCGGTGATGCCTACTATTTTCTGCGATACTTTCGCCAGCTTCGCCGTTTTCAGGCTTACCTGCACGAGCGGATTAGTGGATTTCTTCAGCTCCCGGTCAAGCGCTTTTCTGCCCAGCTTCTGCCCGTTCATCATGTATTTGCCATCCACGATCTCGATCTTGCTGTTCCCGTTATTTACCGGGCCGTTCTTTAAAGGATCACTGGAAGTATTCTGGTTATTTGTACTGTTGTTCGTTTTAGCGGATGAATTGGTGGTGCCGTTGCCATTGTTCTGGCTGTTGCCGGTTCCATTATTATTTTGTGTGCCATTGTTATTCGAAGGCGTTTCCACCTTTACAAATTCCTGCCGCGTACCGTTGCGGAATTTGATGATCGCAATGTTCGATTTGTTTTCCACGAAGGTTGGCCCGTCTTCAAAATCGCTTCTCTTATAGCTCACAGCATTGTTGCCCATTTCAATGATCTTCGCATAAATAACGGAGCCATCGGTTTTCAGGATGGTGTCCTGCGCTTTGATTTCCGGGCAAAGCAGGATAAATACAGCCAGGATACTGAATTTCAGTACGGTAGTAACTCTTTTCATAAGGTAGATTTTCTGTGGTTTCGGTGGCTAATATAGCAGATTTATTGAATATCCAAAAATCTGCAAAAGATGCACCCTGCACATCGCTACATTAATTACCTTTGCCCCATGCGCATCGATATTATTACCGTTTTGCCCCAGCTGCTCGAAAGCCCTTTCCAGCACAGCATCCTCAGGCGGGCAATTGATAAAGGACTGGTGGAGGTCAATCTCATCAACCTCCGCGATTATTCCACCCAAAAACAAAAAAGCGTGGATGATTACGCATTCGGCGGGGGCGCCGGAATGGTAATGACCATTGAGCCGATCGCCAATTGCATCAATGCACTGAAAGCAGAGCGGGATTATGACGAGGTCATTTACACTTCGCCTGACGGTGAAACATTGAACCAGCGGACCAGCAATCATTTATCAACCCTCAACAACATCATCATTCTCTGCGGGCATTATAAAGGCGTTGACCAGCGTGTCCGCGACCACTTCATTACAAAGGAGATCTCCATCGGCGATTATGTGCTTTCCGGCGGCGAGCTCGCTGCAGCTGTGATCTGCGACAGTGTGATCCGGATCATTCCCGGCGCCATTTCGGATGAAACTTCCGCCCTTACCGATTCATTCCAGGATAACCTGCTGGCACCGCCAGTGTATACACGTCCGGCAGAATTCAACGGATGGAAAGTGCCTGAGATCTTGCTTTCCGGCCATGCGGAGAAGATCGAGAACTGGCGGCATGAGCAAAGCATTGAACGTACCAGGCAGCGCCGCCCGGATCTTTTGGAGTAAGACGCAATTCAGATATCTTTACTAAATAATCCAACGATAAAATGAAAACTTCGATTCTTACCAGATTTGCTTGCCTGTTTATGTTATGGTGCAATCTTTCAATCGCGCAAAAACCTGGTTTCATTTCTCCGGCCGGGTATATCCAGAAAACAGGGTTCGATGCTTTTTTCGGTAAACCTTTTGATTCACTGGTATACAAGGCTGATGATACCCAGGTAAAATCGCTGACAGCCATCATGCAAACGTTCAAAGGATTTGAAAACTATCCGATCGGGCTGTGTGAAACACGGGCGCATTATATTTCGCTGCTGGCAAATGAAATGAAGATCAATACATTTAAGGTTTGGCTTTTCTCACGATCAAAAACGGACATTTTCTCAACAGATGGCCTGACTTTAAAATCAAATCCCACTCTTGTTGCCTGGGATTATCATGTGGCAACAGCAATCTATAACAATAAAGGAAAAATCCTTGTATTCGATCCTGTGATAAATAGTAATTCGCCATTGCCGCTCGAGGAATGGCTCTCCGCCTTTAATGCATCCGGCTCGATCTATTTTTACACTGCTCCGGGATACTTCCAGTTTAATACATCTGCTGCTTCAATCCTCGCGCAACCAAAAAACCTTCTGAACGGTAAGTTCTGGAAATTAGCCTCTAATGCCACTAATGATGAATCTTTCCCTAAAAATCCAAGCTATCTTGTTGGCTGGAAAGATTATTTAACGATCAGGCTGGCAGCAAGCAACCTGGCAAGCCAGAATATGCAGAAAACCGGCTCTGAGTTTTACAAGCTGATCACCAATGCTACTAATTATAAAAATTGGTTCGTTGATGCCTCAGACCCTTCTTTTCCGGAAGAAAGGAAAATATTAAATGCTCACAAAAAGCAGTATGAAAACTTGGTAAGTAAGGTAACTATTACTTATGATTTTTTTTTCGTGCCGGTCCAATAATTTATTCTAAAAAAAGGTGCGAAAAAGCTGCTGTTTAGCAGATCGAAGGCCTTAATTTGTACTTTTGATCCCAGAAATACTAAAAACAGGCAAAAAAATTTCGGGAGAAATGTTTTCGATCTTGAAAAAAATCTTATATTTGCAGTCCTTTTCAGGCAAAGAAGAGATTAACACATTATAAAACAAAGAGTTATGAGCAATTTAATTCAATTCGTAGAAGAGCAGTTCGGAACAAAAGCAAAACATTCACCTTTCAAAGCCGGTGATACTGTTACCGTTCACTATAAGATCAAAGAAGGTGAAAAAGAGCGTGTTCAGCAATACCAGGGCGTTGTGATCCAGCGCAAAGGTGCAGGATTCACAGAATCTTTCACAGTTCGTAAAATGAGCAACGGCATTGGCGTGGAGCGTGTGTTCCCTGTTAACTCCCCGTATATCGATAAAGTTGAAGTGAATAAAGTTGGTGTTGTACGCAGGGCACGTTTGTACTACCTGCGCGGACTTACCGGCAAAGCAGCACGTATCGCAGAAAAGAAACAATAATTCATTCAGAATATTCCAAAGCCCTTTCCGTAAACAACGGAAAGGGTTTTTTATTTACATGAAATAATACATCCTGCCTTTCCCTCTTTCCGGGAAAAAGCCTTTGAACTATGACCATACAGGAAGAAATAAAAAGACGCAGAAGCTTCGGCATCATTGCACACCCCGATGCCGGTAAAACCACCCTCACCGAAAAGCTGCTGCTGTTCGGCGGTGCTATCCAGACTGCTGGCGCCGTTAAATCCAACAAGATCAAGAAGCATACGACTTCCGATTTTATGGAGATCGAACGTCAGCGCGGGATCTCTGTCGCCACTTCCGTGATGGGATTTGAATACAAAGGATTAAAGATCAACCTGCTCGATACTCCCGGCCACGAGGATTTCGCAGAGGATACCTACCGCACGCTTACTGCTGTGGACAGCGTGATCATGCTCATCGACTGTGCAAAAGGCGTTGAGCCTCAAACGCGCAAGCTGCTCGAGGTTTGCCGTATGCGCAGCACACCCGTGATCGTGTTCATCAACAAGCTCGACCGTGAAGGAAAAGATCCTTTCGACCTGCTGGAAGAGATCGAAAAGGAGCTCCGGATTGACCTTCGCCCCTTAAGCTGGCCGATCAGCATGGGGAAAACATTCAAAGGCGTTTACAACCTGTATGAAAAAAGCCTCACTGTGTTCAATCCCGGTGAAAAGCAAACCCTCGAAAACTCCATCGAGATCAAAGACCTGAATGACGGAACCCTTGATAAGCTGATCGGTGAGGATTATGCAAAAACACTGAGAAACGATGTGGAGCTGCTCGAAGCCGGTTACCCTGAATTTGACGAAGAGGAATACCTCGAAGCGATGGTATCACCGGTATTTTTCGGAAGCGCCGTTAATAATTTCGGCGTGCGCGAATTGCTCGATGCCTTTATCAGGATCGCCCCTTCCCCGAGAGGAAGGATCACCGATGCAAAAGAGATCAAACCTGAAGACAAAAATTTCAGCGGCTTCATTTTCAAGATCCACGCGAACCTTGATCCGAAGCACCGCGACCGCATTGCCTTTTTAAGGATCGTATCCGGCAAGTTCGAGCGGAACAAAAATTACTATCATGTGCGTGAAGGAAGGAATATGAAATTCTCCAATCCCACCGCATTCATGGCGCAGGATAAAAGCGTGGTGGACGAAGCCTATCCCGGCGACATCATCGGCCTTTACGATTCCGGCAACTTTAAGATCGCAGATACGCTCACCGAAGGCGAAAAGCTGAATTTCAAAGGCATTCCGCAGTTTTCACCCGAGCTTTTCAAATACGTGGTGAATACCGACCCGATGAAGACCAAACAGCTCAACAAAGGACTCGAGCAGCTTACGGATGAAGGCGTTGCGCAGCTCTTCACGAAGCGTACCGATAACCGTAAGATCCTGGGAACCGTTGGGGCACTCCAGTTCGAAGTGATCCAGCACCGACTCAAAAGCGAATATTCCGCTTCCTGCAGCTACGAGATGATCTCGCTTTACAAAGCCTGCTGGATCAGCTCGCCGGATAAAAAGAAACTGGAGAATTTCATCTTTGAAAAAGCGCACCACATGGCAAATGACAAGGAAGGCCGCCCGGTATTCCTTGCCGAATCAGCATGGGCGCTGCAAATGGCGGAAGAAAAGAACCCCGATATCAAATTCCATTTTATTTCGGAATTCAAGGAAGATTAGTACCTGATTGCAACAGGCCTCGGAGAGGCCAGACATTTTTAGAAAATACAGATCGACAATAAACATTGCCCCTCCGGGGCAAAACATTTTTCATAAATCATCAAAAAAATCCCCGCTGCCGTTTCCGGAGCGGGGATCTTTAATTTATAAGCCTTTATATTACTTCACGATCATTTTTACAGTGCTGCGGCTTGATCCTGTTTGTACACTTACCGTGTAGAACCCGTTTGCCATAGCTGCTGTGTTGATAGCAGAGAAGTGACGGCCTGCTGCCTGAACACCTTTGTTATCAGAGCTGATCAGTTTTCCTGCTACATCATAAATGCTGATGGTCACATTCGTTGCCTCAGTCAGGTTATAATTAACCTGTGCCTGGTCAGCAGAAGGATTTGGAAATACATTCAGTCCAAGTTCGTCTGTGCTTTCTGTGATGCCTGCAGGAACTGCAGATCCGCGAACCATGAAATCATCGATAGAGATCAGGTTGTCATCAAATGATTCATGCAGGAATGCAATGAACACTGTTTGTCCTGCATAAGCAGTCAATGGAACAAAGAAAGGACGCAGCTGGCCATTGTGCAGAATTGGAGCGGAAGTGGTAGCGATGTCGATGTAAGTACCATCCTGTCCGTGAACGAAACCTGAGGAGAATCCGTACGTGCTGAATGTTGTGTCGGAACCAAGGCTGGTCATTTCAGCCGCAGTGTACAACAATGCGCTTCCTGCACCCAGGAAAGACAGGTTATCGTTGGTGGTAGTGGAAATGTACACTTTGTAACCATCAAGGTAACGCGGAGTCTGGCTTGGCGCCGCTCTCCAGAACAGTGTATCGCTTGACCTCAGGCTCAGTGCCGGGGAGATCAGCCAGTTTTTTGACAATGCAGGAGCTGTGAACCATGAGTTTGCAGCAATTGCAACGTTGTTGGTAGTGTCCACATCCGAAAAAGGCTGAACAGCAAACCATCCGCCCGGGCGTGTACCCGCAGCTGAACCGTCGGCAAGGCCATCCTCATCATAGCTGTACCACAATGGATCATTAGGGTCTGATCCCGGAGGCGGTACCACGTCATCTACCAGGTTATCATAAAACGATTGAAAGTTAAAGCTTTCATAGATCAGTGTATCCTGCGCTTTTGCTTTAAAAGCTGACAAGGCAACAAAGCCTACGGCCAATAAGTAAATTTTTTTCATTTGTATAATTTTAAGGGTTTTAATGAAAACAAATTTAGGCCAAAAATTTCAGATACGGAAAAATAAATTACAAGCGGTTTTTATCCTGTTTTAATGAGAGGATTTAAGGTTAAATGTTATTTTTGATGGCTTATTTGACATGAAAAACAGGATCTCCATTCTCTTTATTACCTTTTTATTTCTTAACCTGCGGGGCTTGTATGCACAGCTTCCCAACCAGGACCTCGTGGTAACCATCCATGAGAATGTGCTCAATAAAATGTTCAAAGCCATCGGCGAGATCAAGGGCACTGCTGCATATTCCTTTATGTTCATGGAAGGTACGTACGACTGGACACTTATCAATCCGCAGTTCAGGATCCATCCCGGCCGCATCGATTTCATAACCGATGTGCGTGTAACAGTCGGAAAGTATAATTACCTCATTCATGTCACCGGCAATGCAGAAACCTGCTATGAACCTATTAACAACTTAATCTTCGTGGAGATCACCGATGCCAAGTTCCCGCTCAATATCCTGTTCTTCGGAAAGCTCAGGCACCTTTGGGATGTTGACCTTGCACAATATTTTGAAACGCCATTTACCTTTGAAGGCCCGCTCACCATCGGAAGCGAGTTTGTTTTCCCGATGCCCGACAACACCACCAAAACGGTTTATGCCCATCCTTTAAATTGTGGCGTAAAAATTGCGGAAAAGCAGATCATCGTTTCCGCAGAAATGGAATTCATTAACAGGAATGCGAACGAACCCGCTCCAATCAAAAAAAATTAACAGAACTAAAAAGTAGATCACATCTATGAAACATCTTTTTACCCAGGTCCTTGCGTTCATCTTCCTGTCTGCAACAGCCTTTGCCGGTAACCCGGAAGGCTATAACATCAAAATCACTGCAAAAGGATTAAAGCCCGAAAGCATGTGCCAGCTGGCAAGATATTACGGCGACAAGCAATACATCATGGATTCCGCCAAAGTGAATGAGAAGGGTGAAGTTATTTTTAAAGGAGCTGAAAAATGGCCGCAGGGAGTTTATTTGTTTGTGCCTCCCGGCAAAAGCCGCTACTTCGACTTTATCATGGATGAGGGACAGAATTTCTCCATCGAGACCGACACCTCGGATTTTGTTAAATCAATGAAGGTAAAAGGCTCTGAAGAAAACAAGTTTTTTTACGATTACCAGAATTTCATGTCGGGCAGGCAAAAGCTGGTGGAGCCGCTGAGGGCAGCCTACACACGCTTAAAGGACAAGAACAAGGACTCTGCAAAGATCATCCAGGATAAAATGGCCGCCATCGATAAAGAAGTAAAAGAATACAAGGAAAACTTCATAAAAAGCAACCCAACAACCTTTGTGGCAAAGCTCTTCAAAGCCATGGACGAGCCGGTGATCCCGGAAGCGCCGATCCTGGCCAACGGAAAAAAGGACACCACTTTCGCCTACCACTATTACAAAACCCACTACTTCGATAATTTCGACCTTACTGATGACAGGCTGCTGAGAAGCCCGATCTTCCACAACAAGATCAAGCAGTACATGGAAAAACTGACGCCGCAGATCCCCGACTCCATCAGTGTTTCAGCTGATTACCTTGTGGAGAAGGCAAGGCCGGGCCAGGAAGTGTTCAAATACCTTGTTTACTGGCTTACCTACACCTATGAAAGCTCCAAGATCATGGGAATGGATGCCGTTTTTGTGCACATGGTGGATAAATACTATGTTACAAAGCAGGCATTCTGGGTGGATTCCACGCAGCAGTACAAGATCACCAAGCGTGCCTATGAGCTGAAGCCCCTGCTGATCGGGAAAAAGGCACCGGCGATCAACATGCCTGATTCCACGGGCAAATACATTTCGCTGTACGATATAAAATCGAAATACACAGTGGTTGTTTTCTGGGACCATGGCTGCGGACACTGCAAAAAAGAGATCCCCAAGCTTTTGGAAGCCTACAACAAATCACTGAAGTCGAAAGGCGTGCAGATATATGCAGTGGAAACGGAAGACAAGCCGGAAGACTGGAAAAAATTCATTAAAGACTATAAGCTCAACTGGATCAACGTGCAGGAGCTGGATGATTACAAGCGCGCTGTCACCAAGAAGATCTATGATATCTACAGCACCCCGGTGATCTATCTGCTCGATGAGAACAAGATCATCAGGGCAAAGCGGATTGAAAGCGAACAGCTGGAAAACCTGATCGATATCCTGGATAAGGAAAAGGCGAAGGAAAAGAAATAGTACGGATCGCAGATCTTTACGGATTTACGAATCTGTGTGTGACAGGCTATGAGCGCTGTCAGTTCGAGCGGAGTCGAGAACGTGAGATGGCATTCCTTTCGCACGTTCCCGACTCCGCTCGAACTGACAACGCACTCCAAAACTACCTCGTACGCGTTACAACGATCGTATTTCCCCTTGAATAATCGAATTTCCAGTCGTGCTCGAAAATCCTCGGCAAATAACGCTTATAGAGATTGATACGGGATGTTAATTTATCTTCCGGCTCGGTATCCTTTGCAAGGCCTGTAAATTCATAAGCGATCATTTTGGGATGCTCAGCCATGAACATTTTCACGACACGCACAATCGTTGTCATTACGCGGTAAAGCTCTCCCTTGTTTGTCACCGTGTACTCCTCCCCTTCATACTCATCGTTGGTAACACCGAAAACAATGGTGGCATGCAGGATATTGTCCTGTCGGCGGCCAAAGCGCACCTCGTAATTTACACCGCTATCTGTTGTAAAGTAGTACACGCCGGCTGTACTGATAGCCGGGCAGACTATTTTATATTCTTCAACAAATCCTCCTGCCATAAATGCGTGTAGTTAATTTTCGGATGTTAAAATTAGGAATTTTTTCTATAAAAACACTATTTTTCACGATAAAGCTTTCAGGAATGAATATCTTTGAATGACCAATAATTCCGTGCCTTATGAATGATCTCCTGTGTATTGTCCTCCGCTCCGCCGCCGTTTATGTCTGCATCGTATTGCTCATCCGGATCTTTGGCAAAAAAGAGCTTTCCCAGCTTTCCGTGATCGACCTTGTGTTCATCCTGCTCATCAGCAATTCTGTGCAGAATGCCATGGTTGGCTCCGATTCCACCCTGCAGGGCGGTTTACTTGCCGCAGCTACCCTTTTTGCCCTCAATGCCCTGGTGAGGAACCTGGTCTTTAAGTACAAGCCGGTGGGGAAATTCCTTGAAGGCGACGCCGTAATGCTTGTATACAAAGGCAAAGTGAACATGAAGAACCTTGAAAGGGAGAAGATCACGATGGAAGAGCTGAATGCAAGCATCCGCGAGCATGGGATCAAAGATATTTCGGAGGTTGACCTTGCCACGCTGGAAACCGACGGGAACATCAGCGTGCTTTCCGATAACTACCAGAAACAAACAAGCAAAAAACGAAAACAGCATAAAGTGCTGAAACACGACGAATAGTCGCCTCTGCCTGCATACTATTTCGTATTTTTGTGGCCTAAAACCGCATGTATGAAAATCCAGTTCAGGATCAACGCCCCCTTAAAAGCAGAAGATGTTATTGAAGTTTTCAAAAGCTCCGGGATCAACCGGCCTGTAGAGGATGTGCCGCGCATTGAAGCCATGCTGAAGAATTCCAACCTGGTCATTTCCGCATGGAACGGCATCGAGCTCATCGGCATTGCCCGCTCGGTGACCGATTACCACTATTGCTGCTATCTTTCCGACCTTGCAGTAAAAATGGAGCACCAGAAAGCTGGCATCGGCAAAGCGCTGATCGATTACACACAGCAAACCATCGGCGACCAAACCATGCTGCTGTTGCTCTCTGCAGCGCCTGCCATGGAATATTACCCGAAGGTAGGTTTTGAAAAAGTGGAGAACGGATTCATCATCAAACGTAAATCCTAAATGAAAAAGATCCTGCTCTTCTTCTTTCTTGTTTCTGCAAACATGCTTTTTTCGCAGAAGGTCAGCGTGATCAGGATCACCGACCTGGAAAAGCGCATCAACAATGGTTCCGACACTACATACATCGTTAATTTCTGGGCTACCTGGTGCGCTCCCTGCGTAAAAGAGCTTCCCGATTTCGACAGCATCAGCAAAGTGTATGGCTCTGAAAAAGTGAAGATGCTGCTGGTGAGCATGGATTTCAGGGAAGACCTCGAATCGAAAGTGATCCCTTTCTGTAAGAAAAAACAATTGCATTCCGAAGTGTTTGTTTTGGATGAGCTGAACGGGAATTATTTTATTCCGAAGGTTTCCGATAAATGGACCGGTGCGATCCCGGCAACGCTGATATTGAACAACGCGAAAAAATACCGGGAGTTTTACGAAAAGAAGCTGAACTATCTTTTCCTAAAGGAAGAGATCGAAAAAATAAAGGGATCATGATTAGCGGGCTGTCACTCTGAGCCTCATAACAACACACAATTATAATTTATAACGAATGTTAACGACAGAAACAAAGCCCGAAAATAAAACAAAACTGTTCAGCATCTTTGCCATGCTGCTTGTAGCGGGAATATTGGTGTACGCTTTTTTTATCCACGACAATAAAAAGCCGGTGCGTTACCTCGCGATCTTCGGCCCGCAGCAATATGAATCAAAGAATGGCAAAACGGATACAACCTATCACATGGTCCAGGATTTCCATTTCACTGACCAGGACGGAAAAGCAATCAGTCAAAAGGATTTAGAGGGTAGCATTTATGTGACTGATTTCTTTTTCACTACCTGCCACAGCATCTGCCCGATCATGAGCAACCAGATGGAGCGCATTTACATGAAGTTCAGGGGAAATCCGGAAGTGAAATTTTTATCACACACGGTGGACCCGGAAATTGATACCGTGCAGCAATTGAAAGCCTATGCTATAAAGCACAATGCCGACAGTAAGCAATGGATGTTCGTTACCGGCGGTAAAAAAGAATTATACGATGTTGCCCGCACCGGCTATTTCCTCGATGCACAGCAGGGCGATGGCGGCCCGGATGATTTTATCCACACGCAAAACTTCGCGCTTATTGATAAGGATAAGCGCATCCGCGGCTATTACGATGGCACAGATTCAACGGATGTGGACCAGCTGATGAAGGACATTGAGCTTTTGCTGATGGAGTATCATTACAAGGAAGGGAAATAAGGTTGCAGCTTCAAAGTTCCAGGCTGATGCATTGTGCGTACTACTGTCAGTTCGAGCGAAGCACGAGAAAGTGCAGACGCTTCGGATCACTCGTAATACGCAATCTCCCTTTCCACCACAAACAACACCTTCCCCTTCTCTGAATCAAACTCTTTGATCCAGTTCCCGGTTTGATCGAATTCATACCTGTACGTGAATGTATTCCTTAAAATGCCTTCCACAGTATTCATCATTTCGGTCTTGTTTCCCTTATCATCATACTTGTAATTGTATTTATAAATGGGGCTGCCATCGGCCTGCAGCTGGTTGGATTCGATCATATTTCCCTTTTCATCGTATTTGTAAAGGATCTTTGAAGGGTCGCCATCGAGGTGAAGGATCGCTTCTTCTGTTTTACGGCCCTCACTGTCATATTTGTAGGTGGTGTACCAGTTATCGCCGCCACCGGTAAGGTCGGTCACTGTTCTTTCCGTTTCAAATCCTTTGGAATCGTATTTTGAAGTGATCTTTAAATTGGCGCTGCCATTCGGTTGAAAAGCGTTCACTTCCGTTTTATTCCCTTTTTTATCATAGGAATACACAGCTTTGGAACCTTCACTTCCATCGGGATTAGCAAGGGTTTCCTCCTGCTTGTTGCCTTTTTCATTGAAGGTGTAAAAATGCGCCCAGCCTACATACCTTCCCTTTTCAACCTTTCCGGACTTTTCAATGGCTTCATACCGCACTTCTTTGATCGTCTTTACCTTTCCCTGCAAATTCATCTCCGCCAGGTCGTTCTTTTTCTGACGGCCCGGTGTCAACGATACAAGCAAAGGGATGAGGAGTAGTAAGAAAATCTTCTTTTTCATCGGTTGTAAAGATAGCACTAAAAAGCGCCTTTCCTGCATTTAGAAAGGCTCAGGGTATTTTGAAATAAAAATTGGAAGGCCGGTACTGCCTGCAGCCCGACCTTCCAATCATTAAACTATATGATGGAATAACTATTCCTCTATCCTCTTGATGCTGCAACCTACCGATTTCGTAGAGTTGGTCTTTACAGCCTTTCCTGTTGCTACGGCCACTACCGCATCTTTCAGGTAATGTTCTTTTGCATCGTTCGGCTCTTTGATGTTATCATCGATCGCGCCGCGGTAAACAAGCTTGCCGGTTTTATCAAACAGGAAACAATGCGGTGTGCGGGTTGCGCCAAAAGCATTTGCAAGGTTGGAGTTCTTGTCTACAACATAGCTCCATGCGTATCCCTGTGTTTTTGCGTAGCTTTTCATCGCCTCGAATGAATCCTCTTCCGAGCGCTGTGCTTCATTGGAGTTGATCACGATCATTCCCACCTTGTTCTGTTTGGTAACCGTACCCATTTCCTTGATGCGGCTTTCGCTGAGCTTTACATACGGACAAGTGTTGCAGGAGAAGATCACCAGCAGGCCGTTTTCGCCTTTGGCATCGTTCAGGGAAACTTCTTTTCCGCTCACATCCATCATTTTCAATTCCGCATTCGGCATTGAAGTACCGATCTCCAGCTCAGGATTTACGGTTAATTTAAAGCCGGTTGCGATCAATCCGATCACCACCGCGGCAGAAGAAAACAGCATTATTTTTTTCATTGTCTGATCTTTTTAAAATTTGTTCTATAAACTTACAAAAATCAAACCATAATTCCATCAATTTCTTATCAATTCTTTGTAAATAAACTGCTCCTGCAGCGACTCAAAAGGGCGGTACACATAATACACATAGTCGTTTTTCACCCGGATGTGCTCCACGTACTGGTTGAGCAGCTTAAAGGAGCCGATCACCTTCCCGGTCTTCAGGTCGATGTGCTTCAGGTAGTAAAAGCCATTTTTCTGGTACAGGGCATATACCTTCTGGTTGTCTTTATCCACAATGATCTCGTGCTTCCATTCCCTCCAGCTTTTCGGATGATGGTAATCGATGCTCACCGAATCGATCTGCTCATACTTTTTGTTATAGGATAAGATCGCGTTATTGTAATGATCGAATACAAGTACGGTATCGTGGATGATGAACAAGGGCGCATACAGCGGGGTATAAAAAATGCTGCTGGTAAGCCCGCTCATGACAGCAGCAACACGGTGTTTGTCCACGTGATACTCCGCTGCCACTTTACGTGCATACAGGCGCTCCTTTGGCTTCAGGAAATAGTATTCCATGTTGTATTCTTTGAGCTGTTCCTGGTCGGTGACGGTCTTAAAAGGATGCAGGGAGCTGTCGGCCATATTAAAAGCATAGTAGGTGAATTCGGGATAATCCTTGCTGTAATTTGAGAAGTAAATGTCTTTTTCAATGGTATCGATACAGGGAGTGATCTTCGCATTGAACTCATCCACCGGCAGGGCAGCCAGGCTGATGCTGTTGTTGCTGATCTCTACCCGGAACACATGCCCCTCCCCGATCACATTGATGTAACCGAGATAGTCCTTGTACAGTTTTTGTGCAGGATATGGAAGCTCGAAGCCGGAGAGCACCTTTTGACTGGCATCCACCAGCATAACGGATGGCTTTGAGAGGCTTTTTGTAAAAGTAAGCAGCACCAGCTTGTCCTCATAGAATTCATAATCGGCAACGCTGAATTTCCAGGTGCCGAAAACGGTGTCCGCTTTTCTTTCAGCAGTCACGCTTACTTCCCTGAGGTCGTATTTCTTCTGGGCGTGCAGGCGGGCGGTGCAGAGCAGGAATAAAGCGGCAGTGATCAGTAAAGAGCATTTCATTTTTACCTCCTTTTACAAGATAGACGTTTTTCAAAAAAAATTCCATAAATTTGTTTTAGAGGGCTTTTGAGAATGTTTCACGCAGATTTTTTTTTCTCGCAAAGACGCAAAGCACGCAAAGTAAGATTCTCAGGAATTCGATTCTAAAAATTTAATTCAAAGGGTGTACGACTACTACAAAATATTAGAGGTCTCCAGGAGTGCAAGCTCAGAGGATATTAAAAAGGCTTACCGCAGCAAGGCGAAGCTGGTGCATCCTGATGTGAACAACTCTCCAAAAGCCAATGAAGTGTTTGCAGTGGTCAACCAGGCCTACGCGGTGCTTACGGATGACCAGAAGCGCTACCTGCACGATGTGCAGCTGGACCAGATCGATGGTGTGAAAACGGAAGCCAGCCGCAAGAAGCATTATTACGGCTCTTCCAAAAAGAACGATTCCTACACCAATTTTAATTATGACTGGAATGGCTTTAAAGCGGCGTACAGGGAGAAAACGGATGAAGATTATTACAAGCAGTCGCCTTTCTTTTACAACCTGTTCTTCACCAGCGGGATGGTCATTGGAATGATCATCATCGTGGTTACCGTTACCGGTACGTTCAATCATTTCTGGCCCTCGCCTTTTATCCTGATGAGCGTGTGCGGCTTTATCCTTGTCCGCGAAGGCTGGAGAGGCATCATGCGGAAAAGGAACATCCTGAACGGGGTGCTGAGGATGTTCAGGAAATAAACCCACGCGCTTTCTCGATACGCTCCACTTTGTTCCGCACTCGAAATGACAGCCCGCAAAGCTCAGGCTCAAGTTAAAAAAGTTTCGTTAAATAAAAAACGCCCCCATTTACGGGAGCGTTCTCAATTAAAATCAAATTATTTCTATCCGACTTTGTACATCCAGTTGTGTTTGTCTTCGGATTTTCCTTTGCGGATATTTTCCAGTTCCTGCGACACCCTGTTTGAGAAGATGCGTCCGTTTACAGAAGGCAGCACGTAATCTTTTCCTTCAAAGCCGATGGTGGAGATGTGCGCGATGGTAGCTGCAGTACCTGTTCCGAAAGCTTCTTCCAGCGTACCGCGCTTGTGCGCATCCAGCACTTCATCGATGCTGATCTTACGTTCCTGCACTTTCATTTTCCAGTCGCGGGCCAGCGTTAATACGCTGTCGCGGGTAATCCCGGCAAGGATGGTATCCCCGATCGGAGGCGTGATGAGCACATCGTCGATCACGATCATCAGGTTCATTGTCCCTGATTCTTCGAGGTAACGGTGATTGCGTGCATCCGTCCAGATGATCTGCTGGTATCCGCGCTGCTGTGCAAGCCTGGTAGGAAATAAAGAGCGGCCGTAGTTACCGGAAGCTTTTACATAACCTACGCCACCTTCAACGGCACGGATGTAATTGGTTTCCACCAAAACTTTCACGGGCTCGTTGTAATATTTTCCGGCAGGAGAAGTAATGATGTAAAAACGGTAATTATCAGAAGGCTTTACGCCGATGAATTCATCTGTTCCAACAATAAACGGCCGGATATACAGGGAAGCGCCATCGGTATCAGGCACCCAGTCCTTATCCAGTGCAACCAGTTGCTTTAATCCTTCCATGAATACTTCCTCCGGAATGGAAGGCATGGCCATACGTTCAGCGGAGATATTAATACGTTTGTGATTGTCGAGCGGACGGAAAAGGGAAACTTCGCCTTTATCGTTCTTGTAGGCTTTCATTCCTTCGAAGATCGCCTGTCCGTAATGCAGCGCCGATGTAGCAGGGCTCATCGGGATCGGGCCGTAAGGCATGATCTGTGCGTCTCCCCAGGTACCATTGGCATAGTCAGCCATGAACATGTGGTCAGAAAATAATTTTCCGAATGTGATATGATTGTAATCAAGCTCTTTGATCCGGGGTGCAGCCGTTTTTTGAACTTTAATGGAAATGGTGTCGGTTGTTACCATAGCTGTGTTTTGTGTATTTCATAAAATTAAGTAATTAATTTATTCATTCCAACAACAAAGCCCCAAAAAATAGATGAATAGCGGAAAAGAGGGGACAAAACAATGATTAGTTAACAGGGAGCGGTGATTAGAGTATTACAATCAGAGCTGTGATTCCGTGTCAGGGCACGATCTGTTAATCAGACGCTGCTAATATTATGAGATCCCGTGTCGTGGCACGGGATGACGAACTACTAAAAGCTAATGCATTATCTAAATTTGATTTTCCTTGCCGCGAAAAAGCACATCCTTAAAAGAATGAGGCCGTGGCGGAAACGGGAAATGTTTGTTTTGCCATAGGTGCGTTCCCTGTAATGAATGGGCAGCTCTACAATGCAAAGATTAAGCTTATGTGCGCCGAAGAGCAGATCAAAATCACCGAAAGGATCAAACTCCCCGAAGAAGCTGCGGTTGGCAGCCAGCCGCTCATAATCCTTTTTGAAGATCACCTTGGTGCCGCAGAGCGTATCTTTAAAACGCTGGTCGAGCAGCCAGGTGAACATCAGGCTGAAAAATTTATTGCCGGCAAGATTAATGGTGCGCATCGCGTTCTTATCCATTCGGTACACAAGCCTTGAGCCATTCACAAAATCACCTTTACCGGATGCGATCACATCGTAGAATTTAGGAAGGTCTTCGGGTGGTACAGTCAGGTCGGCATCAAGGATCATCAGTATGTCGCCGGAGGCCATTTCAAAACCTTTTCGCACTGCCATGTTCTTTCCGGGCTGTGCTGCCTGCGCGATCTTAATGTGCGTGGATGCATATTTTTTTTGCACCTCCTGTATTTTAAGCCAGGTATCATCAGTTGAATTGCTTTCAACAAAAATAATTTCCGTGTTGCTGCCCATTGCAGGAATCCGGCTCACTGCATTTTCAATGTTACCGCTTTCGTTGCGTGCCGGGATGATCACTGAAACCGAATATTTTTGCCCGGCCTGCCCATTCTCCTTTGCATGCGGCTTCGCGAATGTGAAATTATTTATGCTCAGCAAACGGAAGAAAGGAAATTTCGCGATCACATTGTTGAACAGCTCCGACAGTAATGGAATGTAGACCGGGAAGATCATCCTCCGCGAATTGCGGTAAACGCTGAAGCCGGAAAGCTCCAGTAATGCATTGATCTCCGAAAGGCTCAGCCAGTTCTGCGGAGGCGTTTTGGTTTTGTAACCGATCATCTCGCCGAATTTCAGCACAGGCTCCCAGAGAAAATTATAATAGGTGATGATGATCTTTGTGTGCGGATGACAAACGTTGTGCAATTGCTTAAACACATCCTGGATGTCGTCGAGATAACCGATAAGATTGGACAGGATAATGACATCAAATTTTTCACTGAAACGGATGTCTTCAGCAGCCATTACATGAAGCTCCAGCTCCGGGAATTGTTTTTTTGCTTCCGCGATCATACTTTCACTGAAATCAATGCCCACTTTTCTTTTTGCTTTGATATCCTTCAACAGCTCGGCTGTTCCGCAGCCGAGCTCGAGCACTGAAACATCTTCTGAAATAAAATAATCGCAATGCTTCGTGATGTCATTCCAGTAATATTTCTTTGCCCTGCGCTGTTTGATGCGCCGGGCGGAAAGATCATTGAAATAGGAGATGTTCGTCTTCAAATCAGTAACGGGCTTGATTTACTTCTATTACAAACAGGCGGAATATTTCGTTGCGGCCGATCGTATCAGCGGTAGCAAATAAAATATTCGGAAACGCGGGACTCATTGTTACATACTTGCCCGTAGCTTTCGACTTTAATGCAATGCGGTTATCATCTTCTTCCAGGTACACGATCTCAAAAAGCTCGTTGGCTCCCGCGCGGTCTGCATTTGCGATCAGCACGTTGTCGTACATGCTGCTGACGGATAAAAAATGCTCATCCGAAGAAACAATACCGGCTGTGCCGTTTCCAAGATCGCGGACCGTAAAGGAACAAACATCCGCTGAATATTCCTTCGCGTAAGCAGCCACGGCATTCTGCGCTTTGGGATTAATGGCGACATACTGCATGTTCGCTCCACGGAAATAAACGTAATAGCGGCCATAGCAGCTTTCAAAGTACGCTTTATAATTTTCTATCTGCGGCAGGCCTTTAATCCGCCTGTCCCAATCGTACGGCCTGAGCAGGTCCTGCCATTCGGGGCTTGGCCTGGTTTGAAAAAATCCTTTGATATAAGCTTTACGGGTCATATCATCGTAATGGATCAATCCATTTTTGTATTGCCAGGTTTGAAAAAGATTCAGGGCGATCAGCAAAACGACAAGCGCAGAGCCGATAAAGGCAAACATCTTTTTTGAGAACAGCATGGCAAATCCGGATGCAAGCGGAATACTGAGCAGTGAATAATAATCGATCATCGGGCGCATTCCCCAGCAGATGCCATAGCTCCAGGCCCACCAGGAAGAGAGGAGAAAAACAGTGACCGGCATTAAGATCACTGTTCCATAAAAGATCGCGCGCTGTATTTTGTACAGGCGGATAAAACCGATGACCGCGAATAGGAGAATGGGCGTGTATACAAATACACCTTTGCGGAAGCTGAACAGGAAAAGGGACATTTGAGGGCTGCTGAACACGAAATGCTCATCGATGTACACATCGTAGATCCAATAGCCGGTTGCATATTTCCAGTACATCAGCTGCAGCGAAGCGATGGCGATTACAAGGAATAAAGCAAGGATAATGTTCCCTAACTGTGGCTGAAGAAATTCCCAAAGCTGCCGGAAGCCGCCTTTGGAAAGCACAGCCACCACGAGAAAGTACAATCCAATCGTCAGCGCCAGCGGCCTGATCAAAATGCTTAATCCGAATACGGCGGCAAAGAGGAGCAGGTTTTTCCGGGAAGCATTTTTCAGCCATGCATAAAAATGATACAGGCATACACAGAGCAGCGAAAAAGAGATTGCATGCGGCATCAGCCCTTCGAAGGAAGAATACCACAAAAGGTTTGTCCCCAGCACAATTGAGATCAATGTAAGCGCGGTGATCTTCTCTGAAAAATAATTCAGCAGGAGCTTCCTTAAATAAAATAGCCCGATAAAGAGGTAGAACAGCACGCCGATGCTTGCCGCGTTCTGATAGCAGAGCGAATATCCGTCCTGCAGGCCACCGGTGATCTTTGCTGCGAGATGGCCAGCAAGGAAAAAAGGGCTCAATGCCACACTGATGCCCACAGGATGTTTGATCAGCCTCTTTCCATCTTTTATTTTGTAATACCAGATCCTGTTTTTAAAGAAAGCAGGATTCCTGTCAATGAAATTGAGGTGCAGGTCGCCGTATATAAATGTGGCGGGAAGGTAGGTGTAATAGCTTGGTGCATCAATGATGATGCGGTTCTTTTTCCAGATATTAAATGAAAAGAAAATGCTTAGGATGAAAGCAAAGATGAGGATGATGGACCAAAGGCTGTATTTCATTTTCATTTATTACCCATTGCATCAAACACTTCCCGATAACGGTCGAACCCGATTGACAGCGCGTTGTCCGTTCGAGTGTCCCGTTTTTCAGCGGAACGTATCGAGAACAGGCGCGATGGCTTTAATTATTAATATGCTCCGTTCCTTTTCCGCATGAACCATTCGGCGCTGATGAGTGCAAGGATCACAAAAAAGATCCATTTCAGGTTCACAAGGTCGTTCAGTTTTTTTTCGGAATAAGAAACAGATTTGATGTCTTCCCGTGCATTCAGCTTTTCTGCCAGCTGCCCCATTGCGGCAGGATAGATCATTTCGCCGCCATGCTTTTGCGCCAGGCTGTACAGCATTTGGTGATCGGCAACAGTGTTTGTAAATTCCACCTGCAGCGCACTTACGCTGAACTCGCCTTTCTGTGCATAGAGCTTATCCCCTACTTTCACTTTTGCTTCGTATTTGTATTCGCCCGGGGGAAACATTCCCGCATTCAGCCGATAGGCATTGCTGGTCTTGCCGAATGTGAAAGGAAATTTTTTATTGTCGGCATTGCTGATCACTATACTTACTTCCGGCTCATTGATCAGCTCATAGCTCTGGTTGTACACTTCAGCTTCCATCTCCACAGGTTCGTTCTCCATGAAATTATTTTTCCCGATGATCCGGAAAAAGCTCTTATCCACCTTCACCGAAAGGTATTGAACGGTTTTGGTGACCAGCTCGTTGAACAAGGCGTGGTTGCTATGCGCTGCAAAATCCTGCAGCCGCCATTTCCAGATGCCTTCGCCGGTGAAGACGGCAACTTTGTTATCGCCTTCTGTGCTGAACAGCATCATCGGTGTTTTTGTATCCACCACTCCAATGCGCTGGTAAAAGAGCACATCGCTGTTGTTATCTGCCTGGTACGTTCCAAACGGACAAACCACTGCAGGGAAATCTTTTATCGCGCTGCGCAGCTCATCGCTGATGGTAAACAGGGGAAAGTTATCATCCATCACCGGCTCGCATTCATTTGTCCTTGAAGCAGCGACTGCACTGCGCGGGCCTTTCTTCATCAATGCGCCGGCACCTGAGAATGCCCAGACCGGGATATCGGATGCATTCAGCTCCGTAAGCACTTTGGATGCGCTTGTCCTTATACCTGGCAATTGGTGCAGGATCACGAGGTTATATTTTTTGATGGGCTTATCGAACGCATCGATGGCATAGCTTTCCACTTCATAGTTCTGATTTTCTTCTAATGCTTCCTTCAGCGCTGCCACATCGGGATGCGGCACATCGGCAAGGATGAGGATCTTCTGACGGGCATCAAGCACATCGATGAAAATATCTTTTGCATTGTTGAGCGTGCTGGTTTCTTCTGCAACCGGAATCAGCTTCACTTTGTAATGCTGCAGTCCGGCGTCTTTCGCTTCCAGCAATACCGGGATGGTGGTTGTATATGCATCGGTGCTGATATTTATGGCCTGGCTGAATACATTCACATTTCCCTTGCTGACGGTGAGCGTAGAGGTTTTCCCTTTCAGCTGCTTCGCATCGATCACCACTTCCAGCGGAAACTGGTTACCGAGGTAAGCAATGCGGTTATGATCGATCCGGGAAAGCACGAGGTCTTTCTTAATGGTTGTATCGCCGAGCGCGATCGTGTATACGGGCACTTTCAGCTTTGAGGAAGTATAAACAGGATTTGCACCTTTGTTGTACAATCCGTCAGTCGCTACAATGATAGCCCCCACGTTCCGGTTGCTGTAACGCGTTTCCATTTCGGTGAAGAGTGATGAGATATCCGTTTGCTTTTCAGAAAAGCGGAGCGAATCTGCGGAAGCAAGCTCTTTCACATGATCAGCAAATGTGTATGTGAACACCGTGTATTTACCACTCAGCTCATCGATCAGCTTTTGCAGCTTCTGTTTGTATTCCGTACGGTAAAATGCGGAATCTTTGTTCATCAGCAGCGACTGCGAATTATCCTGCGCAACAATGATCACGGGCTTTTCCACTTCGCGGTTAACCGTTTTTAATAAAGGGGAAAGCAACAGGAATGAAAGGATTGTGACTGCAAGAAAGCGGAAAGCAGCCATGGAACGAATGATCCATACGGAGGATTCGCTGAATTTTTTATCTTTCCTGTAGAGGATGAATGCGTAGGCAAACCCTGCAATCAAACAGAATAAAATAAACCAGGAAGGATACTCGAAAACTATATTCATTTTTACCGCAAAGGCTAAGGAATGCTAAGAAAAAGGAAAGCGCAGGAACACACCCCTACCCCCTCTCAAGAGGGGAATTCATACTGCGCAATTTATATTCATAGCTACTCAATAAAATTCTGTAAACTATGTAAGCATACCGCCACACACGTTCAGCGTTTGGCCGGTGATGTAGGCACTCATGTCGGAGGCGAGGAAAATGGTCGCATTGGCGATGTCATCCACCGAGCCACCGCGCTTCAAAGGAATAGTATCCCGCCAGCCCTGCACCACTTTCGGGTCGAGCACTTCGGTCATTTCCGTTTCAATGAACCCCGGTGCAATGGCATTGCTGCGGATGTTCCGGGAGCCCAGCTCCAGCGCCACTGATTTGGTGAAGCCGATAATTCCTGCTTTGGAAGCTGCGTAGTTCGATTGCCCGGCATTTCCTTTTACGCCTACCACTGAGCTCATATTAATGATTGAACCTTTGCGCTGTTTCAGCATCGGCTTTTGCACTGCTTTTGTAAGGTTGAACACGGATTTAAGGTTGGCGTTCATCACTTCATCCCACTGCTGCTCGCTCATGCGCATCAGCAGGGTATCACGGGTGATGCCGGCATTGTTCACCAGGATATCCACGGTACCGAAATCAGCAACCACACTGTTTACAAGCTCTTCGGCAGCTTTAAAATCTGCCGCATCGGAACGGTAGCCTTTTGCTTTTACTCCGTAAGCTTCGAGCTCTTTTGCAAGGGCTTCGCCTTTTTCAACGGATGACAAATAAGTGAATGCAACGTTGGCACCCTGCTCTGCAAAGCGCAAAGCAATGCCACGGCCAATTCCGCGTGAAGCGCCTGTGATCAGGGCAACTTTTCCTTCAAGTAATTTCATACTTATTCAGATTTGAGATGTTAGATATAAGATGTTAGATTCCTCTGTTATAATGATTCAAAGATAGCTAAAATCAATCGCCATAAAAACAAAACCGTCCCTACAGGAGGGACGGCTCTTTTATATGATATTGATTAGTCAACCCTGTTTGCGTGGTGATGAGGGCTTGCCTGGCGCACTTCATCTGCGAGGGCTTTTGCCATTGCTTTCCCGATATCTGCAGGAGAATCAACAACAATGATCCCGCATTCGCGCATGATCTTTTTCTTTGCTTCAGCTGTATCGTCAGCGCCGCCAACAATAGCACCTGCATGGCCCATTGTACGCCCTTTCGGAGCTGTTTCACCGGCAATGAAGCCTACAACAGGCTTGCGGTTGCCATCAGCTTTCACCCAGCGTGCTGCATCTGCTTCGAGGTTCCCGCCGATTTCACCGATCATGATGATCCCGTGTGTTTCCGGGTCATTCATCAGCAATTCAACTGCCTGTTTTGTGGTAGTTCCGATGATCGGGTCGCCACCGATCCCGATGGCAGTGGTGATCCCCAATCCTGCTTTTACAGTCTGGTCGGATGCTTCGTATGTTAATGTACCTGATTTGGAAACAATTCCTACGCTTCCTTTTTTGAAGACGAAGCCTGGCATGATGCCTACTTTCGCTTCTTCCGCGGAAATAACGCCAGGGCAGTTCGGCCCGATGAGGCGGCAATCGCGCCCTTTTAAATATTCTTTCACCTGGATCATGTCCTTTACAGGAATGCCTTCGGTGATGCAAATGATCACTTTAATTCCGCCTTCAGCTGCTTCCATGATGGCATCCGCTGCAAAAGCAGGAGGTACAAAAATGATGGAAACATCGGCCCCGGCCTTATCAACCGCTTCTTTTACCGTATTGAACACAGGCTTGTCGAGATGCGTTGATCCGCCTTTTCCGGGAGTTACCCCACCCACTACATTCGATCCGTATTCGATCATCTGGCCTGCATGGAATGTTCCTTCCGTGCCTGTAAAGCCCTGTACAATAATTCTTGACTGTTTATTTACTAATACACTCATTTTTCAATTGTTGATTTATAGGATTGTTGATTTGTAGAATTTTGCGGTTGCTAAAGTAAAGTTTTAAGGCGGTTTTAACAAGTTTTTTTGTTCACAATACAATTTTACGATCAGGCTTCCCGGATTTGCCTGCAAAAAGTAAAAAACATCATTTCGGGGAAAATCCTTACTTTTATAAACATTGAAACAATACCTGTGAGCTATTCCTTAAATTCCGATACGATTGTTGCACTTGCCACTCCGCAGGGAATTGGCGCTATTGGCGTGATCCGCCTTTCGGGGCCAAAAGCCATTGAGATCTGCGATGCGGTGTTCGGGACCAAAAGCCTGAAGAAAAAAAGCCTTTCCGAAGCGGCATCACATACCATCCATTTCGGGGTGATCCATGATGGTGACGTAGTGCTGGATGAAGTGCTTGCGAGCATTTTCAAAGCGCCGAATTCGTACACATCGGAAAATACCGTGGAGATCTCCTGTCACGGCTCTCCATTCATCCAGCAGCAGATCATCCAGCTGTTCATCCGGAAAGGCGCACGGATGGCGAACCAGGGCGAATTCACGCTCCGTGCCTTTTTGAACGGGAAGCTTGATCTTTCGCAGGCAGAGGCCGTTGCCGACCTGATCTCCTCTAATTCAGCCACATCGCACCAGGTAGCCATGCAGCAAATGCGCGGGGGATTTTCCAATAAAATTAAGTTACTTCGTCAAAACCTGATCGATTTTGCATCGCTGATAGAACTGGAGCTTGACTTTGCAGAAGAGGATGTGGAATTTGCTGACCGTACCGACCTGAAGAATTTAGTGAGCTCGATACAACGCATTGTGCAGCGCCTGATCGATTCCTTCGAGGTGGGCAACGTGATCAAGAACGGGATCCCGGTCGCGATCGTAGGAAAGCCCAATGCGGGAAAATCCACACTGCTGAATGCTTTGCTGGAAGAAGAACGGGCTATTGTATCCGATATCCCGGGCACTACACGCGATGTGATCGAAGATGAGATCAACATTGAGGGTGTCCAGTTCCGCTTTATTGATACGGCGGGCATCCGTGAGACGAATGATATTATTGAAAGCATCGGCGTGGAAAAAACCTACGAGCAGATCAAGCTCTCTTCCATCGCTATTTATTTGTTTGATGCACACGAGATCACGGCTTCGGAATTAAAGCTGATCGTAGACGACATCACTCCTCACCTGCACAATTCGCAACTGGTTTTAGTGGCCAATAAGATCGACAAAGAAGACCTCGATTATACAAAAAAAGAGTTTTCTGCTTTCCCTGATATGCTGTTCATCTCCGCAAAGGAGCGCACAGGTATTGATGAGTTCAAAAAGCACATGGTGAAGTTATTTGATAACCGTACGGTGAACGTAACGGAAACAATTGTAACGAACGCCCGGCATGTGGAAGCTTTGCGCCATACCAACTCTGCACTTATAAAGGTGCTTGAAGGATTGAACCATAATGTTTCCGGTGATTTCCTTGCGATGGATATCCGCCAGGCCTTGCATTACCTGGGAACGATCACAGGAGAGATCAGCAGCGATGACCTGTTGGCGAATATCTTTAGCAGGTTTTGTATCGGAAAATAGGCGGCATCTAACTCAATCACAATCAATTTTATTTAATCTCACTAAATTCTCTGATATCAACAGTTTCCTTAACTACGCAGGTTAAGAATTGAAGTCAAAAAAGCCCATCAGTAATAGACTGATGGGCTTTTTTCAATATTTACATGTTTTCTGATATGTATTCCATTGTTGCCTGGTGTTTAGCCTCTGCATATATATCGAAAATGCTGATGTTTTCTAAACTTTCCACCCCAACCTCTATCTCTTTCAATCTCTTGCGTTTTTCGTAAATATTATCATTTCTTTCCCGTTCTTCCAATTTCTGATAGAAATTCCAGCCCATTACCTTTAACTTACGGACGGCTCGCAATCCTTCTAATTTCACAAAATAAAAGTCCCTCCAAAGTTTATAATATTCTTGATAATAGTCCTCTCTTGACCTAGGTTGAAGTAAGTACTTATTTTGAATTCCATAAAATTCATTTTCATCTATAAAACTCCAATTGTCTTGAAAATCCCTAAAATCACTCTCGCTGATAATTTCGTTCCGTTGATTTACTTTCCCAATTCGGTCTAGTGTAATAATGATAGTATCATAGTTATAAGAACTACTAGACCTTATTTGAATGTATACATTGCCATCAGGTCCTGTAAATTTGAAAAAGTATTTTGTAGTCATATTCGATTGATTTTTATTTTTTTTAACTATTTATATAAAACATAAAAAGATGGGCTAAATGAATGATGTGCCTATTATTGTGGCTACTGGATTAACATTATGTTATTCAATCCAGTATTCAGATTACCGAGATTACTATTACTTGGTTCTTAATAAACTCTTTTCTTTAAAAAAGAAAGGAGTATTTTCTATTTCTGTTCATGAACTTCAAAAATTAATCAAGGTAAGAGAAATTCCTTTATTCTTAATTGAACAAATATTGACTGAAATGTATAATTATTCGCTACTCAGTAAATGGGAATTTCAAAATGGTGAAGATGAGTATGAATTAATACTTTAATTATCTAAGTAAAATCTTCCAATACGAGTATCATTCTCGTCACAGGAGGAAAAACCGCGTCTGCAATAGCTACGCTACCAGCAGTGCAACCCGCTTTCGTCTTTAGTATTTCATTTTCAAAATCTATAACGTTAATCAATTGGTCTGTCACCCATAAATATTGACTTAAATGGTAAACTTGAGATTCCGCATGATACCTTGTTGCTCCATAATCAAAACGGAAAAAAATTCTCATCTTTCTGATAGCCTCAACTAAGCCAATCAAACTGGTGGCTTCTATTGTCAAAGAAATCAATTGATATCTACTACAAATTGGCATAGGAATGATTCTGACATTTTCCTCTGGAGTAAATTCAAAACGAATTAAAGCCATAACTATAATATTTATTGCTAAGATAGAATAAATAAAAAAATGTCAAGACTAAATCATTAATTCATCGTAGAGAATATCCTGGCTGAAAAACACAAATGTATCTCTGATATAAGTACAAGCTACGTTAATGAATAACTCTCGGAACTCAGGGAGTCTATTGGTCAACTTCAGTCCAGGTACTTTATCTTTAAATAATTCAAGCACTCCACGAAATATATTGTTAGCCAGAGCCGCCACAATTAGAAAAACAGTGTTGTGATTCATCTCTGCAAATGGCGGCAACTCATAAGACAACTCGTCCTTGAGGAAGCTAAACTTTCTTTCCGCCCCGCCTCTTTTATTATACTCGATGATAATTTCTTCACAGGTCTTATCATAATCATTAGTTATATAGAACTTGTACTGGTAATCACCAATTACTTTCCAATGTTTATCCTCGTATGGTTTTCCTTCTTCTTTTAAAATTTTTTTCTTTGCTAAAATTTTCATTTTCTCTTTTATCATTGCTCTTCGTTCTATTTCTTCCTTCCCAAGAGTTCTTAGTAGCATTTCGTCAGTTGGAATCCTCAGGGCAACAACCCTGTAGTCTTTTGCATCTTCAGTTTCGTAATACATTTTAGACATTTTGTGAGGGATATCAGCCACTTCACAATCCCAGAAAAAATTAGCTGTTTCAATCTCTGTTTCCCTCCAAGTAGAACAACTTTGGAGCTTCTCATTAAAATCAATATAGTTCTTCTTGTAAATAAATCTCATATTGAACTTAATCCCTTTATTATCAATGAGAGCCATGGCCGTCTTGGTAAAGCCTGCTGCATCACTAATAATTCTCCCAACTTTTATTTTAGA
This sequence comes from Bacteroidota bacterium, assembly GCA_025963775.1. Classification (GTDB taxonomy): domain Bacteria; phylum Bacteroidota; class Bacteroidia; order 2-12-FULL-35-15; family 2-12-FULL-35-15; genus 2-12-FULL-35-15. Next base: position 43,264 of record JAOQAD010000041.1, on the reverse strand, counting down.
TTCTTCCAACAATTTCAAACTGGACTCCAGACATTCAGTAATTCTAAAATTAGCAGCAGCGTTGCCACTTCTCATGCTGATAAATACAGGCAGACTTCCTATTAAGCAAATCATTGGATTGAATCCTATTTTCCCATGGTCGAGATTTCCATTCTTATCAAGAATCCGTAAGGCTCCTCTTTTTAAAGTATTAATGAATGTTGCATCAATATCCATTGTGTATGATACATTTTCCTTAAGAGCACCAATAAGTTTGGTTGATTTTACAAGCAATTCATTCATTGGAATGTTATCATCATAATGAGTGAAGCTGATTTTTGCTTCTTTCGCTTTGGTAATATTTCTTTCCATTTTCGGTTTAGTGGAAACCTTCTGCATTATACGCCCAACAGTATCATGACTTGGGACTTTGAGACCAGGTATGATTGCTAGTTTCTTCTTCATTTTTGTTATGTTCTCAATTCTTCTGCAACCGCAGATTTGAGCAAGACTCCAAGATATAATGCCATCATGAAACTGATATTTAGCTTGGGCAACTCTGTCTCCAAGAGATTTACGGATAAGTCGTGGTATTCCCACATCCTGAATTTTCTTCAGAATAGGCACGACTCATCCAATAGGAGACACAATTCTATTTGACCTAATGGCTTTCACGATTGCTTGGATAATTTGTATTGCTTTCAAATGTTATAGGTATTGAAAAGGCCTTAAAAAAAGGCTGTTAATAACTTTTAGTCATGTAATCTATCATTTGCTGGCCGACCACAGTTTCAGGTTTCCTTTTTACCATTGACCCAGCTGCAGTCAATCCAGGAGATACTATTTTAGTTGGGTATCTTAATATACTGGATATTGCGGCAGAAGGAATAGCAAATGCATAAAAACAAAAAGGACGCTGAAATCAGCGTCCTTTTTGTTTTTTAGCCTCAAACCTTAGACTTGCGTAGTTAAGGAACAGTTTAAGAGGATATGTTGGAGCGACAAACTTTTAAAACTTTAAGTCGGGATAGTGGCTTGTCGATCGATACGCTTCAACGGACTTTTATACTTTTCTTGAACAGTCCCCAAGTATTAAGATCATGAAAGGCAACATGTAAATTAAACGCATTACTTCAGACGGACACAAAAGCATCTTAAAAGCTATAAAGAAATCGTTGCCGGATGTGCTGGCCCAACGCTGCCTGGTTCATATCCAGCGTATGTGTTTATTGTGACTGACAATGTTCTAAAAGCATGATGCAGGCAAGAGTTGAAATATTTAGTCCTCATGCTACTAAAGATCAAGACGAATAATGATCGTCTTGATTGGACCGCAAGCCTTGAAGCCTGGTACTTAAAATATAAGGATCACTTAATGGAAAAGACTTGCAATCAGCAAACCCAGCGATATTGGCTCACTCATAAGCTGGTACGGCGCTCCTATTACACGATCAAAAGAGCATTGCCAAATATGTTCCATTGCTTAGGTAATCCCGATATACCAGCCACAACCAATGGAATCGAAGGTTTTTTCAGCCATCTTAAAAACCATTTTGATCTGCACCTGGGCCTAACTTTAAAACACAGAATCGATTTTTATAAAATGGTATCTGCTTCCTCTTGAAATTGGCAGTGGCATTTTAAGCAATTTTCACCAAAAAGCCACCAACCATTTTTCAGTACATTACCAATAAACATCAAAAAAAGATCGAATTAAAATCAAACACATAACAGGCCTTTATCTTCGTTGATTTAATTCAAACATTGAATTAAAAGAATACCAGAGTTCTAATTTTTTATTAATATTTTAATATCATTATTTCCACTCTTCTATTCTGTTTTCTTCCTTCTTCGGTGACGTCACTTGCAATAGGAAAACTATTTCCGTGTCCCGCATACTTTAGCCTTCGTTCCTCGATAGAGTTACTTACAAGATATTCCAATACTGTCAAAGCACGATCCGTAGATAAGTCAACATCATTCTGGCAACATACATGGCCTTCTATTTCAATCTCAAGAGTAGGATTATCTTTCATTAGTTTTAACAATCTTTTTAATGCAGGTTTTGATTCAGGAAGCAGTGTGGCAGAGGCATCATAGAAATTGAGGTTTTGCACAACAAAAATCTTCCCTGGTTTTAAGTCTGCCTTTTGAATATCTTCTGCCAGTATTTCTGTTTTTATTGATGCAACAGGGGGCGGTGGCGAGACAATAGGAGTATTTGCAAGCTTTGCCCACTGATCGTCAGCTGAAGATTTCTCTGCTTTTTGTACCGGTTGAGGAACCGGGGTTATGAAGACAAGATCAATTTCAACTCTCCTGTTTCTTGCATCGCTCTTATCGTTTTTTCCAGTGATTGGATTGGAATCGGCAAATCCTTTTGCTGTAATCAATTGTGAAGGCAATTTTTTATTTATCAGGTAATCCGCTACGATAGTAGCTCTCTTTTCTGAAAGCAGCTGATTGCGTTTTACTTCACCAGTGGTATCACAGTATCCGCTAATATTCAGCTTATAATTGTTTTTTGTTTGTAAAGCAGCTGAAAGGGAATCAAGTAAATCCAGGGAAGCTTTTTTCAGGTCGCTTTTATTCGAATCAAAATAAATAATAAATTTGGTTTGAGCAGACGCGATGCCGGTGATAAAGATAAAGGCTGATAACAACAGCTTTATAAAATGGCATTTCTTAAGTGATTCTTTTTTCTTATTCTGATTTAATTTCCTTAACATATTGAACTGTTTAATTAATTGCAAAATATTCTACTTCATGAGCATAAAGGATGCCAACAATTGGAGGCCGATTCTTTACATATTACATTTTTTGCTTTCTTGTAAATAATGATAATGGATTTGAAAAAAAAACGGTTTTCCTCTTTGGCCTTGTTTGAACAGCAAGACCTTCTCTCCCATCATATTTAAGCTTTGCAAAAGGCCCGTTTGCATCTACAAAATGTAAAAAAATCTGGACCCAATACTCCCCTGTTTCAAACTTATTTCTCCAATGCAGCACTTCGCGCCCTTTATAAACCATAAAATCTCCGCGATCAAGATTTATTTTCAGTTCCTGCTGGTTTGATTCTATGCAAATGGGCCATAACTTTTCTCCATCATAATTGATGGTCATTGTACAGCTGATCTCGCAGGCGTCCCTGTCCTTATGACGGTACAGCTCATCACCTTTTGAATAGATCCGGATAAGGGAATACGTAGGGATCAGTTGTCTTTCCAGTGTTTTTTCCAGCATCGGCTGCAGCTGCAACAGCAGGCTTTCACTAAGCTTATCACCATATACCTGTATTGATTTTTTATATTCGGTGTCGTGTTCATACGCCTTTGCCTGACTGGACTTTTCTTTCTTTATAAAATTGCAGTAACCTGCTATCATGCTAATAGTTTCATCAGGAACTATTTTTTTTAAAATCAGGTAACTGTTCTTTTCAAATGTTTCAGCAAAATTCATAGTTTTTCTGTTTAGTTATTAATAATATCAAATTGAGCGTTGTTCTGCATTATAAAAGGGGATCAGGCCGGCTGCCCGGATGAATTGTGTTTGAAGATCTTTTATAATAAAGTCCGCTGCAATATGCAACTTATATTCATTATTTATAAGTATTTCTTTAACATTCCATTCTTTTGCCGACAATATTATTTTACTTTTTTCGATGTTAACTTCTTTTAGCGGGATGCTTAGCCCTCTCCCATCCGCTTTCATTACAGCCTCTTTTGATGTCCAGATCTTATAAAAATTTTCAATCCCGGTAAGGGGCTGAGTTACACCAAGCCATTCCTGTTCAGTCAGCACGTCTTTAAAATCTTCCATATTAACAGGCTCAACCGCTTCTATATCAATTCCCACAGAGCCTTCAACTGTACATATTCCTACAATAAGATCTTTTGAATGAGAAATATTAAAATGAAACTTATTATCGATAAATGGCTTTCCATATTCATTTAATTTTAGTTCATAAAGCGAGTTTAAGGAATAGTTGTTATCCCTGAGCATCCTGAGGATCAGCAGCTGGCCCAACAAATAAATATCCGCATCTTTCTTAAAATGAAACCTTGAACTTTTTTTAATCGTTTGTTCCGGCAGAAAGCTCCTGCATTCATCAAGAAATAACGGAGTCACTTCCTCTGCTGCTAAAACATATATTGTGGTATTATTCATCTCTGTGACTGGTAAGATGATTCTGTACTGCCTCAATAACTTCATCCACAGTAATACCTGTCATGCATGGTCGTCCATAAAAACATTTTTTTCCATGAAGAATATCCACACAGGGAGAACATGGGAGCGCCTTATAAATATTTGTATTTGCCGCATGTCCCCAAACCAGGGGTGTAGAATCTCCGAACAGAACAACAGCAGGCGTACCTGTAGCTGCGGCAACATGGCCCAGGAAGGAATCGACTCCCACAAAGGCTTTTGCACTTTTCACCAATGCCATGGAATGTCTCAAGGAACATTTTCCCCTGAGATCAATGGCCCCTTTAATATACGCCTCATCCTTTAATCCAAGCTGTAAAAAAGTAAATCCAGGCAACTGCGACACTACTTTTTCCCAATTACGAATGTCCCATTCATGATTTGCTGAAGACCTGGACGTAGGATTTATGATCACAGGATTTTTATATTCTGAAAGAAATGCCGCAGCCTTCCTTACTTCTTTCCCGGTAAGAAATATTTCAGGCTTCAGGTCATTCAACTGTAAATTAAAAAAATATTCTGCAATGATTGACGAAGCATGATCTTTTAAAAACGTGCCCGGGAGCAAATGTCCATAAGAAGGGACTACTGCTGTTTTATCTCTGTAAAATTTCCTGCGTTTAAAAAAAGAATGTGTCAGCGTATCTATATTCGGATTTCCCTCAAAGAGCTTTTTATGGTCTTTCCTCACCGCAAAAATATTTATTCTGCAGGCCGGGTATGCTTCTTTCAAACGTCTGAATACCGGGGTGGTCAAAAGAGCATCTCCAAGCCCACCCCAGGATATTATATTAAATTCCTTCTTAACACTCATCATCGCTGTATGTTTTTTCAATGCACCATTCCAATTCACCCAGCTTTGCTTTGTGGGTGGCATGTAAAAGATGCAGATGGGAAAGTAAGGGGGTATCATGATAATTCTTAATGCTTTTTAATGCTAAAGAAATCTCCTGCTCGATTTTGCTGAGCTGCTCCTTTGTTTCCAGCATCCGTTGCTGCATTTCACTTTGTGACCTGGGCATTGTCTTAAACGTTAACGGTTTCTATTTCATAAAACAATTCCTTTTCGCCAAACAACCGCTCTGCTATAATATTATTGAGATGACACTCATCTACTAACTGGTTGGAATGAACGATGGGGCGTGACTCATTTGTATATTTAAGCGTGCTGATAAATTCCAGCCAGGGCTCAAGCCCCATAGCGTATACATATAATTCTTTAGGGCTAAATGTATCCACCAGCGCTTTGGCCCTTTCATAGTTGGATCCGGCTAACCTGCGGGAATTATCTTTGTCGCGCGGAAGATCCTGCGTAAGCAACGGCCCGTACAGCCAGCTAAAGGGGGCTCCATCGCATTCCATTCCCAGGAAAAGGCTGTCAACTTTTCCGATCAGCTTTGAAGCGTATTCGTAAATTTTAGGTTCTATATTACATGAATCGGCTGCAAATAAAAGTGAATATTGTCCAACAGCCACATGATGGCAAATCTTTGACCTTACATCCAGGTCTGCATGCTCACCGAGGAATGGTATGCCGGTAATTTTACAGTTTCCTGTACCGATGGTATCAAATTCTTCTATTTCCATCACATTGTTAAAGCCAAGCGCCTTGAACATCAGTTTCAGGCTTGGATCCTGGAGTGTTCCGCTGGCATTTTTCGGAACTACGATAGTGCCGATCTTATGCCGTAGTGAAAGAAGTGTTTCGAACATAATATGATCCTGGTGATTATGGGTTATCAGCACATAATCAATCTTATCCGGCAGATGCGCTTCAGAATACCTGTTTACTTCGGTATGATATCCATGATAACTGATCATTGGGTCTACAAGCATGCTTACTTCTGCTGTTTCTACAAGAATGCATGCGTGTCCGAAATAGCGCATCCGTATTTTATCTCCCGTGTAAGGAACATAAGGCTCCGGTGCTTCCTGCGTAAAAAAAGTATTAAAAAGCTCCCGGTCCTTTTCTTCGATCCCGAATGCGGCCGCGATGGCATCAATGCTTCCGGGAGTGCGTCTCATTTTACTGAGCATGTCAATGGCGGCATGCTTAAAAGGAAGATCCAGGTCCAGCACATGCGCCTCATTTAACCTTGGAGTACTCAACACAAAAGGCCGTTCATCGTCATTGGTGATCCACAAGGCAATACTTTGCAGCGATTCGTTGTAAAATTCGCTATTATATAGCAGGGGCTCAAAAAAACGAAAAGAGGGATTGCTGTTAATATCATAAACGAGCTCTACAAATCCCTTAAGTATATCAGGAACTTTTTCATAAAGCGGTTCCAGTGAATACCCGGTAGCCGAGGCTTTCAGCATTTTATCAAGCTCAACCACTGCCTTTGCGAATTCGAGCATGTGCGCCTGCTTTTCAACGGTCTGATCACGCAGCGCCTGAACTTCATCTACCCGTCCGCCATTAAAATCCATAAACGGGCCACCGCGCATTTTGGGATTTTTTACTGCTGCGGCATGTATAGCCGGGGCCTGGATATATGAATTGAGGATCTTCAGGTGACGATTCGCAACATTCATTGCTGCCGTAGCAGGCGATATCAGGTGAGACCACGCATACCAGCGGTCAAATAAAGGTTCTATTACAAGATTGGGCTTAAGGTACCAGTTATTATTATCCATATATTTTAATTTCAGTTATTTTTTCTTCTATTAACTTTGCGATTTCTTTTTCATGATCAAAAATAAAAAAGTGCTTCCCCGGAAAGACTTTCATTTCCAATTGCTGCGTTGTTTCTTTCTGCCATGTCATTACTTCTTCTCCGGTGATTTTTTCCTCGCTTCCGACCCCGACAAATACAGGAATATCAAAAGGAGCTGATTCTTTATGGATATATGTTTCTATTGATTGAAAATCAGCACGTAAAATAGGCTCAAAAAAATCCATGAGCGAATCATCTTCGAGAATCTCATCCGGACTACCTCCGTATTCTTTTATTTTAGCGATAAAATCGTTTTTAGGAAGAAGGTATCGCATTCTTTCTCCAGGCTTGCAGCGAAGTATGGACGGTCCGCCCGAGCCGGTAAAAAAAAGATGCAATGGCTGCGGATCGGAATTCTCAATAATTTTTCGGGTGAGCAAATATCCCAGCAAAGTACCCATACTGTGCCCGTATATCGCATAAGGCTTATCGAGCTGATTTTTTATCTGGCTGTATATGTCATTGGTCATCTGAATGGCATCAACCAACAAGTCTTCCTTAAAACGTGTCCCGCGTCCTGGCAGGTCAACCGGTATAACGTTTACAATGGGTGAGAATTGCTTTGCAAATCCTGCATAGGAATACTTACTGGCTCCTGCAAAGGGAAGACAAAAAAGATTTATCTGTTTCATTGGTTAATTGTATTTAATCTTACCGTAATCGAACTTAACAACTCTGTCGGCACATGAATAAAACTCATCATCATGTGTAACTGCAATTACTGTTTTTCCTTCGCGTTTCAGCTCCGGTAATAATTCCCTGTAAAAAAAGATCCTGAACGAAGGATCCTGCTCAGCGGCCCATTCATCAAAAATAAATACCTGCTTATTTTCCATCAGCGCATAAATCATGGCTACTCTTTTTTGCTGTCCTTTCGATAATTTCCTGTCTATTACTCCTTTTTCACTGATGATGCTGATCTTGTCAGTAAGCTTCATTTTATCTATAAACCTATCTACAAGCTCCTTATTATCTTCGAGAACAAAATCATTATAATTATCGGTAAAGATGTAGCCGCCTGCGAAAATGGCTGCAAACTGGTTTCTAAAATACGGATAATTTTCTTTGGTAACAGGATTTCCATTCATATATATATTCCCGGATTTAGGGGTATACAGCCCGGCTAAGAGGTTAATGAACGTGCTTTTTCCGCTACCATTGCTTCCGGCAATAAACACTATTTCATTGTTTTTTATTTCCAGGTTAATAGGTCCGAACTCAAATGTTTTTTGCCTGGTTGTATCCAGTAAATATTCATAGGTTACTTCTTCCAGCTTTAAAGTATCGAAAGCGCTGCTATTATAATTGTGATCTACTTCAACTTTATGCGCCTCTTCCCAGTTCAGATCCTTATCAAAATCCACGAGGCAATCGAATGCTGTTTTAAGCTGTGTGAACTTAGAAATGGAAGCGGTAAGAGCGGCAACCGGGCTGATAATATATAGGGTAGATATCACAAATGAGGTGATCTGATCCTGGCGCATACCGATGAGCCCGGGAAGTATGTACAGAATGATGCCGATACCTACAAACCAGCTGTAATAGGCGATCAGATCGTTGTGAATGTATTTAACGGCTGTTTGTGTATTCAGGTCTTTTGCTTCTTTTCGGTTTTTCAAAAGGAATTTCTCATAAATATTATTGCTTCTCCGGATACTCATTTTTATTTCCTTATAGCCAACCATGAGGTCTTCCAGGTTACTGAAATATGCTTCTTCCAGCATCCGGAGCTTAAAAAAATCTTTTTCGATCTGCTTATTCCTTCTGAAAAAGAAAATAAAAAGTATTCCTATGAGGCAAACGCTTATCAGCGCTGCCACCGGAGAGATGATGAACATATAAACGAGGCAGCAAAGCACAACGATCGCAGAATTAAAAATCTGCACGAACATCTGCGGAAACACTCCTACATCTCTTGCATATTTTACTGCTGTATATACTTTTTCTTTTCCCATTTTTTCGACATCTGCAAAACTCGCAAATCTCACCTTTTCAACAATTGCAATACTGTACTCGTAAATAACTTCGTTGGTGAGCTTCATGGTGTAACTCTGAAAGTAACGCATTACCACAAAAGAAGCCACAAGCATGACTACAAAAACCACCCAGTCGTGTCCCGGAAACAAAATGATGTTTTTTTGAATGATGGCATTGTTAATTAGATAAAGCAAGCCCAGGTTCCATAAGCTGCTGATTAATCCAAGTACGGTAATTAAGATCAAAAAATATTTTGACCGGCTATTTAATAGTTTTATTATGTTCATATATTCTGCTACTGCTTAAAGATGTATTTCTTACAACCTGTACCCAGGCGTTATTACTAGTTGGAATTTCAGTACCTTATTCTATTTTGTCCTTTTTTATAAAAGAGGAAATAACCGAAGATATCTTATCCAGGTTATGCCCCGCCATAATGCCGTAATGGTCAGCCCCGATCATTTCAATATGCAAAGTACCATTTGTATACGCATTCCAGCATTCCATACCGGTAGCAGATGTGTTTTTTGAAGCTTCAAAAGCCTGGATGCTTCCGTCTATCTTTCCGGATACACGATATTTATTAAACAGGCTGAGGTTATGTCTTAAAAACGTTTTCATGCGGTTCCGCTCTTCAGGCAAAAGCTCTTTGTACCATTCATTCAGCTCTGTAACGAGAATGTATTCTATTTCCTTCTCGGTATATTCTGTTTGTATGCTGCTTGTATTTCCGTCCATTAAAACCAGCCTGCAGGAAATTTTATTCTCCTGCAGCTGTTTGGCCATTTCATACGCAATACGCGCACCCATGGAATAACCGAGGATATAAACATCTCCTGCATCTTGAATTTCGCTAATCTGCCGAATAAAGCCGGCTGCCATCTCCTCTATGCTGCTTTGAAGAATACCGCCATTATCAAACCCGGGATATTGCAAGCCATAGCAATTTGCCACAGGCGCCAGCTTATCAGAAAGCTCTCTATAAATAGTGGATGAGCCTATAATTGGAGGGATAAGGAACAAATTAAAGTTGCCCGGCTGCACTTTATTGAGGCGGATTAGCTTGCTACCAAATATTTCTGAGCCAGAAGCTGCTAATGCGTTACTGATCATATTCGACTGTTCGCCGATGGTTGGATAACTAAACACAAATTTCAATTCTATTTTAATACCAAATTCTTTATAAAGCTTCGATAGAAGCCGGATTGCTTTAATGCTTTGTCCGCCCAGGTTAAAAAAATCGTCATTGAGTCCGATCTGAGCTGCAGGAAGTCCCAACACCTCTGCCCATATTTCGGTAAGGTTCAATTCCTGTGCACTGCGCGGGGCAACATAATCAATTCCGGAAATCGAATCGATAGGATCGGGCAGGCTTTGCTTATCGAGCTTTCCATTTGCATTCAACGGTAACGCGGATAGTTGAACAAAATGAACGGGGATCATGTGTTTTGGGAGATGGCGTCCCAGGTAGGAACATAAATCTGCCCGCGACAATTCAGATTTCCCTACAAGGTATGCGACCAGAATCTTATCAGTATTGCTTACTTCTTTTACCAATACCACAGAAGCGCTTATTTCCGGATGACTTTGAATTACTGCAGTAATTTCGTCTAATTCGATCCGGTACCCGCGAATTTTAACCTGATCGTCCATCCTGCCTGTAAATACGATATTTCCATCTGGTAACCATTTTCCGAGGTCGCCTGTACTATACATTATATTTCCTCTATTAAAAGGATCCAAAATAAATTTTTCTGCAGTTAATTCCGGGTTGTTTAAATACCCTTTTGACAAACCGACACCGGTTATATATAGCTCGCCGGTTACTCCGGTCGGAACCGGCTTTTTCCTTTCATCGAGAATATAAATGCCACGACTGTTAAAAGGCTTACCAATTACACCGGGAATATATGTATCATCAATTTTATACCAGGTGCTGCATACCGTTGCTTCTGTTGGCCCGTAAGTATCGTATATCGGAAATTTTCCTGCATACCGGGATATATAAGCAATATCAAATTTATCTCCGCCGCTTATTAATATTCTGAGGGAATCCAGGTTTACATTCATTTGATTTAATTCATTCAGTATTAAGGGAGTTACACTTAAAACAGTAGGCTTAAACTTATTTATTAATTTTTCAAGCTCATACACATTCCGTCCGCCCTCACTTCCCATCAGTAAGATACCGCCCTTCATCAATACCGGGTATATTTCCTCCACATGAGTATCAAAGGAAATGGAGGATTGGTGTATTATTTTATCCTGTGCGGTTACCTCAAATGCAGCTATAAATGAAAGGGAATAGTCGACAAGGGAACTATGTCCGATCATTACGCCTTTAGGTTTTCCGGTACTGCCCGAAGTATAAATAACATACGCGAGGTCCGAAGGCAGCATAGGGACTTTCAGATTTTCACTACTGTAATTTCTTCTTGTTTTTCTAAACTTAGTCAACATCTCATCATCCAAAACTGTTTTACAATTACTATCCTTCATCATAAAATCAATGCGGTCTGCCGGATATTCCATATCCACAGGAACATAGGCGGCGCCACTTTTTAATATTGCTAATAATGAAATGATCGTATCTGCTGAGCGCTCTTGTTTTATTGCAATTAAATCATTGTTTCTGATCTTACATTTTTCTATAAGATAGGCGGCCAACTGATTCGACTGTTCATTCAGCTCTTTATATGTGAATTGTTTTTCATCAGCTATAAGGGCAATAGCGCAGGGTGTTTTCGCCACTTGTTTTTCAAACAAATGAATAACTGTTTCTTTTCTAATACCGTCGTTAATGGCTCCGGACAGCAGCTTGTTTCTTTCAGCTGCACCCAGATAATCCAGCATGTTCACAGGTTCCTGCGGCTGATTAGATATAGCATGCAGCAATTGTTCCAGATGATCGCTTAGCCGTATTATTGTTTCTTCGTAAAAAAGGTCGGTGTTGTATTCTATTGATAAATGAATTTCTTCCCTTGCTTCAGAAAACGTGAAGGTCAGATCAAACAGGCTGAGCTCATTTTCCACACCCTCATAATTGTTTACATTTACATTTTCCAATCGCTGCTCATTGTTGTCCCGGTTGTACATGTCTGCATTCTGCAGGATCAACATGACATCAAACAGGTGGCTTCTGCTTATATCCGTTTTTAAATCAAGAGCTTCCACCAGGTCATCAAAAGGATACGATTGATGTTCATGCGCTTCTATCGTTATTTTTTTTACTTTTTCCAGCACTTTCAAATAATTGTCTGATCCGTTAAACCTGCTTCTCAGTGCAAGTGTGTTTACATAAAAACCGATCTGATCTTCCAGCTCAATATGTTCTCTTCCGGCCACCGGGCTTCCTATCACAATATCCTGCTGATTTGTGTACCTGTACAATAAAATGTTGACAGCGCTTAACAATCCCATAAACAAGGTTGCGCCCTGCTCTTGTACCAAGGCATTTATCCCGCTTGTTAATTTTTTATTAATCCTTTTATTAATGACTTTTCCATTATATGTTTTTATAAGCGGGCGAACCTTATCAAGAGGAAGATCCAACACAGGCAAAGTACCGCCAAGCTGATTTATCCAATAATGCCTGTATTGTGCAAGGCCGGCTCCTGCTAATTGCTCCTGCTGCCACGCTGCATAATCTTTGTATTGGATCTTCAGCGGTTGCAGCGGATTTTTTTCTCCTGCTGCAAATGTGTTGTATAAAAGAAGCAGCTCATTTATTAAAACACTCATCGACCAACCATCGCTGATAATGTGATGCATGGTATAAACAAAGATCCATTTATGATCTTCGAGCTGCAATAAGCTGGTCCTAAACAGCGGGCCGGCTTCCATATCAAAGGGGGTTTTGACTTCTTTATTTATATATGCTTTTGCATTTTCTTCTTTTTCAATATCATTCCTGAAATCTTTTTCTAACAGGTTAAAATGAAATGCATCTGTGTGCAATATATATTGTGCGGGTTCTCCTGGCTCCGTTTTTTTAAATATAGTCCGGAGTATTTCATGCCGTTCCACCAGGTTTTTTAGTGCCTGTTCCAATGCTGTTTTATTAAATGCGCCTTCAAAAACATACATCCCCGGCAGATTATATGCCGAAGCAAGCTCCTCTACCTGGTTGAGAATCCATAACCTGCGCTGTGACGAAGAGAGCGGATAAAAACCGTTACCGGACACGGTGGCGATCGACTGATAAGAAACAATGGCCCTGTTCTTTATTTCTTTTGCAAGCGCTTCCACTGTAGGATTAGTAAAAATAATATGAAGAGGGATCTTCATTTTAAAATCACGATAAATAGCAGAGATCAGGCGTGTTGCTTTGAGACTGTGCCCGCCCAGGCGAAAAAAGTCATCTTTCATTCCTACTATACCTGTATTCAGGATAGATTCCCAAATGGCCTGCAGCTTCCGCTCTGTTTTATTGCGGGGAGCAATATAATCCTGCCCTTTTTCCATTTTATGAAACGATTCCGGCAAGGCTTTTTTATCAATTTTCCCATTACTGGTCAACGGAAATCTTTCCATTTCAATAAAAAACAATGGAACCATGTATTCGGGTAAAAGGGACGCTACATAGGATCTTAACTCTTCGGCTGAAACAGGATTGCGTACAACAATGTAGGCTACTAAAAAATTATCATTGGAAGAGGCCTGCTCTTTATACAGTACAACGGCTTCTTTAACGGTGGCATGGTTTAACAGTACGGATTCTATCTCTGATAGCTCTATCCTGTATCCCCGCAATTTTACCTGGTTATCCTTACGGCCGAGGTACACAATATTTTTATTGTTATCCCAAAAACCAATGTCGCCGGATTTATACAACCTGGTGCGGGTTCCATCGAACAGCTCCTGTGTAATAAATTTTTCATCTGTCAGATCAGGACGGTTCAAATAACCTTTTGCCAGGTTGTCGCCGCCAATATAAAGCTCGCCCGGCAACCCAACCGGCAGCATATTCAGCTGTTCATCCAAAATATAAATGCTGCTGTTGGATACAGGCTTTCCGATAGTCGGGCGTTTTTTCAGCCGAAGCTCTTCTTCATTGATGGTACAGGCTGTAACCACGTGTGTTTCGGACGGGCCATAATAGTTATGTAATTTTACTGCCGGATATGCTGCCATAAAATCGGCCAGCCCGCCGCCAATTACCAATTGCTCACCGGTTGAAATGATATGCTGAATAGCATGTCCGTTAAAATCGGCCAGCGGGAGTAAATTAAACAAATTGCTTAATGCAGAAAAAGGCAGTGAAACGGTTTGAATTTTTTCACGGACAATGTATGCGGCAAGCTCATTAAAATCGAGCCGGGTTTCCTGCGGGACGATAAACAGCTTGCCACCGCAGCTTAATATAAAGAGCGCATCATGAAGCGATGAATCAAAGCTATAGGAAGAATACTGCAAATGGTTTAGTGTTCCTTCAATTCCCGAATGCCTTATATCCCACATGATGAGGTTATACAAGGTTAAATGTGTTTGCAGGATTCCTTTCGGCACACCGGTTGAACCGGAGGTATAAATGATATAGGATATATCTTCAGCAAGGTTAATATTTTTTTGTGGGTTAGTTACCGGGAAGCTGCTGCTGTCAAACTGATCGAGTGAAAATAAAATGTACTCTTTTACCGATGGTTTATCTGCATACAGGTCTTCAGAAATCACAACAACGGGGTTTATATCCTTCAAAATAAATTCAAGCCTGCTTACCGGAAGCTCTGCATCCAGTGGAACATACACTGCGCCCGCTTTTAAAACGGCCATCATGCTTATCACGCTTTGTTCGGAACGCGAAAGCATTACAACACAGTGGTCGCCATGTTTTACGTTGTAAGTAACAGAGAGGCAGTGTGCAAGTGCATTTACTTTTTCGTTCAGCTCCGCATAGCTCAATGTAAGATCCCGAAACATAAGCGCTGTTTTAAAAGGGTCAGCAAGTACGCGCTGTTCAAACAGATCAACAACAGAAATAGCAGGATCCAGTATTTCCGGTTTCGGATTGAAAGTATATACTAATTTTTCTTTTTCATTTGCTGATAAAAAATCCAGCTTACTGAGCTCCTGATGCGGTGCGGCCATAGCCGATGCAACCAGGAGCTGAAAATGTTCCGCCAGCTGCTCTATCTTTCTCCTGTCGAAAAGATCAGAAGCATACTCAATATTTCCGTAAATTGCTTCACCTGCTTCTGTAAAACCAAAAGACAAATCAAATTTACTGATCATGTGCCCGGTATCATATCCGCTCATTTGAACGTTTTCAATAGCCTGGCCCTGGCTTATTTTTGTTTCATTGTTTTGTAGAACAATCAGCACATCAAATAATGCTGAGCGGCTGGTATCTCTTTCCAGGTCAAGCTCATCAATTAGCTTGTCGAGCGGATAGGCCTGGTGTGCAAATCCGTTCAGGGTAAGCTCTTTAACTTTTTCCAGCAATGTGCTGAAAGAATCGGAAGGTGAAAACCGGCAGCGCAATGCGATTGTATTGATATAAAATCCAACCTGGTTTTCCAGGTCGGGATGTTCACGCCCGGCAACAGGCGTTCCGATCACCTGGTCGGTTTGCCCCGTATACCTATATAGTAAAGCGGTTACAGCCGACAGCAGGCTCATAAAAAGTGTGGATTGATGTTTTTGTGTAAAGCTGTTTAATTGTGCTGAAAGATCTTTTCCGAGTGTAAAAGAAACAATGCCTCCTCTGAATGATTGCATGGATGGCCGCGGCCTGTCGGATGGAAATTCAAGTAAGGGCAATGGCTTTTGGAACTGGCTTTTCCAATAATTTTCTGAATTTCCGGCAGCTTCCTGCAACAAGCGCTTGTGCTGCCATTGAGTATAATCCTTGTACTGTATTTTTAAAGGAGCAAGCGGATTTTTCATACCGTTGCAGTATGCGCTGTACAGTTCAAGCATTTCATTGATGATGATGTGCAGCGACCAGCCATCGCAAATAATATGATGGATATTAAATAAAAAAATATTTTTATTGTTTTCTGCCTGGACCATCAATGCATTAAGCAAAGGGCCCGCCTCCAGATCGAACAGTGCAGAGGATGCTTCTAAAATAATGCCTTGCGCTTTGGCTTCGCTATTGGGATCGTTCCGAAGATCAACGACTATAAAATAAGCGGGCATTTGCTGCAGCGGAATAATTTTTTGCTTTGGCTCACCATCTTCAATAATAAATACGGTACGTAAAATCTCATGTCTTTCAATAAGTGATTGAAGCGCCTTTTTAAACGCATCCATGTTTAGGACGCCATTAAGCGTATGGATCCAAGGCATATTATAGGCTACGGAGGCCTGCTCAAACTGGCTAAGGATCCACAGCCTGCGCTGAGCATGGGATAAATTGTAATACAAAGATTCTTCCGCTACCTGAATTGGCTCAAACAGCTGGCTTCCGGAGGATTTTAACAAAAATGCAAGCAGCTCTTTTTTATTCTTTTTCAGCTCGTTAACAAGATCATCGGTCAATATCCCTTTGGGAGCATTGATCTTAATATCATTATCTACCGTATGCAGATGAACGCCGAGCGTTTGAAGCCTGGATATTAAATCATTTACAGTGTTGCTCATATTGTAATTTCTTCTTCAGTATTTGTCGTATCATTACCCGGAGCATTTACCCAAATGCGCGCATTAATTTCTTTCGCCTGCTCCTCGATAGTAGCCAGTGTAAATATGGTACGGAGATCCAGCGTTATTCCAAACTCTTTGTATATATGTGATACCAGGCGGGTAGCTCTCAGGCTGTGCCCGCCCACCAGGAAAAAATTATCTTTCACCCCGATTTTTTTTCTGCTCAATACCTGCAGCCAGAGATCAACGAGCTTTGTTTCTGTTTCGTTACGCGGCGCTTCATAAATTGCTCCCGTGTTTGCTTCTTCACTTCTTGGGTCAGGCAAATTTTTCTTATCAACTTTCCCGTTTCCGTTTAAAGGAAATTGTTCCATCATCACATAATAGGACGGTACCATAAAATCAGGAAGGTTCAGTAGTAAAAATTGCTGCAGCTCCGCCAAAATAACCGGTTGGGTACATATAAAATAAGCCACGAGCTCTTTTTCACCTTTGCCTTCGATATCATTTGCCAGCACTACTGCTTCTTTTATATCTGCATGTTTTAACAGCGCATTTTCTATTTCTCCAATCTCAACACGGTTTCCGCGGATCTTTACCTGGTCGTCGTTTCTTCCCATGTATTCAATAGTTCCATCCGGCAGCCATTTAGCAATATCCCCGGACCGGTACATTACACCTCCGTTAAACGGATCAGCTAAAAATTTCTCTGCGCTAAGCTCCGGCAGGTTGAGATAACCAATTGCCACACCATCGCCTGCAATGTATGCCTCACCTAATACACCTGCGGGTACCGGCTGCAACGATTTATTCAATATATAGATCTGTGTATTGGAAATTGGTTTTCCAATGGACTGTTTTACAACTTTACAATCTTTAACAGTAAACATTGTTACTACATGTGTTTCGGAAGGCCCATAATAATTAAAAAGCACAATGTCGGGATGTTCCGATAAAAAGAATGAAAGTGAATTGCCTATGTTCAATTGTTCACCGGAAGAGACAAGGTATTTCAGCTCATTTTTTTCTTTCCAGCAGGTGATCGAAGGATCGAACATGGAGTTGATCACAGAAACCGGCACCCACACATATTCCAGGCCGCGCTCTATAATAAAAGCAGCAAGCCTGTCCATATTCTTACGTTCTTCATCGCTGATCATGTATAAAGTACCACCGGAAAGAAACGCATATAGCAGCTCCTGGATGGAATTATCAAAGCCCAAGGATGCAAACTGAAGTACTTTTAATCCGTTTACCAGCTCCGCTTTATCAAGCTGCCACTGCAGCAGGTTGGTAAGGCATTTGTGGGTTTGTATTACTCCTTTGGGCCGCCCGGTAGATCCGGAAGTGTAGGTGATATAAGCAGAATGCTCATTGGAAATGGTGGTATTGAGGTCATTTTTTGTTTCTTCCAGAACGGAAATAACCGACACACAGGTACCTTTCCAATAATTGCCAATGTCTTCCACTTCATTTTTTTCAGTGAGTACAATCGTGCAATTACTATCTTCCAGAATAAATTGCTTTCTTTCTGCCGGAGCCGTCATATCTATAGGAACATATGTTGCACCCGTTTTTAAAACAGCCATAACAGCGATGGGAATCCATTCGGTACGTTCCAGTATAATTCCTACAAAATGGCCGTTTCCAACCTTGTGATTTTTCACAAGCCAGTGTGCAAGCCTGTTCGATTGTTCATTGAGCTCACGGTAAGTAAGTTTGGTATTTCCGGAAACGACAGCTACCTTCTCCGCATTTTTTTCAGCGGCAATGTAAAATGCGCTGATTGTTGTTTTTGAATAATCTACTTCTACGACGGTATTGTTCCACTCACTGATCACTTGGCGCCGCTGATCTGCGTCAAGGACCTCAATTGCCGAGAACTGCTGCTTTGGCCGCTGCATTAATTGCTGAAGAACATATATGTAACTGCCTGCAAGTACCTGGGCAAATGCAGCATTGTAAATTCCTTTATCATACCGGATTTTTAACACCAATTGTTTTTCATCCTCATAAAATTCAAATGCCAGATTTACTTTTTCATATAAGCTGCTTTCTGCATGGAGCTTGTTATAATAAAAGCCAAGCTGCAGCAATGCCTGCTTCTGCCCCAGCTCCAGCTCCTGGTATTTTTGAAGTAATTCTCCCGCAGGCAATACCGGAAAACTGTTGATCGTGCCGAGCTCTGCCTGGATATGCTGAAGCAGCTCCATTCCCGTAGTACTGCCTGTAATTCCGGCACCATAAAACAAAGCGTGGTCACGGTTATCCTCTCCTGCCGTATTTTTAAATGCACCTGAAAAAATGAGTACAGCCTCTGAGCTGCTGTATTTACAGTACAAAATTTCCTGCGCTGCCAGCAATAACGTGAGCTTTGCCATATCATTACCTTTCGATAGCTTTTCAAGGGCCGTCCTCAACTCAGCCGGCATTGCCAGTGTAAAAACATCTTTTTTTCCTGCTGTTTCCAACTGCAGCACATCCGGGGAATAAATAGCCGACATGTTTGTATTCTTAAGCTTATTCAGCCAATATCTTTCTGCTTGTTTAAAAGCCATTTCAGTGTGTTCTGCCTGTTTCATAGGGATCGTCTCCATGTATTTAATTTTCAAAATTCAGTTCAAAAAAATCAACATCTTTGGCATCCGTGCTGCGTAATAACAGCTGATCAATCGTTGTTTCCTGCGCGGCCACAATCCTTTTTAACAGCCATTCAAACTGTTCCCTGATCACTTCAATCGTTGACAGGTCAAACAGGTCGGTATCATATTCGAGGCTTCCAATCAGCCGTTCACCGGCTTCTGAAAAAGCAAAATTGAGATCAAATTTGCTGCTTGAACGGTCAGAATGGAAATTAAAGTAATCAGCTTCAATACCTGTGATATTTATTTTATTTTCCCCGAGGTTCTGAAGCGCCATAAATACATCAAACACCGGCTGACGGTTGCCTACAGGAACTATTCCCAGGTCTTCCACCAATTTATCAAACGGATATTCCTGGTGCTCATAAGCTTCCAATACTGTTTGTTTTACACTTGCCAGGAAACGGGTAAAGGAATCCGATCCGTTTACGAAGTCGCGGATGGCAAGGGTATTTACATACAGCCCTACCTGCTCTTCCAGGTCCTTGTGATTACGCCCTGCAACAGGGCTCCCGATAATAATATCCTGCTGCCCGGTTTCCATGTATAAAAGCACTTTTAAAACTGCCTGCAGCAGCATGTACAATGTAACGCCTTCTTTCAGGCAGATTGTTCTCATCTGCAGAAAAGTGTCTTCATCTATATGCAGGCCAATTGTATTCCCGTTATAGGTTTTTAACTGTGGCCGCGGACGATCGGAGATGAGCTGGATTTCCGGGAGACGGCCTGATAATTTATTCATCCAGTAATTTTGCTGTGCGCGTGTTCCGTGCTCCGCGAGCAGACCGTTCTGCCACGCAGCGTAATCTTTGTACTGGATCGTTAAGGGCTGCAGCGGTGAGTCTTCTTCTTTTATAAATGCATCGTACAGCGCCAGCAGCTCTTTTATGATCAGGCCAAGCGACCAGCCATCGCAGATGATATGATGAAGCGTAAGCACAAAT
Organism: Bacteroidota bacterium; assembly: GCA_025963775.1. GTDB lineage: Bacteria > Bacteroidota > Bacteroidia > 2-12-FULL-35-15 > 2-12-FULL-35-15 > 2-12-FULL-35-15. Next base: position 23,209 of record JAOQAD010000041.1, on the reverse strand, counting down.
ACGTGGCTTGCATGACTTGTGCGCAGCAGATGAGTTCTTATCAGCGGGCCATTTTCCATATCGAATGCAGCGGATGTTTCTTTCTGCAAAACAGCCACAATATGCGATTCCGGGTCTGCCTGCCATGAAGAAAGGTCTGTTTCATTCAACACAAATCCCGATGCCTGCGGCTCAAGGATCACTTGTTTCGGTTCTCCGTCAATGAGCCGGAATACTGTTCTCAGGCTTTCATGCCGCTCCACTAATATTTTCAGGGCTTTATGAAAAACAGGAACATTCAGCTCTCCCTTGAGTGAATATACACAGGGAATATGATATGCGGCCGATCGTTCTTTAAACTGGCTCAACAACCACATTCTTTTTTGTGCATGCGAAAGCTCATACGAATCCTTTAAAGGAACAGCCTCAACAGACGAAAATTTATTCCTTTCAGCTTGTGCTATCACTCCTGATAACTGTTCAATGGTAGGGTTCGCAAACACCAGGCGCAGCTCTATTCTTACATTCAGCTCTTTATGAATTCTTAAGATCAAACGGTTCGCTTTTAAGCTGTGCCCGCCAAACTCGAAAAAATTATCCCGGATCCCCAGGCTGTCGGTTTCCAGGAGATCCTTCCAGATCCGCAGCAATGTTTCTTGCAGCTCATTTCCGGGAGCATCTTCATTTACCCCGCTTTCAGCTCTTTCAAAAAGGGGAATAGCCGCCAGATCTACTTTGCCATTTGAATTTAGCGGGATCCGCTCCATTTGCATCATAAAAGCAGGCACAGCATAAGCCGGCAGCTTTTGGAGCAGGAAAGCACGGATTGCTTTCACATCTGTTATTTCAGCGGAAGTAAAACATGCCACAAGGTATTTATCTCCCTGCTGCCATTGCCTTACTGCAATCACCGCATCTTTGATCCCAGGGAATTCCAGCAGCCTGTTCCTGATTTCCGCCAGCTCGAGGCGGTATCCCCTGATCTTTACCTGTCCATCTTTTCTGCCAATAAAATCAATGCTTCCATCAGCAAGCAGCCTGGCAAGATCACCGGTTTTGTAGAGTATTTTTCCTTCACAAAAAGGATCAGGAATAAAGCGCTCTGCTGTAAGGGCATCATCACTCAAATAACCCTTTGCAAGGCCATCACCCGAAACATAAATTTCCCCATATGCAAGTGGTGGCTGAGGGTGCAGCCGGTGATCCAGGACAAAGGCTGCAGAATTTGAAATGGGTTTCCCTATTGGAATAACAGCCCTATTCACATCCCTTTCCGTTATTTCATGATAAGTGGAAAATGTAGTATTCTCGGTAGGCCCGTATCCGTTTACCAGCTTACCATTGCCATACCGGCCTATGAACTTTTTTACATGCGGTAACGACAATTGTTCTCCGCCCACCACGATTGTTTTTACATTTTTGAAACAGTCAGGCCTGTCTTCCACCAGCGTATTGAACATTGCCGTAGTCATGAACAGCTTTGAAATACTCTCTGCTTCCATAAGCTTTGTCACTCGGGATGTATCTGAAAGCTCCAGATCCGAAGCCATTACCAATGTTGATCCATTCAATAATGCTCCGTAAATATCAAAGGTTGATCCATCAAAGGCCAGGTTTGAAAGCCCGAGAACTTTATCCTGCGGGGAAAAGTGAACATAATTTGTATTTTTCACCAGGCGGATGATCCCCTTTTGTTCTATCATTACACCCTTTGGAGTACCGGTTGATCCCGAAGTATACATGATGTACGCAAGCCCGGGAGGCATTGCCGCTGCTGGTACAAAAACACGCGAAAGTACTTCCTCACGGTCCATGTTCCATACCGGGATGGCCGTTTCCAGTTGTTTTTCAACTGTGCCGTTACTGATCAGCAGCACCGAAGCGGTATCCTTCAGCATGAATGTAAGCCGGACAGAAGGATGCAACTGATCTAAGGGAACATAGGTTGCTCCGGCTTTAAGGATAGCGAGGAAAACTGCAATTGCCGTTTCGGAGCGGGGTAGCATTACTGCAACCCTGCTGCCTTGCCTTACTTTGTATTTTGAGAGCAGGTGTGATGCAATGGCATCCGACAAGCTATCAAGCTGGCTGTAAGTTATTTTACGATCTTCGCAAACCACAGCAACCTGGCCGGGATTGGCATTTACCTGCTCTTTAAAAAGCGCTGTAATTACCTGGTCTCCCGGATACGCTGATACGGTATCATAACTGAGTTCATTAGCCGGCAGCAATCTTAAGTCATCTATTGTAATGTTCTCATCCTGTATTACCTGCTCAAATAAATGATGCATGCAGCCTGCGATCTGCTCAACATATGCTTTTTCATAACAGGCTTCATTAAAATCAAACCTGACGGTAAGTCCTGCATGTGGCAAAATGATCACATTGAAATCATAATGTGTACGCTCTGTTACTTCCACATTTAAGATCGGATTGCCTGCAGACTGCTCTGCATTGCTTCCATTTTCGATCTGCTGAACAACGGGGAAATTTTCAAATACAAAAATGTGATCCAGCAAATCCCTTTTCAACGGACTGAACGACTGTATGGTGCTTAGCGGAAAATGCTCGTACGACTGGCTTTCCATTGCCTTTTGCTGCGTGAGCTTCAGAAGGGCTGAAAATTGCAGGCCGGCTGTGTAGCTTACACGTACCGGAATTGTATTGATGAACAAACCGATCATATCGCTTACTCCTTCAATTTCGGGCGGACGGCCGGAAACAACGGTACCAAAAACCACATCCCTGCTGTTGTTGTATTTGCTCAGTAAAATGCCCCATACGGCCTGGAAATAATTATTCACTGTCACCTGGTTCTTCTCTGCATTTTTGCGGATCTTCTCCACCATGTGCGGGGGCAGCTCCAATACCACCTTTGCATTTATATATTTTTTTGCTTCTTCTTCTTTTTTCAGGAACACCGGTACGGGGCTGCTTTCGGAATAACCTTCAATATACGATGCCCAGTAAGCGGTTGCATTTTCGGTGTTTTGCGATTCCAGCCATTTGATGTATTCGCTGTAAGGCGTTACTACCGGGAGAGAAGGCTGCATATTGCTGATGAAACCCGAATACAGCCGTGAAAACTCATTTACCAGGATCCCGAGACACCAGCCATCCATTAAAATATGGTGATGTGTCCATACGAATTCAAATTCAGAACCGGCAGTTTTAAATATGCTGACACGCATAAGCACATCTTTTGAAAGATCAAACGCTTTTTTGGCATCGGCTTCCTTAAAGCTTTGCAGGTATTCCTTTTTATTTTCGAGGTTTGAAATGTCGCGGTAAACCAGGCTGCACTTTCTTTCCTTCAGCACTATCTGCAAAGGCCTTTCTGTTGTTTTTTGAATAAAAGCAGTGCGAAGGATATCATGGCGCTTAAACAATTCATCGAAACTCTTTTCCACCACTTCCACATTCAAATCTGCATTGATGGAATAGCACATTTGTGCAAAATAAACATTGTATTCTGTTTGCAGCAGAGAATGAAAAAACATTCCTTCCTGGAGAGGCGTCAATGGATATATTTCCCTGATATTTTCTTTTGTTAACATCTCTTTTAATTAAATATTGAATCAAGGTCTTCAATTGACATTCCCGAATAAATAAAATCACTTGGTGTTGTGTCTTTTTCATTTTTGGAAACGCAATGCGCAATCACCGTTTTTAATTCGTCTTTGTAAAAAGCTGCCAGTTGCTCCGCTTTCGCGGGCGGCAGCAGCGCGGAATTATATTCAATAAAAATTTCCAGCTCGTGGTTCACTATCCGCCCTGTTATGTCCAGCACATATTTTTTTGCTGTTTCTTCACGCAGCCTTACAGCGATGTCTTCCCTGATCTCAAAACCCAGCTGGCTTACATCCGCATCGAATTGACCGAGGTAGTTAAAGGCAATTTCCGGGGACAGGTCAAATTTCAATTCGCCTCTCAGCTCCGGTTTCGTAAGGTATTTCAGCATCCAGTAGCCAATGCCTTTGTTTGGCAGGCGATGTAAGGTTTCCTTCACTTCCCTTAGCTGTCGCGACAGATCAGCAGTATAGCTCATGTCCAGCACTACAGGGAACAAGCTGGTGAACCAGCCTATTGTTCTGCTGATGTCCACATCCGCCATCAGCTCCTCGCGACCGTGACCTTCCATTGCAATCTGTAATTTATGGCAATTGAACAATGACCGCATTGCCATGCCGAAAGCCGCAAGCAGCAGATCATTGATCTCCGTTGAGTAAGCTTTATTCGCATCCGTGATCAGCAGCTTCGTTTGTTCTTCATTCAAACGGAACCGGATCACTTCCGTATGTCCCTCAGATGCATTGTAATTATTCCCGGTATTGAACAGTGCTCCTGCGCCACTTTTTTCCATGGCTTCCCAATAGCTTCTTTCCTTTAAAAATTTGGGGGTATTGGCATATTCCGATAATTTCTGCGCCCAGCTTTTAAACGAATCGCTTTTGGGTGGCAGGCTAAGCGGCATACCTTCCGTATGTTGCTTATGCAGGATTCCAATGTCTTCAAAAAGTATCCGCCAGGAAATCCCATCGATCACCAGGTGATGAATAACAATCACCAGCCGGTCGCCCTTATCCGACTTAAAAAGCCCCAGCTTCATCAGGGGGCCGTTCTTCATGTCTATGCTCTTATGCAGCTTTTGGGCATGGGCAGACAATTCCTCTGCGAAATTTTCTGCGGGCAATACAGCTGTTATTAGTCCAAGCTCCTGTCCTGCTTCGCGGTTATATTGATCCACATTCCCTTCTTCGCCCGAAAACGTCATTCTTAGCGCATCATGATGATCCTGCAAAAAGGAGAATACAGTGCGGATCATTTTTTCTTCAAAGCCATCCGCAGCATATAACATAACGGATTGGCTATATTGACCGGGAAATGGCCGGCCGGATAAAAAGAAATCCTGCTGCACGGGTGTGAGCATTACCTTTCCGGAAACAGGGGACTGATCGATTTCACGGATCGATTTTTTTACCACTGCGGATAATGTTCCGATGGTAGGGAATTTAAAAATGTCCTTCACCGAAACCCTGTAACCTTCCTTGTGCATCCGGGAGGAGAGCTGGATCGCTTTTATAGAGTCGCCTCCTGTTTCAAAAAAGTTTTCCAGGATGCCGGTCTTTCCTGTTCCCAATACACTTTCAAAAGCTTCCGCCAGCTTTTCTTCTATAATGTTTCTCGGACTCACATATTTAACACCGCTTAGCAGCTCATTTCCATTGATCTGCAGCAATCCCTTCCGGTCGATCTTACCATTGGATGTTACCGGGAGCTTTGGAATAATCACAAAACGCGAAGGGAACATGTATTTGGGAAGGCTCCTGGATAAAAATTCCCTGAGCTCATTGAGGCCTGCAGGCCCTTTAACAACAATGAAAGCCGTAAGGCCTGCGCTATTCTCTTTACTGTCAATAATCACTGCAGCCTCTGCAATAGCAGGATGCATGGATAAGCAGGCTTCGATCTCTCCCAATTCAATACGGTATCCATTCAGCTTTACCTGGTTATCTTTTCTTCCCTGGAATTCAAGATTGCCGTCAGGAAGCCATCTGCCGGTATCTCCTGTCCGGTAAATCCTTTCCGCAGTACATTCTTTCCCGTTTACAAATACAGCAGCCGTTAATCCGGGATCATTGATGTACCCCCGCGCGAGTCCCACACCGGCAATACAGATCTCTCCTTTTATTCCTGCCGGCACCATCTCCAGCTGATCATCAAGAATGAATACCTGCATATTCTGCAACGGTTTTCCGATCGGGATCACCCTTTCTTTTGTTTCCGCAGTATTCACCTTATAAAAGGTAGCACAAATGGTAGTTTCGGTCGGGCCATACCCATTTATAATTTCTATGTGCCGGTGCAGGTACCATTTGATCATCTCATGTTTGATCGGCTCCACACCAATGAGGATTCTTTTGAGAAAGCAGGCATCAAAGTTTTTCAGCACATTTGCAATGGGCTGTAAGTGCATGGGATGCAGATACGCTGTTGTGATCTGCTTGCGCTGAAGAAAATCTGCATAATCTGCAGGATCGCTTACAACACCGGCTGGCGGAATGCAAAGGCAGGCACCATTTAGCAGGCTGCTGAAAATTTCGAGCACCGAAACATCAAAAACAAAATTGCAGGAAAGTGTTGTTTTTTCTCCTGCGGAAATTTTAAAATAGGCATCCTTTATATTCAGGAAGGCGCGGTGCTCTACCATTACTCCTTTGGGAAGGCCGGTTGACCCGGAAGTATAGATCACATACGCAAGATTTCCCGGAGCGGGGATCAATGGCGGATTTTCCGTGCTCCCTTTAAAAACACCATCTGCAAGGCTGATTGCCGGCAGATGCTGTAAAGCGGCTGGTAATGTGTAGCTATATGTGAGCACTGCAGCTGCTTCGCTGTTTTTAATCATATGCAAAATACGCTCATCCGGATAAGCGGGATCGACAGGCAGATAAGCACCACCGGCCTTGAGAATGGCTATGATGCCAATGATCATTTCACAGGAGCGTTCCGCAATAATTCCTACAACGGAATCAGGCGTTACACCTTTCCCGATCAGCTGAGCAGCAAGCTGGTTCGCTTTTTCATTCAGCTCAGTATACGTTAAGCAGCTGTTGTTAAACTCCACGGCCGTTAATGATCCGTGACGTTTTACCTGCTCTTCAAACAGCTGCACAATGGTCGTATCCGAGGGATATACTTTTGCCGTGTCATTAAATTTTTCAGTGATCCTGTCTGCTTCTTCTTTTTTAACCAGCTTCAGACCCTCAATCGCAAGGGAGTCATTCTCCATTACCTGGCTGACAATGTTTTCAAAATGGCCGAAAATTGATTCCACAAACAAACGGTCATATACACAGGCATTATAATCAAAACGGATGGAGATCTCCTGTCCGGGGATCACCGCCATATTAAAATTATAATTGGTCTGCCTGAACATCCATATATCTTTTATTTCAGTTGCAGGACCTGTACCGGATGCCATCATCCCGGCACCTTTTTCCTCGATGCTTTTTGCTACCGGGTAATTTTCAAAAACCATAATATGGTCCAGCAGACCTTGCTTTAATGGGCTGTAGGACTGGATCTCATTCAAAGGTGAATAATGGAATGCTTCACTTTCTATTGCTTTTGCATGCATGCGTTTCAGCAGGCTGTTGAATGTTTCCCCGCTTTCAAATGCAAGCCTTACAGGAATTGTATTGATGAACAGGCCGACCATTGTTTCTATCCCGGGAATTTCCGCAGGCCTTCCCGATACAATGGATCCGAATACCACATCGGTAGTATTATTATATTTGGCCAGCAAAACGCCCCACAACACCTGGATAAAATTATTAAGCGTTACATGATTCTTCTCGGCATAGTGACGCATGCGGACTGACAACTCTTCCGGAAATATTTTTTCAACATGATCCGCCTCATATTTTTCTTCCGTTTCATCGTTGCCGAAGGATGCAGGAAGGCCGGTTTTTTTTGTAAACGCTGCAAGGTATTTTGTCCAATAGTCTTTTGCTGCTGCCTTATCACATTCGTTTAGCCATTCGATATAATCGCGGTATTGCTTTACAGCCGGCAGTAAAGCTGAACGGCCCGCCACACCGCATGCATACAAATGAAAAAATTCCGCAGTGATAATACTTACACACCAGCCATCCATCAGGATGTGATGATGACTCCAGATAAAATGATATTCGTTCTCTTCTGAACGGATCAGGATCACGCGCATCAGCACATCTTTGTTGAGATCGAATCCTTTTGACCTGTCGGCTTCCAGATGCTCTGCAATATTTTTTTGCTTGTCCCCGGGCAAGCTCCGCAGATCCAGGTATGTGAAATCCGCTTGCCTTTCTTTTACCACAACCTGCAGCAGCTGACCGGTGCGCTCATGATTAAAAACTGTCCTGAGGATATCATAACGGGCGACCAGCTGATTAAGCGCATGCTCCACAACTCCGGCATCTATGCTGCCATGAATGCTGTACGACATCTGCTCAAAATAATTGGATGACGATCTATTATAAAGCCATTGAAAATAGATTCCCTGCTGAAGCGGGGAAAGCGTATAGATATCCTGGATATTCTTATTTGTTAACATAGCGCTGCTGTTCTTTTTAATTCTGTATGACCTTCTTATTATACATTGGCTTCATGCAATAAAAGCCGCTGGTAAAAGAGCTTTAAAAGTCCTTTGAATTCATCTGACAATACAGCAGGGGCATCAGCTTTAATGTTTTTATCCAGTGAAAGCGACATCACCCAACGCGCTCTTACAATGAAGCGCTCCATTTTCTTTTTTTCCTCATCCGTGATATGCCTGGAAAAAAGAAATTCGATATTCAGCTCCTGGTTTTGCCAGCAGTTAAATGAATGAGCTTCGGCAAGTTTCCTTGTAAAGCTTTCCTTACCTTTTAATTCCCAGGCCATTGCCGAAATAAAATCTTTGCTTACTTCAAGGTACTTTTTAAATATGGCTTCAATAAGATTTTTTTTAATACTCAGGAATTTAACAAACAATTCATCAATTGCCTCTTCGGGAAAAGTATCCAGAAATTCTGTCAGGCCTTTTTTGCTCAGCTTAAGAAAATTCTCCACCAGCATCTGGTCGATCACCAATGGGAAATAGACCTTGTGAACATCGCTTTTACCAAATACAGTGATCGGTAACAGCACATCGGAGCCATCTGCCCCTGTAAACTTCAACAAAAAATAACCGAGCGATGCTTCCTGGTCATCAAAAATGATCTTATAATGTTCCATGCGGTTGGATGTGCCTCCAAAAGTTTGCTTAACTGCATCATCCGGTAATACCCCGGGATCAATTATTTCGTAATTACACGAGGACAGCGCATCTGTGAACTGTATAAAATTTTCCTGCGACAGGTTTGCCAACTCGCTGATTTCTGTTATTTTTTTCATTTTCAGATTTTTTTTAATATAATTTTAGTGAAGTATTTATTTATTTTTTGCAGGCCCAGGTATGAACGCCTTTTTATTCATCAAAAAAAGTTTCGAGGTCTTTTACCTTTAATCCTTTGTAGCCAAGGTCACTTGGTGTAAGCTCCTTTTCACCCTTAGAGATGCAATGTGCGATCACATTTTTCAACGCAGCTTTGTATTCGGCAGCTAGCAGCTCCATTTTCCCTTTTCCAAACTGTTTTCCTGAATACCGTAGCGTCATTGCCAGCTGTCCACCGGTAAGCATTCCCGATACATCCAGCAGGTATTGCCGTTTACCGTTGCTTCCCTGTGATTTCCCCGGTGATTCGGCTGCGATGCCGTACTCCATCTTTTTAAGATCGGTATCAAACTGCCCCAGGTAATTGAAGCTGATGCCTGGTACCTGGTCAAATCTTAATTCCTGTGTGTGTTCTTTTTCCGTAAGGTGCTTCAGCATCCAGTAACCAATTCCTTTATTCGGAATTTTATGCAGGCTTTCCTTCACTTCCTTTATATAAAGTGAAATATCGGCAGAACAGCCCATACCGATAATTACCGGGAACACCGTTGTAAACCACCCGATGGTGCGGCTCACATCCACATCTTTTATCAGCTCTTCCCTGCCATGCGATTCCAGGGCAATCATTGATCGTTCAACACCAAAGCATTTTTTTACAGCGAGTCCGAGTCCCGATAATAAAAGATCATTTATTTCGGTGCTGTATGCTTTATTTGCATTCATCAGCTGATCCGCATCGAGCGTAAAGCTGACTGCTTCCACATCTTCTTCCGTATTTTCTGCGTCATGATCGGGCACCAGTGAGGGCACTGTAACCTCTTCCAGCTCTTTCCAGAATATTTTTTCTTCCAGGAACCGGGGCGTATTTGCATATGCCTTCAACTTCACAGCCCATTGCATGAATGCATCCGTTTTTAGCGGAAGTGTAAGCGCTGCGCCTTCCTTGTATTGCCTGCAAAGGGTGGCAATATCCTCAAACAGGATCCTCCAGGATACTCCATCCACAACAAGATGATGGATCACGATAAGCAAGCGATCGCCATCTGCAGCCTTAAAAAGACCAAGCTTCATCAGAGGCCCTTTTTCCAGGCTGATGCTTTGCTGGATTCTGTTAGCATGCATTTCGATCTCAGCAGCAACATCGCTTCCGATCAGCTCCGTAACCAGCTCTAAGTCCTGCTCCAGGCCATTGTTATACTGCTCGTTTACACCATTGATATTTACATAAGTCATGCGCAATGCATCGTGATGAGACTGGATCAATGTAAAAACGGCTTTTATCATTTCAGTGGAAAAGCCTTCCTCTGCATACAGCATTACAGACTGGTTAAAATGGTGAGGCGCATTTATGCCCATGTTAAAGAACTCAATCTGCATGGGAGTGAGCGGCACCTTACCGGTAACGGGAGCCTGGTCAGCGATCCGGGCTAATTTTTTCACTTCCTGCGAAAGTTCCTCGATCGTTGATTTTTTAAAAATATCTCTTACCTGCACGTTGTATCCTTCCCTGTGCATTCGCGATGCGATCTGGATCGCCTTAATGGAATCTCCTCCTATTTCAAAGAAGTCTTCATCAATGCCAATCCTGCCAAGGCCGAGTACATCTTTCCATACCTCTGTCATTAAAAGCTCCATTTCCGTAACTGGCGCCTTGAACAGCCTGTCATTCTCAACTGCGGATTCCATACCGGGTAATGCTTTCACATCCAGCTTGCCATTTACGGTAAGCGGAAGTTTTTCAAGTGAAACAAACTTTGAAGGTAGCATGTATGCCGGAAGCGTTTCCAGTAAAAAATGCTGTAGCTCCGTCGGCTCCACTGTTTTATCTGTTACAAGGTAGGCAACAAGCTTTTTCTGATCATCCGCCCCGGTAATAATAACAACCGCATCTTTCACAAAAGGATGCATCACCATTTTTTTCGCGATCTCACCCGGCTCTATCCGGTGGCCATTTATTTTTACCTGGTCATCTATCCTGCCCCTGAGCTGAAGGCTGCCATCCTCCTGCCACCTCGCAAGATCTCCCGTACGGTACAATAGCTTGTTTTCTGCAAACGGATGAGGCACAAATTTTTGCTTTGTCAGCTCCGGCCTGTTATGATATGCCAATGCAAGGCAATCACCGGCAATACACAATTCGCCATCACAACCTACCGGTACCAGCTGATCATTGTCATCCATAATCAAAATCTGCGTGTTTGCGATCGGGTAGCCGATATCAAAATATGAACCGCTTACTTTGGCAACGGTACAGCCAACGGTAGCTTCCGTAGGGCCATATTCATTATAAATAATTATATCAGGGTTGATCGCAGCAAGCGTATCCACCTGGTGCTTTTGCAGCATTTCCCCACCTACGATCACCTGTTTTAAAAGGGAATACATAACCGGCAGGTGATTTAAAAGCGAAATGTGTGTCGGGGTTAACTTCAGCGTTTGTATTTCCGGATTGGAGAAGCAGGTGATCATGACCTGGTCGATTTCCTTTCCTTCAAATACAAACAGCTTGCTTCCGTTTGTAAGCGGACAAAACAAGCTGGTAACCGTAAGATCGAATGCAAGTGATGTAAGCAATGCCATGTTACCGGAGCCGGCTTCGGCAAAATAATAACCGTTGGCCCAGCTGATGTAATTATAAAGGCTCTTATTGCCTACGGCTACTCCTTTCGGCTGTCCCGTTGAGCCGGAGGTATATATAATATAAGCAGTTCCGGCAGGCAATGTATTCACTTCATAACCGCCTGTTGCTTCAGAAAGTGAAGCGGCTCCGTACTGCTGCTTAAAGCGCGGCTTTAACTTTTGTTTGGCTTTTTTATCCTTATCAATGAAAAGCACCGCATCGAAACGGAAATCTTTCAGCTCATTGTGGATCTTTCCTTCTTTAAGCGAATCTTTTATTTCCCGGATCTCAGGCATTTCATACTGCAGATCGTGCAGGAACCTCCTGGAAACAAACAGCTCTTTCGACCAATCGGTTTTTGTACGGTATTCCGCAACTGTGTTCTGCTTTTTAAAATTGGAAAGGCTCGCTATAAGATCCTGCTTCAGATCCTGGTCCTGGATATCACCAAGGTAGATCATGCCTTTGTCATTCAGCAGGCGGATGCATTTCCGGAGCACATCCCGCAGGTAGTTATACCCATGAAAGCTTTGTATTACACTGTTTATTATAATGACATCAAATTTTTCTTCCAGCCGGTCCACCTCGTGCGCAGCAAGATGCCCGAGCCGTACATTCGTGTATCCTCCTTCATCGGCACGCAGTTGTGTTTTCTCAAGTATTTTTGAGGACAAGTCAGTACCCACATACGTTTTAACGAATGGTGAAAGACTGAACATAGTAATTCCCGAAGCACAGCCTATCTCCAGCACGGTGCTTGTTTCACTGACATGCGGCCGTACTTTATGAAAAACATTTTCCGCATATTCATCCATTTCCTCCCGCGTTAACTCAAGTCCGGTATAGCTGGAAGTCCAGCCCCCACCGGAAATATCATCATGCGTATTTTCCCCTACATAATCCCACAGCTCAATGTTCATCATTGAATTGGCAGCTTCTTCTTCGGTATGCACATCCTCGCTGTCAACACACATATATGTTCCGAAACTGTCACATTCCCATTGAAGCTTGTTCAGTGTTTTCAAGTATTTCTTTTCTGAAATCACCATTTCCGCAGCCGAATCATTCAGAATGTATTTTAAACGTTCAAAAGGATTTTCAGGCTCCAGCGGAAGATAAGTATAACCGGATTTTAATACACCCATAATAGCAGCTACCGCATTAACGGAACGCTCGAGCATGACTGCGATCACAGCATTTTTATTTAATTTCTGTCTGCTTATAAAGGTCGCATGCTTGCTCACGAGCACATCCAGCTCAGCATAAGTGATCTGCCGGTCATTAATAACAAGTGCCGTATTGCCCGGATTATTCTCCACCTGTTCCCGGAATAAATGCACAACTGTTTTTGCATCGTCCATTACCATTTCAGTGGTATTATTCTCAAAAAGAAGCATTGCTTTTTCTTCGCTGCTCAATAGCTCAGCCGAGGCGATAGTAACAGTTGCATCTGCGATCACTGAGCGTACCAGCATTTCAAAATGGCTCAACATTCTCCGTATGCGTTCTTCCTTAAACAGATCGGTGCTGTATTCAATTCCCATCTGCAGGCAGCCACTTATTTCCCTGAAATGAAAAATAAGATCGTACTTGCTCGAATTATATTGTGAGAGAAAATTACCCAGCACTTCTATTCCTGCTCCGCTCTCATTGTCTGCAAATGCTTTTGAATCCAATGCATCTGTATTCTGGAACACAACATTTATATCAAACAGCGGGTGACGGCTGTCATCGCGTTCCAGCTGCAGATCTTCCAGCAGCCTGTTAAATGGATATACCTGGTGCTCATAAGAATTCAATGTATTTTCCTTTACTTTAAGCAGCAACTGATCAAATCTGTCATCTTTAGAAAATGCAGTGCGGAGCGCAAGCGTGTTCACATAAAACCCAAGCTGGTTTTCCAGGTCAGTATGTTCCCGGCCTGCGATCGGGAAGCCGATCACGATGTCTTCCTGCTTTGAATACCGGTGCATCAAGGTATTTATAAGGGCGAGAATGGTCATATAAAGGCTCGCCCCGTGATCAAGGCTCAATTTGTTCAATCCGGATGTGAGCTCCTTACTTACTACGGCTCCGATGGTATTGCCTTTAAAGCTTTTTTCGGCAGGACGTTTAAAATCGGTTGGCAGCTCCAACACCGGTGCTGCATTTTTAAAGCGGCTGAGCCAGAATTGCTGATGCGCTTTTACTTTTTCGCCAGCCAGCTGCTTATTCTGCCATGCTGCATAATCCTTATACTGCACTCTCAGCGGTTCCGGTAAAGGGACTGTCCTATCCAGCGCTGCTTTATAAAATCCAAGCAGCTCATTTATAAATATCCCCATCGACCATTCATCACTTATGATGTGATGGATGTTCATATAAAAAACATAGTGATCTTCTGAGATACGGAATAACTTTGTTCTTAATAATGGCCCTTTCGACAGGTCAAACGGAATTTTAGAATCCTGCGCCAGGATCTTTTCCACTGCTGCTTTTGGATCCTGCTTAGTTCGGAAATCATCCTGCTGAAGCTTAAACCCGGTGCTTTCGAAGGAAAGTATTTTTTGCTTTGGCTCACCGGCCACTGTAATAAAAACAGTACGCATACTTTCATGCCTGCGGATCAGCATTTCCAGTGCAGATTCAAATGCCGCACAGTTTATATCCCCCCTGAGCAAATGCGCTGAAGGAATATTATATGCTGCCTGTCCGTGTCCTTTCTGTTCAACAAACCAAAGGCGTTTTTGTGCATGGGACACTTCATAATAGGGCTGCTCATCTACAGGAACAATATCATCATACGCTGTTTTTTCCATCTTATCAATCTCCATTGATAATGCAGCAAGAACAGGCTTTTCGAAAATCAGTGTAAGGTCCAGCTGAACGTTGTGCTCTTTATAAAGCAGCGCAATAAATTTTGTTGCCTTAAGACTGTGTCCGCCAAGTTCAAAAAAGTTATCATTCCTTGAAATTTTCGTCCTGTCCAATATCCTTTCCCAGATCCCTGCAACAATCGTTTCTGTTGCAGTTTTCGGAGCTTCATATACATTAACTGGTCCAAGCAGCAAATCAATATCATCCAGCCTGCCCAGAGCGGCCTTATCCGTTTTACCTGAAGCGGATAGCGGCATTTCATCGACCCGGATAAAAAAGGAAGGGATCATGTAATTGGGAAGCTGCTTTTTCAAATGCTCTTTTAAGGCAAGCTCTTCCATAACTCCGGCTGCAACAATATAGGCGCATAGAAAGGATGTGCCTTCTTTGTCTTTCTTTTCAAGCACTGCCACTTGTTTAACGTTTTTCATCCCCAACAGCACATTTTCAATCTCGCCCGGCTCCACACGGTTTCCGCGGATTTTTACCTGGTCGTCCTTTCTGCCATGATATACAAGCATTCCCTGCGGAGTGCGTGTTCCCAGATCGCCTGTACGATACATAGTACTGTATTTTTCAGAAAACGGATCACGGATAAATTTTCCGGAAGTCATTTCAGGTTTGTTCAAATACCCTTTGGTAACACCCGCCCCGCCAATGCATATTTCACCTTTGATCCCTTCGGGCACCAGGTTCAAATGCTCATCAAGAATAAAAATTGAAGTATTCCAAACCGGTTCCCCGATGGTGATGATGCCCTCTTCTGCTACAAGCGATACACTGGAGCCGATTGTTGTTTCCGTTGGCCCGTATTCGTTATAGACCTTTACTTGCGGATAGGATTCTATAAGCCTTTCTATATGCTTGTTTTTTAACGCTTCTCCACCGGTGATCATTAGTTTCAGATTACCTAAATCATAACCCAGGTCATTCACTATTTCCAAGTGGGAAGGAGTTAATTTAACAGCGGTTATTCCACTGTTTTTATGAAATACCGATGAGAATAAGGCATCAATTTCAAGCTCCCCGAAAACCGTTACACTATCACCTCTGAGCAGGGTGCTGAAAATGCTTGTAAGCGTAAGGTCAAATGAAAGCGAAGTAAAAAGCGGAAAATGATAACCCGGCTGATCGTTGAAATAATAGCTGTTTGCCCAACGCAGGTAATTCATAAAATTGTTATCGCTCACAACTACACCCTTGGGATTACCGGTGGAGCCGGATGTGTAGATCACATAGGCGGTATTTCCTTCAGTGAATGGCTCTTGCAGATCTTCTGAAGATGTGATCATTCCTGGCAGCTCTGCATCAAGGGCAATTAATTTCACATGCACACCCACAGGTAAGTCGAATATGTATGTGGAATCCGTTATAAGAATGGAAGCATCCAGATCTTCAAGAATGAGCTTTTTACGCGCGTTGGGATAAGAAGGATCTATAGGGCAAAAAGCACATCCTGCTTTTAAAATACCAAGCAAGCCTATGATCATATATTCCGAACGGTCTACCATCAGCGGAATAAATTGTCCGGTACTAACTCCAAATGTCTCTTTTAAATAATGAGCAAGCTTGTTAGCTTCTGCATTGAGCTGCGTATAGCTCAGGACTTTATCATTGAAAACAACAGCGGGATGATGAGGGGTTTTGCTTACCTGCTGCTGAAAGGCGGCAATAAAACTCTCTGCCGGAATTTCTACACTTTTTCCAAAAGAGATATCAAGCAGCTTTTTTTGCTCCTGGGCCGTAGTGTATGTAAAACCGGCTAAAGGCTTTGCGCTTTCGGAAATAAGCTGGTTCAGCAACCGGAGATAATGTTCGCGCAGCATGTCAATCCGCCCGGAACTGAACAAGTCGGTATTGTATTCAATAAAAAGACAAAGTCCGTTACTGTTATCGAACCTGAACGTAAGATCGTACTTTGTACTTACAAATGCTGCTGCTTCACAGGCATCCGAAAGGATCGCTTTCTGAGCGGGCGTTGCCTGCCTGCCTGTGTTCATATCGAAAAACTCTACAAGCACATCAAATAAAGGCGATCTGCTTTGATCGCGCTCAACCGCAACTCCACCCAGCAGCAAATCAAAGGGATAGATGCTGTGTTCCAATGCTTTTATAGTACCTGATTTAAGCTTTGCGGATAAGCTGTCAAACGATTCATCTGTGGAAAAGCGTGTTCGGATAGCAAGTGAATTGATATAAAAACCTATCTGATCTTCCAGGTCAAGATGATCCCGTCCCGAAACGGTTGTTCCTACGATAATATCGTCCTGCCCTGTATATTTATACAGCAGTGCTTTTACCGAAGACATTAATATCACAAACAATGAAGTGCTTTTTTCAGCTGCATAGCCGCGGATCTGCTCATACAATCCATCACCGATATTAATTTTTAAAACATTTCCGTTATAGGTTTTAAGTGCCGGGCGTTCCTTGTCTGCCGGCAGGTCCAATACAGGAATCTCCCCTTCCAGCTGCCTTGTCCAATATTGCTTATGCTCACTGTCGGAGCTATCGGCCAGTAATTTATTCTGCCATGCGGTATAATCTTTATATTGAACAGGTAAAGGAGTCAATGAAATCACTTCCCCTTTTAATAATCCGCTGTATATTTCCAGCAATTCTTTTACCAGCACGATCATTGACCAGCCGTCGCTGATAATGTGATGCATGTTAAAAATAAAACCATATCTGCCGCTGGCAAGCCGAATCAGCTTTGCACGCAACAGAGGTCCTGTTGCCAGGTTAAACGGCTTACGTGCATCGTCCTGTATAAATATATTCCATTCGGTTTCCCAATCCTCATTTTTACTCAAATCGATCTCTTCAATAAAAAATCCCGTTTCTCCGGGCTGAAGGATCTTCTGACGGGGCTCACCATCCAACTCTATAAAAATGGTCCTTAAGGTTTCGTGCCGTTTTATTAACAGGGCAAATGCACTGGCAAATGCAGAAGGATCAAGTGTTCCTTCAAGAATGTATGCACTGGCTACATTATAGGCAAACGATCCCGGGTTGATTTTATCGAGGAACCAAAGCCGCAGCTGTGCATGAGAAAGTCCGTAATGTTCCTGCAAAGGCACCGGCTCTATCTTTTCATATTTTACAATATTGCCTTCTTTTCGCAGCTTGTCGATGTAAGCCGACAATTCCCTGATTGTAGGATATTCCAGTAAATTGCGGAATTCCATTTCCACTTCCAGCTGTTTTTCGATGCGGTTAATGATCCGGATCCCCAGCAGCGAATGTCCGCCCAACTTAAAATAGTTGTCATCACGCCCAATCGCTTTCGTTTTAAGAACAGAATACCAGATGGCAGCCACTTTGTTTTCTGTTCCTGTCCATTCGTCATTAAAAACATAATCGCTTTTTTCGTCTGTGACCGGCATGCTGCGCTTAGCTGCATTGCTTCTCTTTACTGAAGGAGAGGCTTCACCTGTATTTGCTATAAAAAAAGGATTATCCCCCAGCAATGCCGGGTTTGTATTGGATACGATCGTATTGGACCATCCCTGTGCAAGCGCTGTTTCGAAAGCTGCAATGCCTTCAGAGGAAAGAATGCTTTGGTCGTAATCGGCAGGTTGATCTACAAAATCATTGAAACGCTTCCATTGTCCCGTTTCACGCCATGCCGGCCAGTTAATCACGACCGCATGAGGAATTTGCATTTTTATTTCATGGACATAATTGTCCTGGAAAATGCTTGCTGCGCTGTAATTACTGCCTCTGTCACCACCGAGTATTGAATTAAGCGAAGAGAACATTACAAAAAAATCAGGTGCATCATTTTTTAAAAGCTCAAAAAGGTTAACCGATCCATGAATCTTTGGAAGCAATGTTTCTTTAAAGCTTGCTGCGGAATGATTTTTTGTACGCATAACACCACCCGGTAATCCTGCGGAATGAATCACCCCGCTTATTTTTCCGAGCTCTTTGTGAATGAGGCTTACAACAGCTTTCATTTTTGTGAAATCAGAAATATCAGCTGCATAGTAGTGAACGCTGGAACCACTTTTTTCGATCTCTCTGAATGCTTCCAATGCAGCATCGGACACAGCAAGCTCTTCCGGTGTTCTCCTGCTAACAATCGCCAGCTTTACCTTTTCTTTACTGCTGATGAATTTTGCAATTTCAAGCCCGATTCCGCTTGCACCTCCCGGAATCAGATAAACACCATCTGTACGAAGCAGCTTTGCTATGCCTGCAGTTTCCTGCTCTCCGGATGAAACCTGGCGCTCTATAGAAAGTAAAAAACGGTGCTTACCCCTGTACGCAACCACTGCCCGGTCTTTCTTATGATCAAATTCCTTTCCGATACATGCGGCAATATGCTGTGATCCTTCAGAAGCATCAAAATCGAGACATCGAACCGTTAGTGCCGGATACTCCTGTACAAGGCCGTTTGCAAAACCATGCACTGCGGCATTTGCAGGAATATGCACCGTTTCTTTTCCTGTAACGATCCGCGCATTTGCAGTGATGATAAAAAGATGTATCCCTTCCTGATTCCATAATAAATCCAGGCCTTTCACCATCATAAAAGGAGCATATAAAGCGGCTTCAAGGCTCGTATCCACATCGGCGGCCAGCGGCCGGATATTGTAAGCGCCCATGTAAATAACTCCTGACACCTCTGATCTGTTACCGGCAAGCGCCTGAAGGAGCCGCGTGTATGCGTGCTCGCTGGTATGGGACATCCGGAAAACATCTTTTCCCTCCTGTTCAAATGCCGTTCCCGGAAATACGCGGATACACTTATTCCCTTGCAGTATAAGCTCACTGCAAAGTTTTTCAGCAGCAGCATTCTCTTCATCCATAAATACAATGAAACACTTATCATGGATCGCTGCTCTCTCCGGCAGCTCTTCCACCTGTTTCCAGGATGGCTTGTATAGCCAATCGGAGATAGCAGCCGGAGCCGGATCGAGCCAGCAGCGCGTTTTTACAAATTGGTACGAAGGCAGCTCTATCCTTCTTCCGCCAACGGGGTATAAAGCGGCCCATTTTATTTTTGTTCCCCTGTTATAGAGCTGCACCAGCAGTTCAGAAAAATTATTCTCATCAGCTTCCTTAAAATAAAAAAACCTGTTTTGCAGTGCGTTGTTCAACTTTGCAAGCAATGAAGGGATCTCGCCACTCATACCTGCTTCTATTAACACCGAAGCCGGATCATTCAGCTTTTCTTTGAGGAAAGCAGCCAGCCGTTCTTCCAGCTTTTCATTTAAGACAGCTGTGTAACCCCCAAGAGAGATGAAAGCATCTTTTAATGAGCTTTTTCCTTTCAGTACATCAATCACTAACTTTCCTTTACCTGAACCGATCACATTTTTAGAAGCTATACCAAGCGATTCCAGCAGTTTATAATATGCATACTGGAAACAAAATGCGTTTTGGTCGGCTATTGGGGATCCGGACCCGGCTGCAGCCAATGCACATTCTTCAATGGCATTTTTGAATACAGGAAAACGGGCACTGAACTGCTGATTTGTTTCTGATGATATAATACTGTTTCCCGAAAAGGAAATCCAGATCATTTCTGTAGCTGCATCCTGTGGAATGACAGAACCTGAAATATATTGTTTTAACCTTTCACGGACATTACTTACCGTATCTGCGACAAATGCTATCCTGTGCTTGTAATGCTTTCTTCTCGCATTGAGTGTAAAGGACAGTGCGCTGGTAGAAATTTCCGGAGATCGTTTTTCACTTAAAAATGCTTCAAGCATTTTTGCATTGGACAGAAGGCTTTCTGCTGTTTTTGCAGATAACGTATAAATCAGGTTCTCATTTACCTCTTGATTTATTGGTCCGGTTTTCTGCGGACTTTCTTCGAGTACCACATGACAATTGGTGCCACTCAGGCCAAACGAACTTACCCCGGCTCTTCTTGGCTGATCGGCTCCGGTTTTCCAATAGTTTCGTTTTGTATTTATGTATACCGGAGAATTTATAAAATCAATCAGCGGATTAGGCTCCGAAAAATGCAGAGAAGGATACAGTTCTTTATTTTTCAGTGATATCACCGTTTTAATTAGTCCTGCTATTCCTGCTGCTGTATTTGTATGGCCAATAGCTGATTTTATGGTTGACACCGCGCAAAACTGCCGCTTATCCGTGAATTCGCTAAATGCTTTGGTGATCCCCTCTATTTCGATCGGATCACCTAAACGGGTGGCTGTACCGTGCGCTTCAATAAATGAAATGGTTACAGGATCAATGTTTGCCTGCTTCCATGCTTTTTTAATTACTTCTGCCTGTGCATTGCTGCTTGGTGCAGTGAGACTGGATGAACGCTGTGCATCCTGGTTTACAGCAACCCCCTTGATCACCGCATGGATCGTATCGTTATCCCGTAAAGCAGCATCCAATGGCTTTAACAAAACACACGCGGCAATTTCGCCACCACCTGTTCCATTGGCACCAGCGGAAAATGAACGTGCTCTGCCATCGGCTGACATTATACCCACTTCATCAACCATTTTTTCATTCGGGGATAGTACCAGATTTATCCCGGCAACAAGTGCACAATCTGCCTGTCCGAGTATCAGCTCATTATATGCAGTATTGAGTGCGACTAATGAGGATGAGCAGGCTGTGTCGATCATCTGCGCATTGCCGGTAAGATTGAAATAACGCGCAATACGTCCGGCAGTAACTGCACTCAGGTTCCCTGTTATTAAAAGCGGGTTAAAGCTTTCGGCCAGGCGGTAATATTCTTGTACGGTATCGCCTATGAAAAGCGAAGTATTTGAACCATTAAAATCATCCACGTTGTAACCCGCATTTTCAATTGTCTGATAAACAATTTCCAGCAGTATACGCTGATGCGGATCTATATAATTGGCTTCACCGGGAAGGATCCCGAAAAAATCACAATCAAACTTATCAATATCTTCCAGGAATGCCAGTACCTGGTAATCCTTATCAAAAGAAAGATTTGTATCCTGTTTGCGTTTTTTAGATAACTCTCTTACACCATCACGGCCTTCTCTTAACAGATCAGAAAATCCTGAAATATCCGGTGCTCCGGGGAAACGTCCGGCCATACCAATAATTGCAATGTCCTTGTACATATCTTTTCTTTAGTCTATTCTTACTCCCGTTTGATTTAATAATCCTGTGGTCAAAAATTCGGCATCACCAGCTGACACACATTTCGAAATTAAAATACTTTGCAGCAGCCCGTGCGCTTTTTTGATCTCTGCCGGCAATACTTCTTTTTCTTCAGCAGCTATCCGCAAGCGCTGCAACGCTGCAAATGATGGTACAACATTATTTTTATATTCGTCCATCCGGACGTTATCATTTTTGGTACTGACAGCAATTGCAAGACATCCCTGCAAAAAAGCCCGGTGATCGGGAGCATTTACGTGAAGTGCATTCTTTAATTCCTGTCTGTCATTCCCGGTATCAAATGCATAGACTTTTACCGTATCGTTTATATATCCCATCAAACCTTTCAATACAGAACGCGGACCTGTTTCAACAAAACAATTGATGCCTTCAGCACACATATACTTTATGCTCTGTTGCCATTGAACAGGCCGGATCATGTGGTCCAGCAACGTTACAGGTATTTCAGCGGCACTTGTATACGGTTTGCCGGTAACATTTGAAACCACAGAATAGGAAGGCATTTGAAATTTACATGCATTGAGTTCGTCACTGAAACTATTTATCGCATCCAGCATTAACGGGCTGTGAGAAGGGGTATCGATATCCAGCATCTCCACAAAAGCGCCCATTTTTTCCAACCGTTTTCCCAATGCTCCAAGGTCATTCTTATCTCCCGACAATACGTGCTGCAATGTAGAATTATAAACGGCAACATAAGCTTGTCCACCGTTTCTTACGATCTCCGCACATGCAGCCTCTACCATAGAGCTTTCTATTTTATTTACTGCCATCATTGTTTTTCCGCCTTTTCCCATTTCCTGTAAAAGGAGACCGCGCTTTTTTATAAGTCTTATACCATCTGCAAATGAAAGGCTTCCAGAGCTTACCAACGCTGAATATTCGCCCAGGCTATGGCCTGCAGCGCATTGAGGCGTAAGCCCGGTTTCAGCAATACATACAGCATGAGCAGCAACGCTTACTGTAAAAATAGCAGGCTGCGAATATTCCATTGATGCCAGGCGGCTCAACTCCCCTGAAAAGCAGATCTTCGACAGGTCATAGCCCAGTACTTCCGAAGCTTCCATGAATATATTTTTTGCGAGAGAGGATTCCTGGTACAATACACTTCCCATTCCCACATAATGTGTTCCGCCACCAGGGAACAATAAGCCGATATGTTTCATCCTTTGTTATTTACAATTCAAATTCTTCAAAATGTTCTTTTTCTGCACTTTCACCGGAAAGCTGGGTATTTAAAAATCCGGCAATCTCTTCAATGGTTCCGTAATTGTAGAGATCACCTGCCTTTAGTGCATTTTCATGCAAATTATTTACAGCCACGAGCACGCTTATCACCCGTAATGAGTTACCGCCAATTTCAAAAAAATTATCTGTTACGCTTACCTTTTCCTTACCCAGCACTTCGCACCAGATCGCTGATAACTGCTCTTCCAGCGATGTGCGCGGAGCTACGTATTCTGTTTGCCCGCTGCCTGCACCTGTCTTAGGTAAGCGCTGCCTGTCGATCTTCCCGCTGCTGGTATATTCAAAATGATCCAGGTGAATATATAGTGAAGGCTGCATATAGCCCGGTAAACGGTCCCGGAGCCACTGCTTGAGCTCTGCCAGCACCACATCCCCTGAATAATATGCAACCAGGTAATTGTTCTCATCTTCATCTG
>JAOQAD010000027.1 GCA_025963775.1 Bacteroidota bacterium | reverse complement strand
AAATCAACAGACGGCGGAAGCAGCTGGAGCAGCCCTATCCGTGTGAATGATGATGTGCCCGGCAGGCAGCAGTTCCTCTCCTGGATGGACATTGATGAAACAAACGGAAACATCTATTGTGTTTTTTACGACCGCAGGAACTATCCGGCGACAAGCCAGAAAACGGATGTATTCCTCGCGCGTTCCATGGATGGCGGAAATACATTTACCAATTTTAAGATCAACCAGAATTTCTTCACGCCAAGTCCGGCTGTATTTTTCGGCGATTATGTTGGGATTTCCGTGTACGATAATATTGTGCGCCCTGTGTGGATGCAGTACGGATCAGGCACACTAAGCGTGTGGACAGCATTGATAGACGGGCTTACACTGAGCGTGGACGAGCCTTCGTTCAATGCGTACTCGCCCTTGCTCGAACAAAATTCACCAAACCCTTTTTCAGAGAACACATGGATCAGGTTCAACCTGAAAAGCTCCTGCAATGTGGACCTTGCAGTGTATGATCTGCTGGGCAACAAAGTGGCAACACTGTATGAAAAGGAACGCTTCAATGAAGGCAATTACGATTATATTTTCAATGCCGCGAATTACAGCCTGCAGCCCGGTATTTACTACTATTCGCTTACCTGTGATGAATACCGGATCACAAAAAAAATGATCGTGTACTGATGAAAAAAATAATCGCTGTCCTTCTTGTTTCAATTTCCTTTTTTTCATCTGCCTGCGAATGCCCGCCGATAGAACCGGCTTCGAAAAAAATATGCGAAACGTATGATGTGATCTTTTACGGAAAGGTGGATTCTATCATTCCCTGCAGCACACAGGGCCTGGGCACCGTTTATTTCAGCATCATCAGCCTGTATAAAGGTGCGGCAGAGCAGCATGTTTCTATTGACTATGATTGCACATCGGCCTGCATGATGAGCTTCGCGAAAGGTGAAGAGTGGATCATCTATTCGGTATACCAGCATTTCGACCTGCTGACAGTAAATCTTTGCAGCCATTCACGGAAAAAGATCACGGATGGCACAGTTGATTTTTACGAAGCGGCGTCGCAACGCTCCTTCAGCGCGGAGAACTCTTTTTTGGAAACAACATTTGGAATTCAGCCTTATGCTTCTCACAATGCTTTAAACGATAAGCAAAAAGAAATGCAGCCGCACAACGAGCAGCCGAGCGCGATTAACAAGCTCTGGCTTTTGCTGATCTCGCTGGCTGTAATGGGCATCATATTTATTATTTCAAAAAAATATTTTAAGAATGGCAAATAAATTCAAAGCGCATCCATGGCATGGGATCGCGATCGGGGAGGAAGCTCCTGCAGTTGTAACGGCTTTTATCGAGATCGTTCCGACGGATACGGTGAAGTATGAGATCGATAAGGAAAGCGGCTACCTGAAGATCGACCGACCGCAGAAATTTTCGAATGTGGTGCCTTCTCTCTACGGTTTCGTGCCGCAAACCTATTGTGATGAAAAGATCGCGGCATTTGCTGCGGAGAGGTCCGGGAAGGTAGTTGTGAAAGGCGATGGCGATCCGCTTGATATCTGCGTGCTCAGCGAACATGCGATCACACATGGCGATGTGATCCTGCAGGCCATTCCCATCGGCGGATTGAGGCTTATTGATAAAGGGGAAGCAGATGATAAGATCATCGCTGTGATGAAGGCGGATGCGGTTTATAACAGCTGGAAGGACCTCAATGATATCCCGGAAGCCATCATCAACAGGCTGAAGCATTATTTTTTAACGTATAAGAACCTTCCCGGGGAGCCTGCCACCTGCGAGATCGCCGGTGTTTATGGAAGGGATGAAGCGCACACCGTGATCAATAAGAGCCGCGAGGATTATCAAAACAAATTTGTGAAGTGATGCTGAATGTATATTGTATCCCCGGCATGGGGGTTGACGGTCGTTTATTCAAAAACCTGCAGCTGGAAAATTGCAACATCCTGCATGTGAAATGGCTTACGCCTGTAAAAAATGAATCGCTTGCTGATTATGCCATGCGTTTGTCTGCGCAGATCGATACCTCCCAACCTTTTGCACTGGCGGGTGTTTCATTCGGAGGCATGTGCTCGGTGGAGATCGCAAAAAAATTAAATCCCGTAAAAACATTCGTGATCTCCAGCTGCAAAAAAAGCAGTGAGCTTCCCTGGAAGATCACCCTCTGGAAAAATTTCCGGCTGTATAAATATTTAAGCGATTCGCGCTATATCAGCGGTGCCATGCTGGTGAGAAAACAATTCGGCGTTACCGGCGATGAGCAGAAAGAGCGTTTTCTCGAGATGCTGAAAGCTGCGCCTGAGAATTATTTCAGCGGTGCGGTGCATTGCATCATGAACTGGCAGAATGAACATGTTCCGGAAACAATTGTACAGATCCACGGAACTGCCGACCAGGTATTGCCGCATAAAAAGATCGATTGTCATTATAAGATCATGCGTGGAACGCATTTCATGATCGTGAACCGTTCGAAGGAGATCAACGCGATCATCAACAAAGAGCTGGAAGGGCTTACCGGCTAAACTATTCTTTATTTCTTTACTGTATTCTCGCCGCCCATCAGCACATACTGGATCATGTTCGCGCCCATCTTCAGGGCTTTCTGATGGGTTTCCGGTGAGTCTTTGTGCACTTCGAAGCTTTCCCAGCCATCGCCAAGGTCGCATTCGAAATCATAAAAGCAGACAAGCCTTCCCTGGTAGATAATTCCAAAACCCTGCGGCGCTTTTCCTTCATGTTCGTGGATCTTCGGCAGGCCGTTCTGGAAATCGTATTTCTGGTGATAGATCGGGTGGGAGAAAGGAAGCTCGATGAAATCAAGCTCGGGAAATACTTTTTTCATTTGCGGGCGGATGAACTTATCCAGCCCGTAGTTATCGGAGATGTGCAGGAATCCCCCGCCGGTAAGGTAATTCCGGAGGTTCTCCGCTTCCTGGGCACTGAACACCACGTTGCCATGTCCCGTCATGTGCACAAAAGGATAATTGAAAATGTCAGGGCTTCCCACATCAACAGTTCCCTGTTCCGGATCGATGCTGGTTTTCAGGTTGTCGTTGCAGAACCTGATGAGATTGGGCAATGACGTTTCAAGGTTGGCATACCAGTCGCCGCCGCCATTGTATTTCAGCAGCGCGATCTTGTAGGTTGGAGCGGCAGTAAATGCAAGAGCAATTAAAGCGACTGTAAATAGTATAGTGAGTTTCCGTATCATTTTAATTGTGATTTATAAGCCTTCAGCCCGTTCCCTGGCTGCTTTGAACGACAGGAACATTTCGTTGAACCGTTCCATGATCCGTTTCATGAACTCCTCATCCAGCATTTTCCTGATCCCTTCAACACCGTCGATCTCGGTATGTGCGATCTTAAAAGTCTGTTCCATCGGGCCTGCCACAAACTGCACCTGGTATTTATCATTCATGGAAAAGATGCTGATGGAGATCTTCGGATGTGGTATGGTGGCGATAACGCGCATTTTATTTTTATGATGTCATCCCGTGCCCCGACACGGGATCTGTTTATTAAGAACCTGCAAACATTATGAGATCCCGTGTCGGGGCACGGGATGACGTACTTAAAAAAATCGCCTTCTACATTTTAAA
Source organism: Bacteroidota bacterium (assembly GCA_025963775.1). Classification (GTDB taxonomy): domain Bacteria; phylum Bacteroidota; class Bacteroidia; order 2-12-FULL-35-15; family 2-12-FULL-35-15; genus 2-12-FULL-35-15. Next base: position 211,504 of record JAOQAD010000027.1, on the reverse strand, counting down.
AGGCCCGCTGTTAAAAAAGTTCGTCCCTTCATCTCCTTCTCTCCTGATCTTCGCCTGGATCTTATACGCCAGCTCGGCATAGTGCTCCAGCTTGTTCTTTTTCAGGAAAAGTGCAGCCTTGTCGTCGCCGTTGATGAAATTTGCCATGGCTGCCCAGTGGAAAGCTTTCTGGTCCATTAATAATTTAAATGCATTCTGGTCGTCCCATACAGCATTCACAAAAGCGGCAAGAACGATGAACTTATTTACAAGCAGGTATTCAAATGCTTTGCTGTGGCGGCTTACTGCATCCTTCAGCTGAACAAGCTCTTCAAAATCATGTTCCTGGAGCCAGTGCTTCGAATTGTTGCTTCCATCTATCCAGGCATTCAAATGATGTATGACTTCTTTGGGGTAAAGCATGTTAATTTTATTCGGTGCAAATTTACTCAATAAAAGTGTAAACGCTACTAAATACGAACCGATACTAATCTGCGAATGACCGATCGGAGCGTTATTGCGGGGGGGAACGAGAAAGCACTCCCGCTCTGCTGAATAGGATGTACGAATTACGGATCTGTGTAAGGAGAATCCTGCTTGTTTTTGTTTTTCCCCAAATTAGTATATATTAGCTGTAATTCTGAGCTACTCCCTCAAGATCCATTTAAACATTATTTTTAGTAAAGATCATCTTTCATTTCATTGGAAAGCTTTACTTGTTCATGCTTTAATATTACTAACCAAAAAAACAAAAAATATGGAATCGTTCGACATTTTATCACTTGACGGTGGTGGAACCTGGGCCCTGGTACAGGCAAGGATCTTACAGGAGAAATATGGCAAAGATACAACAGGACATACTGTGCTGAAGGATTTCGACCTCGTCATTGCCAACTCGGGAGGAAGCCTTGTGCTGGCTGCTTTATGCGCGGATAAAAAACTCGCTGATATCTGTGATATATTTACGAATGTGAATATCCTGAAAACTATTTTTGACCGGAAACATACTCTTCCCACACTTTTAGGCCTTCAGCTCTACGACACCGACAGCAAGTTCAACGGGCTGAAAGCTGTGCTGGGGCCATATTCTACGGTCACAATGGATCAGCTTCCGGGAAGGATCGGAAAGTCATCACTGCAGATCATCATCACCGGTTTTGATTACAATCGCGAACGCGCCACGTATTTCAGGTCAAATAAACTGAGTAAAATGGAGTCCGGGAATATTGAAGAGCTCGTAGCGGGGCAACAGCCTACAGGCTCAGAGTACCAGGCTGTCACTTTGCTGGATGCGATCCATGCATCCAGTAATGCTCCTGTTACATTCTTTGATAAGCCGGCAAAGGTGAAAGTGGGAAATCATACCAAAGACCGCCTGTTCTGGGACGGAGCGGTGGGTGGAAATAATAACCCTGTAACCTCCGGCCTGCTCGAGGCGCTGGCAAATGATGTTCCTATGGAAAAGATCCGCATCATCTCGATCGGGACTGCGAACACCGTGCTGCCGGTTCTTTACGGAGAGGATGGAGAACCGGAGTATGACGAAAGTTTCCTGGTCACGATCTCCCGCATGCCGGAGAACACAGTCAAAGGAGAGATTGCTGACGTGAAAAAAATGGCCACGGCAGTGATTGCAGATCCTCCCGATACTGCCACTTTCAATGCGCACCAGATCATGCGGCTAAATTATAAGGAATCTGTTCCGCGCCTGATCAGGATCAACCCTTTGGTGAAACCACTGTATGATCATGCCAATGTAAAATGGATCGCACCGGGTGCAGGCTGGGAAACAGACGATACCAGGGAGCTGTTTACCATGGATATGGCAGTGACAGATGAACGGGGCGTCGGACTGATCAATCTGCTCTGCGATGATTTCTTTTTGGGGCAGTTCGATAACCAGGGGATCCGCATTGGCGGCACAAGGCTCCAGGCCATTATCGGGCATAAAACATATGCTGCTGCGATGGCTGACTGGAACAAATGGAGCACAACTCCCCCGGAAAATCTTTCATAACAACAAGGTATGAACTCAATTATTTCTGTTTGCTGCGGAAGCATCTTCCTGGTATTTACAGCGGCCTGCTCAAAACCACCGGTACAAAGCTGCCAGGGTAAAAAAGAATACTGCCTGAAAGAGCTTGCAGTGAATGCTACGGATACGATTATTGTCTGCGCTGTCAACCCGCGCAACCACTCCGGCATCCTGCTGAAGAGAGGCTGCAGCTATAACTTCGAGGTCATTCCTCCGGATCAGACCTGGATGGATGGCCCCAAATTAAAACCCTTTACAGCGGATGGAAAAACGCAATTCAAAGTGCTTTGGGGGCAATTGTTTATCAAAAAGCCCTTTGTATCCTGGTACGCATTGCTTGGCAGCATCGACAACAAACATTCTACTTATTTTAAGATCGGTGTGAGGCATGACAACTATTGTCCGAAAAGGGATGGAGAGCTGATCTGTTTTGCAAATGACGGGATCGGTTGTAACGATTACTGGTACAGGCATAATAACGAAGGACAGATGACAGTTGTGATCACGCGGATAAAATAATACCCGGGATCCGGGAACTCTCCACTACAAACTCTTTTTCTTCTTCGGCTTCGGGATCTTTCCAATGCGCGGATCGCCTTTGATCACGAGTTCGCACAAATGATTGACGCTTGTCTCAAAATCATCGGTATCCTTTGGCAATACCTGCCAGCTGCTGGTGCCTGTACCGAAGATCCTTATTGAGCGCATACCGGGAAATTCTTTTTTGAGGCTGGAGTGGAACTCCGGGGCAGTTGCGATCCATACGCCGCTGTCTTCGTCATCCTTTTCGCGGAGCGCCATCACAATTTTATTGCCGATGTAAATGGAATGACATCCAAACAAGGGTTTGATAATGGGATCCAGCTGGTGCAGGTTATCGAGCACAAAAGAGAAAGGAATGGACTTTTGTTTTTTCATGGATCAGAACTTAACGATCATTCTCAGGTTGAGCTGCCGCTGCGTTAAATAGTTGGGAACAGCGTACTGCCTGCTGGTCACATCTTCCACCCAGATGTAGGAAACGGTGTTGTTGGTGCCAAGCAGGTTGAACACCTCGAGGCTCAGCCACACCGATTTTAAATAACGGCCTGCACTTTTTTCATTCTTGAGCTTCCTGTTCTCCCGCAATACCTGGTAGGAAAAGCCGATGTCAACGCGCCTGTAAGGCGGCATTCTCAATATCTGCTTGTAACGCTCCGATCCGGGAGGTCCGAAAGGAACGCCGCTTCCGAATAATAAGTTCAAATGCATTTTCAGGTCGGGCAGTCCCGGCATTTTATCCTGGAAAAATAATCCGAAGCTTACACGCTGATCAGTAGGGCGGGGAATGAATCCCGGCTCGGTGCGTGTACTGTCAACCGGCTTGTAATTGGCGGTGTAGCCGGGAACGATCGTGTCGCCATCGCTGTTATAATAGGTGTAAAAATAATCGCCTTTGATGTCTTCCTGCGTTTGCATGATCGAGAGTGAAGCCCATGATTCAAGCCCCGTTACAAAATCCCCGTTGATCTTCAGGTCGATCCCCGTTGCATATCCGGTTGCATTGTTCTTTGCGGAATAGCGGATCCGCACATTATCGATCGTGTATGGAATAATGTTATCCAGATATTTATAATACGCTTCCACGATAAATTTGAAAGGACGGTTCCATGCCTTGAAATTATAATCGCTGGAAAGCACCGCGTGAATGGAGGTTTGAGCTTTGAGATCGTAGTTGATGTTGCCTTCCACATCGCGTAATTCCCTGTAAAATGGCGGTTGATAATACCAGCCGCCCGAGAGCTTGAAGAGGAAATCCCTTTTCCAGTGCGGCTTGTAGCCGAATGTGGCGCGTGGTCCGAACAAGGCCTGCTTGTTGAGGTCCCAGTAATTTGCCCGCACACCTGCCGTTAAGGAAATGTTGGAAGTGTCTTTCAGCTCCTTGCTCATGATGCCTTCGAGATAGCCGGAAACCCTGTTGGAAACAATGTTGATCTTTTGCTTGACAACATCCTGGAGGATGATCTCTTCCTGCGGAATGTAAGGAACAGTGGTCGGAAGCGAATAGCCGGAGCTGTCGATGAATTTCCATTCGCTCAGCTTGTCGGAAATATTTTCCATCGAATATTTTGTCCCCCAGAGGATCTGCTTGTTGCGGTCAACGGTGTAAGTTCCCTTGTGCTCGAGGCTGTACACGTATGCAGTGAGGTTGGTGCGTGCATGGTTAAGAAATGTACCAACGCCGCGCTCTCCTACTTCTTCACCGAAATTGGGCTTGCCGAAATCGGTCTCGAGGTCGGCAATGTAATATTGTCCCTGCAGGTCGAATGCTTCGCTTTCTTTGCTTTTGAATGCAGAGCCGATGAATTTAAGATTGAGGTTCTCATTGTTGGAGCGGTAAATGCCGGAAACGGCGCCCAGCATGGTGGTAAATTTATCCACTTCCTGCCCGTCGAAATAAATTTTCAAACGCAGCGCCTGGTTGAGCGTTCCGAAATCGGTTTCACGGTTCTCCGGGATCACCTGGTATTTATTGCTTGCAAAATTTCCGAGCACGTCCAGTTCCCAGTTCGTAGTGAGGTCGTATGTTGCATATCCCTGCACATCTATGAAGGAAGGTTTGTACTGTCCTTTTGTATCGATCTTGCCCAGTAAATATTTTGTGCTTTTGTAACGTGAGCCGATCATCCATGTAAAGCGGTGGCTTTTTGAAATGCCTTCCAGCTCAAGGTTTCCGCCAAGCATGCTTCCGGAAACAGTGCCGGCAAACCTGGTTGGCTTGCGGTATTGCACATCCAGTACCGACGACATTTTATCACCATACTTCGCTTCAAAGCCTCCGGCAGAAAACAGCACGGAAGATACCATGTCGGGATTGATGAAGCTTAGGCCTTCCTGCTGTCCCGAGCGCACAAGGAAGGGACGGTAAACCTCGATGCCGTTCACATACACAAGGTTCTCATCAAAATTTCCGCCGCGTACGGAGTAAGCAGAGCTTAATTCATTCCGGTTGGAAACGCCGGGAAGCGTGAATAAAATAGCATTGAAATCCTGGCTGGCCGTCGGGATATGCGTCATGAGGATCGGGTCGATCCGTGTAAGCTGCTGGTTGCGTTCCTTGGAATCAAAAATATCAACAATGGTCAGGGTGTTCTTGAATTTCATGGAAGGGCTCAGTTCCCGTTTTCCGCCTGCAGCAACTTTTACGCTGCGGCGCACTTCCGAATAGGAAAGGCTGTGAAATACGAGAATGACCTCTGAGTCGGCAGGAATGGTGTAGGAATATTCGCCATGTTTGTTGGTTAATACAGCTGCCTGTGTGCCGCCGAGTATTGAAATGCTGACACCTTCAACAGGATCGTTGCTGTCGGTATCCAGGATCCTTCCGAATACGGTGGCTGTACTTTGTGAAAATGCAAAGCTGCTGATGAGAACAAATAAAAGCGAAAGAGTGTATTGAATGGATCTGTTCACAAATGAATTTTTTAATTGATCAGCCGCGGGCTATTTTCTTTTCTTGTTCTTAAAGTCCCCGTTCTTCCATGCCTTGATGAACTTCGACCATGCGATCGGGTTCAGCAGGTTGTTCGGCGGCAATTGCCCTGCATAGTATAATTTGCTCTGGTATTGCTGCATGCTGTATTTGTAATCCAGGCTCGCTTCATTTGCCATGCCGCTCATCAGCTCTTTCATATCAGCCCTGTCCATGTTTTTTTGTGCACGTGCCAGGTCATCATCCACGATGTTCAGCTGGAGGAAGGCCTGCTTGAACTGCTCCTTGCTCGGCCATGGATACACTTCCGTCATCTTTAAATAAATGGTATCGGTGGCCAGCACCTGGATGAGCGAATATTTGTTGGTGGTAAGCGTATCGGGAATAACGAATACGGCATCGCGGTAACCGATCGCGGAGAATTCAACTGTATCGCTTTCCTGTGCTACAAATGAAAAGTAGCCGAAGTAATCGCTTACCGTTCCGCGGTAGCTGTTCCTGATCATGATGCTTGCATAGGGAACGGGGCGCAGGCTGTCGCCTTCCACCACCACGCCGGAGAACTGGAGCAGGTCATGTTTGGGCTTCGGGGAATCCTTCAGTACAGGTTGTTGGGCGAATCCATGCGAAATGAAAAATGTGAAATAAAGAAGTATGCTGTACAATCTAATATAAGGGCTCATGCGGATCAGAATCTTTCTCAAAAATACATAATTATTAGGCTCGGAAGCACAATTTTTCACAACGGGAAAAAAGCGCCTTTATTGTTAAATGCTGTTAATAAAAAAGCTTCCCATTCTTGTTGAAGGGAAGCTTTCATTCTTTTTGACGTTTGTATTCAGCTGAACTATATTGTCAATCGAGTTCGACCGAAGGGAGAGTATCGAGAAGTGTTGGAAAAAGATAATCAATCCGCTTGTTCTCGATACACTCGTACCTCGCTACTCGAACTGACGCTGGTTAAGCATCATGATCAGTTTTTGATCGGGATCATTCCTCTCACGCCCATGTCCACAACGTATTCTCCAAGTTCCGGCTGGTAATAGCCGTCAGCGGTCACTTCATGCCATTCGAAGCTTTTGTTGGTGGATAAAGATACAGTGATCACGATGTCGCTTGTTTCTGAACCTGTGATCACCAGCGGAGAATAGCCCATGGTATTGTCCACGAATTTTCCGGTCACCACGCAGCTTCCCGAAGGAATAGGCGAAGTGGCGAAGAGCGGATTTGGAACAGTTGTACCTGCCGATTGTCCGTCTGCGAAATAATTACTTCCCGCTACATTCGTCTCAAATCCCCAGTATCCCTGTAAATGATTTCCCGGGCCGCCTGCGGAAGTGCTTGGCGTGTAATCATGCCCGTTGATCTTGTAAGCGGAAACATAGGTTTTGTAACCGATGAAGGAAGCGATGGTTCCTGTGGCAACATGAGTTCCGGGAACAGCATTCGCCTTGTATGTGATGTTATAATTCTGGTAGGCCAGTGAAACCCTCAGCCAGTCGTAGGTTCCGGGAGCGATCTGGCTCAGCGCCTTGGAAAAGAACACCTGGTTCTGACCAGTTTGAGTGGATGCGCAATAGTTGATTGCGGCTGCACCGCCTGCAGTTGCTGTGTTTCCAAGGTACAGCACCTCTCCCTGCCCGAGTGAATCGAAGTTGCCGGCCAGCTCAATGTAATGCTGGCTCATCAGGTTAAAGATGGGCGACTGTGCTGCATTTCCTGCAGGAATCGTAGATGGGTTCCCGAAATTATCGAGGCGCAATTGTGTGCTGTCGAATTTGAATTTGAAGATCAGTCGCGGGCCTGTAGCTGCATCCGGAACAAAAGTAGTGCTCGGTGCGCAGGCACCGCTTGCAGGAGTTGTTGGAGCCGGTGCAGGTTCTTCGTCCTTGTCCTTTTTACAGGAGTTAAAAACGAATGCCGCCATCAGTGCGATGCCGGCTAAAGAGAGTAAACGGTTTGTTTTCATGTTGCTTGATTTATGATTCAAAGATAATGAATAGGGGCTTCAAATTAAGCCCGGTGTTTTTTGAAAGTTCAGATTGTTGGTATCTAAAGCAAATTGTGCGCTTGTTCCCGATACGCTCGTACCTCGCACTCGCACTGACGCTATGATAATCGGATGTCAGTTCGGGTTTTCGCCTTTTTCCAACGAAAGTATCGAGAACTGGTCTGCTTGCCAATATTCTCTTTTGGTCGATCGACCCTCACCTTGTAATACTTGCGAATCGTGCCTTCAACTTAAGGAAGCCGCTTTCAATATACCTGTAACTGAACTTCGAAAATAAAATTGTGCAGGTCAGGGAAATGAGCACTTCAGCCATGAACAGGTATTTGCCGGGATGTAATATATCTGCGCCCGTAATGTAAAAGCAATACAGCACCACGAAAAACACCAGCATGTGATAACAGTACATTCCGTAAGTATACCTTCCGAGCGAGGAGATAAAGCGGAACCTGCTGAGCTTGTAAAAGGAGCGCTCTGCGTAATTTTGTTCGAGGATAAAAAATGCGAACAATGCGGAAATGACCACAGGCAATATGGAAGCCACATGAACATAATACAGTCCGAATTTCCAGGTAAATCCCCGGAAGGGCACGAGCGCAAAAAATAAAACATAGGGGATGACGATCATCCATCGCGGCATGCGCTTTACTTTTTCCGTGAAGGATTGCTTTGTGCAGAGCCATGCCAGTACGGCGCCTGTGGCAAGGTCCGACATGGAGGAAAAAGAATGATATTTAAGGATCATCGCGTTGCCGCCCATGCTGCAGAAAAAGCGGAAGGCAATGGAGGCTGCAATGATGCTGATGAATGTTGGCAACAAATATTTTCGCGGAATAAAAGCAACTACCAGGGGCCAGAATAAATAGAATTGCTCTTCCACCGAAACAGACCAGAGCACACCGATCAGCACATTGCTGATGCCATGCCAGATGTAATCGAAATTGCCGAGGAAGCTCACATACAGCCAGGGGTTTAAACGGTTAGTGGAGAAATCGAGGGGGAATGATTGGGGCACAACAGCAGCAAAATGCGGGAAGACAAACAGGCAGAGGAACACCACAAAAAAGTAAACCGGCCAGATCCGTAATATCCGCCTTAAATAAAAGTGCGGGATGTTGATGCGGCCATACAGTTCTTTTTCTTTCAGCAGGAGAAAAGTGATGAGGAATCCGCTGAGCACAAAAAAAAGATTAACACCGAGATCGCCGCCAAGGAGAAAGCGCTCGCGGATGAAGCAATAGCATGTGTTACTGTTCCGGAAATCGAGGCAGCCCGCAGCGTGATTGATGAACACAACAAAGAAGGCGATGAAGCGCAGTCCGTCAAGGTTCGGGAAAAAGATCTTTGTCTGTTGCTGGTGCATGAAGGCGCAAGGTATTATTTTTTTGTTTGACTTGTTTTCACCGCAGCAGGATGTCATCCTGAACGGAACGCAGTGGAGTGAATGGATCTTCTGCAGGTTACCTGGATGACTGTCATTCCGTGCCATTATTGTTACAGGCTACTTGAGTCACCGTCATTCCGTGCTCCGACACGGAATCTCTGCGAGGTCATACGGTGTGCGGTGTTTGTTTGTATTGTTACTGGCTTCCTGTATCACCGTCATTCCGTGCTCCGACACGGAATCTCTACGAAATCATGCGGTGTGCAATAATTCTGTTTATTACAGACTGTTGCGTCATCGTCATTTGATCAGGTCCGGGGCAGGCGTGGCACGGAATGACAGTGACGAGAGTCGCCTTAATACTTAGTGCTGATATGCCTGCAATTTGTTAATCTGTGGCAAATGATGCAGCGTAAATCCATACCGGATGAATTAACTATTGCCCATTTCTATATAAATCGTAAATTCGCAATCTTAAAATAAAATTAAAATGTCGAGATTCAATTCATTGAAAGTAATAGATGTGGTGCGTGAAACTGCGGATGCCGTTTCTGTGGCGTTTGAAGTGCCCGCATCCCTCAAGCAGGATTATAAATACAAGCAGGGGCAGTACCTTACCCTGAAATTCACTATCAACGGAGAAGAGCTGAGGCGCTCGTATTCCATCTGCAGCAGCCCCCTGGAAGAGAACGAATTGCGCGTGGCGATCAAGAAGGTGAAGGACGGCCGCGTTTCCACATACATCAATGATAAGCTGAAGGTTGGGGATGTGATCGAAGTAATGAGCCCGATGGGGAATTTCTTTACAGAGATGAATGCTTCCAACAAAAAAAGTTACGTGCTTTTCGGCGGTGGCAGCGGGATCACACCGATGCTGTCGATCCTGAAAACGGTTCTGAGCTCCGAGCCGAACAGCCGCATCACCTTGTTTTACGGGAATAACGATGAATCCTCCATCATCTTTAGAAACCAGATCGGGCAGCTCGCTGTTCAGAATTCCGACAGGTTAAATGTGATCCACGTTTTAAACACGCCTCCTGCTGGCCATCCCGAACTGTTGAAAGGAATGATGACCAAAGAGAAGAACATGGAGCTGGTAAAGAGCTATGTGAATCCTTCTGAAGACAATGAATTTTTCATTTGCGGCCCCGGCCCGATGATGGAGAATGTGGTGAATGCACTGAAAGACCTGAAGATCCCGGAAGAGAAAGTCCATATCGAATATTTTACGACACCTGTAAGCGCGGAGGAAGTGAAGCCCTCGGAAGATGTTGTTTCAGGTGCCCAGGCAACGATCATCCTCGACGGCGAGGAGTGCAAGATCGTACTGGAAGAAAATGAAACGATCCTTGAAGCTGCAATGCGTGCAGGGCTGGATGCCCCGTTTGCCTGCCAGGGAGGCTCCTGCTGTACCTGCCGTGCATTATTGCAATCCGGTGAGGTTGACATGGCCGTGAACTATGCATTGTCTGCTTCGGAAGTGAAGCAGGGATTCATTCTTACCTGCCAGAGCCGCCCCAAAACAAGCAGCGTGGTGGTAAACTACGATAAAGGATTATAAAAATAACCGCGAAGACGCAAAGAAAGGGATGCATTGTTATGCATCCTTTTTCTTTCAAAGAATATCTGTTATCAACATTGCTCGATACTCTCCCTTCGGTCGATCCCGATAACTATCGGGGCGAAATGACATTAGCGTCAGTTCGAGTAGCGAGGTACGAGCGTATCGAGAACAAGTTACTATCTGCTTCTGCCATTAAAGAAAAAACTACCTTATTTTCCCGAACAAATCAGCGTTAAAACTGTTCCTTATTCATCAAAAAATAACGAACTTTGAAATCAGGCATAAAATGCGTATTTTTATAGCTTGGATTATGCTATTATTGCACCGAAATAAAGAACAATGGAAGACGAAAAAAAATTAGCAGCATTTGAAGCGAAGATCGCCGCCGGAAATAAGATAGAACCGAAGGACTGGATGCCCGAAGCATACCGCAAACAGCTGATCCGGATGATGAGCCAGCATGCGCATTCCGAGATCGTTGGGATGCTGCCGGAAGGTAACTGGATCACCCGCGCCCCGAACCTGAGAAGGAAAGCCATTTTACTGGCGAAAGTGCAGGATGAGGCAGGGCACGGATTGTATCTTTACAGCGCAACCGAAACGCTGGGCATTGACCGTACCGAGCTGCTGGAGCAATTGCACACCGGAAAGGCAAAATATTCAAGCATCTTTAATTATCCGACCCTTACCTGGGCGGATATCGGTGCGATCGGCTGGCTGGTGGACGGCGCTGCCATCATGAACCAGACAGCCCTGGCAAGAGGCTCCTACGGCCCGTATTCAAGGGCAATGGTGCGCATCTGCAAGGAAGAAAGCTTTCATAACCGCCAGGGATACGAGATCATGATGCACCTGGCGCAGGGAACACCTGAACAGAAAGCAATGGCACAGGATGCGCTCAATCGCTGGTGGTGGCCTTCGATCATGATGCTTGGCCCGAGCGATGACCAGTCGCCGAACAGCGAGCAGCTCATGCGCTGGAAAGTGAAGATGGAAAGCAACGATGCGATCCGCCAGCGCTTTATCGACAGGACCGTTCCGCAAGCTGATTTCATCGGTTTGAGCATTCCTGACAAGGACCTTAAATTCGATGAAGCAAGCGGCCATTACGAGCACGGGCCGATCAACTGGGAAGAGTTCTTTGAAGTGATCAAAGGAAACGGCCCCTGCAATGCAAAACGCCTGAAAGCCCGTTCGGATGCCGATAAAAAAGGCCGCTGGGTACGTGATGCAGCAATGGCCTATGCAGAAAAGAAAAAGCTGAAAGCAGCATAATACAATTGTTGAATTTCAGAGTTGTTGAATTATAGAATGTCAACAATCCCGGAATTTTAAAATTCAAAAAATCAAAAATTATTATGACAGACACACAATGGCCGGTATGGGAAGTATTTGTGCAGGCAAACCCGGGAATTCCACACAAGCATGCAGGAAATGTGCATGCGGCAGACGCTGAAATGGCGATGCAGAATGCACGCGATGTGTATACAAGAAGAAGCGAAGGCATCAGCATCTGGGTGGTGCCTGCGAATGCGATCTCGGCTTCCAGCCCGGAAGACCAGGGATCATTCTTTGAGCCTTCGAACGACAAGCCGTACCGTCACCCTACATTTTACAAGATCCCGGAAGGGGTAAAGTATTTATAACCAGATATGGGATTTGAGTATTGAGATTTTAGATAAAAGACTTAACTCTCACATCTCAGGTCTCACATCTCACATCTTTTTTCAATATGACAATCCAGGAAGCAAAATTTCAATATTTACTCCGCCTTGGCGACAGCAGCCTCATCATCGGGCATCGCCTGTCGGAATGGTGCGGCAGCGGGCCGATCCTCGAGGAAGACATCGCACTCATCAACATTGCGCTTGATTTCGTGGGGAATGCCACAGCAATTTTAGGATATGCAGCAACAGTGGAAGGAAACGGCAGGACGGAAGACGACCTCGCTTTCCTGCGCAGCGAGCGCGAATTCCGCAATTTACTGATCACCGAACAGCCCAATGGCGATTATGCTTCAACCATCACACGCCAGTTCTTATACGATGTATACACGTACTATTTGTACGAAGCGCTGAAGTCGAGCAAGGATGAAACCATTGCTGCACTGGCTGAAAAATCACACAAGGAGATCACCTATCATCTCCGCCACACCACCGAATGGATGTACCGTTTGGGAGATGGAACGGAAGAAAGTCATGAGCGCATGCAGAATGCAATGAACGATCTCTGGATGTTCACCGGTGAGCTGTTCGACATGGATGAGGTGGATGCAACGCTGATCAAAGAAGGCATTGCGCCTGACCTCAACACGATCAAAGAAAAATGGGAAGCGCATGTAAAGCCTGTGATCGCGGAAGCGACCCTGCAGATCCCATCCTACAACTTCAAACAAAAAGGCAGCAGGGAAGGGAAGCATTCCGAGCATTTAGGTTTTTTACTTGCCGAGATGCAGAGCGTGCACCGCTCATTCCCGGGCGCCAAATGGTAATAGCATAACCCCTGTCAGTTTAATTCTTCTGATAATCATAAGTCATCCCGTGCTCCGACACGGGATCTCTCTATAATTATAAAGCGAGCGGGAAATCTGCACACCGTGAGATTGCGCAGAGATTCCGTGCCGGAACACGGAATGACTGCAAAAGAGTAGTAACAAATCATTAATGACATCATCCATCACTACCGAACAAATCTTTCAGCTCCTTTCCGGCATCCCGGATCCGGAGATTCCTGTGATCAATATTATTGATCTCGGAATTTTACGCGATGTGAAATGGGATGGCGAAACCTGCACGGTGGTGATCACTCCAACCTACAGCGGCTGCCCGGCCATGAAGGTGATCGAAGATGATATCCGTATCCTGCTCAAAGGGATCGGGATCGAAAAAGTGAAGGTGGACCTGGTGTACACGCCGGCCTGGACAACAGACTGGATCAGCGATGAAGCAAAAGAGAAGCTGCGTGCATACGGTATTGCGCCGCCGGAGCATTCGAGCGTTGATAAAGGCCTGCTCACAGGCAAAGTGCGGCACCTGAAATGCCCGCAATGCAATTCAGAAAATGTAAGCATGATCTCCCAGTTCGGCTCTACCGCCTGCAAAGCCCTGTACCGATGCAACGATTGCAAGGAGCCCTTCGATTATTTCAAGTGCATCTGACCTAATTGACTTCGTCGATTAATAGTCGTATTTTTGCGATGAACAAGCAAATACTTTCTGTTAATGCCTATTTTCAGCTCCAGGAACATTTCCCCGCAACACCTTATTGATAATTTCAATGAAGGCATTATTGTGCTGGATGCTGCTTATAAAATACTGTTTGCGAGCAATGTCCTGCTTTCCCTCGGAGGCTATGAAAGCAGTGACATTACAGGCAGATCCATCGATATCATCTTCCCGGAAAATGCTGACGGCTTAAAATTCATTCTGCAAAATCATAACCGGGAGCCCGGCGATAAGCTGTATACCGAGATTTTTTCAAAGGATAAAAAAAGGATCCCGGTAAGGATCAACCTTGCCAAAGATACAGGCAAGGACGGCTTCCAGCAATATTTCGTATTCATTAAGGATGGCAGGCCTTACCAGCGGATCCGCAAGGACATACTGCGAAAAGCGGTGGCCATAGAACGCTTGTCGAAATCGCGCAAGATCCGTGACGGCAAGCTCTCGGAAGCGATCTACGAAGTGCTGCAAATGGCTTCAAGGGCGGTGAACACCGAACGTGTGAATGCCTGGGTGTTCAACCGGGACCATTCGGAGATCGAATGCATTGGTAATTTTGATGCCGCTGAAAACAGGATGGTAGAGCAGAAGAACCTTACGAGGATCACCATGCCGGAATACTTCAGGCTGTTTGAAACGGAAATGATCATCGCTACAAGCGATGCTATCAACGATCCGATGACAAAAGAGCTGATGGAAACATACCTGGTGCCTAACCGGATCCATTCGCTGATGGATATTCCCATCCGCATCGAAGGAGAGATCATCGGCGTGCTTTGCTTTGAGCACCGCGATACCATAAGGGTATGGAACCTGCAGGAGCAGAAGTTTGCTTTGGTGGTGGCGCAGATGATCTCGCTGTCGCTCGAAACAAGCGCAAAGCAAAAAGCGCGTAACGACCTGGAGCTGGCACTGAACGAGCAGAAGGTGCTGCTGAAGGAAGTGCATCACCGCGTGAAGAACAATCTTGCGATCATCTCCAGCCTCCTGAACATGCAGGCAAACAAGGCGAAGGACGATTATCACAAGAACCTTTTTTATGAATCGCGGAACCGCCTGAATTCCATTGCTTCCGTGCATCAGTTGCTTTATCTTTCCAAATCCTATGCAGGGATCAACTTTAAGGAATACCTCGAAGAGATCCTGAATAACCTGCATGCCTCCTTTTCGGTTACCGGCAGGGAGATTGCCATTAAAAAAGATATTAAAGATGTGGAGATCGATGTATCCACTGCAATTCCTTTGGCACTGATCGTGAACGAGATCGTTACAAACTCCTACAAGCATGCCTTCACTGACGCAAAGGAAGGTACGATCGGGATAAAGCTTAGCGAGAAAGATGAAAAGATCTCACTAACGATCATGGATTCCGGGCCGGGTTATGATCCTGCAAAAGTATCCGAATCATCCGTTGGGCTTGATATCATCAACGGGCTTATCGAACAGATCAATGCTAAAATGATTTATAAGAATAAGTCCGGCTCCTCCCACGAGATCAGCTTTTCCCGCCCTTAAATAATTCCCCTTTTTTTATAGGTGATTTGCTGTTATATTTGATTTTTCTTTCATTTTGCAAGAATTTCAAATAACGCTATGACAACATTCATCAAAACCGAAACAGAGGGCAGCGTATTAAAGATCACGCTGAACCGTCCTGATAAATTCAACAGCTTTAACCGTGAAATGTCGCTGCAACTGCAGGCTGCGCTCGACACAGCCGCCGGGGATAAAACTATCCGCGCGGTGTACCTCAGCGGCGAAGGAAAAGCATTTTGCGCGGGGCAGGACCTCTCCGAAGCAATGGACCTGAACGGCCCGGGCATCGAGCGCATTGTGCGTGAACATTACAATCCCATCATACAGAAGATCCGCAGCCTTGAAAAGCCTGTTGTTTGCGGTGTGAATGGCGTTGCAGCCGGCGCGGGCGCCAACATCGCACTGGCCTGTGATGTGGTGATCGCAGGAAGCTCCGTTTCCTTTATCCAGGCATTCAGCAAGATCGGGTTGATCCCCGACAGCGGCGGCACATTTTTTTTACCAAGGCTCATAGGCTTCGGAAAAGCATCTGCATTGATGATGCTGGGCGATAAAGTTTCAGCGGCTGATGCAGAAAGGATGGGAATGATCTATAAAGTGTCGGAAGATGCGAACCTGCAGGCCGAAGCACTGGCAATTGCAAAAACACTGGCGGAGATGCCAACAAGAGGCCTCGGCCTTACAAAAAAATTACTGAACCAGTCGATGCACAATTCACTGAACGACCAGTTGGGATATGAAGCCGACATGCAGGTGCACGCGGCCCTCACATACGATTACAATGAAGGGGTGAATGCATTTTTAGAGAAGAGAAAACCGGTATTTAAGGGAGAATGATTTTACCGCAAAGCAAAAGGTAAATGTTAACTGATAATTATAAACTTAGCGTCTCCGCGTCTCTGCGGTGAAAAAAAATATATGATCCAGGTAGGAATAATAGGATCCGGTGCAATGGGTGCCGGTATAGCACAGGTAGCAGCAACTGCAGGGCACCAGGTATTGATCTTTGATAATAACACAGCAGCACTTGATAAAGCAAGATCGGGCCTCGACAGCACGCTGAAAAAGCTGGTTGAAAAGGGAAAACTGGCTGAGCAGTCGGCAGCAGAAATTGCCGGGCGTACAAAATATGTAAGCAGCCTGGCCGATTTCAAAGATTGCGGTTTGGTGATCGAAGCCATTGTTGAAGACCTCGGGGTAAAACAACAGGTATTTGCAGAGCTGGAAGGCATTGTTGCTGAAACCTGCATCCTTGCAAGCAATACATCCTCCCTGTCGATCGCATCCATTGGTTCCGCCTGTAAAAAAGCGGAGCGCGTGATCGGCATCCATTTCTTTAATCCCGCACCTTTAATGCCGCTGGTGGAGATCATTCCCGCGATCCTTACTGCAGAGCAGGTAACAAAAGCATCCAAAGAGCTGGTCGATCAGTGGGGAAAAGTGACGGTGCTCACGAAGGACACTCCCGGCTTTATTGTGAACCGCGTAGCACGCTCATTCTACGGGGAATCCATCCGTATTTACGAAGAAGGCATTGCCGATTTTGCAACCATCGACTGGGCAATGCGGTCGGTAGGCGGATTTAAAATGGGGCCTTTTGAATTAATGGATTTTATCGGGAACGATATTAATTATAAAGTGACGGAAAGCGTCTGGACACAGTTCTTCTACGAGCCAAGGTTCAAGCCATCACTCACCCAGAAAAGATTATACGAAGCGAAATTATTCGGCAGGAAAACCGGGAGGGGCTATTATAATTATGCGGAAGGCGCTGTGATGCCGAAGCCTGTTGAGGTGGAAGAACTGGGCAAAGCGATCTTTTACCGCGTGATCTCCATGCTCATCAATGAAGCCGTTGATTCCCTTCACCTCGGGCTTGCAACACCAAAGGACCTCGACCTTGCGATGACGAAAGGCGTGAACTATCCGAAAGGACTGTTAAAATGGGCGGATGAGATCGGCCTGCAGATCGTGCTCAACATTCTCAGCGGATTGTACGAAGAATACCAGGAAGACCGCTATCGCCCGTCTGTGCTGTTAAAACGGATGGCAAAAGAAGGCAAAACATTCTATTAAAATTTTTGCTGTCTTATAAGTGCATTATGCAAGCCCGCTCCGGAAGGTCCGGGCTTTTTTTATTGCTTTTTTTGATGAAATCCCTTAAGGGAAAAGTTGCGGGAATTACACCTGAAAAATTCATTTCTTTTGATAACTTTGTAATGCTTTTCTTCGTGTTCCCGGCGACTTTGCGGGGAACCAAAAAGCACTACCACGAAAAACATGGAAAACAATACAGCAACCCGGATTGTTGATAAGATGCTCGCTGAAGATAAGTTCAGCGCATGGCTCGGGATTCAAAAAGTGATGTCCGAAAAAGGGCATTGCATCTTAAAAATGAAGATCAGGGAAGAAATGGTGAATGGCTTCGGGACCGCACACGGCGGTGTTGCATTCTCTTTTGCCGACAGCGCCCTGGCTTGTGCTTCCAATGCATACGGAAGATTGAGTGTTGCGCTGGAATGCTCCATTACATTTGCCGTTGCGGTGAATGTGAACGACGAGCTGACCTGTGAAGCGAGAGAGCTTAACCTTACCAATAAAACAGGCACCTACCACATCGAGATCAGCAATCAGAAAAATGAAAAAGTGGCTTTCTTTAAAGGCACAGTATATCGTACAAGTAAAGAATGGAATGTTGCGGATCGCGACTAAAACGAATTTACGGATCTGTGTCGTAGTTGAAATGTAAAATAAATGAAAGCTATTATAAATTGTATTGTTGTATTGTTTTTTGTGAGTGCCTGCACTGATGCAATTGACAAATCTCCTGATCAGGCATCTAACGATACAATAATTGTTTATAAGCATGATACGGTCAGTAACAGTTTGCCTTATGCGGCTGTTTTAAGTGTATACAACGGAGAAGTGTCAAAGGGCGACCTGATCCATACAAAAGGAATGCGCCTGCTGAACAACCCGAAAGGCTACAAAATTGTGTCGTTCGAGTGTTCCGATGCAGATTACCGAAAGGGCTATAAAGTGAAAAATGAAGGCCCTTTTTTTAATGCACAACTGATCAGCCTGTTTGAGAATGTAAATCCGTTCAATGCAAAACTTTGTTTTGAAAATATCAGGATCGTCGGGCCGGACAATGATACAATCCTTGCAAACCCGGTGATCCTGCGATATGATACTTACAGCTATTCTAATTAATCTTTTAAAACCCGGATTCGCATATTCGTAATGATCCGCGATCTGTATACTAACACACTATGAAAAACGCATTTATTATTGACGGCATCCGTACCCCGATCGGGAATTTCGGAGGAACATTATCAACCGTGCGCACCGATGATCTTGCTGCCATCGTTCTCAAAGAATTAGTAAAACGCAATCCTTCGATCGATCAGAAGCAGATCGCAGATGTATTGTTAGGCTGTGCAAATCAATCCGGTGAAGACAACCGCAACGTTGCGCGCATGGCATTGCTGCTTGCCGGGTTGCCATACCAGGTTCCGGGTGAAACAGTGAACCGCCTCTGTGCTTCCGGCTTATCGGCAAGCATGGCGGCTGCACGTGCGATCATGACAGGCGAAGGCGACCTCATGATCTCCGGTGGAGTTGAAAATATGACACGTGGCCCCTGGGTGATGTCGAAAGCTTCATCGGCATTCGGCCGCGACCAGCAGATGTATGATTCCAGCTTCGGCTGGAGGTTCATCAACCCGAAAATGAAAGAGCTGTACGGAGTGGATGCAATGGGAGAAACAGCTGAGAATCTTGCCGACAGGGACAAGATCAGCCGTGAAGACCAGGATCAGTTCGCCTTGTGGAGCCAGCAGAAAGCAGCCGCTGCACAAAGGAAAGGCCGCTTTGCAAAGGAGATCATTTCCGTAGAGATCCCGCAACGAAAGGGCGATCCGAAAATTTTTGACAAGGATGAATTCATGCGCCCGGATACAACGCTCGAAGGGCTTTCAAAATTAAAAGGTGCTTTCAAAAAAGAAGGCGGAACTGTAACAGCAGGAAATGCTTCCGGCCTGAATGACGGCGCTGCCGCTATTCTACTGGCTTCTGAAGATGCATTGAAAAAATATAATTTAACGCCGAAGGCAAGGATCGTGTCAAGCGGTGTAGCAGGCGTTGAGCCGCGCATCATGGGCATAGGCCCGGTGGAAGCGGCAAACCTCGCCCTGAAGCGTGCCGGATTGGCCATGAAGGACATTGACCTTATCGAGCTGAATGAAGCATTCGCAGCACAGGCATTGGCCTGTACACGCGCATGGGGGCTTGCAGATAATGATCCGCGCCTCAACCCGAATGGCGGTGCTATTGCGCTTGGCCACCCGCTTGGAATGAGCGGCGCACGCATCCTGAACTCAGCAGCCATCGAGCTGCAGGAGCAGAACAAGCGTTATGCGCTGGTGACCATGTGTATTGGGGTAGGGCAGGGATATGCTGTTATTATTGAAAAAGCTTAATTACCGCAAAGACGTTAAGTCGCGGATTTTTATAATATAATCAACTACTTGCTTTGCGCCTCTGCGTCTTTGCAGTAAATAAAAAAAATGGCAAATATCTTCGAATTCAACGGTTATAAACCTGTTATTCATGAAAGCGCTTTCATTCATCCGAATGCAACAGTAACAGGAAATGTGATCATCGGCAAGGATGTGTACATCGGGCCGGGTGCTGCTATCCGCGGCGACTGGGGGCAAATCATCATTGAAGATGGCTGCAATGTGCAGGAGAACTGCACCATCCACATGTTTCCCGGAACCACTGTGCTGCTGAAAGCATCCGCACACATCGGCCATGGCGCGATCATACACGGAGGGACTGTCGGGAAGAATGTGCTGGTGGGAATGAATGCGGTGGTGATGGACAATGCCGTGATCGGTGATAATTGCATCATCGGCGCCCTGTGCTTTGTCCCTGCCGGAATGGAGATCCCGGAAAGAAGCGTGGTGGTTGGAAATCCCGGTAAGGTGGTAAAATCCGT
Organism: Bacteroidota bacterium; assembly: GCA_025963775.1. GTDB lineage: Bacteria > Bacteroidota > Bacteroidia > 2-12-FULL-35-15 > 2-12-FULL-35-15 > 2-12-FULL-35-15. The sequence continues at coordinate 191,303 of JAOQAD010000027.1, read as the reverse complement.
AACGGATGAAATGATCGAATGGAAAACGCAGGGAACAAAATTATACCAGCAGCTGCCGGCTGATTGCAGGGCGACACTGAAACCCTGTGAGCCTTTGCGGGAAATAGAAGCGGACAGGCCAAAGCAGCAGGATATTTATAAAACATGGCAGGAAACCAAAGACAAATAAGAATCAGTTGGGCATTGTTCAGCAGGCAATTGAAAAATAAATAAAATCTCTGCGCTCTTTGCGTCTTTGTGAGAAAAAAAGCAGGCAATACAACAACACACAGCTCTGCGATCTCTGCGTCTCTGCGAGAAATAGAAAAGAAAAGTAGGCAGCAATTAAGCAATGCAAACAGTACACAGCTCTGCGAACACTGCGCCTCTGCGAGAAACAGAAATAGTACGCAATAAATAAACAACTCTGCGCCTTCGCGCCTTAGCGGTAAAAATATGAATCTACACTTACACTTCATCCTCGTTAATTCCGAATTCAGCCAGGGGCTTGCCGATGACCTTTACGAAGGACAGGAATCGGAAGACAACATCAAATACCTCTGGGAAGATGAATTCAAAGTTGCCGGAACGGTAAAGGAATTCAAAATAAAGAACAACAGCACCTATACGCTTGCCGGATACTTTCCTGATGAAACAGCGTTCAGCTTTGAGATCCCGGAGATGTCCGTTTGCGATTGCATGACAGAATCCGGGGAGCAGATGCTTTTTGCGGTATCTAAAAAGCTGATCAAAAAAACAGAGAAGATCATCAAAGAGGAAGAAGATGAGACCCACATGTATTTTTACCTGAAGGACACGCTTCCGATGGAAAACCCGATGAATGGCGTGTACATTCTTAAAACTGATTTCCCCAAAGAATTAAAAAAAAAGAACAGCTAAGCCGATGAAACATTTTCAATATATTTTGTTATTTCTGTTCACCTGTTCAAAATTTTCGCAGGCGCAGGTGATGCATGTCGACACCCTTGCATTGAAGCTGTATGTTAATTACGAGCTGGATGCAGCGGGAAACAAGTCCGGCAAATATGAAATGGTGTATAAGAACAAGGTGCTTTCAAAAGGCAATTATAAAGATAACCTGAGAGATGGTTCCTGGGAGTTCCGCGGCATGAACGATACGCTGCAGCAGAAAGGAAATTATGTAAAAGGCATGAAGGACGGTGTTTGGGAATCGTATTACTCCGATGGAAAATTATCCTGCACCATGCCGTACAAGAATGGAAATAAGGAAGGCACCTTCATTGGAAAATACAGGAATGGGCGCAGCTCCTTTGAAAAAAAGTATGTCGCTGACAATGCAGAAGGGCAAGCCCTGGAGTATTATGAGAACGGTTCTGTTTCCGACATGGAAACATACCGCGGAGATACCTTGTACGGCCCGGCAAAAAGATTTTACGAGAACAATGTTCTGAAGGAAGAGCGCTTCATGAAAGGGAACAAGCGCGACAGCGTTTATAAGTTCTATTACGAGGATGGTTCTTTATGGGAGCATATTATCTATAAGAATGGAAGCCCGTACAATGTGATCGCCTATAACGCAGCTGACGGAAAGGCCCTGAATTGCTGCACCCTGAAAGATGGAACCGGTGTGATGCGCTTTTACGATAAACAGGGAAGAGTATCGGATGAAGATACGTACCTGAATTCTGTAAAGAACGGAAAGTCTCTCGAATATAAAGACGGCATTCTCATCGAAGAAGGGAATTACAAGGACGGCAAATCAGAAGGGCTGTGGATCAGTCATTATGAAACGGGTGAAGTGTATTCAAAGATAAATTATTCGAAAGGCGAGGAGCAGGGTGAAGCCCTGTATTATAACCGGTACGGAAAGCTCAGTCAGCAGGGAACCTTTGAAAATGGAAAGCGGAAAGGGCTTTGGAAAACATATGCGGAAGACGGCGGAGAGCTCTCTTCGGAGATCACTTACCTCAACGACATGTATGAAGGAGATGCCCGGTATTACAACAAGGGAAAGATTGTTTCGGAAGGAAAATACAGCAAGGGCGAAAGAGTGCTTGACTGGAAATATTATGATCCGCGTGGAAAGCTGAAATACTCTTCCGACTACGGCTATTCCTTTGATGCAAAAGAGGAAATGCATTCTTCGTATGATGCACCTGCTGTGAAGAACGGGGAAACTGTCTATGCGATCATCGAGCAGATGCCAATGTTCCCGGGAGGGGAAAGCATGATGATGGAGTTCATTCAAAAGAATATTAATTATCCGCGTGAAGCAAGGGAAGGCGGTTTTTCGGGCACTGTGTACATAAATTTTGTAGTGGAGAATACAGGAGAGATCAGCAAGGTAAGGGTTCTCCGGGGCGCGCAGAAACAATTGAACGAGGAATCCATGCGCATTGTGAAAAGCATGCCACGCTGGTCGCCGGGGCTGCAGAGCGGAAGGCCTGTTGCCGTTTCTTTTAACCTGCCAATCAAATATACTTTAAAATAAATACCATGGACAAACTTAACTTTATAAAGAACGGGTTTCCGCAATTGCTGAAGAAGCTCGATCCCAATGCCAAAGGTGCATGGGGCGTAATGAACGGATTGCAGATGGTGGAGCATATGGCTGAATCAATCAGCTTTGCTACAGGAAAGAACAACCAGGTGATCCACACACCGGCTGAGCAGCTTCCCGGTTATAAAGAGTTTGCAATGAGCGAGCGGGAATTCAAGCCGAACACCAAAAATGCACTGATGCCTGAAGTGCCCGTGCCTGCAACAAAAGCAAGCATGGAAGAAGCTATCGCTGAAGTGGAGGCGCAGACAGCCGCCTTCATCAGCTATTTCGAAAACAACAAAGGCGCAACACTCACCAACTCATTTTTCGGCGAGCTGAACTTTGAAGAGTGGCTGCATCTCTTTCACAAGCATGCAGTGCATCATGCAAAGCAGTTCGGGCTTCTGTAAAACCGGATATTATGAGAACTTTTTTATAAAAGAGTAATAATTAACTTTACACTTAATTAAAATAATTAAAAAAATATACATGAAAACAATCAGAACATTCATTGCAGGCGCAGCGATTTTCCTGTCTGCACAGTCTTTTGCACAGACTGCTGCCGCTTCTGCCAAACCAAACTCCGCGCAGGAAATCACCTTTTCCACACAGGCAGAAAAAGATGCAAAGATCAAACAGCTGGAAGAAAAATTAAAAGTGGATATGATCGATGCCACTTACCCGAAAGCGGATCTTGAAAAAGAAAAGCAAACACTTGCGAAAACCAGGAAAGCCCGCATCGTAGCGGTGGTAAACAAATAAAATCAACATCTTAAAACTACTGACATGAATCTGAAAAAATACGTACTCTTATCGATTTGCTTTATGGCAGCGATCTTCACAACGCTCGCCCAGCCTGCAGGATGGCTTCATACGCTGCCTGTCACTGTCACTAACAACACCGGTTCTGCCGTGTACAACTACCAGCTTCAGCTCACGGTGAATACGCAAACACCTGTTACCAACGGGGAAATGCAGGCTTCCGGCGCTGATATCCGCTTTGGGAAAAATTGTGCCGGAACTACCCTGTTCAGCTACTGGATCGAATCGGGAATGAATACTGCTTCTACTGTGATCTGGGTGAAAATTGATACCCTTCCTGCAAACGGAACCATTCCTCTTTATATGTTCTATGGGAATCCAGTTGCAGGTTCGCTGTCTTCCATTCCTTCAGTATTCGTAGGGCCAAACTCCGCTACAGATAGTGTTTCCGGTGCAAATACAGGCGGCGTTGGGGACTCCCAGAGGGGATTCCGCTTCAGCAGCAACCAGGACATTCTTGTAACAGACTTCGGCAAGAACGAGCCTACAGGCAGCACACGTTACATAACGCTGTTTGACTTTACCACACAGGCGATCCTCCGCCAGGCACAGGTTACAGGCCCTGCTGCACAATATGATTATTCAAACATCGGCAACCCGATCTGGCTCACACAAGGCACACAATACTTAGTTGAGATCTTCCAGGCTTCGGCAGACGGGTATTACTTCGGTGCTGCGCCGCAAGCCGGCGCTGAGATCACCTATTACGACATGCGTTATTGCAACGGTTGTTCACAGAATTCATTCCCTACAAATACATTAGGTGGAATGCACTACGGCTACGTTGATTTCTGGTATTATACCAAAACAACACTTTCTTCCGCACCTACAGTTTCTGTCGGGTTCCCTGTAACACTGAATACAACTGCAAGCGGTGCGCAAACCATCTGCAGCGGCTCAGCAACCACGCTGAGCGCAATGGGCGTATCCGGCGGAACATTGGGATGGTACAGTGCTTCAACCGGCGGTACGTACCTTGGCGGCGGATCTTCATTCACCACGCCTGTGCTTACTTCCGGCACAACATATTACGTGCAGGACAGCACTTCCTGCGGAACAGGAAGCAGGACTTCGATCCCTGTAACCGTAACACCATTGCCTCCTGTGGCCATTACAGGTGCAGCAGCGATCTGCTCCGGCGGTTCTACAGTATTGACTGCTGCTGGCGCTGATACATACTCCTGGAATACCGGGAGCACCACTGATACGATCCATGTAATGCCGGCTATGACTACTGATTACGTTGTTTCAGGAACTGATGCAACTTCCGGATGTATTGCAATGGATACAGTTACACTAACTGTGAACCCATTGCCTGCACTTACAATCGGGGGGGCTAACCAGGTGTGTACAGGAAGCTCAACGTTGCTTACAGCGATGGGTGCTGATACATACATGTGGAACGGCGGCCCTTCAACGGATACAATGACAGTGATGCCAACCGTTGATACAGATTATTATGTTACCGGAATGACTACAGCCACAGGATGTATGAATATGGATACGGTAACTGTTACTGTAAATCCTCTTCCTTCAGTGATGGTGGCAGGAACAGCAACCGTGTGCAGCGGAACTTCCACCACGCTTACGGCTACAGGCGCTGATAGTTATGCATGGTCGGGTGGCCCGGCTACCGACACATACACTGTAACGCCATTAACTGCATCAACATACACTGTTACAGGAACGATCACTGCAACAGGGTGTACAAACACAGTAACGCAAACTGTTACAGTGAATGCTTTGCCTCCTGTTACTGCAGCAGCAAGTGATTCTGTGATCTGCGAAGGACAAACAATTACCTTGACTGCGGGTGGAGCCGACAGCTACTCATGGATGAGCGGCCCGGCAACAGCTGCTTATACCGTATCGCCTTTAACAACTGAAACATATACTGTAACAGGTACAAGTTCAGCTGACGGCTGCAGCGACACGGCAACGATCACAATAACCGTGAACGTTTGTACTGGAATTGCAGACGCATCATCAGCGAATACACTTGATGTTTATCCACAGCCAAGCAAAGGTGATTTCGTGATCGGGACCAGCTTAAGCGGTGTATTTACCATCTCCAACCAGTTAGGCCAGGTCGTAAAAACATTTACCATCGAAGGAACAACACGCCGCCAGGTTGCGGTGAGCGGACTTCCTTCCGGAATTTACTACCTGTCGGGAACAGATAATGGCAGGATCATCGTACGTAAAAAGATCATCATTACGAACTAAGATCATCTTCTGTAAAATTCAAAGAGCCGTCCTTTTTAAGGGGCGGCTCTTTTTTTATGCATGCCTGGTTAAAATAGATAACCGATGCTCAGCTTTGAATAGAAAGGCGTTCCGGGAGTGAAATGCAATTCATCCACCGGTTGTGATTCATATTGCAAACGGCTTTCCGTATCGAACTGCGCTTCATTCCAATCCGTATTCAATAAATTCTCGATCGATAAGCCGATCCGTACACGCTTCATTTTGTAGCCCGCGGAAAAGTCGATGATGTTGTATCCATGCGCGATCACAGAGTTCGATTCATTGGCCGGCCTGTCTGCCATGTAGCGATAGCGGATGCCTGCTTCGAATCCGTTCTTCAGCTTCATCGTAAATCCTCCCGCTGAAGTGGCGATGGGTGCAAGCGGAACATAATAATCCTGCGATAATTGTTTCCCGAACAAAGTGTCCGTAAAACTATTTTTAGAAACGTTGATGCCTGCATCAGCAAACAGCCATTGATTAAGCTGCAAACGGATGCTCAGGTCGATCCCCGATCTCCTGCTTGATCCTTTATTTTCGGTAGTTCCGTCATCGCCTACGTACACCAGCTCATTCTCAAGGTCCATCCACCAGAGCGCTGCAGAGAGCACCGCTTTATTACCGATGTGTGCAAGCGAGCCGATCTCTGCACCGACAGAGCGTGGAAGCCTGTGATCATCCTGCTGCTGCACCACCGAGCGTGCATCATTTGAGTGATAGCCGCTTCCTGCATTCAGGAAGAACTGCAGGCGGTTCGTTGCGGTATAAACGCAATTCAGCTTCGGGCTGAACAATGCCTGGTAATTATAGTCCGAATAATTAATGTGTATTGAATCGGCCGGCAGCTGGTCCTCCACATCAAAGATGAAATAGTCGTAACGTCCGCCGAGCTCAATGCGCAGGTGTTCGTTTATATGAAATGCTTCATTGAAATAAATTCCGGAAGAACGCTGGTGCACCAGTGCATGTGCTCTCGCTTCCAGTCGCCGGCGCTTCACGGCATGCCACAATTGATTCGTGATCTCATCATCACGGAAAGAGGCGCCTGCCGTGAATTTGTTCTTCATGTTACCGAGCTGGTGCGGAATGGTGTAGCGAAGGTTCATGCCGCGGATGATGCGGTTATCGTCCTGCTCGATCTCATCGCCATTGATGCTGTCGTTGAGGAAGAAAGTGAAATTGGAAAAAAGCTTGAAGCGGTAATTGGAAGCATACACCTGCGTTTCAAACGATCCTCCTTTTACATCCGTATGATAAATGAGGTTGAAATTATTCCGCTGCGTGGCGCCGCCTTCAGAATCATCGATGCTTCCAAATCGGCTGATGCCTTCCGTCTTTACCATCCGTTCAGGCACTTGTCCCGATGCATTCCAGGAAGAGCCAAAGCCGGATGCAGAAAAGCTCAGCTTACTGTGCTCATTGATGCTGAATGTTGTTTTCGAAAAGAGGTTGAAGCGGTTGAAATCCTGGCTCTTTTCAAAATAGCCCCTGTTGTTCATGATCTCCGCTGCAAAGTAAGAGCTTACACTGGAGGAGAAGCGCGGAACCTCGATCATTGCCAATGCGCGTTTCGAAGTGATGTCCTGCACGTTCGGTACATAGCCGCCTTCCAGCTGGAAAAGATTATTTTCAAGCGTATCCATCGTGTTGAACTGCACAGCCGCACCCGTTGCAAAATCGCCATACTCGGGCGAATACGGGCCTTTGAAGATCTCCATGCCTTTCACTGTTTCAGGGATCAGGAAATGCAGGTCTTCATAACCTTGTCCGTGCCCGTGGCTTGGCATGTTCACCGGGATGCCGTCAACAAAGGTGGCAACGTCTGTACCGTGGTCGCAATCAAATCCGCGGATGAAGATCTGCTCCGCTTTTCCGCCGCCAGCATGCTGTGCAATGAACAAGCCGGGAACCAGCCTCAACATGTCCTGCGCCGAATTCTTCGGGCGGTTCTCAAAATCCACTTTGCTGAGGTAAGCGGAAGATGCTGCGGAAACAGCCCGTTCAGCCTGGATGTCGATCACGGATAATGTATTCGGATTAAAGACAAGTGTAATGCCCAGCTCCTTTGTTTCATTCGCAGGAAGGTTTACAATCAGCTTCTGCGTTTCATAGCCGAGCTTGTTAAATGTTATCATGTATGTGCCCGCAGGAATTACTGCGAATGAAAAAGTACCGGTAGCATCGCTGTGTGTATGGCTGTTTATTTCGTCAATGGAAATGATCACATCCTCAACCGCCTGCTTTGTTTCCCGGTCGGTGATGATGCCTTTGATGGCAGGTAGCTGGCTGTAAGCGGTATTGCTGCAGAAAAGCAGGACGAAAAATATATAAATGAAATTTCGTAAACGTGTATTCATAAGATCCGTTTTTTATTTTTAAATAAATAGATCAGAAAAAATTTAAGCACAGCTTAACGTGCCATAGATATGTTCCGGCTATTAAGACTACAAAACTTAATGCATCCAATCCCTTGAATTTTTACGGATAGAAAAGCATGAACGCATGACAGCGACGTTTAAATTTTTTCTTTAAAATGAAGATCGGGATTTATGCTTCCGGCGGAGGAGTGGCATTTTTAAGGAAGGCATCGAGAGGATGCCCGCTTGAAGGAAAGATGATCATTGAATAAACAGGTGCCCGGTCGGGGCTAACTGAAACTGTTTCTGCTGCAATGTGGCTGGCGAGTGTTTCGTAAATGCCTGATGGAACATCGCCTTTTGAATGCTGTTGCTGTTCTGCTGCAGCAAGCTCCTGGTGCACGTGGTACTTGCCATTTTCGAAATGCACCGTTGCCAGGTGTTCCATCTTGTAAAATGTATGCGCAATGATGTCATTCGCAAGCGGCATTACCGGCTTCAGCAAAGCAAAGCCGTAGATGCAGAGCAATGCATATACGACAGCTTTTTTTATGCAGGTGTGAATGATCATCGGGTTTACTTACGGTAAAGCCGGGTAAACGGATTTCTCAGGAAGGAAAAAAAGTGCGCTCGATGGTCCAGTACAGGGCGATCACCGCGATCACCGATGAGATCGGGATCACGATCCGTTGACGGTACCAGGGTTTGTTATGTGTCCATTTGCAGATCAGCAGCCAGGCGAGTAAGATGATGGTGACCTGTCCCAGCTCAACGCCCAGGTTGAACGTGAGCAATGAAGTAAGGAATTGGTTCTCCGGCAAGCCAAGGCTTGTGAGCGCGCTCGCAAAGCCCATTCCGTGGATCAGCCCGAAAGCAAATACGATCAGGATGCGTGAGGGCCTCAGCTTGTCGGAAATGATATTCTCGATGGCAACGAACATGATCGACAAGGCGATCACCGGTTCCACAATGTAAGTAGGAGGTGAGATAAGCCCGTACATAGCAAGCCCGAGTGTGATCGAATGTGCAACCGTAAATGCTGTTGCCTGCCAGATCACGGTCTTTAGCTTTGAGTTAAGGAATACGAGGCTTAATACAAAAAGAATGTGGTCGAGCCCGAGCGGGATGATGTGTGTGTAGCCCAGTTTCAGGTAGATCAGCGCTACATCACTGCGGGAAAATTTGCTGAGGTCGGCGACTGCATGCGCGGAAACAAGCTGCGGAAGCAGGATGAATAAACAGCAGGTGAAAAATGTAGCGTGTTTTCTGTTAACCGACATATTAGCTGTTTACAAGATACCTTGAAGCTTCATTCTTTAATTCAATGTCGGCCATGAACGGATCATTGCCCAGGCCTTTTTTGATCAGCTCCATTCCTTTTTCCTTTTCGCCTGCTTTGATCCTGATCAGTCCTGCATGGCAGAGTAAGGAAGCATTCTGGCAATTGGTGCGCAATGCTTTTGTGATCATCCTGTTTGCTGTTGCGAAATCTCCCTTTTTATAATTCACCCAGGCTACTGTTTCGCATACATCAATGTTCTCCGGCCTTCTTTCATATTCAAGCATTGCATGCTTCAATGCATTTTCCGTATCGTTCATTTTAAGATAAGCATAAGCGAGCTCCTTGTCGGCATAATGTCCGTGCGCGCTGCTGCTTTCGTCCGCGTTCGACATCGGGCTGAGCATTTCAACCACACTTTTTGCAGATGCCTCTGCTTTATCTTTCTCATTGTTCAGCTTGTAAAGATCGGTCAGTTCATCTGTAAATGAATACTCGATGATCATTCCCTGTGCTTTTTCAAGCAGGGCAATGGCCTCTTTGTAATTTCCCTTCGCTTTTTCGATCCTTCCTAAACCGGCAATGGCAAAGGCGTAGTCCGGGCGCTCCTGCAGTGCTGTCCTGTATTGCAATTCCGCGCTGTCTAAGTGTCCTGTGTTTTCATACAAATGGGCGAGGATCATGCGTGTCCATTCACTTTGCTCTAATCCCGGGTATCCGGCTGAAACAGCAAGCTTGCATGCCACGATCGCTCCGGGCAGGTCGCCATGGATCTCGCGGAGATATGAAATGCGTGAGTAGGAGCGGATATCCGGACGGATCGAGATCATCTTATCCGACATCTTCACCGCTTCAGGATAATTTCCAAGCTCCACATATGAATCGCACATGAGCCCGTAAATGAAAGCGCTGTTGGGGTTCAGCGGCAATGCCTGCTGTGCTACAGCAAGCCCGTCGGCAAAATGGTGCTGCGATAAAAGTACGGTTGCCTTGCAGCAAAGAGCATCAAAATTTTTTGGTTCGTTCGCGATCACATCATCCAGCAGGCTGAGCGCTGCATTGTCGTAATAGCCATGATCACCCGTTACACGCGCTTCCTGGATATAAGCCTGTGCAAGGTTCAGCTTCGCCTTGTAATTTTCGGGATTCGCGTTGATCGCAGCCAGCAATCCTTCGATGGCTTTTTTTGTATCCAGCCATTCCGCGTTCAGCGCAATAGAGCCGGTACGCTCCTTTAAGCCTGTTACATTCTTCTCCGGCTTTTTTGCAAACACTACAATGAATCCAAACAGCAGGATGGTGGCCGAAACTAAAATGGTGTACAGATTTTTACGCATGGCTTTGAAAAAATTGCTTGTTATAAAAATAGGTAATTTAAAGAGGCCGGGCGTCTTACCGCCCGGCCAATGGAAAAAAATTATTTGGATACAACAGCTCTCATTGTCTGAACGATCCTTCCGTTGGAAGAAAGTGAAACAATGTAAACGCCGTTGCTTACGTTATCCGCAGTCCAGGTAGTTTCATAAGTGCCTTCCTGTACCTGTTGTTTTACAAGGGTTGCGACCTTTTTACCTGTAAGGTCGAACACGCTGATGTCCACATTCGCTTTTTCAGATACGCGGTATTTGATCGTGGTCATATCCCTGAACGGATTAGGATAGTTCTGGATCATGTTCAGTGCAGGTGCGCTGATGTTCAGTCCATAACCATTGATCCCTGTAGGAAGCGGGGTAGGGCCGCCGCATCTTCCGAATCCGCTCCATGGTGTTTGCACATAAGGGAACCCTGCTTTGAAAGTTGTGTCATTTGCTTCAATTCCGGTTGTGTATCCGAGCACACCCAGTAAATTTGGTGTAAGCGGGGAGCTTCCGATGTTCCTGTCGTCATACCATAAGCCGATCGCTGCCAAAGCAACACCGCTCACAGCTTGTAACTCAATGCGGGTCACATCATCCTCAAGCCTTCTTCCGTTCGGGAATCCATCCATGTTCGGGATGTTCTGCAATGCAGTCGAAGTGTTGAACCTTCCGTCTGTTAAGCCGAGCACTGCTGCATGGATCAATCCGAGTGAGCTGAAATCAGGTGAGTTCCTTGGTGTAACAGGCACCGCCATGTTCAGGCGCAGCATGTCTCCGAAAGTCGGAAGGAAATTGTTCACAAATGGCTTTCCTGCAGTTAAAGGATTGCCATCCGTTTTACCTGTAGCTAACTGGTAAGGCGCTAAGTTCGGAACTCCTGTATAGAAGATCGGCAGCAGATCCACAGAGCGTGGCCTGCCTGCGCGCAGTAAATATTTACCGAAGATAGCAGTATCCAGTGCGGTCCCTGTTGTTGCAGGATTTCCATACAATACATGCAATCCTTCATGCCCGTTCCTGAAATCCACGTTGCCGAGAACAGTCTGTGAAGCCGACTGAATCCTTAATGCATTGAACGCAGGCACAGCACCACCGAATGCCGAAGCATCCATGTAAAGCGCTAATTCAGGGTTACAGAAGAAATTATCCATCGTGGTGTCCTCAGCATACGGAGAAATTGAATTCCATTTGTCTTTTGAACCGATAGGAATAACCGCTTCGTTCGTTAAAGGCATACCGATGCGTGATACCTGCACGTAGCTTCCTGAATAGGATTCAGTACCGTTTCCGTTCAGTGTTCTCATCTGTGGCCTGCTTGCAGAAGCCCATACGCCGATCACGAAATTAGGATCGAGGATGTTGGCTGCAGCACTTACAGGCAAGCCTGTTTTTTGCAGGCTGCTGATAGGGATTTTCATTGCAATCGTGTGCACGTTCTTGCAGGCAACGCCGTCAACAGGTGCATTTACGCCTGTTCCGCCGGCACGTGTCTGCCCGAGGTCGAAGATTCCGCCAAGGTCAACAAAGAACGGGTCATCAGCAGGGCCGCAGTAAATGGTCTCGCCGGTGCCCGCTGTTGCGATCGCAGCAGTCATCAGCGCATCATAGTTAGCAGCACCAAGGCCTACAGTAGGATCTGAAATGGAGCGTGGCCCGATGTTCGGAGGAGGCACAACGCCATTGCTCACGATCGTTACGAACGGACCGCCTGCAAGGCTTTTCTCAGCAGTATAGGTTGTTTTTAAATTCTCCTGCCCTAAGCGGATGTTGAAGAACGTTGTAGGGTCTTCGTTCACTTTCGTGAATGTGAAACGGTACGTGATGTCATCACCCGTTGTAGCCGCATTGTTCTTCACGTGGATCTCGTAGCGGATGTTCTCGCCGAAAGATGCGTAATTAGGGCCTCCCTGCGGCAGTTGTAATGGAACATAATTCGCGAGGATAGTAACAGTATTCGTGTCATCCGGGCTTCTGAATGCGTAAAGGTCGGTATTATCGGCCAGCGGATCGTTTGCGATCAGCGGCGCTTCCCTGTGGCTCGATGCCTCCACAGTGGATTTCTGGGAATCCCATAAGCTGAAGGTCACCGCTGTTGCGAGAATACCTGCTGCTGTAAGGATCTTTCCGGTAGATATTTTTTTCATGTCTTTTCTTTTTTAAGTTTTAAATGAATGTTACTGTCCGCTGTGATTTGCATATCCGCTCCATGGCGTTTGCACATAAGGGAATGCGGCAGTGAAGGTGGTATCGTTTGCTTCCACGCCTGTTGTATATCCTAAAACATTAAGTAGATCAGGTGTTACAGGGTTAGGCCCGCCTGCGGTGTAATCATCATACCACAGTCCGATCGCAGCTAAAACAACACCGCTCACAGCTTGTAATTCGATGCGTGTCACATCATCTTCAAGCCTTCTTCCGTTCGGGAAACCATCCATGTTCGGGATGTTCTGCAATGCAGCTGAAGCATTGAAACGGGAGTCTGTAAGGCCAAGAACTGCTGCCTGTACAAGGCCCAGTGAGCTGAAGTCAGGTGAGTTTCTTGGTGTAACAGGCACCGCCATGTTCAGGCGCAGCATATCTCCGAAGGTTGGTAAAAAGTTATTGATAAACGGTTTGCCGTTAGCCAGCGGATTTCCGCCTTTGCCCGTAGCAAGCTGGTAAGGTGCCAGGTTAGGAACACCTGTATGGAAAATAGGCAGCAGATCCACAGAGCGCGGTGCGTTCGGGCGGAGCAGGTAGTTGCCGAAAAGATTTGTGTCAAGTGCAGTGCCTGCACCGCCATTGGTAGCGCGGATCGGGTAAAGTCCCGGTTGTCCGTTCCCGAAATCGAATGACTGCAGGGAGTTCCGCTGGATCCTTAGTGCTGCCATAGCAGGAACTGCATTTCCGAAAAGGGAAGCATCCATGTATAAGCCCAGCTCAGGATTGCAGAAATAAGCTTCCATTGCAGGATCTTCAGTATAAGGCGTCAGTGAATTCCACCTGTCTTTTTCGCCGATCGGCATCACCGCTTCGTTTGTCAGCGGCATTCCAATGCGGGAAACCTGTACCCATGCACCGGCATCATTCGGATTAGCGCCGCTTGTGCTTAAGGTGCGTGTAGCAGGCCTGCTAGCAGAAGCCCATACGCCGATCACGTAATTGCCGTCAAGAATAGTAGTTGCAGCGCTTACGCCCATACCGTTCTTTTGCAGTGTGCTGATCGGGATCTTTAATGCGATGGTATGGATGTTCTTGTGTGCTAAGCCGTCCACAGCGCCCATTGCCGCACTTCCGCGTGTTTGTCCAAGGTCGAAGATGCCGCCAAGGTCAACAAAGAAAGGGTCGTCGGCCGGGCCGCAATAAACGGTTTCACCGCCACCGCCTGTTGCAGTAGTAATGGCTCCTGCCATCAGTGTATTGTAGTTTGGTGCGCCTAAACCTACGCCGCTGGAAATGGAGCGTGGCCCGATGTTCGGAGGAGGCACAACACCATTGGCCACAATGGTTGAGAATGGGCCGCCGTTCACGCTTTTTTCAGCAGTGTACTGGGTCTTTAAATTTTCCTGTCCCAGGCGGATGTTGAAAAACGTTGTGGGATCTTCGTTCATTTTTGTGAACGTAAAGCGGTAGGTGATATCGTCACCCGCAACACCGTCGTTCTCCACGTGGATCTCGTAGCGGATGTTCTCGCCGAAAGATGCGTAATTAGGCCCTCCCTGCGGTAATTGCAGCGGAACATAATTCGCGAGGATGGTAACTGTGTTCGTGTCGTCCGGACTTCTGAACGCATATAAGTCCGTATTGTCCGCCAGCGGATCGTTTGCGATCAGCGGCGCTTCCCTGTGGCTGGATGCTTCCACGGAGGATCTCTGAGAATCCCAAACGCCGAGCGTGATCGCGGTTGCGATAACGCCTGTAACGGTAAGGACTGCTTTTGTAGTTTTTCTCATTTTTGATACAGGTTTGTTTGTTTACTTCAGTTTGCTGTCGCCCAATCAGTTCATATTTTCTATAAACTAACAATAACCTACGATAAAAAAGAGGGGCTGGATTTAGCGATGGGGAAAGAAAATGGAATTGGGAGTCAGGAGTTTAAGAAGTATCCCAGGAATTGTCATCCCGTGCTCCGACACGGGATCTTATAAATGATAGCAGGTTCTCATTGACAGATCCCGTGTCGTGGCACGGGATGACAGTAAAATAATAGTTCTGCAATCATTGAATACCGCTCCATTTCCTCCCGGGAGAAGAGGAAGTCAGAATGTAAGAAGCTTTCCCGATAAGATGGTCTTCCGGGACAAATCCCCAGAAGCGTGAATCAAGGGAATTATTGCGGTTGTCGCCCATTGCAAAATAATAATCCATCTTAAAAGTATAGGTTACCCGGTAGTGTTCATTGATGAAAACAGAATCGTTGGAGGTACGCAATGTATTATGCTCGTATTGCTCGATGATCCTTTTGTAAAGAAGGATATTATTCCTGTTCAGCACAATGGACGCCCCTGCTGCCGGGATGTACAGCGGCCCGAAATGATCGGGGTTCCATTTGATGAAGGATGAGTTCGGGAAAAAATTCGGGCTGTAAGCGCTGCTGTCGTAAAAGGGCTGAACAGGATCAACACAATCGCTTGCCGGTGCATGTGCAGGCGTAAGCATAAAGGCTGACGCAATTTTAACAATGCCGTCACGGATGCTGAGCGTATCGCCGGGGATTGCAACACATCGCTTTACATATCCTTTCCGGTGATCAACGGGAAGATCATCATCCATAGGATAATTAAACACGATCACATCGTTGCGCTGCACTTCTGAAAATCCCGGGAGGCGCATATAAGGTAATTGCCAGTCGACATACATGTTCCCGGAAGGAAGTGAAAGCGGCGTGATCGGGATCCTCGGGCCGTACGCCAGCTTGTTCACAAAGATCCTGTCGCCCTCCACCAGCGTCGGCTGCATGGAAGCGGTCGGAATAAGAAAGGTTTGAAATAAAAAGATGCGCGAAAAGATCCAGGTAAAAAATGCCCAGAAAATGATCTTTGCCGCTTTGCGTATATAGTCAGTCAACAATTTTTGTTTGAGGTGATGGATCTATAAACGGGAGATCCGGGAAAAAAGATTTATGGAAACGTCATTGCGATCCGCCGCGGCGGAGAAGCAATGAGAGTTCCGTTACCCCAGCGAATTCAGCAGGAGCTTCAGCTCTTCGCTTTTATCAGGATAACCCAGTTTTTCATACGAAGATACCAGGTTCCTCAGGAGCCTCTTGATGATCTCGAGGTTGGAGCAGGGCTCGTAAAAGCTTGCAAGCGGCTCCAGCTTCAGCTGACGTAAGAAGGCATCGATCTCTTTTCTTCCGAACACCGCGCCTTTGCTGAAAGGATTGATGTAAAACAATACATTGCTGTTGCTGTCATCGATCATTTCCGGCAATACATCGTGATCAGCATTGGTGTAGCATAAAATAAAATGCTCCGGAAGGTTCACCCCGTAGATCGGGATCTCAAGGGTTTGGGCAAGGATGGTATAAATGATGGATAATAAAAGAGGATTTCCCTTTTTACTTTCCAGCACATTATTGATATAGGAATTTTGCGGTGCGTGATAATTTGTGGTGTTGCCGCTGAAATTATGCACATCAAATAAAATATGGTTGATGATCTTCACCTTTTCAAGGGCGGTCAGCTCATCATTCAGCTCCAGCCAGATGTCCTGCTTGATCTGGTTGATCTGCTTCTTCACCTTGTCAAAGTCAATATCGGGATATTGATAACGTGCAACCAGCAAAGCGCCGTCGAGCAGGTTCTGGTTATCGGGTGCCGACCATTTTTTCAGCTCATTGGCAATGATGTCGAACTGGATCTTGTGGATGATGTTCTCGATCCGGTTCTGGATCAGGGTATCGAAACAGTGTTCCCAGGCAGCTTCCAGCTCCGGAATAACCATTGGCCCCATTGATAAGAGCTTAGAGCTTATCTCCTGGTAAACGGATTCGTCCGGGTCGTCAAGTAAGCTGATAAGCGCATTAAGCTCCTGTTTATTCATATTGGGAAACTGTTTCCACAAAAATAGATGCAGGATTTGGGGTATTTGTCGGGCCCCTTAAGAAGATTTCAACCTCACTTTGTTAATCTCTCGAGAACAAGCTGGATTAATTGCTCCACCGCTGCATGGTAATTCTTGCTGTATCGTTTGGCCACCCTGTTGGCTATAATAGCACAAACGGTGCAAGTTTCATGCCCGAGGAGGGCACCTAAACCGTACAGCGCAGAGGTCTCCATTTCAAAGTTGGTGATGTGGTTCCCGTTAAAGCTGAAATCGGTCAGCTGCTGGTTAAAATCCTCCACCCATGGCGTAAGGCGGAGCTTTCGTCCCTGCGGTCCGTAAAAGCCCGGTGCAGTGGCAGTTATGCCTTGCGTAAGGTCAAAGCCTATTTTTTGGATGAGTGTTTCCGAGCCTTTCACGGCATAGGGATAAGGAAGGTTTTGATTCCAGTTGGTCTGTTTGATAAATGCTTCCGATACTGCATTGTCATTCACAGAAGGCAGGTCGAGGTAATAATTCAGCAGGCCGTCAAATCCAAGCCCGTATTTCGATACCACGTAGCTGTCCACCTCGATATCCTTCTGCAGCGCCCCGGAAGTGCCGATACGCACAATGTTCAGCTTTGTGTGCTTTTCCTTTACAAGGCGGGTCTTCAGGTCGATGTTCACAGCTGCATCCAGCTCGTTGATCAATATGTCAATGTTATCAGTTCCTATTCCTGACGACATCACCATAACGCGCTTCCCCTTGAAAGTACCGCCATGCGTAATGAACTCCCGGTTCTGGATCTTAAAATCCACCGTATCGAAATACCTCGAAACGGTTTCCACCCTTCCCTGGTCACCAACAATGATAATGTTTTCGGCAATGTGCTCAGGCAAAAGCTGCAGGTGGTACACGCTTCCGTTGGCATTCAGGATCAATTCGGTTTCAGGTATGATAGTGCTCATGGTTGATGGTTAAAATAAGGCTGCCCGGATTTGTTAAATATTAAATAAATGGTTTAATTTGTATACAGCACCGACGCACCAAAAGTATTTAAAATTTATGATTCAATCCACCAATAAAATACTGGTCCCGATCGATTTTTCGGAGCAGTCGCTCATCGCCCTCGAACAGTCTTATACCCTTGCCCGCGAGTACCATGCAGAGATCACCCTGCTGCACGTGATCGAAGAGGCCGGCGCGCTGGCAAAATTCTTTTCGAAAGAGCAGCATGAAGACCTCCGGAAAAATGTGCAGGCGCAGCTCGATCAATTGGCCTTGGAGGAAGGTAAAAAAACTAAGCTGTCCATCAATACGCTTATCGCGAAAGGTTCGGTATACGAAAAGGTGAATGAAGTGGCTGAGCTTATCAATGCCACTATGATCGTAATGGGCACCAATGGCGACCAGGGATTGAAAAAGAAATTCATCGGCTCCAATGCGCTCCGCGTGGTAAGGGAATCAAAAATCCCCGTGATCACCATCAAGGGAAAGCATCACCGCCAGGGATGTAAAAATATTGTATTGCCGCTCGACCTTTCAAAGGAGACCCGTGAAAAAGTAAGCAAGGCCATCGAGCTGTCCAGGCTGTTTGGCGGCGCTACCGTTCGCGTTGTTTCCGTCTTGTTCACTACCGATGAATTTGTGGTGAACCGCATTACGCGCCAGCTCGGACAGGTGAAAAATTTCCTTGAAAAAGAGCAGATCGAATGCTCTGCCGAGATCATCAAAGGAATCAAAGGCGAAGAAACGCTTGCGCAGAACATCCTCGAATATGCACAGAAAGTGGAAGGTGACCTGGTCATGATCATGACGCAGCAGGAAGTTGATTTCACGCAGTATTTCATCGGCTCATCCGCACAGGAGATCATCAACCATTCTACGATCCCGGTGCTGAGCATCCGCCCCGTGGAAAAGAAGGACACTACTGTATTTCCGAATCCGTATTAACAAAAACAATCATTGCATACTAAACACAACCTATGAAAACGTTCAATCCACAAAAAATCCTGATCCCAATTGATTTTTCCGAAACATCCTTCATTGCCATCGAGCATGGGGCATTCACCGCGCAGCTGTTCAAAGCGGAGCTGGTATTGTTGCACGTGGTGGAGAAGCACTGGGAAAAATTTTCAGTGGTTGCACCGGAATTAAGAGTGGAAGCTCCCAGCGACCTGGTCAATTCAATTGAAAAACGCCTCGAGGAAACTGCTGCCGAGATCCGTGCGAAGTATGGCGTGAAATCAACCTGTATCACTTCCGATGGAAATATCTTTACAGAGATCATTGCTGTTTCAAAAGAGCATAACGTTGATCTCGTTGTAATGGGTACACACGGAACTTCCGGGATTGTTGAGTTCTTCGTAGGAAGCAACACCTATAAAGTGGTTACCGAATCAAATTGCCCTGTGATCTCTGTCCGCGCCTATGCAAACAAGCTCGGCTTCAAGAACATTGTACTGCCGATCGATGATTCGGCGCATTCACGCCAGAAAGTAAATCACGCCGTGGTGCTTGCAAAACATTTCGCCGCAAAAATACACATCCTCGGATTGGCTGATTCCACAGATGATGGCGAACTGAAAAAATTCGAGTTCAAGCTCGACCAGATCGAAGAGTATCTCAGGAAGTGTAATCTGCCGTATTCCCGCAAAACGATCAATGGAGGCAACCAGGCAAAGGTGTCGTATGATTTTGCAAAATCGGTTGATGCCGACCTGATCGTGATCATGACCGACCAGGATGAGAACATCACCGGGCGTTTGCTTGGAACATTTGCGCAGCAGGTAGTGAACCATTCGAAGATCCCGGTAATGAGCATCCAGCCGGTTGTGGCGAATGTTCCGTTCGTGTTCCCGTATTGATTTTTCACCACAGATTACACGGATTCACACAGAATACAATAATGCCCGCTCATCCCTTGCCCCGCCTGTCCCGGACCTGATCCGGGAACACGAATAATAAAGATTACCTGTTAAATAATACAATAATGCCCGGTCATCCCGTGCCACGACACGGGATCTCTACGCAATCATAAGGTTTGCAGAATTCCCTTCACGAATGAACATAAAAAATCCCGTACATCACCTGTACGGGATTTTTATTAATAAATTTTGAAAACTATTCCCTCGTAAATTTCGATGTGATCAGCTTGTTATCGCTGCTGATGGCTTTGATCACGTAAACACCTTTTGCAAGCACATCCACGGAAAATGTCTTGCCGGAAACAAGGCCGGAATGATAGACCACCTCGCCCATCATGTTGTAAATGCTGATCTCGCTGATGTTCTCAGAAACACCTACAGAAACTTGCTGCGATGAGCTTGGGTTTGGATACGCAAGCACAAAAGAATCTTCCTCCGTATCGATCGCGATCGCGTTGCTGTACGTGTAATCACCATTAAAATCAACCTGTTTGAGGCGGTAATAATTTATTCCCGGCATCGGGTGATGGTCAGGGAAATCATAATTCAATACGCTGCTTGAATTGCCATGCCCGTCAATGGTTCCGATGCTTACAAATGTGCTCGCATCGCTTCCTCTTTCCAGCTCAAAATAATCATTGTTCGTTTCAGTCGCGGTTGACCAGCTCAGCAGGTTGCCATCTGTGCCCGCAACACCGGTAAAGGAGAGCAGCTCGATCGGCAAAGGGTTTACTATGGTTGGCCCTACAAAGGTGAAAGGCATTGCCGTTCCGGTCACGAACACAGGCGTGATGCTGGTGTTGATCGTTCCGATGGAAGTGCTGCCCGTAACCGTTCCTGTACCATGGTCATTCCATTTATTTCCTGCATTGTTGTACCACTCCCCGATGTGGAGGTCGGCGCTGGCAGTGGAGAAGATCCCGCTTCCGCCTGCTGCGGTCGATACGCCGTTTTCCCAGTACAGGGTAACAGTCGGTGTCGCGGTGCCTGCGGTGCGTGTCAGCGTCCAGTATTCGCGGTAGCTCACGTCTGTAATGCCTGTTCCGTAAATAGCTCCTACAGGAGTGTGCGGGTTCACATAATTATATTCTGCAGTATAGCCATCCGAAACAGCAGCAGGAGCAGTGATCTCGATCCTTGCCCATTTTGATGTAGGTGCCTGGAAATCGCCGGTAGGAAAAATAAAAGCTGTATTGCCGAGTTTTTTGATCGGGCCGTCAACATATTTTGTTGCTGCACCGCCAATAGGAGATACCGCAGCGCCTGCACCGATCGTGATCAAGGTGGCGGTGGCGGTGATCAGCCTTCCGGATGTAAGCGTGAGCTTGCCTGCAGCCGTAGTGACGGAAGTTGCCTGCGATAAGGTAACGCCTCCTGCGCCGGGGCCTACGGTCTGGATCTCGAGTGTGTTGGTGATGTTGGTTGGAAGTCCGTTGCCTGTTACCTGTGCTGCAGCCGTGTTGTTATAAAGATAATATCCTGAGTTGCTGAATGTACGTGCGCCTGTTACCTGCACTGAGCCGTTCAGGCCCGAACTGGTGATCCCAAGAGTATTCTTTGTTTTCAGCTTCGCGAAATTGTTCAGCGTAAAAGTTCCTGTTCCTGTTACATCCGTTAAGGTAGTCGTTCCGAAATCGATGGTGCCGAACACGGCAGTGCTGGTGCCGTTGATCACAGTAGCCGGGTTATCGGTTGCCCCGGAAGCCGTTAGCAATGAATAATGCGTAAGGTTGGAGGATAAGATAAGCGTTCCTCCTGCATCTACCTGGAAATATTTTCCTTTCAGAATGGTGGAAGGAGAAAGTGTGGATGTGGATGCTACGATAAGTGAATAGAGATTGTTTGCCTGGAATTCATCATCCGTTCCGCTGTTCGCTGCTCCGTCACCTGTAATGGTCACAAGATTGCCTGCGAAAGGCGTAAAGCTGATGGCTTGCGCTGCTCCCCCGAAATTAAGAATAAGATGATACGATTCATCGCCGAAAGCGGCAAAGCTGCGGTGGTCGAATGTTACAGGCGCTGTTGTGCTGCTGTATGTGAAATTCCCTTTCAGCAATAAAATGAGATCCTTGCTTTGGTCGGGGCTATAAGAGCCTGCACCGGTGTTCGGCGGGCCGGTAGTTAAGAATGCTGTATTAAGAACACTTACATTTCCCATGGCAGTGATCGTCCTTGTGCCTGTTGCGTATAAATTAACGGCATTGGAAAGCTGGAGCTTAGCTGCATTCTGCACGGTCAGTGAATTCGGGCTTCCTCCAAGCGTAAAATCAAGATCCGGGAAACGCAATGTGCCGGTGCCTGTATTGTTCACCGTGTACAATCCCTGTACGTCAAAACCTGTAGTACCGAAGTCCGTGGAAACCGTTTGTCCCGCACAATCCCAGTAGATCTGCCCGAAGCTTTGTCCGCCGTTGCCTAATGTGGTTGCGGTGGTGATTCCGTTCACTTGCACAGTGGAAGTAGCAGCCCATGTGGCCGTCGCCACTTCGCCGCCGTTGGCATTCGCAACAAAGATGGATGTTCCAAGGAAGTTAAGTGAGGTGATATCTGAGTTTGCCGCAATGGCTGTGTTTACATTATTGATGAACTGTGCCCCGTTGTTGAAATTAGCGATTGCAGGCGTAACGCAGTTCCATGCATTGGTGTTTGCGGTGAAGGTTCCGTCAACGCTCAGCTCTGCGCCGGTAAACGTATTGTCATTCACCATGAACGTGGTACCCGGGTTTAGCACAAACGTTTTTGTTGCGGCAATGCTGCAGGTTCCGGAAGCCCCTGTTTGTATAAGGTTGAATGCGATCACATGGCCGCTGGTAAAGCCAATGCTTTCGATGGTTTGGGCAACGCTTCCGCTGATGTTGACCGTTCCTGTATTGGCGCCTGTTTTTGAAACTGTTCCGCCGGTATGCGTAAAAGCGCCTCCCACATTGAGGATCCCGTTTCCGCCGCCCGTTGTTGCTGCACTGCTGGTAAGCTCCAGGTTTCCGCCGGATATGAGGATGCCGCCGTTTGCATTGAGTGTTCCGCCGCATCCCGATGTTGCCGTTGCAACGTTAGAAGCAAGGTTGATAGTGCCGCCGTTAAGAGTGATCAGCCCGGCCGCATTGAAGGTGCCGTTACCTCCCGCGCCTACCCAGGTGCTGGTGGATAAATTAACGCTTCCCCCCGAAATGGTGGAGGTGCCCGATACGGTGAACTGCCCGTTCCCGTTATTTCCGCCTGTTCCCGAAGCATTCGAGATGGTCAGTGTTCCGCCGGCCATGGTAAAGCTTCCGCCGACTGTTAAGGCCGGATTTACAATGGCACCAAGAAGGATGTTATCAATGATCAGCTTCCCGTTATTAAAAATAAAATTTCCGACCGAAGTGTTTGCACCCGCTGCGGTTGTCCGTAATATGAGGTTAAAATTATTTGTGGACGACATGGTGAATGCCGTATTGATCGTTTGTAATGTTCCGGCAAGATTCACATCCACCGGCTGCGTGGTGTTATTCCAGGTGAAGTTTTTAAACACCTGTGTTAGTCCCGCAGGGCCCGAGCCCGAATTTCCGCATGCCTGGATCTCGCAGGTGGAGCCTACGCTCCAGGTTGCTGTTGGAATTGTTCCTGCCGGAGCTGCAAGGCTTGAAAAATTATGCCTGTAAAAGCTGCCGTTCGCAAATGTAAGTGTGCCCAATGCGCCTCCGCTGTTGATGGTTCCCGAATTGCTGATCGTTCCGTTGTTGGTGAATGTTTTTGTTACGGGAATGGTGAGCGTGCCGAAATTCATCACTGTACCGGCTGCATTGTTTGTAAATGCTGTTCCGTTCTGCGTGATGGTTGCACCTGTCGCGTTGTTAAGCGTTAAGTTGTTGGTGACAGTCCCGTTGTTCGTAAAAGTTAAGTTATTATTGATCGCCCCGTTATTAATGATCACACCGGTGGCAAGTGTTGCGCTGTTGATGAGCGTACCGTTTACTGTGATGATCCCGCTCGCATTGTTTGTGAGTGTAATAGCCGCTGCTGTCTGCAACGTTCCGCCGTTGGCAACAACAATGCTTGCGCCGTTGGCAACGGCAAGATTGATGGTGATGGTGTGTGTGTTATTGATCGTGATCACACCGGTTGCGCCGGCTACAGGAGGAAAGGTATTTGTTGCACCTGCCCATGTTAAAGCAGTGACGCATTTTTGCCAGATCGCGGGATTGTTCCAGTTGCCTGAACCAATCGTTTGGTAATCCCCGGGATTTTGCGAGGATACTGAAAGGGATAAAAGAAGCCCGAAAAAACAAACCAGGAGTAGTGGTTTTTTCAATCGTAAAAATGACATATGTCTTATTATAAAGTTTTTTGTTCTGTGCTTGGGGTATCAAATATAGAACAAAAAACCACGCAGCTCCATTTCGTCCAAGAAATATTCGGTTTTATAGTAAGATTTTCAGGATTCGGAGCAAAAAAATACCGTAGCTGTTGAAAACTACGGTATCATTGAGAAAGCGGGCAGATGTGCCTTTAGTGGCCAAGGCTTCCGAAAACCTTTTTCAGGAGGTCGGTAACACGGGCAACAGGGTCTTTGCGGATCTTTAATTCCTCATCGGCGATCAGCTTGAAAAGGCCCTGGATGGCGCGGTCGGTGACATAAGCCGTAAGGTCGGGATTTTGCTTTTGAACGAAAGGCACTTTGTTATAATTGGTGATCAGGGGATTCCAGTATTTGGTAAGCTCCACCTTATCAATCGCTTTCTGCACGATCGGGCTGAATTTCAGGATCAGCTCGGCAGTGGTTTTGTCTTTCAGGTATTGTGTAGCTGCATTGTCGGCCCCTTTCAGGATCGCGAAGCCATCGCCGATGCTCATGCCTTTCACCGCATTGATAAATACCGGTGCAGCATCTTTCGCAGCCTCTTCAGCAGCGCGGTTCAGCGTCATCTCAAACTTGTCGACCTGCGCTCCAAGGCCGGCTTTCATCGCATAATCCTTTACTTTCTGTGCTTCTTCCGGGAAAGGAATGAAAAGGGCAGGGTTTTTATAATAGCCATCCAGTTTGGAGGCAAAAGCAGTGGAATTGTTGGTGCCCACGGTCAGCGCATCTTTTAATCCGTTGATCACTTCTTCGTTGCTGAGCGGGGTGGAAGTGCCGGAGGAATTGGTTTTCAATACATCGTTAGCGGCATCTGCGGCAGATTTGCCTATTTTTTTTAAGTCCTGTGAATTGCAGGAAGAGCTGAATGAAGCTAAAGCAACAATGGAAGCAAGCAGTATTTTTTTCATAGTCTGTTTTAATTAAATGATTTACCTGATTTCAAAACTCAATAATTTCTGTTCTTCAAGGTATGCTTCCAAACGGTCGCCGATCGCTACGGGGCCAACGCCTTCCGGTGTGCCGGTGTAGATCAGGTCGCCTGTTTTTAAAGTGAAGAACTTTGAAACGTATGCAACAACAGCATCAAATGAAAAAAGCAAATCATTTGTATTTCCTTTCTGCACCGTTTTTCCATTTACGTTCAAATGAAAACTGATCGATGCGGGAAGGTCTTTTTTATTGATAAAATTTCCGATGGGGGCAGAGCCGTCAAATGCTTTTGCTTTTTCCCAGGGCAATCCTTTTTCCTTGCATTTGGCCTGTATGTCGCGGGCGGTAAAATCAATTCCTATGCCAATCTCCTCATAGTATTTATGAGCAAATTCCTGCTCTATGTTTTTTCCTGCTTTGCTGATCTTCAGCACAAGCTCCACTTCATGGTGGATCTCTTTGGAAAAATCGGGATAATAAAAAGGCTGGTTGTCTTTGATCAGCGCGGTATCCGGCTTCAGGAAAAAAACGGGCTCCGATGGAACGGCAGCGTTCATTTCTTTTGCATGTTCAGCATAGTTTCTGCCAATACAAATGATTTTCATAGAATATTCTTGAAGATTAAATAAAGAAAAAAATTACCTGTTGAAAGCCATTCGCAGCTTGATGTCGGTGAGTACCTTTTTTGTGTACAGCGGGAAATCCCCGTTCATCATCCATGCATAATAGGAAGGCTCTTCCTTCAACACCTGTTCCACAGGCTTGCCCGTGTGCTTTCCGAAGTTGAACACCTCTATGCCTTTGTCGTTGAAGATGATCCTTCCCGCAAGGTCAGCATTCTTGTTGATGTTGGTGAAATCGTGCAGGGCTTTGATATCGTTGACCACGGGAATGCTTTTGTTCCCCTTTTTATCTTCGTATTCAACGCCCTGGTATTTTTCCAGCTGCGCTAAAAACACTTCGTAAGTGGCTTCGATATCGGCCTGTGCGCTGTGTGCGTTGATGATCTCTTTTCCGCAATAGAATTTATATGCGGCCCTGAGTGTGCGCTGTTCCATCTGGTGGAAGATGTTCTGCACATCCACGAACCGCCTGTTGGAAATATCGAATTCAACCTCGGCCCTTAAAAATTCTTCAACCAGGATTGGAATGTCGAATTTATTCGAGTTATAGCCTGCAAGGTCGCAGTTCTTTAAAAAGTCGGAAAGGCTTTTCGCGATGGCTTTGAATACCGGTTCATGCTCCACATCCTTGTCGTAAATGCCGTGCACTTCCGACGACTGGAGCGGAATGGGAATCGTCGGATTGATCCGTTTGGTCTTTATTTCTTTTGTCCCGTCCGGCAAAATTTTAAGGATAGAGATCTCCACGATCCTGTCGGAAGCGACATTCACCCCCGTAGTTTCAAGGTCAAAGAAAGCAATAGGGCGGGTAAGGTTCAGCTGGATCATTTAAGATTGTTTTGTTTGTTTAAGCAGGTCACTTTTGCAGTGTGTACACTTTTTTACTTTCGTTTTGTGCAACGCCGATGTCGAATATAAAGAAGGTATCGGTAAGCGTTTTATAACCATCGGCTTCGATGGTGATCTGGTATTTGCTTGGCGGAAGCGCCATCAGGAATTTTCCTGTCTTCGGGTTCGGGGTGTAGGTGAACTCCGCAACATCGGTATTTTTCAGGTCTTTGATGGTCACGAAGGATGAAACGCTCTTGCTGCTGTCAACAGCATTTACATAGCCAAGCATTACGGTGAATTTATCTTCGCTGTCATTGAACTTTACCCTGTAGATGTCAAGATCGCCGAAGCCTCCGTCGCGTGCAGCGGAAATGTATGCCACGCGGTTATCCTGCGTGAAAGAAATGCAGCGGTCATCCCCGGCCGAATTGATCGGGTAGCCCAGGTTCTTCGGTGTGCTCCATGTATTGTCCTCTTCATTCCAGGTGGTCTGGAAAAGGTCGAAATCGCCCATCCCATCATGCCCCTGCGAAGAAAAATAAAGCGTTTTGCCATCCGGCGCGATCTGCGGAAAATCTTCTTTGTATTTGGTGTTCACCACGCTGCCGAGGTTCTGCGCCATTGCCCAGAGGCCGTTCGGCAGCTTGCGCGCCATGTAAATGTCGGTTTCGCCTAAACTGCCTTCCCGTTTGCTGGCGAAAAAGATGATGTTGCCGTCCGGCGTGATCGATCCGGCTGTTTCGAAATCGGAATTCACATTGCTGTTCAGCTTTTTCATCCGCTGGAAGGTGCCTGCTTTGTTGATGGAAGAATAAATATTTCCGAGGCTGTCGATGTGATCGATGTACATCAGCATCATGTTGCCGTCAGGGGTAAGGCCGACAGCCTGCTCATCGTAACGCGTATTCACAAGAGCACCCATGTTCTTGGGCTTGGTCCACACATCGCCCTGCGGCGTAGCCATCCAGATGTCGGAAGAATAGTAGCCATCCACTTCCACCTGTCCGCCAATATTGTCTTTCCTGCGGGAGGTAAATACGATAAACGATTCATTAGGGGTAACAAAAGGATAGTAATCGGGGTATTCGGAATTGATCTCCTTTCCGAGGTTCTGGAAGGTTACATTTACGGGATGCTTCACGTATTCTTTCCCGTTGTTGCAGGTCTCGATCTGGTGCTCCACCTTTTCGTATTCCTTGTCCTTCGGGGTTAAAGTTGCTTTGTACTTTGTAAAGGCTTTGATGGCGTCATCAAATTTTGCTGCATACTGGTAAGCCATCCCGAGGTCGAACCAAACCTCTTTCGGGGCTTTGTCCTGCTTGCTGGCCGTTTCGAGGTAAGGAATGGCAAGCGCTTTATTGATGTTGGTGTAGAGGTAGCAGAGGCCGAGCTTGTGGTTGTAATCTTCGTTGGAAGGCTCCTGTTTGAGCAGCAGCTTGTACACAGGGATGGCAGCGAGGAAATTATAATGTGAAAAGTGTTCTTTCGCTTCCCTTGGATCAATGAATTTCGTGGTTTGAGCCCCAAGGTTGGAATGGCTGCCAGCAAAAACAATCAAAAGAATAAATGCTTTGAACAGAAAATTATGGATACGCTTTTTCACACGAATGTTCTTTGTCTCAATGGAAACTCAAGTTTGGTACCAAAGTACAAAAAATGTTTTTGCTTTTGAAGGAATTGCTGAAAAAAACACAGCCCTAACCTCTCTCAAGAGGGGAACAAAGGCCCTCCGCAGACTGCGGAGGGCCGGAATGACCGTGCTTAGTAAGCGCTTATTTTGATGAACTGGAACTGCTCGTACCGCTCTTTGTTTTGCAGGTAATCCACGCTGTATTGCGGGCCTCCCACCATCGATTTCATGCTGGCGATAATTATTTTCGAAGGATCAACGCCTTTATCTTTAAGTGCTGCAAGGATCTGCTCTTTGCCTTTTTCCGCCCGCGCTATCGAAAGCTGCTTGTTGGATCCGCCGTAAGAGCGTGTAGGCACCGTGGATGCGCAGGATTCGATCTTTAAATTGATCTTTCCATTCTTCGCATACAATTCCATCAGGTTATCGATGAATTGTTTGAACGGCTCATCATTTACATCTGTTTCCGTGATGTTGTACTTAAAGTTCATTTTGAAGTTCAGCTTGTCAACTGAAGCCAGCTCCTCGTGATGTTCGATCACACGGGGAGTAGTTGGAGTTGAGGTTGAAGGTTTTGTCTTTGCTTTCGTTTTGAACTTAACCGTGGTATTGCTGGAGCCCATCTGGAATTTCCCTGAGCCCAGGCTCTTTGTTTTAAGCACGTTTCCTTTTGCATCGCGGAACTCCACGTATGATTTTTTGCCAATATCAGTGTCTTCCTCTTCCAGCCCCACCACATAATTTTCATTCTGCGGAAGCTCTGAGAACAGGAACCAGCCAAGCGCATCGCTGGTGGTTGTCCCGATGACCTGCCCTTCGGAATTCATCAGGTCCACCTTCATGTTGTTCATCGGCTTGTTGTCCTTGTCGAAGATCCTTCCGCCAATGGAAACATAGGCGATCTCCTTGTTGGTAACAGGCTTCTCTGCGCTGGTGCTGTCCTTATGGTCAACCGATACAGGCTGCCCGAAATTCACGCCTTTTAAGCGAACTTCGCGGTTGATCTCCTGGTAAGCGGCATCTGCCGGCACATCCATGATCTCGGAATAAAATTCTTCCCCGTCCTGCTGGTAGGATAACGTATAATTGCTGTTCGGCGGAATGATGATGGTGAAGGAACCATCGCGCATCAGCGGCTTGTAAACACCGGTTACGATACCTGTTTCATTATTGGTGGCAACGATCTCGAGGTTGTTCGGGAGCTGTGTTCCTGTTGCGGGAATGATCACACCTTTGATCAGCACGAGCGGCTGTTCTTTCCTTTCCGGGATGGTGATCATGTAAATGTCTTTTTCGCCGTAACCTTCAGCACGGGAAGAGGAAGAGTAATACCCGCGCTTTCCATCGGGAGAGGTCACATAAAACACATCATCATCGGTGGTATTGATCGGGTAGCCGATGTTCAAAGGCTCGTCCCAGCCATTCTCTCCTCTCGTGGAGAAGAAAATATCAAAGCCGCCAATGGTCTGGTGCCCTTTTGAGCTGAAGAACAATACGTTCCCGCTTGGGTGAATGAAAGGTGATTCCTCATCGTACGGCGTATTGATCGGCGCACCAAGATTTACGGCGCGGCTCCATTTGCCGTTTGGTAATTTCACGCATTTCCAGATGTCCCTGCCGCCCATTCCGCCTTCCTTACGGTCGCTCACAAAATAAAGCGTATTCCCGTCAGGAGTTAAACAGGCGCTGGTTTCCCAGTTCGGGCTGTTGATGTCGGATCCCATCTGCTGCGGAAAGGTCCAGCTGTTCCCGTCGAGGGTGCTGAAATAAATATCCCCGCCGTTGCCATCTTTGTAGATGAGCAGGGTCTGCGCATCTGCGGTCAGGCCGACAGAAGCTTCGTGCGTGATGGAGTTTACGTTTGCACTGATGGATACCGGCAGCGTCCAGGTGCTGTCGGGCTTGCGGTACGAAATGTAGATGTCTTCGTAAAACTGGTCTTCATCGGTTTTGTCGCCGCCGGTGCTTCCGGGCCTGCGGGAGGTGAAGATGATCGTACTCTCATCAGCGGACAGAACCGGGCTGTAATCAGGAAAAGGCGAATTGATGCTGTCGCCGAGGTTGGTGATGATCACCGGGATCGGGCCTGCTACAAATGTTTTCGCGGTATTGCTGGTTTCGATGTGGCGGTCAACATCTTTGATCATGTCTTCCTGCTTGCTTTTCAGGAAGGATTTGAACTTTTCGTAATTGGCGATGGCCTCATCAAATTTGTAGTTGAGGTGAAGTGCTTCGCCGTAGTAGTAATAGGCATTGACAGGGGCCGCTTTTTCACGGGGCTCCATATCGGTGTAGCTTTTCGAGGTATTTAAAACGGCTTTTTCGAGGTAGGGAAGGGCTTTGCTTTTTTCAGTGACGGTTTTCAGGTAGCAGAAGCCGAGCTTGAAATTGATGTTTGCGCTGCTGGAGTCAAGCTGGTAGGCTTCCTGGAAGGCTTTGAGGGCACGGGCATAATTGCCTTCAAGGATCAGATAATTACCTTCTGTAAATTTTTCACGGTACCCGGCTTTGTCCTGGGCTTTTGTTGATAAGTTTATGAGGAAAAATAAAAGAAAGAGAGTAGTATATCTTTGCATTTGAATCAGTTAAATACCGTTATTCAATAGTTAAAATAACCAGTTTGCATGGTTAAAAATCAAGCAAAAATATTAAAATATAGATAATAAACCCCCGGGGAGGTAAAAAGAAATTAACAATCCGGCTGTGGGTAGAGCGCTGTCTTATTTATTAGCTTCCAGGATCTTAAGTTCAACTCTCCTGTTCATCTGCATGCCTTTCAGATCGGGCTTGCCATTAGGAAGTAAATTGGGAGCAACAGGTACGGTTTCGCCATATCCCTTTGCCACAAGGCGCTTTGCATCGATCCCCTTTTTTACGAGGGCTGTAACCACCGACTGGGAGCGCATCTGTGATAATTTCAGGTTGGCCGCATCGTTTCCTTTGCTGTCGGTATGTCCTGCCACCTCGATCTTCAGGTCCGGATAATCCTTCATCAGCTTGATCACTTTTTCAAGCTCCAGGTTGGATTCCTTACGCAGTGTCGCTTTGTTGGAATCGAAGAAAATATTGTTCAGGACGATCTTTGCACCTGCTTTCACCTTTTCGAGGGTGATGTTCTTTGTAAGGGTCGAGAATTCAGGCTGTTTCGGAACATTCACGTTTTCCGACTGAAAGAGGTATCCCTCGGCCTCGTAGGAGATGTTATAGTTCTGCCCGCGGTTCAGCACAAAATAGTAAGAACCGGAATCAGCAGAAGTGTAATAGGTATCGATCAGCTTGCCGGAAAGGTTGTCCTTGATGATGATCTTCGCGCCCGGGATGATCTTTTCCTCCTGGTTGGTTACTTTACCCATTACGCTGATTGTTCCAAGCACCTTGCTTTCCATGTTGATGACCTTCATGAGGAGCTCTTTGCTGATCTCCTGGTAAGAAGAGTTTGCAGGAATGGTGATGGTTTCATTCAGTGGCTGGTAGCCTTCCGCATCGAAGCTGATGGTGTAGGTCTTGCCTTCAGTGCCGGGATTTAAGATCATGATGTATTTTCCGGTCACGCTGTTCGGTTTCACATCCTGCACCACAAGCCCGCTTTCCATATCTGTTGCCATGATCTGCACATTTGCAGGCACTTTGGTGGTCCCGTTGAACGTCAGGTAGCCTTTCAGCAACGTCAGAGGCTCCACAATGCTCTGCTCGTAAGTGATCATGTAAATGTCCTTTTCTCCTTTGCCATTCGGGCGTACGGAGGAGAAATAACCTCTTTTTCCATCCAGCGACTGCACATAAAAAATATCATCGTCGGTTGTGTTGATCGGTGCTCTCAGGTTTTCCGGCTCCGACCATTTTCCTTCATCGTCCTTTGTAGCTTTGAACACATCAAAGCCGCCCATGTTCTTGTGCCCGGTAGAGCTGAAGAAAAGCGTAACGCCATCGGGGTGAATGAAAGGTGCATCTTCGTCGTAGGGTGTGTTGATCTTCGGCCCAAGGTTCAGGGGCATGCTCCATTGTCCGTTCGGAAGCTTTACGCAGCGCCAGATATCACGTCCGCCATAGCCGCCTTCCTTGCGGTCGCTCACGAAATAAAGTGTGTTGCCGTCAACGCTCACCGTTGCATGCGTTTCCCATGCTTTTGTATTGATGTTGGCGTTCATGGCAATGAGGTTGCTCCATGTTTCGCCTTCAAGGTTGCTGTAATAGATGTCGCCGCCGTTCACGCCGCGGTACACGAACAATTGCTGTCCGTCAGCGGAAAGCCCGATGTCGGCCTCATTGTCGTTGCTGTTGATGTTCAGCCCGATGGATTTTGGCGATGACCAGGTGCCGTCATCGCGCTTGTTGCATACGTAAATGTCTTCGAAGAACTGGTCGCTGTCGGTCTTGTCATTCCCGGTGCTGCCTGGCCTGCGGGATGTAAAGATCAGCGTGGACTCATCCGCGGAAACGAGCGGGCTGTATTCGGGATAAGAGCTGTTCACACTGTCGCCGAGGTTCACGATGGTTACCACTGCGGTGTCCTTGGTCATTTCGATGGCTGTAAAATTGGTCTCCACCTGCTTTTCAAGATCCGTTGTCAGCTCTTTGTTCCGGTCGCCTACAATGTCTTTGAACTTGTTGAAATAGGTGGTTGATTCGGTGAAGCGGTTGGCAAGGCGGTAAGCTGTGCCAAGCAGGTAATAGGCATTTTCAGGGGCTTTTTTTTCCCTTGGCTCCATGTCGGTGTAGTTGTGGCTCACATTCTGAACCGCCTTTTCGAGAAAGGGAAGCGCCTTGCTTTTTTCATTGGCCGATTGCAGGTAGCAAAAGCCTAATTTGTAATTGATGTTGGCGTTGGTAGAATCTATTTTATAGGCATCGAGGAAGTATTTGAGGGCGAGCGGATAGTTTTGCTCGAGGATAAGCAGGTTGCCCTGCGTGAAATTTTCGCGGTAATCGGATTTATTGCCCTGGGAAAAAACTGTATTAAATATGCAAATCAGTAATCCTAACAAAAATAATTTTGCCTTCATATATTATTATCGGTATAACACTATACAAATATAGGATTTTAGTATAGGGTGGCAAATTTTAGCCGATTTATTTTTGACGGAATACTACTTCGGTTCCAGGATAAATTCCACTCTCCTGTTCTGCTTTCTTCCTTCCGGATTATCACTGCCATCGGGGTTCTCATTCGGAGCGGCGGGCTCGGTTTCTCCTTTCCCGGTAAATGTGATGCGCGAAGCTGCAATGCCTTTACGGATAAAATAATTTTTCACCCTGGCGGCCCGTTGTTCGGAAAGCGACTGATTGTAATTTTCATCTCCCTTCGAATCGGTATAGCCGGTAATTTCCAGGCGGGATGATCTGTTGGCAGCAAGATAAACACAGGCCTTTTCGATCTCGATAATAAATTCGGGGCTGAGCTCATCTGTGCCGTATTCAAACAAAACGGGATTGAGCTTCGGCAGTGCTGTGTTGTCCATTGCAGCGGTAGTTTTGCTTGCTTTTTCTTCGTATGAGGATACGCTCAGCGATGGATTGCCTGAATTTTTCACAGTGCCGAGGTAAGCTGCAAATGCTTTTGTTTTATCGGGCATTGCGGCAAACGGAGTATTTGTGATCGCGCTGTCTACATCGAAAAATGCGTTGTACAATGTTGTTTTGTAGCCGCTGACCTTTCCGTCTTTATCTTTCACTTCATCGAATGCAATTTCCTGGTAATAATTCCCGGCTTTTGCATTTTCAGGGACTTTGAACTCTGTGGTGTATTTGCCGGATGAAGGTGTTGTGATCGTGATGAAATACGTTTCTCCCGGCTTGTAAATGCCTCCGTCGGAATTGCTGTTGGTGAGCTTCAGCGAATCGCGGTAATGATCTGCATTCATCACCTCGATGAGTGTGGGGCTGTTTTTCAGTTGCCCGTTCAGCGTTACGGCAAAGCGTGTTTTGATGTAGCGGTCGGGCTTTTTCGGGTTGTAATCGGCAAGATAGATGTCGTAATTGCCGAGCCCGCCTTCGCGGAGACTTGAGAAATAAGCTGTTTTCGTTTTGCTGTTGTACACGAAAAAAATATCGTTCGCTCCGGAGTTTACCGGGTAGCCAAGGTTTTCGGGCACCGACCAGCTGCCGTTCTCCAGCTTTGATTTGAACACATCAAATCCGCCGATCGAGCCATGTGCTTCGGAAGAAAAATAAAGCGTTTTGTTTTCCGAATCGATGAAAGGCGCATCCTCATCATATTCGCTGTTGATCGTGGAGCCTAAATTCTGCGGCTCGCCCCAGGTGCCATCGCTTTGCTTTTCCGACCTGTAAATATCTTTTCCGCCAAAGCCGCCTTCGCGCTCGCTCACAAAATAAAGTGTTTTTTCATCCATGGTAAGGCTCACGCTCGGCTCATGGCTTTTTTTCGAATTGATGAAATTGTTCAGCCGCGAAGGCTTGTTCCATTTGTCGTTCTTGTAATCCGACACCCACACATCATCGAGCCGGTAGATGTATAACTGCTTGCCATCGGGCGATAATGCCACGGAGGCATCGTGTTCACGGGTATTGATGGAATTGCCGAGCACTTTCGATTTGGAGAAGCGCAGGAAATTATGCTCCAGGTTTTCTGCTGTATCCAGGCGCTT
Source organism: Bacteroidota bacterium (assembly GCA_025963775.1). Lineage (GTDB taxonomy): Bacteria > Bacteroidota > Bacteroidia > 2-12-FULL-35-15 > 2-12-FULL-35-15 > 2-12-FULL-35-15. Next base: position 156,846 of record JAOQAD010000027.1, on the reverse strand, counting down.
CGATTCCTGCCAGTCGCCGTCTTCCAGTTTGCGGGAAATAAAAACATCTTCATAGTAATTGCCATCTTCGTCCGTCCGTCCGCCGGTGCATTCCTTTCTTTTGGAGGTAAACATCAGCATCGACTGGTCGTTAGTGATGATCGGCGCATAATCGGCATACTCTGAATTCACCGTTGTGCCGAGGTCTGAGATGGCAACATTGCCGGGATGTTGGATGAGCTCTTTCCCACGAAGGCAGGCCGCGATCTGGTTATCAAGGTCTTTGATGTCTTCCTGTCCCTGCTTGTCGGGAAGGATGAATTCCTTCAGCTTTGTGTAGCAGGCAATGGCATCATCAAAGCGGTTGACCATGTGGTAAGTGGTGCCGAGGTAATAGTAAAGGTCGATCGCCTCTTCGCTGGTGTTGTCTGTAAAATTATTTTTTGCTTTTTCGAAATAAGGAAGGCATTTGAGCACATCAGTGCCGGAATAATAATAGCAGACGCCGAGGCGGAAGTTGAACTGCGCATTCTCAGGGTTAGCCTCCGCGAGCTTCTCGTAGATCGGGAGCGCGTTCTTGTAATCGCAGAAAATAAAAAGATTGTCTGCTTTCCTTACAAATTTATTGTCAGGCTTGCCGGAATGGTTATCGCCGGCAGAGATGCTGAGAGCATGCAGGAGCGCCAGGCAGATAAGCGCGAATTGTTTGAATTGATCCATGGCACATATACGTTATAACAATGGATGCGTATTGATAGTTATAACAAACTTAAAAAAAAGCAGGCAGAATACCTATTTTTTTCTTACCCTGATCTTTATGTACTGGTATTGCTCGTAGGTGGTCCTGTTCTGGATAAAATCGTTGTTGTATTCAGGCCCCTGTACGGATGACTTCTCGCTGATGTGCAGCTTCGACCTGTCAATCCCGCTTTTTACCAGTGCTGCGATCACCTTATCCACAGCGTCCTTCGCCCTTACTTTTGCAAGGTTCCCGTTGTTCTGGTAAGTGGTGGTCGGCACTTTGGAAGCGCTTGATTCCACTTCAATTTCGAAGGAGGGGTTTTGCCCGATATATTTGCTGACAGCTGCAATGAAAGCCATATACTTTTTCGATTTTACATCGATGGATTTCTGGTTGTAGCCAAAATACAGCTCAAAGGAAGTTGCTGCCGGATCGCAAAGGGCAAAGGCCGAGAGTGAATCGCGGATCCTTGCGCTGTCGAGCACAACAACAGAGCCGCCGTAAGGAATCTCCCGCTTGATCACTTGGTAGCCTTTTCCTTTCGGCACATCCAGCATTTCGCTGAAGATCTCTTTTCCATTGATCACGTAAACGGCTTTATAGGTATTGCCTACCGGGAGGTTCGTTCCGAATTTCCCGGTTGTGCCGTTCGCATTCAATACCTGCAGTGTGTCATTCGTTTTTGTATTCACGATCGAGATCTGGTTGTTGCTGATGTCTTCCGTTGTATTGTTGATGATCCGGCCTACGAGAATAGTGATGTTGCGCGGCTCGTATTCCGGGAAGCTGATCATGTAAATGTCTTTTTCGCCAAATCCGCCTTCCTTGTCGGAAGAGAAGAATGCCCTTTTGCCGTCGGCAGTGGTGATGTAAAACACATCATCATCCGGCGTGTTCACGGGATAGCCGATGTTGATGGGCTCTGACCAGTAGCCGTTCTCATCGTTGATGATGGAGGAGAAGATATCAAAGCCGCCCATTGATCTGTGGCCTTTGGAAGAGAAGAAGATCTGCTTGCCGTCGGGATGGATGAATACTCCGTCCTCATCATAGGCTGTGTTGATGGTTGGCCCGAGGTTCTGTGCAGGGCCCCAGTCGCCGTTCGGCAGGCGAAGGCATTTGTAGATGTCGCGGCCGCCGAGCCCGCCCGGCCTGTCGCTCACAAAATAAAGGATGCGGTTATCCGAACTGAAGCAGGCATGCGATTCCCAGGAAGAGGTGTTGATCGGGGCGCCTACATATTCAGGAACTGTCCATTCCCTGTTCTTGTATTCGCTCAGGAAAAGGTTTCCGTTCCCGTTGTTATCGCGGTAGATCAGTAATTTTAATCCGTCGGCAGAAAGGTTCACCGTTGCCTCATGTCCGCCGGTGTTGATGTTGCTGCCGATCGTTTTTGCCGCTCCCCATTTTTCATTCGCGTAATCGGAAGTGAAAATATCTTCGAAGTACATCCCGTTCGGCTCTTTCGTATCGCTGTAGCCGCCTTTTCTTCTTGTTGTAAAAATGAGGGTTTGCTCATCGAGGGAAACCACGGGAGAGTAGTCCGGGTAAGGAGTGTTAATGCCTTCCCCGAGGTTGGTAACAACTACCTGCTTCGGTGTTTTGATCAACTCTTTTCCGTTTTTGCAGGTTTCAATGTCGTGGTCGATCTCTGCAATGTCGGCAGCCAGCTTGGGATCTGTGCCGAGCTCTTTTTTGTAGCGCTCGTACATTTCAATGGCCTTGTCGAAATCGTAATGAAGGTGATACGCTTTCGCGAGGTAATAGGAAGTGGAGAGTGGCGCCTGCTTTTCATTGATCTCGCCTTCTTCATATTTATTTGCAAGGTCCTTCATCGCTTCCTCAAAATAAGGAATCGATTTGGTCTTATAGGTAGCAGCATTCAGGTAGCAGAAGCCGATCTTGAACTTCAGGTTGGCGTTGCCTTTTATGGAATCGAGCTTCAGGTACAGCGGCAGTGCGGCCGTATAATTTTCGTTGGTGAAATAAACCTCTGCATCAGCATACATTCTTTTGTAATCGCCATCGGGTAAAGGCAGGCTTTTGGCCACGAGGAAATTACCTGATACAATCATGACCAGGAATAACTGAAGAAAGATTTTTTTCATATATGGTTCTGTTTAAAACTCCCTGTTAATATCCCATTGCTCGAGATAGTCGGCCACGCGCCTCACGAATTGCCCGCCCAAAGAGCCGTCCACCACCCTGTGATCGTAGGAGTGGGATAAATACATAAAATGGCGGATGCCGATCAGGTCGCCATGCTCTGTTTCAATAACGGCAGGCTTTTTCTTGATCGCGCCTACGGCCATGATCGCTACCTGCGGCTGGTTGATGATGGGTGTTCCCATCACATTTCCGAATGAGCCTACGTTGGAGATCGTATAGGTGCCTCCCTGGATATCGTCCGGCGACAGTTTTCCTGCACGTGCGCGGCTGGCAAGGTCGTTCACCTGTTTGGTGATGCCTACAAGGTTGAGCGTATCTGCATTTTTGATCACGGGAACAATTAAGTTGCCGGTCGGCAATGCTGCAGCCATACCAATGTTGATATTCTTGCGCTTGATGATCTTTGTGCCGTCGAGGGAAACGTTGATCATCGGGAAATCCTTAATGGCTTTCACCAAGGCTTCAATGAAGATAGGGGTGAAGGTGAGCTTTTCGCCTTCGCGTTTTTCGAAGTTCTTTTTCACTTTTTCCCTCCAGAGCACGATGTTGGTCACATCGGCTTCCACGAAGGAAGTAACGTGCGGGGAAGTGTGCTTGCTCATCACCATGTGGTCTGCAATGAGCTTGCGCATGCGGTCCATCTCGATGATCTCATCGCCGGCACCTACTGCAATTGCAGGCCTCTGGTGGGCAGCGCCGTTGGATGATGGTGCAGCTGTTTCAACCGGTTTTGCCGTTTGTTTTCCTTTGTTCGGAACATAGGCAAGAATATCATTTTTGGTCACACGGCCGTTTGCGCCAGTTCCTTCGATGCTGTCAAGCTCGGCCATGGAAATGCCTTCTTCCTTCGCGATGTTGCGTACAAGCGGGGAGTAGAATTTTCCGGAAGCTGAATTTTTTTCAATGGCAGCCACTTCCTTCACAGGAGAAGCAGCCACTTCTTTTGCCGGGTTTTGGTTGGCAGCAGGCGCTTTTACTTCAGGGGCTGATGTCTCCACGGTAGCATTCGCATCGGTGCTGATAATGGCAATTGCTTTTCCTACCTGCACCACATCGCCTTCGTTATACAATCGTTTTATGAGCGTGCCTTCAGCTGTGGAAGGTATTTCAGAATCCACTTTATCCGTTGCGATCTCGAGCACTGTTTCATCCGCCGCAATTTTATCCCCTTCTTTTTTAAGCCATTTAATGATCGTTGCTTCTGCAACGCTTTCACCCATTTTGGGCATGATCAACTCTACTTGTGCCATTGTAATTTTTAATGTTATGAATTATAGATAGTTTAAAGAGGCTACAAAAATAAACTAATATTTTATATGTGCAATCCCCCTGTTTTTTCAGGAGCAATTGTTGCTGCCTTCCCGGAAAAACAAAACGCATTGATGTATGTTTTCAACGCGTTCGGTTTTGATCCTGATTATAAAAGTACTGTTTTAATGGCAGCAGAAAGGTATAATGGATTATTTATTGAATTCTTTTTCGGAAATAAGCACTTCTTTCACTTCTTTTCCTTTGCTCACGGTCATATCCAGGTCAAGCTCATAGATCGGGATGCTTGTTCCTTTGCGCTTTTGCTTCATTTCAAAATCAAATGTTTTCGTGAGCTTTTTGTAAATAGGGTTCAGCCTGAACCCGCCTTCGCAATGCGCGGTGCTGTCACTGAAAGCCCAGTCTTTCCCGAGGCCGACCTTTACATAATATTTTCCTTCCGGGATGTTTTTGATGTCGTAAAATTCGCCCTGGTTGATGAATGCGTATCGGATGCATTTGCCGGTGGCAGCGTCGATCAGGCGGATCACTGCGTCTGTATTGCGGCTTGCCCTTATTCTCAGGTAGTTGGGAACGCCATTGTCGGTTTGGGGCTCAAAGCCTTCGCATTGAATGGTTTCGCCCGTTTTTAAAACTTTCGGGATCTTCTTTTTTGCCTGTGCATTTACGGTTGTGGCCATTGAAAATAAAAGAGCAATGGCCAGGAAAGATCCCGGAAGTGTTTTCATGTAAAGCAGGTTAATGATCTTTAAGAAACTAACAATTATTTATGCAAACAAAGGCAATGTTTTCATCATTTTATTCACTTCTTTCTTCACTTCCGCGATCACTTTTTCATTTTCGTGGTTCATCAGCACTTTATCGATCAGGTTCACGATCTTCGGGATGTGTTTTTCCTTCAGCCCCCTTGTGGTGATGGCTGATGTACCCACACGGATCCCGGAAGTAACGAATGGTGATTTGTCGTCAAACGGGACCATGTTCTTGTTCACGGTAATGTCAGCTTTTACAAGCGTGTTCTCCGCCAGCTTCCCGGAAATGTTCTTGGAGCGCAGGTCGATGAGCATGCAGTGATTGTCGGTTCCGCCGGAAATAACTTTATAGCCTTTATCCATGAAGCATTGCGCCATTACTTTGGCATTCTTCATTACCTGGATGCAGTATTTCATGTAGCTGTCCTCCAGCGCTTCGCCGTAAGCAACCGCTTTTGCAGCGATCACGTGCTCGAGCGGGCCGCCCTGTGTTCCCGGGAATACGGCAGCATCAAGGAGCTGCGACATCATTTTGATTTCGCCTTTCGGTGTTTTTTCTCCGAAGGGGTTCGGAAAATCCTTGCCGATCATGATCATTCCGCCGCGCGGGCCGCGCAGTGTTTTATGTGTTGTTGTGGTAACAATGTGGCAGTACGGCAATGGGTCGTTCAGCAATCCGCGTGCGATGAGGCCGGATGGATGCGAGATGTCCGCCATCAGCAGTGCGCCCACTTTATCGGCGATCTTGCGGAAGGCTTTGTAATCCCAGTCGCGCGAGTAGGAGGAAGCGCCGCAGATGATCAGCTTTGGCTTTTCCCTCAAGGCGATCTCTTCCACTTTTTTCATGTTCACACGGCCTGTTTTTTCTTCCACGCCGTAAAAGCTCGGCGAATATAACTTGCCTGAAAAATTAACAGGGGAGCCGTGTGTAAGGTGTCCGCCATGGGAAAGGTCGAAGCCTAAGATTTTATCGCCGGGCTTTAAAACGGCAAGCATCACGGCTGCGTTTGCCTGTGCGCCGGAGTGCGGCTGAACATTCACCCATGCGGCATTGAACAATTGCTTTGCCCTGTCGATGGCAAGCTGCTCCACTTTATCAACTACCTCGCAACCGCCATAATAGCGCTTGTTTGGAAGGCCTTCAGCATATTTGTTGGTAAGCACCGAACCCATTGCTTTCATCACCTGGTCGCTCACATAATTTTCGGAAGCGATCAGCTCAATGCCGATCGTCTGGCGTTTTTTTTCTTCATTGATGAGGTCAAAAATGGCGGTGTCTTTTTTCATTTTTTGTTTGGTTTTTAGAGTCACAAAAGTAAGATTTCTTTCTAATTACTTCGCAGCAGCGGTATTTTCTTTTTCGGCCAGCTTAAATACCGGGATGAGGATCATGAGTATGAGCGGCGATTGCGCCATTCCCATAAAGTAGCGTGCAAATTCATACATCTTCTCCGAGGCTGAGCTGAAAATGATCCCGGTAAGCATGAAAATCCCGGAAAGCAGCATGATCCCGGCGTATGTCCATACCGTGATCATGATCAGTTTTTTTCTTCCGAAGATATAACGGATGGTAATGACCGAGATGAGTAAATAAACAAGGCTGAAGGCAAAGGTCAGGATCCATTTGATCCTTAGGAGCGTATCGTATTCGTAATTTTCAAAAAAACGGAGGGAAGGCGGAAGGTAATAATCCACATTGGCATCCCAGGCCTGCAGCAGGGCATTGATGCTTTTAAAGACAAAATCCCTGTAAAATCCTGTAGCCAGGAGCAATGCGATGACGAGCAAATAAAAAGAGACGGTTTTGAGCTTTTGCATAAACAGTATGAAAATACCGGTACGAAAATACTTTAAAAAATTTAAACAGGATGTTTTTGATTAGAAGGCTGATTATCAATTTCATGTTCATCGCCGGTGTAACCTTGTACTGCGTTTATACGTACTTGGAAAATCAGGCGATTATGTCGCTTTAAACATTGTTTTGGTCGAAAAATTAAGATCGGTCATCAAGGTTTTGCTATATTTATGCTTATAAAACACAGCCTGCTCTAATATCCCGATATGAAATTAAGAAATTACTCAGCCTTTCTTATTTCCTTTTTGCTTAGCATTTTCAGCGCAAACGCGCAGAGCATCGCCAATTATGCTGCTGTACGCAGTACCGGGATCGCCTACAGCTCCATTGCCGCAACAGGTAACGCCATCGACAGCTGGAGGAACAATGCAGGATTTTCACAGGATGATAATCGCAGTAATGCTACAGATATCGGTTTTGATTTCTGGTATAACGGTGCACGCTTTACGCAGTTCAGCGTTTCCACGAATGGCTTTATAGATTTCTCGGCCAGCGCGCTCAATGGTGGTCCAACGGCAGGCCCATACAGTTACGACAATACGGCCTTCACTTCCAACGGCGCGGGAACCTGGCTGGCACTTGCTCCTTTTTATGATGATATGACCGCGCAGGGAGGAGTCTCCGCCCTCGGGAACAGCATTAAATATTTAGTGACGGGAGCTGCTCCCAACCGTATCCTTACGGTCGAGTGGATCAATATGGCGGTGTACCTGAACACTACTCCAAACATCAATTTCCAGGTAAAGCTTTACGAGACTACAGGTGTGATCGAGTTTATATACGGCACCATGACCGCCGGAACGCATTCTTTTTCATACACCTGCGGGATCAATGCTGCGGTGCTGAGCAACGCTGCCACTGCAGCACAGCTGAAATGCCAGCAGGCTGCCAATTCCAGCACTTTCAACAACGGAGAGCAAAACGGCCTTGTGGCCCTACCGGCTTCGAATTCAAAGATCACATTCACTCCTCCGCTTACAACACCTGCTGCTTCCGGCGCGGTGACATTCACTGGCGTAACACAAACAGCAATGAACGTTAACTGGACCAACTGGTGCACAAACGAGGTCGGCTATGTGCTTTACAATTCAACGGACAATATCACTTTCAGCTTTTTAACGCAGACGGCGGCCAATGCCACTTCATTCGCTTCAGCCGGATTATCGCCGGGGACACTTTATTACTGGCGTGTTTACTCGGTAACGGAAGGCGCATTAAGTAATTTCGTTACAGCTTCGCAATCGACTACAGCTGCGGGAAATGTGATCTCGATCACGAACGGGAACTGGAGCAATCCTGCCACCTGGAACTGTGCCTGTGTGCCGGCTGTTTCGGATAACGTAACCATCGCGAACACGCATACTGTAACCGTGGATGTGAATGGGAACTGCAATAACCTTACAGTAGGGCAGGGAGTTTCCGGCATCCTTCAGATGGGTAATAATGCTACCGTACGGATTCTGAATGTAAAAGGAAACATCACTGTAAACGCCGGCGCCACCTTTCGCGTGAATGCCGCCTCTGTAGCCACACACAGCTTACTGGCTGCGGGGAACCTTACCAACAACGGAACACTTAACTTTTTTTCAGGGACGAATCTTTGCAATGTTACCTTTACCAAAAACGGGAATGTAACGCTGAGCGGTACAGGAGTCACCAATAATTACAACAAGGTGATCCTGAACATGGGAACCTCCATTAACAATACGCTGAATGTCACCTCCAATAATTTCACTGCTGCCGCAAACTTCCTGACCCTTACCAACGGAACCTTTAAGCTGTCGACAGTAAATGTGGTGAACGTTACACCATACACTGCGTTGGCGACCATTCCGAATACGGCAGGGATCACGCTGAACAGCGCTGTAGCCACCGTTAATTTCAGCAACGGGATCGATCTTTTCGGAAACCTGATCGTTACCAACGGGAACCTGAATGTTGGGACTGCAGTCAACCAGAATGTGGCTTCCAATGGCGGGGTTTTCCAGGTGTTTGCCGGAGTTACGAGAATTGCGGGCTGTTATTATTCCGCAAATATCAATACACTTTCGAAGTTCACCATTTCGGGCGGAACGCTTACGTTGCCAACCATCGGCTCCACTTCTACAACCATTGCGCCTTTCCAGATCGACGGTGTGGGATCTACTTATAATATGTCCGGCGGAACAGTGATCATTGAAAGAGAAGGCGGCGCAGGCCCGCAAAATCTTGGCTGTACCATCACTGGCGTAAGCAACAGTGCCGTTACGGGAGGCACTTTGCAGATCGGTAATGCTTCCACACCGGCTGCGCAGATCATGAATGTGAACAGCAGCTCACGTGTTGGAAATTTAACGGTCAACAGCAGCAATGCTACCTGTATGATCACGACCAACCCTTTGGCGGTCACACAAAATGTAAACATCTTATTAGGCGTGCTGAATGCGAATAACCTTGGGGTTTCACTCGGGGGCAACTGGACGAACAACAGCACTTTTACACCGGGAACAGGTACTGTTACCTTTGACGGGACAAGCCCGCAGACCATTGGCGGATCGGTAGTTACTGCATACCGCAACCTTACTGTCAGCAATGCTACCGGGGTTACACTGGCAATCAATACAAGCGCTGCAGGCGTTCTGAACTTTACTGCCGGCGTTATCAATACGGGGGTTAACAGGGTGGTCATCACCGCTACAGGATCTGTGACAGGGGCTGCAACCGGGCGTTTTGTGAATGGCTTCCTTGAAAAGAATGTTGCAACCGGGACCAATGTTGCAAGGGTTTTTGAGATCGGATCCGGTGCTGCCGATTACCTGCCTGTCAGCCTGAACTTCGCCAGCGTAAGCGTTGCCGGAAATGTGACTGCAAACGTGAACAACCTTGACCATCCGAATATTGCCACTTCCTGTATCGATCCGGCTAAGAGCGTAAACCGCTACTGGCAGCTTACAAATGCCGGAACCACTTTCACGAACTATTCCGCAACCTGCAATTTTATTGGAGTTCCAACGGATGCAGATGCGGGCTCCGTTCCGGCGAATTACTTCATGTCGGTTTACAATGCCGGCGCATGGACCATGCTCACGCAGGGCGCTGCAACGGCAACTTCCAACCAGGCAACAGGCATCACGCTGATCGGCGACCTGCAGGTAGGAGAAAAGAAATTACCGGTGATCACTACGCAGCCGGCAAGTGTTACTGTTTGTAACAATACTGTCGCAACATTCAGCATAGTGGCGACGGGAACAGGCTTAACGTACCAATGGCAGCAGAACAACGGCGGCGGTTTTGTGAACCTCGCAAACGGTGGAATTTATTCGGGCGTTACAACGGCAACCTTAACGCTGACCAACGCTACATCACCATTGAACACCTACCAGTACAGGTGCATTGTAAACGCATCCTGCGGAAGCAGCGTTACTTCCACCAATGCTGTTTTAACAGTCACGCCGAATGTTGCTGCAAGCGTTTCCATCAGCGCAAGCGCCACTACGATCTGTGCCGGAACCAGCGTTACCTTCACCGCAACGCCAACCAACGGCGGAACAACCCCGGCCTACCAGTGGAAAGTGAACGGTGTGAATGCAGGCCTTAATTCGCCTACGTTTACTACTACTACACTTGCCAACGGAAATGTGGTGACCTGTGTAATGACCTCGAATGCGCTTTGTGCAACAGGAAGCCCGGCCACCTCCAATTCCATCACCATGACGGTGAACCCGAACCTGCCTGTGAGCGTCAGCATTTCAGCAAGCTCGACAACCATCTGCCCGGGAACATCAGTAACCTTTACGGCAACACCGACCAATGGCGGCACCATACCAACCTACCAGTGGAAAAAGAATGGTGTGAATATCGGCGGCGCTACAGCAAGCACATATACCACTACTACGCTTACCAACGGAAATGTGATCACCTGCGTGCTTACCTCTAATGCGCTTTGTGCGACCGGGTCGCCTGCCACTTCCAATGCCATCACCATGATTGTGAATGCATCGATCCCGGTGAGTGTATCCATTTCTGCAAGCCCTTCGAATGTGATCTGTGCCGGTACCAGCGTAACCTTTACGGCTGTGCCTGTGAACGGTGGGGCAACGCCTGTTTATCAATGGAAGCTGAATGGCGTGAATGTCGGCATCAATTCATCGACCTACACCAATGCCGCACTGGCCAATGGAAATGTAGTTACCTGCGTGATGACCTCTGTTGCATCCTGTGGAACCGGCAGTCCGGCCACATCAAATGCGATCACCATGACAGTGAGCCCGAATGTACCTGTAAGCGTATCTATCAGTGCAAGTCCATCGGGAACAATTTGTTCAGGAACCAACGTAACATTTACAGCAACACCGACTAACGGCGGAACTACTCCTGCCTACCAGTGGAAAGTGAACGGTGTGAATGTGGGTGTTAACTCTCCAACTTATTCAAGCACCACGCTTGCCAACGGGAATGTAGTTACCTGCGTATTAACTTCTAATGCAACCTGTACCACCGGTAACCCGGCCACGTCTAACAGCATTACCATGACGGTTACGCCAGGCGCTCCTGTGAGCGTTTCCGTTTCCGCGAGCCCTTCATCCACCATTTGCGCAGGAACCAATGTAACCTTCACGGCTACGCCTACAAACGGCGGCGGCGCTCCTGTATATCAATGGAAACTGAACGGCGCGAATGTCGGGATCAATTCCACAACGTATTCGAATGCAGCGCTTGCAAACGGGAATGTAGTTACCTGCGTGCTCACCTCCAACGCAGTGTGCGCAACCGGCAACCCGGCCACTTCGCCGGCGATCACCATGACGGTGAACCCGAACCTCCCGGTAAGCGTAAGCATTTCAGCAAGCCCTTCCGGATCGGTTTGTGCGGGAACAAGCATTACCTATACTGCAACGCCTGTTAATGGCGGTACCACACCTGCTTACCAGTGGAAAGTGAACGGCGGAAATGTCGGGATCAATTCAGCGGTCTATACCAGCTCAGCATTGAACAATGGCGATGTGGTGACCTGTGTGCTCACTTCGAACGCAAGCTGTGCAACAGGCAGTCCTGCTACAAGCAATGCCATCAGCCAGGTGATCACTGTAGCAGGAACCTGGCTTGGAACAACTTCGAATGACTGGGATGATCCCCTGAACTGGTGCGGTGGAGTACCAACAGCAGCAACGAATGTGTCTGTTGCAAGCGGAACGCCTTTTACACCAATGCTTACGGGCGGTGCTTCATGTAAGAGCTTAGCGCTTGGCGCAGGTGCGGTGCTTGACCTGAACAACAACGACCTCAGTGTATCGGGAACATTCTCGGGAACGGGAGTAATAACCGGCTCACTCACTTCATCGCTGAGCATCATCGGTGCAGGTGCCGGCGGTACATTTAACATGGACCAGTCGAGCCCCGGGACCACGAACATATTGAATATAATTTCCCTGAACAGGGCAGGAGCGACTGTAACTATGGGGAACAGCACCCATGTTACGGGCACTGTAAATGTGATTTCCGGAACGCTTGCCACCGGCAATAATTTAACATTGATCTCCGATGCGGGCGGAACGGCAAGGGTTGCCGCACTTGCAGCCGGGGCAGATGTAACAGGAAATGTAACCATGCAGCGTTATATCCCTGCAGGCACGGATGGCTGGATGTTCCTCTGCGCGCCGGTTAGCGGTGCAACACTGGCACAGTGGGATGATGATTTTCCAACCGGAGGATTCCCGGGATCCTCTTATCCTCCTTCGCCTAATCCTTCTATTGTAAGCTATAATGAAGCATTGCCGGGTGTTTACGATGACGGATATGTATCGCCTACAAACATCACAAACCCTATTGTTGACCGCAAGGGCTACTGGGCCTATATTGTAGGAACCCCGGTTACCGTGGATGTCACCGGGCCGATCATTAAAAACCTGCAGACCTTCCCTGTGACCTATAATGATGATCCGTTTGAGCCGGCTATTGAAGACGGCTGGAACCTCATCTCTAATCCTTATCCATCCACCATCGACTGGGATGCGGCAGGCTGGACAAAAACAAATATCAATGATGCGATCTACATGTACAGCCCTACGCTTGATCAGTACACAAGCTATGTTGCCGGGATCGGCATCAACGGGGGATCCAATTACATTGCATCCTCGCAGGCATTCCTTGTACAGTCGTATGCAGCAGGCCCTGTGCTGAAGCTTACCGAAACAGCAAAAGATGCGACCGATGGATTGTTCATCCGTTCTTCCTCGGCATCAACCGATGATCTTCTCAGGCTTAACCTGAGCGGGAACGGCTATACGGATGAAACGGTGATCCACTTCAACGGAGGGGCAACCAATAATTTTGACCTTTCCTATGATGCGATGAAGTTTTTCAGCTTCAATCCGAATGTGCCGGGAATAGCCACTGTGCTTGATACAGTAAACCTGTCGGTAAATACATATCCTTTGCTCAGCAGCAGCTTGTCCATTCCTGTGAATGTAAGGGTAGGCGTAAGCGGAACGTATACTGTGCGCCTCGACAGCCTCAGCAGGCTTCCTGCAGGTGCCTGTATCGTGATGCAGGATCTCCTGACAGGAACGCAGACGGATCTCCGCACAACTTCTGCCTATACATTTTACATTATGGATACCACACTGTATCCGCGCTTTGTGATCAATATCAGCCAGCCGATCCAAACGGCTTCTGTGCCTTCTTCCTGCGGCAGCAACCCGAACGGGATGGCAAATGCAACCGGAAATGGTTCCGGCCCGTGGGATTATACCTGGCAGGATGCTTCCGGAAGTATTGTACAAACGCATACCGGCGTGAATGGCCCGGATACGCTGAACAATATTTCTGCAGGTGTTTATACAGTTACTGTTTCAGGCAATCCCGGGTTGTGTAACGTAATGAGCGGACTTGTTGAGGTGACAGGTGCTGATTCGATAGACGTGGTGACAAACACCGTGAACGGAAGCTGTTCCGGAAGCGCGGATGGAAGCATTCTCCTTGTTTCCACTACCGGCGGAGTTCCTCCGTATTCTTACAACTGGTCGAACGGTGTTACAAGTGCGGATAACGTGAATATTGCAGCGGGCGCTTACGTACTTGATGTAACCGACAGCACGGGCTGTGTGCAGGAAAACACCTATGTTGTAGCGCAGAGTTCATCCTTATCAGGCGGCTTCAGCGTGAATTTCGATACCGTTGATTTAGCAAGCGGCATTCCTGTGGTCTTTACAAACACATCAACCGGCGGCACATCCTTTACCTGGAGTTTTGGTGACGGCACGGCTGCCGATTATTCTGAAAATCCATCGTATTATTATAAAGAAACGGGAGAGTACACAGTAACCATGATCGTATCGGATGGAAACTGTACGGATACAGTAACACAGGTGATCGTAGTGATCACTTCGCAGCCTCCTGTTCCTACAGGAATTGATGAGCAGGCATTTAATGAGGGCATTTCCATCGGCACGAACAATACGAACATCGCGATCCTGTTCAATATGGAAAGCAGCACGGATGTGAGCATTGAAGTGATGAACTCACTCGGCCAGCAGGTATTTGAGAAGCGAACTGCAAGCGTTTACAGGAACAGCATCAGCTATGACTTTGCAAGCAAATCGAAAGGCGTTTACTTCATCAGGATCAGATCGGGGAACGGAAGAATGGTGGTTAAGAAAGTGGTGCGGTCGTAAAGCAATTGATATTATAAAGAAAAGGAAGGCAATTAGCCTTCCTTTTTTGTTAATCCCTCATCCGAGACCTTATTGGTCCACAGCATCCAAAGCAGGAAAATACACCCGTAGATAACAATGGTAAATGTGTAGGTGTGGTTGAACTCCGTCCATGCGCGGGAATGTGTATCCAGTATCGCAAGAGATACAACCCTCGCAATGTTTAACAGCTGGATCAGCAGGATTCCCAAAGGAATATAAAACAGTTTCTTTTTCCAGTTGCCCGGGTAAGCAAGAATGAAGCCTGTGAACAGGGCGAAAAGCGCGATCCCGTTGCAGTTATCCCCGATCCATAATCCGCCGGTGCCATCCACCCCGATGAGGCGGTCGGAACCCGTAAATACAAGATAGCCGAATGCTTCAAGCAGCCATTTGCTGGCAGCCACGGTAATGTCGATCACGTAGAGGTCGATTGTCTGCGCAGGATGCAGCCACAGGTTATAAACAAGATACCATACAAGGTAAAAACAAAGCACCCGGAGCAGGAAGCGGGTGATCGGATTTTTCAGAAAGGGGAAACGCATAGGAGGAGCAGGGAAATAAAAAAATCCCGTTTAAGCGGGATTTTTTTTGAAAGAGTTATAGATCTTGTATCCACCATAAGCCATTCCGGCAAGGAGAAGGAACAGAACACCACTATCCAGTGGGATCGGGCATGGAGGAAACGGCCCCCCGCATGGAGGTGGTGGCCCCATACCCATACCTGCAGCCATCGATTCGATCGCCAGGAATGGAGAGAATAATATAATGAGGGTTAATAATAGTTTTCTAAGAGTCATGTGAATGTGCTTTTGGCAAATTTATAATTAATTATTTATCTCCGAAAATTATTTTCTTACATACTTTTTAGTGATCACACCTTTTGAAGATTCGATCTTCAGGATGTACATTCCTGAGAAATCCTGCGGCACGGCAACGTTGATGGTTTGCGATTCTGCTACCACTGAGCTTGTTTCCACAACATCCTGTCCGAGCACATTTGTAACCGTTACAGTTACAGGTGTTGCTTCCGTCATGTTGAACGTAATGGAATTTCCTTCTGAAGTAGGCAACACAGTTACCTGTGATTCAAGGCTGGTTCCGATCGCGTTGTTTGCTACAAACGATTTGCAGTTCCCTGATTTGCTGAAGTGCAGCACAAAACGGTCAGCGTTGTCGCCTGTGTTCAGCTGGAATGAATATGCTTCGCCCGAAGTAAGGTCGAACATTTTGTTCAGTAATTTATCTTCCAGCTTAATGCAGGAATAGTCGCTTACGTTCTCAAATCCTGCCGCTTCGATCTTGTAATAACCATTTGTTCCTGCGTTTACAGCAACCGGCATGGAGAAATTATCATCCGAAGGGCTGAACGAGCTGATCACTGCTTTTTTGCCATCAATGAAGGTGTACATGGAAGGAGCCAGCTTGTTCGGGCTTTTCCTGTATGGATGGTCATTGTTATCCCAGCCGTCTGAAGAAGTTTCGTCGGTGTTTACTTTCAGTACATGGAAAAAGTGATTGCCCTGGTCATTACCGGATAATCTCAGTGTGAAATACGATTCCCGGATAGCAGACCTGATCGAGCTGTTTGAAGAGGTGGTCTTCGCGCTTTCAGGAATTAAAAGTGTGGCTGCCGGAGTGGTAGTGTATACCCAGAATCCTTGTGTAGCGCCAATCTCAGTTCCAAGGCCGAATGTTGTATAATTACCTGCTGTGTAATCATACATGTCATACGTGTTCAGGATCCCGCTGGATGCAGCGAATACCGAGCTCCATGCAATGCTGGATGCAAAAGGGTTTCCGACAAGATTGGAGCCTGCACCGTTAAAGGAGATCAGCCCGCTCAGGTCCTGGTCAGACTGGTTAGGAACGCCAATGGTATTGATGGTTGTATTCGGAAGGTTTCCGTAGCTGAAATCTCCTGTAAGAAACACTTCAAATCCTTGTCCCGGGGTTAAGGCCGTTCCCGAAGATTGTACCGGGCTGAAATCATCAGCAGCCTCATCGTAAGTATATTGTGTAGGGTATTGTCCGTAATAGATGGCCGGCAATTCATTGTCCCAATCCACGAACGTTGAGTTCTGAACAGGGGAAGAAAGGTCAGACCATGTTGAATCGCGGGTGGTGATAAAGCGCTGAATGGTAAAGTTTCCCGCAATAGCGCCTGTTCCTGTGATCGGTGCAATGCGCGCTGTTTGTGCTGCCGTGGAAGTCATTGTAAAACTTCTGCCCCCGGTGTTGAATGTACCATTGCTGATGGTGAGCACTTCATCCAGGATATAGATCCCGGTGGTGAGCGTCACGCCCATGTTGTTGCTCACAGCAAGCCGCTTGAAGGTGGTGGTTCCCAGGGTGTTGGAAACGGTCTGCGCTGTAGTTCCGTTGAAGGTAACCGTTTTGCCTGTACTTGCCGTGAAGGTCGCGTTGTTTACCCAGTTACCGCCTACGCTCAGGTCAAAATTGTTTGAGTTAAGGCTGTTATTGGCATTCATAGTAAGATTCCCCCCGATAATCGTGTTTGCCGGTAATGTTTTGATGCCTGCAGTAGGGGAAGAAAGAGTGAGGTTATAAAATCCTGAAGTGGTAGTAGGAATAGCACCTGCAGCATAGGTAAGAATTACGGTGTTGCCGGTTGCATTGGCCGTGAACACCTGCCCGGACATAAATCCAACAAGCCTGAGCGACAGGGAAGAGTTAGTGCCGTTGATCCATCCAGAGCCTGCGCCGGCAGTGATGTTCCCCATAATGTAGGTACCCATATTGGTAACCGTTTTGTTCGCTACGATCTGCGTGTATGCGCTTGTCTTATTATAAGTCCCGGTCAGGGTCCTGCTTGAATTGAAGTTATAGTAAAGCTTCGGGGATGAAACGCCTGCAATGTTCAGGGTGGTGCCCGGCGGGTTGAATGTGATCTTTCCGAATACCGGCGCTGCTTCTGTTCCGGTTGCAGTTACAGAGTAATCACCGTATACTACGATGGCCACGTTAGCGGTCCAGTTAAGGGTTCCGGAAACGGTGAGGTTCCTGCAGACATTGCTGGCAGTGCTGATATTCACCTGGTGCCCGGCCAGGATCGTTACATTGTCTGAAGATGTTGGAGTTCCAACCGGTGACCATGTCGTGTTGACGTTCCAGTCAGCAGGGCCTGCTCCGGCAGATACGTAATTTACGCTATATGATTTGAATGTTGTTCCCAGTGTTACAATGCAAAGGGTAAACAGGGCTTTTGTAAATAGTTTCATAAGTCTAAAATTTTGTATGGTAAAGATACACGTTTAATTGAAACAGCTTTATACAAAGACGCGATTTTTCTTACATAGGTTGTAATTTCCAAAAAAGAAATAATCACATTGAGTAACAGGCGGTTTCAGAAGCTATGTGTTCCGGATTCACATACGGTGTTCCCCTGTAAAAAGTTTCGGGAACTCTGAAAAAAAGGATTGTCCCTGCCCCGGGGCAACAAACAACCAGATACGGTTTAATTTTCTATATTTGCCTGACTTTTTTACAAGAACGTATGTCTGATAAGAAAAAAACAAGCATTATAGAGGTAGATGACCTGAGAAATTTTTTTAAGGTCTTCGCCCGGAATTGGTACATCATATTCTCTTTTGTTTTTTTAGCCGGCATCCTTTCCTATTTCTTTACCTACAAGCTGCCCGACATTTATGCGGCAAAATCGCAGATCCTCCTAAAGACCAACGAAACGTACGATTACCAGACTCAGCTGTACAAGGGTCTTGGATATTACAACGCCTACCAGGACAATGTCAACCAGATCAGGGTGCTTACCTCCAATGACATTGTTGAAAAAACATTGTCGAAACTGAAGCTCAACGTTTCCTATTTTATTGTCGGAAGGCTCAAAACCACCGAGGTTTACCAGTCGATGCCATTTGAGTTCAGCGTAAAGCAGCTTAATTACAGCCTGTACGAGCAGGCCCTGAAATTCAAGGTGCTGGACAAAAATCAGTTCCAGGTCGCCTATACCAAGGCCGGGGAAGAAGTTGTCAAAACATTCATTTTTAATAAAGAGATCATCGATCCGGATTTTGTATTAACGGTGGTGAAGAATGAGAATATCAACGACCAGACGATCCAGACCTTAAAAAGCATTGATTACCTCGTAAGAATCCATGATACGGATAATTTAGTGGCAAGCTTCAAGAATGCATTGTCGATCGAAAATCTTGAAAGTACCACTATTCTTGAGCTTTCGCTGGAAGACCAGATCCCGAGCCGTGCGATCACATTCCTCGATACCTTGTCAAAAGTGTACATCGATTACACATCGCAGGCACAATACACCATTAACCAGAATACCCTCGAGAACATTGACAAGCAGCTGGCAGGAGTAACGCTGGAATTGAAATCGATCGAAGACGACCTCGAAGGATTTAAATCCAACAAGGAGATCCTGGATCTTCCCCGCCAGGAAGACCAGTACTTCGACCAGGTGGTTGCCAATGACGCGAAAAAGCGTGAGCTGGAGCTGTGGTCGCAGTCGCTGGATGCGCTGGAAAAATACATCCTGACCATCGGCAACTCCAAAGAAGATAAATTATTGCCGCCCTCCTTTTACATTGCCGACGGGGATGATTATTTAAGGACCGCACTGAACAACCTTTATTCCATGCAGATGGACCGGAATGCAAGGCTGTTCAATTCAACGGAGCAGAATAAGAACATCAGCGAGCTGGACCAGACGATCGACCTGCAGAAAAAGAATATGCTGATCTACATCGCGAATTCGAAAAAAGGATTGCAGCTGCGGATCAATGATATCAACAAGCAGATCATGGATTACAAAGGGATCATCAAAGGCATCCCTAAAACGCAGCGCGACCTGCTGGCGATCCAGCGGAAGGTGGATGTGAACCAGAAGCTGTATGAATATTTATTACAGAACCGCGCCAATACGGTGATCGCCCGTGCGGGGATTTTGCCGCAGACGAGCATCATTGAAACCGCGCATTCTGTAGGGATCGTGAAGCCGAACAAGCGCAAGATCCTGTATTATTTCCTGACTGTCGGGATCATTTTAAGCCTCATAGTGGTGTACTTCAGGACAGCAGTATTCTCCACGATCGAAAGTGCGGAAGAGCTGAAACGCCTGACGCATCTGCCGATCCTGGGCGAGATCATCCAGTCGTCGGAAGCTACCGACAATTACCTTATTGTTGATAAAGATGTAAAAGCGCCGATCACGGAAAGCTTCAGGGCGATCCGGAATAACCTCGAATATTTTGCAAATGAAGCGGCATCGAAGGTGGTGCTGATCACTTCCTATAATCCCGGTGAAGGAAAAACATTCTGCTCTGTGAACCTGGCAACTATTCTTGCAAAGGCAAACAAGCGCATCCTGCTTATTGAGCTCGATTTACATAAGCCGAAGATCCAGCATGCGCTGAAAATGTCGTCGGATGTGGGCGTAAGCACCATCCTTATCGGTAAAACACAGGTGAAGGATGCGATCATTGAAACATCGGTGGAAAACCTTTCCGTGATCTTATCCGGGCCAACGCCGCCGAATGCTTCCGAGCTGATTCTGAGCAAGCACCTGCAGGACATTTTTGATTATGGAAGGGCGAATTTCGAGTATGTGATCGTGGATACGGCGCCGATCGGTTTGATCACCGATGCCTTGGTGCTGATGAAGAATGTGAACATTTCACTGTTTGTACTCAATGCGAAGTTCGCGAAAAAACAGATCGTGAATGTTGTGCACGAGATCGCGGATGTGAACAAGCTTTCGAACATCGGCTTTATACTCAACGGTGTGAAACGCAGCCGCTCGAGGTATTACTATAATTATGGTTATGGCTACGGCTACGGTTATGGATATGGCTACGGCAACACGTATGGCTATGGCGGCAGCCCTAAAAAGAAATAATCCATTCGCTAATTTGTACGCTGCGCCAGGCATATTTTCATTATGAGGACAAAGATCAGGCACATACTTTTTGATTTAAAAACTGCATTAAGAAAGCCCCGGTATTCGGAAAAGGTTTTTTGCATCGGCTATTACAAGACCGGCACCAGCTCCTGCGGAAAGGCTTTTGAGCTGCTCGGGTACAGGAACCGCTCCTTCAATAAAAAGCTCTGGAGAGGGCATTACGCTAATAAGAATTTCTTCAAAATATTAGAGCATGCCACAAAATTCGATTCCTTTGATGATGCGCCATGGCTGAAAGAGGACATGATCCCGCTGCTTGATAAAGTGTTTCCGCGCAGCAAATTTGTGTACCTCGAACGGGATGAAGAATCCTGGCTGAAATCATTGAACAACTGGACCTTCAAGCAGACCGGGAAATACCCCGACCTTGAAAAGGGGCTTGCGGATTACCGGAAGCACCGCGCTTTTGTGCTGGATTATTTCAAGGACAGGCCGGCTGATATACTGATCATGAAGGTTTCGGATGAGGATGCCTTTGTGAAGCTGGCGAAATTCCTCGGAAAAGAGACGACACACCGTGCGATGCCGCATGAAAATAAAACATAAGGGAAATTTGTGCTGAACTATTTTTAGAATAAATGAGCGAAGAAAAAGAAAACTGGGACCTTGTCATCAAGCCTAAGCAGTCGATGTTCAGCGTTGATTTTAAATCGCTGTGGCGTTACCGCGACCTGCTGATGCTGTTTGTAAGGCGCGATTTTGTTTCGGTATACAAGCAGACGATCCTCGGCCCGATCTGGTTCATCATCCAGCCGATCCTCACTACGCTTACGTATTATATTATTTTCACCTTTTTTGGTAAAATGTCGACTGACGGACTTCCGCCGATCCTGTTCTACATGTCCGGAATTGTCCTTTGGAATTATTTCGCAGAATGCTTAACCAAAACTTCCGAAACATTTACAGCAAATGCCTCTATATTCGGAAAAGTGTATTTCCCAAGGCTGATCGTGCCGCTTTCAATCGTTGTTTCCAACATCATTCGCTTCGGTATCCAGTTGCTGCTCCTGATCGTATTCTGGCTATATGCATATGCTACCGGTAAGCCAGTGCAGTTAAATTCAACTCTTCTCCTTTTGCCGCTATTGGTAATACTGATGGCGGGACATGGCTTCGCAGCAGGATTGATCATCTCTTCGCTTACCACAAAATACCGTGATTTAAAATTTCTGGTGCAGTTCGGAGTTCAGTTGCTGATGTACGGTTCCTCCGTTGTAATTCCGCTTTCCAGGGTGCCGGAACACTACAGGTGGGTGTTCCTGATGAACCCGATGACAAGCATCATTGAAACATTTAAATACAGCTTTTTAGGAAAGGGCGTGTATGAGCCGGTGTATCTCCTGTATAATTTTATTTCACTCATTGTCATTTTATTTATCGGCCTCTTCATCTTCAACAAGGTGGAAAAAAGCTTTATGGATACCGTGTAAACGGATGAGCATTAATTGAAAACAGTAAAATGTCGGTTACAGTTATAAAAGTTGAAAATTTAGGAAAGCAATACCGCCTCGGGCAGATCGGTACTGGTACTCTATCGCATGACCTTAACCGGACATGGCACAAGATCA
The DNA here is from genome assembly GCA_025963775.1 of Bacteroidota bacterium. Classification (GTDB taxonomy): domain Bacteria; phylum Bacteroidota; class Bacteroidia; order 2-12-FULL-35-15; family 2-12-FULL-35-15; genus 2-12-FULL-35-15. Next base: position 134,886 of record JAOQAD010000027.1, on the reverse strand, counting down.
GGGGAAAGGAAGATCCGTACCTGAAGGTGGGCGTGGTGAACGACAGGACGGAAAAAGGCGGCGGCAACATTGTATGGGCATTGAAGGATATTAATTTCCAGCTGAACCAGGGAGAAGTGCTGGGCATCATCGGGAAGAACGGGGCAGGAAAATCAACGCTGTTAAAAGTGCTGTCGCAGATCACATCGCCGACAGTGGGAAGCGTGAAAGTGAAAGGAAGGATAGCGGCATTGCTGGAAGTAGGTACAGGATTTCATCCCGAATTAACGGGTAAAGAAAATATATTTTTGAACGGCGCGATCCTCGGCATGACCAAGTCCGAGATCAAAAGTAAATTCGATGAGATCGTTGAATTTTCGGGCGTTGATAAATACATTGATACGCCTGTGAAGCGCTACTCATCAGGAATGATGGTGCGTTTGGGCTTTGCAGTGGCGGCACACCTCGAGCCGGAAATATTGATCGTGGATGAGGTGCTGGCAGTGGGCGATCTTGAATTTCAGAAAAAATGCCTCGGTAAAATGAAGGATGTTTCCGAGCAGGGAAGGACTGTTTTATTTGTGAGCCACAACATGAACGCGATGCAGCAATTGTGCACAAAAGGAATTTTAATTTCGAACGGGCAATTGGTGATGGAAGGGCAGATCGATAAGGTGGTGAACCATTACATCGGCATTGCAAAGCAGGGTTCCTTCTCCAGCGGTAACCATGCAAGAAGGGGAAATAAATCGGTATTGTTCAGCGATTTTTACCTGACTGATGCGGATGGCAACAAGGTGGATTCCATGATCATGGGCTCCGATATATACCTGAACGCGGTGCTGGAAAGAAAAGCGGAAGTGAAAAGCGTAGATGTTTCCTTCACCATAAGGAACGCGATGGGCGAGGCGATCACGCATGTGCAGAACATGGACAATGATTTTTCCATTCCATATGATTTCAACACGATCACGTTACGAATAAAACTTTCCTCCGTCCTGTTCGTTCCCGATACGTATTTCATTTCTGTATGGACCGGCTGCAACAGCGATGCCTACGATATCATCGAGAACTGCGTTCATTTTGAAGTGATGAACAACCCCGATTTTAACCGCATTATTTACCCGCACAATATCAAGGTGTTTGTAAATTCCGAATGGGCCATCAGCAATAAATAATCTGCTGTAAATCACACATTTTCATTTTTGGTATTTAGGAGATTTAGCCCTACCTTTGAAGGAAGGGTAAAACATCTATTTCCGATATTGAAACAATGAACAGCAGATCTGTACTTTTTCTATTCCTGTTATTAAAGAGCGCTTTTGCATTTTCACAAAGCATCCAGCGTTATGCATTCAGCTCCGCGGGTTCGCTGAGCTCCGGCCTGCCATTGATCCAGTCGAACATCGGCGAGCTGATGAGCGACACTTATCTTACATCCGGCACCATGCTTACCCAGGGCTTTGTACAGAACGACCAGGTATCTGTGAATGTTGATCCACACAGGCCGGCCGACATTCAAAGCAAGGCATTTCCGAATCCCGTTTCATCGCATCTTAACATTACGATCAGCTCCTGCGAGTGTGCAGACCTTTTAATAGAAATATTTGATTATTCCGGCAAGAAGCTGGTTTCGGCTTCCGGAAGCTCTTTCCAGTCAGGAAAAGGCGCTTATGAATTGAGCCTTGAAGGCTTCAGCCCGGGGATCTATTTTATCTCCGTCCGCTCCGATAAAGACGAGCTTAACCAGGTGTTCAGGATCACTAAAATCTGATGTTCATGAAAGGCCTCTTTTCAACATATATTCTGTTACTCACCGGCATCCTTCTCTTTGCAGGCAATCCGGGATATTCGCAGAATGCACCGCAGGGCTTCAGTTATCAAACAGTTGTACGGAATGCTTCCGGGCTTCCGGTGATCAGCCAGGCAGTAGGCATCCGATTTTCACTGTATGCCGGCTCACCAGCAGGTACGCTTGTCTGGCAGGAAGACCATGCACTGACTACCGATTCGTATGGCTTAGCGAGGACGATCATCGGGACAGGCACAAGCACAGGAGCGGGAACGCTCGGTTCTTTCAGCCTTGTCAATTGGGGAAGCGCTTCTTATTTCCTGAAAGTATCAGCAGATGCAACAGGCGGAAGCAGCTATATCGACATGGGCAGCAGCCAGCTTTTCTCTGTGCCGTATGTATTTTATGCTGCGAAAACAGCGGGACTTCCCGGCGCCTCACTTGCACAAATGAACGATGCGAACCTTACGGGGCTTGCTACCGGGAAAGTGTTGAAATGGAACGGCAGCTACTGGATGCCGGGTGTGGATAATGATTCGGACACAGTGCTGTTTGCAATGAATGCGCTGCATGCGAATGATGCCGATACCGCTTTGTATACATTCGGTTCGCTTACTACAGATACGGTATTGTTTGCTTATGCGACGGATTCTGCTCTTTATTCGGGCAGCTCGCAGAATGCTTCTTCAACAAACACTTCGGTACATTCCGATACGGCCACCTATGCATTGGCGAGCCCGCCTACAGCCTGGAAAATAAACGGAAATGCCATCACAGGAACATCCTCTTATATCGGAACGAACGATAACAGTAACATTGCCTTCATCTCGGACAATGCGCTCAGGGCGGCTTTGAAAAGTAACGGCAATTTAACTATCGGTAATTCACCGGCCGGCGCAAGCATGGGCCTGCTTGGCAATGAGGGATTGTTTGCGATCGGCGTTCTGAATTCAGTGTACACACCGGTGCAGGGCGCCGGAACACGTTTGTTGTGGAGCCCTTCGAAAGGCGCATTCAGGGCCGGATCTGTAGATGCTTCACAATGGGACAGCGCAAGTGTTGGTAAATATTCCATCGCAGCGGGATATAATAGCAAATCGAATGTATGCTCTTTCAGCTCCGGCAGGGATAATGAAGCAGTCGATTATTCCGTCGCATTCGGAAGGCAGTCGAAAGCGATGGGCGTTGGGCCTTATCCCGGCGGAAACAGCATTGCCATGGGCGACAGCTGTATCTCCTCTTACCAGCGCGCGATCTCAATCGGTAAAAATAATGTGGCAAGCAACGGCGCCGATGTGGCAGCAGGCTATGGAAATATCGCCAGCGGCGGCACATCAGTTTGCCTCGGTTCCTTCTGTAAATCGCCGGGAGCAAGATCCCTGGCAATGGGCTATCATGCATCCTCCAATTTTGTAGGCTCATTTGTTTTTGCAGATGCCTCTTCCGCAACAACTGTTAACTCGGCAGTTAATCACCAGTTTGTGGCAAGGGCTTCGGGCGGGATGATCTTTTACACCGATACGATGAATACGATGGGCGTAACATTGAATCCCGGAAGCGGAAGCTGGGCAACCATCTCCGACAGGAATAAAAAAGAGAATTTTGAAGAAGTGGATTACGAATTCATTCTCGGTAAAATAGATGAGCTGAGGATCAGCAGCTGGAAATACAAAGCGCAGTCGAAACGCATCCGCCACATAGGCCCGATGGCGCAGGACTTTTACCGTGCATTCAATGTGGGCGAAAACAACATCAGCATTTCCACCACCGATATGGATGGTGTGATCCTTTCGGGGATCAGAGGTTTAAACACAAGGATCAATGTGCTTGATAAAAAATTCGATCTCGACGCTTTAAAATTTAAAGTCACCGCAATCGACAATGCAGCAGAGCTGAACAGCAGGCTGGATGCGATCGAGGCGGCACTCAATAAAAATTAATCGAAAATTCACCCGATGAAAAAGACAGTTACTAAAAACAACTCATACATCCTGGGACTCCTGCTTCTCCTGCTTACTGTGGGAATGAGCGCGCAGACAGTTCCTCAGGGAATCACTTACCAGGGCCTGGCCCGCAACTCTTCCGGTAACCTCATCGTGAGCCAGCCGGTCAGCTTAAAGATCGGGATTTACGCTACTTCTGTTTCCGGCACACCGGAATGGGAAGAAGTGCATGCTGTTACAACCAGCTCATTGGGCTTGTTTTACACGGTGATCGGGCAGGGAACTTCAACAGGAGCAGGAACAGCATCTTCATTCGCTTCTGTGAACTGGGGAGCGGCAGCGCATTTTATCAGGATCGCGATGGATGAAACAGGAGGAAGCTCTTATGTGAATATTGATACGATCCAGTTCTGGTCGGTGCCTTATGCGATGTATTCCGGTAAGGCCGGCAACCTGGACCAGTCCTTGAGGATCAGTCAGCTCAGCGATGTGGATACGATCGGAGTGAATACCGGATCGGTGCTGAAATGGAATGGCTCGCTTTGGGTCCCTGCAATGGATAACGATTCGGATACGGCATCGTATGCAAACTCTGCTGATCATGCAAATACAACAGATACCGCCACTTATGCGCTGAACGTATTGTCGACCATCGACACCGTTCCCTTCTCTTACAATGCAGATTCTGCACTCTATTCGACTAATGCGGGAACATCGGTAAGCTCCGTGAATTCCAATTACTGCGATACGGCTACGTATGCTTTAAGCACAGGCAGCTCCTACACCTACTGGAACCTTACTGGAAACACAGGAACAACACCAACAACAAATTTTCTCGGTACTACGGACAACAAAGACCTTGTGTTCAGAACGAACAACATTGAGCGCATGCGGATCACATCTGCAGGCAAGATCGGCATCGGTACAAGCACGCCGACTGCAACGCTGCACATTGTCGGCAACGACGGGATTGTAGCGGAAGGGACATTCGGAACAGGAGTTGCGCCTCCAACAGGCGCCGGCACACGCATGCTCTGGTATCCGAAAAAAGCGGCATTCAGGTCGGGAGGCGTAAGCTCCAACCAATGGGATGATGTCAACATCGGCAATTATTCATTTGCATCGGGATACAATACAAAAGCTTCGGGAGCTTATTCAACAGCCTTCGGATCGGGCAGCATTGCAAGCGGGCAATACTCGGTTGCAGCCTGTGAGCTGGCTACGGCATCCGGAATTTCTTCAGTCGCGATGGGCTCTGTAGCGCTGGCATCAGGGCCGTATTCGATCGCGCTGGGACGTGCGCCAATGGCAACCGATTCATTCGCGATCGCGATCGGCTATCACAATACAGCCACTGCAAAATACGCGATCTCCATCGGGAACCAGACGGATGCGACCGGGCGCAACTCTATCGCAATGGGCTATTACTCCAGCTCCAATGCGCATACAGGGTGTTTTGTATATGCCGATGGCTCGGGAGGCGCAAGCTCGATGACATTGAACACTGCTGATAATCAGTTCATGGTTCGTGCATCCGGCGGAACTGTTTTCTATTCCAATGCTGCAATGACGGCAGGCGTTTCATTGCCGGCAGGCGGCGGAAGCTGGGCAAGCGTATCTGATAAGAATAAAAAAGAGCATTTCAAAAAAGAGAATGGCGATGCCATTTTGAAAAAGCTGGATTTTATTGAAGTGACTTCCTGGAACTACAAATCGCAATCTGCTTCCATCAGGCACATCGGGCCGATGGCGCAGGATTTTTACAAGGCATTTAATTTCGGCGAAAGCGATACCACCATCACAACCATCGACATGGACGGCATCAGCCTGATCGCGATCCAGGCATTGTCGCGCAAAACAAAAGAGCTGCAGGAGAAAGCGGATGAAGTGGAGCGCCTGAAAGCAATGGTAAGCAGGCTCGAAACAGAGAATGTGAAGCTGGAAAAGCGGATCGCAGGCATGGAGCAAAAGCTGAATTTAACTCCGGCATCTGTAATGGTTTTGAAAAAAGCAGGCAGCAACTAAGGCATAGCGCCTCATTTTATGCAAGAAGCAAAAAAGAAAATCTGCCTGTTCACTACCGGTTATCCTTACGGGAATAAAGTAGAAACATTTATTGATTCCGAAACCGGCGTGATGTCGGAAATGTTTGAGAAAATCTATATTTTTCCCGCCCTCTTCAACGATCCCCACATCCGGGCCCTTCCGTCGAACGCGGAGATCATCACCCTTGACCATGCCTGGGAAAAGCACAGCTCGCGCATCCTTTCCGCGAAATTTTTTTTAATAGCGCAGATCCTTTTTTCTGAATTCATTTTCTCTCCTTCCAAAAAACATTTCCTGGACAATGTGCGCAAGTTCAAGAACACGCTCGTTCACAAAATGTATCTTGCTGAACAAATAGGGGAGATCATCAAAAGGGAAAAACTGGAGGATGCCGTTTTTTATTCCTACTGGCTGAACGACTGGACGATCACACTTGGAATACTAAAACGTAAAGGCATCATCCGGAGCTTCATTTCACGCGTTCACGGCTTCGACCTGTATGAGGACCGCTGGCCGGGAGGCATCATTCCTTTCCGTTATTTCCAGCTGAAAATGGTGGACAAGGTTTTTTCCGTGTCGAAGAAAGGATACAATTATCTCAAAGGCAGGAAGCTGTTCCCGGAGAAAATAGCTTACAGCTATTTGGGCGTACCTGATCACGGACTGAATCCATTCAATGAAAATGAGCCTTTTAAAATAGTTTCCTGTTCCAACCTGATGCCTTTAAAACGCGTCCATCTGATAGTGGAAATTCTCAGGAACATCAACATCCCGGTAAGCTGGGTGCATTTCGGCGACGGAAAATTATTTGATGAAGTGAAAGCGCTTGCTTCCACGCTGCCTGCGAATGTAATTGCGGAATTCAAAGGGCATGTTTCCAACAGGGATGTGCTGGATTATTACGGAAGCCATTCGATTAATTTGTTTATTATTGCAAGTGAAATGGAGGGCCTGCCGATGTCGCTGATAGAAGCCTGCAGTTTTGGAATTCCTTTGATGGGAACTGATGTGGACGGCATCCCGGAAATTGTGAACGATACCACCGGGATATTAATTCCGAAGGAAGTTGACCCGGTAAAAGCAGCAGCGCTGATCCGCGATTTCAAAGAGAAGAAGAATACGAAAGCATTCCGGGAAGGAGTAAGGGAATACTGGAAAGCGAATTTTTATAACAGGAATAATTATCAGGCATTCTATCAAACGATCAGTGATATCAGTAACAAAAAACGCTGATGGGAATTTTTTTTGAAATGGGAATAGGACTTTTTTTCGAGATCTTGCATGCCAAATGGGGCGATTTTAAAACATCGCTCCGTCTCAGTTTTATATATCCCTATAAAAAGCATTACTCAGCTATAAAATCCATTGTACCGGCAGCGCTTGAAATAAAAGAAGGCACTACCATCGGTAAGGATGTGATCATTCTCCGGTATCTGAAAGAGATCGGGAAGAACGTATACATCGGCGGAAATACCTATATCGGGTTGTGCAGGAGCATCGGGAGCTTTACAAGCATTTCATTCGGGGTGAAGATCGGCTTGCGGAACCATCCGCTGGACCTAGTGTCTACAAGCCCGATCGTATACGGAACACGCAGGGGCTGGGTGAAGGAAAACAAGTTTGATGACACCACTAAGTCGATGGTTGAGATCGGGAACGATGTGCTGATCTCGGCAAACGTAGTGATCCTTGAAGGCGTGAAGATCGGTGATGGCGCAGTGATAGCCGCAGGAGCCGTGGTGAGCAGCGATGTGGAGCCTTATGCAATTGTAGGCGGAGTGCCCGCGAAGCTTATCCGCTACAGGTTTGAAGAGCCGCTGCGCTCGGAGCTGCTGAAGAGCCGCTGGTGGGAATTGAGCGATGAGCAGTTGAAAAAAATGTCGGAGCATGCCGGCGACCCGGCAAAGTTTTTAGCTACCTTACAGCATTGATCAGAAGAACATAAACACCATATTATTTTAAAGCAAACAAGGACATGCCACAACAAAAACCAACACTTCCGTTCTATAAAAGAATCCTCAGCCCGATCCTCAGTCCCATACTGATCCGTTACGGCTATAAAAAGCTGATAAAGGAAAATAAATCCCGTTCCAATAACCTGACACCGGAGTTCATCATCGATTTCATGTTTTCGAAACAGGAAGGTTTGGGCGGACTGATCATTCCATGGCAGGAGAAAACTGAATTCCTGAACCTGCTGAAGATCGTGGATAAGCAAAAACCTGCATGCGTGCTGGAAATAGGCACGGCAAACGGCGGAACATTATTTTCCTTCAGCCGTCTTGCAAAGGATGATGCCACTGTTATCAGCATCGACCTTCCGCATGGAAAGTTTGGCAGGGGATACCCAAGCTGGAAGATCCCGGTGTATGAATCCTTCGCGAAGAAAGGCCAGACGATCCATTTGCTGAGGGAAGATTCCCACAGTCCGGCAACCCTCGAAAAAGCAAAAAAATTACTGGCAGGTAAAAAGGTCGATTTCCTTTTTATTGATGCGGATCATACTTACGAAGGCGTAAAGCAGGATTTTCTGCAATACAGGGAATTAGTTTCGGAGAACGGAATTATTGCTTTTCACGATATTGCTCATAATCCGAACCCGGTTTATGGCGTGGAGAAATTATGGCACGAGATCAAGAACGATTACAAATACACAGAGCTGATCCAGGACAAGAACCAGGGCGGTTATGGCATCGGCGTGCTGGAGATGAATAAGAAGTAATCTTAATTCATGAAGATTTATTTTCAATGAAAACATTCCTGTTCATCACAACGCTCACCCCGAGCTCGCTTTTATCGCCGCTGAGGGCATCGCTGTTTGACCTGTATAAAGATTCTTTGAACGGGCAGACCTACCCGAACTGGCAAGCATTGCTGATCGGTGAAGAAGAAAAAAAGCAGGGGCGGATCATCTATAAAAAAACAGATGCGGTTTCAAAAGGCGATAAATTAAAAGTTGCCTACGAGTATTTGTTATCACTTGAGGTGAAGCCCGATTACATCATCCGCCTCGACGACGATGATCTTATTTCGCAGTATGCGCTGGAATATGCTGGCGGGCTGGATTTCGACTGCTGTTCCGACCTTTACCATTCCTTTTATGACATTGCTTCAGGGCTTACCAGCCAGCAGCACAGGGACTGGCTTCCCAATACCATCATTCACAAATACGAGCATGCTGTTGCCGCGTATGGCGATTCTGGTTTGCCTTTGTTCAACCAGGATCACAGCCAGGCATGGCACCGGTATTATGCAGGTAAGAAAATACATTTTGTTCCGAAGAAGCACCCTGTATACCTGCGGGTACTTTCGCCAACCACCATCACCAGCAAGATCGATCCGCTTCATTCCGAAAAATTCGAAAATATAGATATGAACGCGTATTCGGCTTACCTGAAGGGTTTCGGGAAATGGCGGAATTTTAATCTGTGCGATTTCGAATGTTACCGGCCGCAGCTGTTACAGACCTGGGAAGAGTTTTCGGGACTGAAGATCACAGCACTCAAACGGAATTTTTTAGATTTTTTCAGATAATCAGATGCTTGTATCGGTCATTATTCCCTGCTATAACGTTGAAGGATACATCGAGGAATGTATTGCTTCGGTGCTGTCGCAGTCGCACCCGGAGACCGAGATCATTTGCGTTGACAACAACTCTGTTGACCGCACAGTTGCTATCCTCGATGAGCAGGCACTGAAGCATCCCGGTAAGGTTCGTGCATTAAAGGAATTAAAGAAAGGCGCTTCTGCAGCCCGGAACAAAGGCTTATCGGCAGCGGCAGGGGAATGGATCCAGTTCCTCGATGCGGATGACCTTTTATTGCCGGAAAAAATAAAACATCAGCTGGGGATCATTTCAACGAACAGGGACATTGCATTTATTGCTGCAGCCTGTATCAAACAAACGGTGGATGGAAAGCAAGCCCCGCTGCATTTGAATATTACCGACCCTTTTAAGTCCTTATATACTACGAAGCTTGGCAATACCTGCGCAAATATTTTTAATGCAGAAAAATTAAAAAGCATCGGGGGCTGGAATGAAGCCATCCGCAGCTCGCAGGAAAGCGACCTGATGTTCAGGCTGCTGAAAAAAGATTACAGGATCGCTGATGACAACGAGCCACTGACAGTTATCCGTGAAAGAGCCTCGGGACAGATCTCCCAGGGCGATCCGAAAAAGAACTGGATGCAGTATATTGCCCTGAGGGTCGAAATTATTAATTACCTGAAAGCAAGCAGGACGGCATATTTCGAAAAGGAAAAAGGTTTTTATTACCAGAATCTTTTTTCGCAGCTGCGTACACTTGCAAAGTATGACCTCGAAAATGCAGCGCTTATTTTTAAAGATAATTTTGAAAAGGATTTTGTCCCTTCGGCAGGAGCAGGATTCTCCCCATATGCCTTGTTGTATCGTATGTTCGGGTTCAAAGGCGCGGAGCGCATGAAAGGAATGTTCAGTAAATTAAAGCCCTGAGCAGCCGCATGAGCACTAAAAAGATCTATTTCCCCGGCCTCAACGGCATTCGTTTCATTGCAGTCTTCCTCGTTATTTTAGACCACCTCGAATTATTCAAAAGCTATTTTAAATTAAGAACGCTCTGGCCGGAAAGCTACAGCTCGCATTTGGGGCAGCTGGGAGTGACTGTGTTCTTTGTGCTCAGCGGTTACCTCATCACCTATTTATTACTGGAGGAAAAAAAAGAGAGCGGGATCAACATTAAAAACTTTTACATCCGCAGGATCCTGAGGATCTGGCCGCTTTATTTTATCCTGATGATCCTTGGTTTTTTCATCCTGCCGCATTTCAGCTTTTTAACGGTGCCTGTTTACCAGGATGTGCATGTTGATTTCTGGCAAAAGTTCATCCTCTTCTTTTTCTTTTTAGCGAATGTGGCCTTTGTATATTTTCCAACCGTGACCTTTGCCAATGTGCTCTGGTCGGTGGCGGTGGAAGAGCAGTTTTACCTTGTATGGCCTCATTTCGTTAAGCGATTTAAAAATATATTCTTCATGCTTTGCGCCTGCCTGTTGCTGTACATGATCCTGAAAGGGATCCTGGCATTCAATATTGGAGGTTTAGGTTCGCATAAGCTGCTCAAATTGCTGGACCGTACCCGCTTTTCAGCGATGATCATCGGTGGAATGGGCGCATGGCTGATCTTTAAAGGCAAAGAGTCCATCATTAAACTGGTTTATCACCCCGCCCTGCAGCTGCTTTGTTATACGCTCTTTCTTGTATTGCTGCTGAATGTGATCCGGCTGCCGTATTTCGAGCTTATAAAGAATGAGCTGACATCCTTCATTGTTGCCATTGTCCTTGTGAACATTTCCACGAATCCGTCCTCGCTGCTGAAGCTGGAGAACAGGTATCTTGATTTCCTCGGTAAAATTTCTTACGGGATGTATATTTATCATTCGATCATCGCGGTGATCTGTTTGAAAGTATTCATGCTGTTCTATCCTTCCTCTTCTGTTGCGTACATGCTTTGGAGCGCTGGATTGCTGCTGAGCACCTGCCTGTTCACCGTGCTGGTCTCGCAGCTTTCTTATAAATTTATCGAGCAAAGGATCCTGAGGCAAAAGAGGAAATACTCATCACTTGAAACGGGCGACCTTGTAAATGAAAGATAAATAGTATTTTTAAGGAATAAATAATTTATAAGCACTTCTCGATACTTCCCGGTTCCCGGGAAACTCGAAGTGACATTCGTTTATTACTATTTTCTGTTGTACTATTAAAAAACAACGCTTGAAAGACAAAAGCCTTTTACTGATTGTTCCTGAATTTCCACCGAACGGCTCCATTGGCGGAAGGCGCTGGGCGAAATTTGCCAAGTACCTGGCGAAAGATGGGGTTGTGATCAAAGTGATCGCGTTTAAGCCGGAAGGGGAAGTAAAAGGCCAGAACTGGATGAACGACATCGCACACCCCAACATCAGCGTGTATTACCTGCCCAGCGGTTACCCGAAGATCTTAAAATCAACTTCCCCGAATATTGCTGTAAGGATCATCAAGAAAATTTTTACGAAAGCCGTGGAGCTATATGATGGCGGGATCATCCAGGACAAGGCGATCTTTTTTAAGAAGCCGATGCTTGAAAAAGCGGAAGAGCTGATCCGCGAATTTTCCATTAAAAATGTGATCTGTTCCGGGCCATATCACCGCGCCAGCTATTTTACCACGCTTCTGAAAAAGTCATATCGTGATTTGAATATCATCATTGATTTCCGCGACCGCTGGACCGACGGACAAGTGTACGGAATTGAAAAAGTGCCGGATGCTGCTTTCCGCAAAGAAAGCGCACTGCAGCGTTATACCTGTGAGCATGCTGACTATGTGATCTCCACGTATGAGGAGATCATCAAAGAGCTGAGAAGCGAATACACGCATCTTCCTCCCGAAAAATTCATTCTCTTCCCGCACAATTATGATCCCGGCGATTATCCTGCCATCACTGTAAAGCAGCGCCAGGCAGGAAGCAGTGAAAAGATCCGGTTCATCTATGGAGGAACGATCAACACGGCGGCATTCAATGATGCATTCAGTCCATTTTTTCATGCATTGCAAAAATTAAAAAAAGAAAATCCCGCACTTTACACGATGCTTGATATTTCCGTGTACGGCGATCATTACCTGGTGAACAGGATGGTGAAAGAGCTGGCGATAGATGATGTAGTGAAGGTTACATCGAAGATCCCGGAAAAAGAGTTCTATGAAAAAGTGGCTGCGAGTGATTTCCTGCTGGTGTTCCTCGGCAGCAAATGGAAAGACCTTATAACTACAAAAAACATTACCTACCTGCCTTTCAGGCGGCCTGTGGTAGTTGTTTCAGAAGAGGGCGAAGTGAGCAGGATGATGGCGCAGCACAAGCTTGGCTACTGCATTGTACCGCAGCACTGTTATGATAATTTAAGTAACTTGCTGCAGAATTACCTGGAGGGCTCGCTGGAGTTTGATGCGGGTTATGATTACTCAGCTTTTTCATACGAAAATGCCAGTAGGAAGCTGGCCGGGCTCTTAAAGGATTAAGCAGAATTTCAATACAATAAATGAAGATCTTATTCATCTCAACAATGGCAGGGGCATCCTGGGGCGGCAGCGAAGAGCTGTGGCTGAAGGCTGCCGCGCATGCGCTTGAAAAAGGGCACAGCGTTGTTGTTTCGGTGTACGATTGGGGCGTTTTGCATCCTAAATTAAAGCAGCTGCAGGAAAAGGGTGCAGCGATCAGCCTGCGAAAGAAGGTCTATTACGGCGGCTCCGCTTCGCAGCGCATCAAAGGTTTTTTTGTGAAGAAAGTGTTTGCTGCAAATGAAATACTGGCTTTGAAAAAATACAGGCCGGATGCGGTCATTATCAGCCAGGGAACAATTTACGAATGCATGTTTCCCGAGTTTACTGCATTGGCAGAAAGTACAGGGGCAAAGCTCAGCGTGATCACACAGGCGAACTCGGAATATGAAACATTGCCGCCAGCCTGCTTTGAAACAGGAAGAAAATTATTCCATTCTGCTTTTCAATTGTATTTTGTTTCGCGGAGAAATATGGAAGTGGCGGAAAGGCAGCTGGCCATGAAATTTGAAAATGCAAATGCTGTTTCCAATCCTGCGAACCTCCACAGCTATGAGGTTTGTAAATGGAATGAAGCTTCGACCCTCAATTTTGCATTCGTTGGGAGGTTGAACTCCACGGTAAAAGGGCTCGGTGTTTTGCTGGAAGTGCTCGGGCAGCCGCAGTGGAAGGAGAGAAGCTGGCAGCTGAACCTGTATGGTAAAGGAGAGGATGAAGGATATTTAAAAGAGCTGCTGAAGTTATACCAGCTTGAAAGCAATGTGAATTTCAAAGGTTTTGTGAGCGATATAAAACAGGTATGGGAGCTCAATCACGTTTTGCTGATGGCTTCCACGCTGGAAGGAACACCGCTTAGCCTGATCGAAGCCATGCTCTGCGGAAGGACGGCTGTCGTTTCGGATGTAGGCGGAAACGCAGAGCTGATCAATGAAGGCATCAACGGCTTTGTTGCGGAAGCGCCTTCGGTGAATTCATTCGGGAAAGCAATGGAGCGGATGTGGATAAAAAAGGCGGAATTGCAATCGCTTGGACTTGCAGCCAACCGCTTCATCAATGAGCAGGTACAGTTTGATGCACACGAACAGATTATAAAAGCATTGGAACAAAACAAATGATCCCAGAAAAAAAACATGTTCCGGTACTTGACAGCTTAAGGGCCATTGCGGCGCTTTCGGTGTGCTTTTTTCATTTCGTATGCGGCCCGATCGGCTTTATTAAAAATGAAACCATCACCGGGATCTTTCATTTCGGACTGTATGGCGTGCAGCTTTTTTTCGTGATCTCCGGCTTCGTTATTCCCTGGTCGATCCACAAGTATCATTACCAGATAAAAAATTATTTCAAGTTTTTACTGAAGCGCTTTATACGCCTCGAGCCGCCTTACCTCGTTTCCATCGGGCTTGTGATCGCTTTCTTTTTCATCCGGAAATTATACTCCGATGTGCCCGATGTAAGGCTGCCTGTGCTGGATGCGAAGCAAACGCTGCTTCATTTGGGCTATCTTATTCCCTTCACTGATTACAACTGGATGTGCAGGGTGTACTGGACATTGGCGATCGAATTCCAGTTCTATCTATTCATGGGCTTGTTCTATTTTGTGATCATCCGCAAGGAGCTGGCCATACGGATCCTTGGTTACGCTGGTGTTTTGGCAGTTTCATTCATCGGGACCGAAAAGTTCGTGCTGTTCTGGCTGCCGGTATTCCTGCTTGGAAATGTGCTGTTCCTGTATTTAAGCGGGCGCATCACGAAGTATGAATCATACACTGTACTTACGGTCGTGTTCGTGCATATCTGGCTGTTCCTGCCCTACCCGGCCTTCTTCGCCTGTTTGTTTGCCGTACTTTGCATCCTGTTCCTTACCAATTACCGGAACCGCTTTTTGAGCTGGATCGGGCGGATCTCGTATTCCCTTTACCTGGTCCATGCGATCGTGGGACTGGCAGCGATCAATGTAATGTCGCGCTACGCACATACCGGCATTATGAAATTGGTGGTGATCCTGGCAGGAGCAGGCATCAGCATTTTTGTTTCGTATTGTATGTACCTGCTGGTGGAAAAGCCTTCACAAAAATTATCCTCAAAAATCAAATTGTAAATGGCACTGCAAAAAACTCAGCATGTTCCCATTCTCGACAGCCTGAGGGCGATTGCAGCGCTTTCGGTCTGCCTGTACCATTTCGTATGCGGACCGATCAACTTCATCAGCAATGAAACAGTGTTGGATGTTTTTACT
The DNA here is from genome assembly GCA_025963775.1 of Bacteroidota bacterium. Classification (GTDB taxonomy): domain Bacteria; phylum Bacteroidota; class Bacteroidia; order 2-12-FULL-35-15; family 2-12-FULL-35-15; genus 2-12-FULL-35-15. The sequence goes on along the minus strand of JAOQAD010000027.1, from coordinate 119,821 downwards.
TTTGGAAAATACGGCGTGCAGCTTTTCTTTGTCATTTCCGGCTTCATCATTCCCTGGTCGGTTTACCACAACAATTACAGGATCAATAACTATTTTAAATTCCTGCTGAAGCGCTTCCTGCGCCTCGAGCCGCCTTACCTTGTATCCATTGCGCTGGCGTTGGGCATTCTTTTCTTCAGGGGCTTTTATGCCGACCTGCCCGAATCAAGGGCGATCAGCGCGGAGCAGGTGTTGCTGCACATCGGTTATTTTATTCCTTTCTCGAATTACAAATGGGTACTGGATGTGTACTGGACACTGGCTGTGGAATTCCAGTTCTACCTGTTCATGGGCTTATTTTATTTCGCGATCATCAGTGAGAAGATTGCCATCCGCATTGCCGGATATGGATTGGTGATCGGGCTTTCTTTTATCGGGACGCGCAATTTTCTTTTTTACTGGCTGCCTGTTTTCTTACTGGGCAACATGCTTTTTCTCTTTCTTGCAAAACGGATCGGTAAGGCAGAATTTTACAGCATGATGCTGATCCTGCTCGTCCAGATAGCAGTCTTCCTGCCGGGGCCTGTGTTCTTCTCTTCACTGATCCCGGCTGCGGCCATCCTGTACATGTTCAGCTATTCCAACCCGGTGCTCGACTGGATCGGGAAGATCTCCTATTCGATCTACCTGTTGCATACCATCGTTGGTACTACGGTTATTAATATTTTATCGCATCAAGCCCACAATCCTCTTACGAAAGCGCTTGTTGTGCTGACAGGCGTGGGCGTAAGCATTGTATCCTCGTATTTTATGTACCTGTTCATTGAGAAGCCATCGAAACGCTTATCTTCAAAAATTAAATTGTAAATTATGTTGTATGATAAAGCTGAAGGTGTTTTATAATTCGCTCCTCCGGAGCTCTATGGAGTGAAGCGGAGATTTATTATTAATAATTAACTCCTCCGGAGTAATTATATTTAGAAACAACAGTATGGCAAATACTCCGGAGGAGTATATTATTAGTAGCTCCGGAGGAGCGAATTATTTCTGCGGTAAGTAATACATTACACAAAACAAATAATTAATCCGTTGATCCACAAAGTTGACATCATCATTACCACCAAGAACAGGTTAGCCGACCTGCTGATCACGATTGATCACATGCTTTCCATTGGCTTTACACAAGGCCAGTTCTTTATCATTGATGATGGCTCCACGGATGAAACATTTGCAAAGATCCGCAGTTCCTGGCCCGCCATCAACATCCGCCGGAATGAAGTTTCAAGAGGGCTGATGACTAACCGTTCCGACATGATGGAGTGGTCAAAAAATGAATACATCCTTTCGATCGACGACGATTCACACATACGGACAAAAGAAGATGTGGAAGAAGCTGTTGCGATCATGGAAAGCAGGAAGGAATACGGGATCTTCCATTTCCGCGTCTTTAACCAGCTTGCGCCGCCACCTCCCAAAAATGAATTGTCAAACACATTCCGTTTTTTAAGAGGTTACATCGGTTGTGGCCACATCATTAAAAGAGAGGTTATTCAGAAGCTGGGCCGTTACAGGGAAGAGCTGGTGTTTTACTGCGAAGAGATCGATTATTCGCTCCGTGCCTACAAGCTTGGATATTACACCGTAAGCCAGGACAATCTCATTGTGCATCACCGGATCGATATGCAGCAGCGGGAACAGCAAAAATCGACCGTGAACGCTAAAGGCATCTACGGCAGGGAATGGCGCAATATTCACCTTTATGCCAATAACCTCATCATTACCGCTTTGTATTATCCGTTCGGGATCGGCTTTGTTTTTATATGCTACCGCATGTTGCTCGCGTTTTATAAAATGGTGCTGAAGGAAAAACAGCTTGCCGGTTTTTTCAGGATGCTGAAGCGCTTTTTTGTTTTTATCCCGTATTCTTTTAAGCATTCCAATAAGCTCAGCTACAAGCTGTTTTTCAGGTGGTTTGCCTATCCCGATATGACGGATGGGAACAGTGTCGGAAAATGAGGGCAACCTGCTGGTTGTTAGTGGATTATCCTCCTTGTTATATTTTGGTTATTTGTGCCGGGCTCTCGCAAAATTGTTTAAATTTGTCGGTCACCAAGCAAGCCGGAAAACCCTATGAACAACCTGAAAGCATTTTTAGCCGATAACCTGTCCGGCTTTTCACCCAAAGCCATTCCCGGATTTATTTTCAGCTTCATTGTATGTGCGGTGCTTGCTTTTGTGCTGGGCAAATTTTATGTGCGTTACGGCAATGCTTTATCCAACCGCAAATCCTTTGCACGGAATTTCATTGTGCTGGCCATCACCACCATGTTCATCATCTCCGTTGTTAAATCTTCGCTTGCATTATCGCTGGGATTGGTTGGGGCGCTTTCCATCGTGCGCTTCCGGGCAGCGATCAAGGAACCGGAAGAGCTTACGTATTTATTCCTGACCATTGCGATCGGCCTTGGCTGCGGCGCAGGGCTCACGGTGCTTACCCTTGTTGCATTCATCGGCTTTATTGCCGTGATCTGGTTTGTGAACCGCACACAAAAAAGCGTTGAAGCACAAAGCCTGTACCTGACCATTTCCGGGAACCAGCCGGGGATCATTGACCTGAAAAGCATTGTGGAAATATTGAAAAAACATTGTTCGGCGATAAAGCTGAAGCGCAGCGATGAAACACCTGCAGCCATTGAAGCTTCCTTCTTTGTGGAGTTCGATGATTTTGAAAAGCTGGAGCAGGCAAAAGCCGATCTGAAAAATATTCATTCATCCATAACGATCTCATTTATGGACAACACCCGCGATTTTTAATTCGTTTTAACTTATTGCTTTACATGCCTCATTCAAAAGAACAAGCGGAACCATTGCGTTATGAACGTAAATTTTTGATCACCGGTTATTCCCACAAGGATGTTGAGCAAATGATCAAATTCCATCCAGCCTGCTTTTCTGAGATCTACCACCAGCGTACGGTAAATAACATCTACTTCGATACCCTCGGCTTTAACCATTATTACGATAATGTGGAAGGCTCGCAGGACAGGCTGAAAGTGAGGATCCGCTGGTATGGCGATGTGTTTGGAACGATTGCACAACCCATTCTCGAGTATAAAATAAAAAAAGGATTACTGGGAAAAAAGAACTCTTATTGGCTTCAAACTTTCAGGCTTGATGAGCATTTTGATAAGGAGCAGATCCTCAATGCAATCAGCAAAAGTGAAGTGCCGCAGCAGGTGAAGGATGAGCTGTTATCGCTGAAGCCCTCGTTGCTGAACAGCTATACAAGGAAGTATTTTTTATCCGCCGATAAAAATTTCCGTATTACGATCGATCATCAGCTGTCGTATTACAGGATCAATTATGACAGCAACACATTTACAAACAAATCACTTGACCGTAACGCAACTGTGCTTGAATTAAAATATGATTCGGCCCTGGAGCAGGAAGCGAAGGAGATTGGCGCCTTGTTCCCGTTCATGATGACGAAGAATTCGAAATACCTGTCTGGATTGGAACGCTTGTTTTTATAAATGGCTTGTTGAATTAATAATTCGCTGCCGGGTAGTTCGTAAATACCAAAAGGATACTCCGGAGGAGTATGTTATTACTAACAAAAAGAAAGAACAAACAACAAGAGCTCCGGAGGAGCGAATTATTATTAACTCTCCGTCTTTGCGCCTTTGCGGTTAATAATCACCACAACAATAAATTATAAATGAAACCAATCAAAACTCCCACTCACAAAACATCTCCGCAGGTAAAGCTCGCGGTTGTTCTTGTGCTGCTCACAGGGGTCGTTTCATTTGTGCTCAGCCTCGGTTATTCCGGTGAGAACCGTAAGGAATATCCGGAACTGAAATACGGCCAGAACCTGCTTTCCCCGGAATGTTCGGCTAAAGGCGGGTTTTATGCGGATGCATTTTCGCTTTCGCTCGGATCACCTTCGAAGATCTATTACACACTGGATGGCTCTATGCCCACGCTGCGCTCTGCAGTGTATGAAAAGCCGGTCATCATTCAAAACAGGACAAGCGATCCTGCTGTTTATGCTGCGATCCCAACTTCTGCCCGCTGGACCCCGCCGCTTGGCGATGTGTTCAAAGGAACAGTGCTCCGTGCAATTGCTGTGAGCGATGATAATAAAAAAAGCAAAGAGCTGATCCGTACTTTTTTCGTGGATGAGAAAGCAAACAAGCGTTATGATCTCCCTGTGATTGCGCTTACTGTTGAACCGGATGATTTTTTTGGTTACAGGAAAGGGATTTATGTACTGGGAAAAAATTATGAGGACAAGCGTGATTATATCCGTAAGCAGCTCCCGCTGGACCTTGCCTGGTGGGAATATCCTTCCAACTATCTGAAGCGTGGCGATAATTCGGAGCGGCCTGTGCACATCGAATTTTATGAGCCCGGTGGAAAGATTGGATTTGAAAGCGATGCAGGGGCACGTATCAATGGAAACGCCACGAGGGGATTCAGCCAGAAATCATTACGGATCTGCTTTGATGGCAAGTATGGCCAGGAACAGCTGGAATATCCACTGTTCCCCGGGAATCCTGTAACTACATTCAATTCATTCATTTTAAGGAACGGCGGGAACGACTGGAATAAAACGATGTTCCGCGATGAATTCATGCAGGGCCTGATGAAGGATTCGCATGTGGATATCCAGGATCACCGTGATGCCATTGTTTTTATCAACGGCGAATACTGGGGGATCCACAATGTCAGGGAGCGCTCCGATGAAGATTTTCTTGCGAACAAATATCACATAAGTAAGGACAGCATCGTTGTGCTCGAGCATGGCGGCATCCTGTCGTACGGTAAAAAACGCGATACGGATGATTTTAAGTCCTTGCTGGATTTTATCCGCAAAAGCGACATGTCGAAACAGGAGAATTATCAATATGTGCTGGACAAAATAGATGTGCTGAGCTTCATGGACTTTGTTATCGCAAATGTGTATTTTTGCAACAGCGACTGGCCAAACAACAATGTGAAATTCTGGCGGTACAGGGCTGATAATCCTGTTGCCGGTTCTAAGAGCGGGAAGGACGGGCGCTGGCGCTGGATCCTGTACGATACGGACTGGGGCTTTGGCTACACAGGAAATGCTTCGGTGAATATGGACCTGCTTGAGAAAGCCCGGAAAATGGGCAGTACAGGTGTGATCTTTAACGGTTTGCTCAGGAACAATACATTCCGGGAAGCATTTAAAGAGCGCTTTCTTTTTCACCTGGACAGCACGTTCAATAAGGAGAAAGTGATCGCGAAGATCGATGAATTTGAGAAAATACTGTCACCGGCAATGCCCGAGCATATCGACCGCTGGAGGGCGATCGGCTCGTATAACGGCTGGAAGGCGAACGTGAAGGAGATGATGGATTTTGCAGCTGAAAGGCCTGCAGTACAGCGAAAGCAGCTGGATGAATTTTTGAATAAAAACAGATAAAAGGTGCTGCAATACTATAAAGATAATTCACAATTGTACCTGCTTTTCCTGGTGTGGATCGCCATCGGGGGATTCGGCGGCCCTATCATTTATGCAGTGATCCCGATGGTAATGCTCCTGTTGAGGAACAAAGGCATGCATGAAGAGCTGCTGATCGGCTACCTGTTCATCCTCGTTTTGTCCGACAGCAAGGAGCCGATCTTTGAGTTTGCCAAAAATGCAAAGAACATTTACATCTCCATACTTGCTGTCTTCCTGCTGATCGACAGCGCCGAATTCCGCCCTTTCAGCAAGCTGTACAAAATCTTCGTCCCCTTTTTCATTATCGCGGTCATCACCATGTTAACCAGCGTCAATGATTCATTCTTCTTCACCAGCCTTCAGAAAACACTTTCTTTCATCCTGTCGTTCATCGTGATCCCCAACATGGTAAACAGGATCTATCGCGAAAAGGGCAAGCAGTTTTTCAGGAGGTTTGTCTTTTTTATTTTCACAGTGCTCCTGTTCGGCTTTTTACTGGAGTACATTTCGCCTGATTCGGCTTTCCTGCTGGGGACAAGGTTCCGCGGGATCTTTGGCGGACCTAATGGATTAGGAGTGTACTGCGTTCTCATCTTTATCGTGTTCTTTGTGCTGAATGATTTCTTCCCGGGCCTGTTCAGCCGGAACGAGCGCATCATTATTTTCGGTGCCATCCTGTTCTCCATTTACCTCACCGGCTCACGGAATGCGATCATCTCCGTGATGATTTTTTACCTGTTCCAGCGCTTTTTCAGCTTTTCACCTTTCCTCGGATTTATTTTATTTATCCTTACGATCTTCGTTACCGAGCTTATCAGCACGAATGCTACAACGATCATTGTTTCGATGGGACTCGGTGAATACCTGCGTACAAACACGCTGGAAGAAGGAAGTGGAAGGTACATTGCATGGGACTTTGCATGGAAGCAGATCCAGAATAATTTCTTTATCGGGAAGGGCTTTGCCTATGATGAATTTTACATGCGGCAGCATTACGGGATGTTATTAAAGCTGAACCACCAGGGCGGGATCCACAATTCCTTCCTTACCTTCTGGATGGACCATGGACTGATCGGGCTCCTCATCTATCTCCGTTCGTACATCCTCATGTTCATCAAAGGCTCTAAAAAAACAAAATTCGCATTCCCGATCATGTTCGCGATCTCCTTCTCGGCCTTCTTCGAATCATGGCTCGTGGCTTCACTGAGCGCGTTCGCATTTTTAGGTATGTTTATCTTTACAGTGATCACCAGCGAGGAGATCCTGCCGGAAACAGTGATTAAGCCTGTGGAGGAAACCGGTACAGAACCGGAAACGATCATTCCCGCTATCAACTAACTATGGAAGTGTACAATTCAAATAAGCGAACAGGCAGGCAAGGCGTTAAAAGATATTTTAACAGGCGGCTTGTGCTTGTTCTGCTGCTGCTTGTGATCATTGCCGCAGGATATAAAGCTTCCGGGTTTGTCCGCAGCAAAGGCTATAGCGGCCTTTGGGATTTCACATCAACGGTTCTCTCCAATTACTGGAAGGGCAGGAGTGCGGAGCCTGGATCGCTTTCGATCGAGATCAAAGACAAGGATTATAAAAAGCTGGAGAAGAACAGGGCGCAGGCGCTGGAGCGTGGCGTGATCATCAACGACATGGATGGCGATTATGTTCCGGCAACGATCGAGTACAATGGAAAAAAGATCGACGTGAAGCTGCGTTTGAAAGGGCACATGACCGATCACCTGCAGGATGATAAATGGTCATTCCGCATCAAGGTGAAAGAAAAAGACGAAACGTTCATGGGCATGAAACGATTTACCATCCAGCATCCCGGAACAAGGGGCTATGTGTATGAATGGATCTACCATGAGCTGATGAAGCGCGAGGATGTGATGGCGCTTCGTTATAAATTCATCAACGTGTCGGTGAATGGCCGCGACTGGGGCATTTACGCTGTGGAAGAAAATTTCGAGAATGAGCTGGTGGAAAATAACAAGCGCCTCAAAGGTCCGGTGTTGCGCTTCAATCCCGACCTGTACTGGGTAAGGCGTTACAATGGAATGACAGGCGCCAATTCAGCGGCTGAGTTTGCATCCTACTATTCCGCGAATCCTGAAGCGTACCGCGAAGATAAGGTTCTGGAGGATTCAGTTCAAAGACACTATTATCTGAAAGCGATCGCATTGATCGAAGGATTGAGAAGCAGGAAAGTAAGTGTCGACCAGGCTTTTGATATTCCACGTTTAGCGAGGTTTCACGCGGTGATCGACCTGGTGGGCGGAGTGCACAGCATCGACTGGAGCGATATCAAATATTATTACAACCCGGTTACCTCAAAGCTGGAGCCCGTTGCCTACGAAAGCTTTACAGAACTCAATTCACACAGCTTATCATCGCAGTACAAATATGAGCTGCCTGATTCTCTCGCAAATTACGAAGACTGGCATTCGATGATCTTCAGCAATCCTGTTTTCTTTAAGGAATACATGAAGAACCTCGAAAGGCTTACAAAGCCTGGGTATTTGGATGCTTTTTTTAGTGCTTCGAATACAGAGCTGGATGCGAATCTCGCGATCATCTATAAAGAATTTCCTTACAAGAAATTTGACCGCCAGGATTATTACAAGCGCCAGCGGATGATCCGGAAGGTACTGGATTCGCCGAAAGCGGTGCATGCGTATTATAACAGGACGGAAAACAATTCAGTAGTGATCCAGTTAGGTGCCATTGATGCGATGCCGGTGCAGGTGCATGCGCTGGTCATCGGCAATAAAAAATTACTTCCTTCCAAAGAGATCATCCTGCCTGCCAAGCAGCCCGGCAGCTATGTTGATTACAGGGAATTCAAATTCGAAACAGGAAAAGAAATTTCAATCCGTAAGGAAGAGCTCGATTCGATGAAGCTCAGCTATTCGGTTTTAGGTTCTTCCGACATAAAACAATGCGCTGTTTTTCCTTTTCCTCATACGGATGCGGAGTTCATTGCAGATGATCTGAAAAATAAGAAAGGAAACATTCGTGATTTTGCTTTTCTGCAGGTGGATGAAATTAAAAAAGTCATCGAAATACAACCGGGAAAGTATGTTGTAAATGAAGGGATTGTTATTCCTGCAGGCTATAAGGTTGTTGCTGGTGCAGGTGTTTGGCTCGACTTTAAAAACAAGTCAGGGATCATTTCGTATTCCCCGCTGTTCTTTACCGGCAATGAGGATGAGCAGATCTATATCGTATCCTCCGATTCCAGCTCACAGGGAATTATGCTCATCCAGGCAAACGAGCGCTCTGTCTTGAAAGATATTACATTTACAAATCTTCCGAAAGTTGAGAGCACCGGATGGCCAAGATCGGGCAGTCTTACTTTTTATGAATCGCCGGTTGAGATCAGCTGGTGCAACTTCTATAATTGTAAAGCGGAGGATGCCCTGAGTATGATCCGTTCTCCTTTTTCACTTACAAGCTGCTTCTTCCGGAACATGAAGGACGATGCGCTGGATTGTAATTTTTCAGACGGCACGATCTCGAATTGTGCTTTTGAATTCTGTGCTGAGAATGCGATCGACATTACAATGGGACAGGTGGAGTTGAAATCGGTTTACATTAATAACGCCGGGAACAAGGCTATACACGTAAAAGCCGGCGGACAGCTAAAAGGCGAAGATGTAAGGATCAAAAATTCTGACATCGCGATCTCTGCGGAAGACCTGTCCACCATCACGCTCAGCAACGTGGAGATAAGCGATTGTAAAATGGGAGTGGTAGCTTACAAAAACAAACCGGCTGGCGGACAGCCGCAGGTAAGGCTGACGAAAGCCACGTTTACAAAGGTTCAGAAAAATTATCTCAGGGAAAAGAAATCGCTGGTCGTTGTGGATGGTACAGAAGTGGGAGAAATAGTTGATAATGTTGAAACACTCATAAAAGGTGATAAAGCTAAAAAATAGGATCTGTTTGTTCGTACTGCAGCTGATAGTTCTTACATCGGCCGCGCAGGTCGTTTCTCCCTTCAACAAGCTGAAGCTGAAAGATACTGCGGCGACGTATTCCTTTATCGTAAGCGGACATTTTCACGGCGCATCCACCAATCTCTCCACTTTCCCGGCTGCGACCGTTTTAGCCAACACCGATACGCTCAACAGCTTTCAGCCTGCTTTTCTTTTTACGCTTGGCGACATGTTCCTCGACCTGGATAAAAATTACATTGATCATTACCAACGCGCCTTATTCAGCAAACTGAAAATGCCGGTCTTCAATGCGGTTGGCAATCACGACCTTTCCAACGGCGACATGTATGAAAAAACATTCGGCGCAACCTATTACTCATTCATAGCAGGCTTGGAATTATTCATTGTTTTAAATACGGAAAAAGATGATGGCAGCATTAAAGGTGAACAGCTGGAAATGCTGCAGGAGGCTTTAAAGAAGGGGCAGCAGCAAAGCATTAAAAATATTTTTATTCTTTCACATCGCCCAATCTGGTCGGAAAATGATCCCGCGTATACCGGGCTTTTTGCAGGAAATACACGCACTGCATTAGGCAGCAACAATTATGAGAAAGAGATCAAACCGTTGCTGACAAACATTTCCAAAGTGAAAAATATTTACTGGATGTCGGGCTCCATGGCAAATGCACCGGCTTCTTTTTTTTATCACAAGGATGAAAGTTCGAACATCACCTTTATGCAGACAGCTATCCGTGACCTTCCGCGTGATGCCGTTTTATTGGTCACTGCGGATAAAGGTATTATCTCGTTCAAAGGTATTTCCCTTACAGGCCAATCGCTGGAACCAATAGAACATTACGGAATTGAATATTGGAAAAAGTCGGTTCCCGAAGAAGAAAAATTCAATTACCGGCTTTTGCCTTTGATGATCTTTAAGGCCATCATGCACCCGTATTTCTGGTCGGGCTTTGCTGTTGCCCTCCTGCTGTTTTTGCTTTTACGCTTCGTAAATAAAAGATGGAAAAAAAGAAAATAGTTTTCCTGTACACCGAGCTCGCCACTTATTTCCTGGCCTGCGTGGAAGAGCTGCTGAAGGCTCCCGGCATAGAAGTGCACATTGTGCGCTGGGAAGTGAACAGTGAAGCGCCTTTTAAATTTGCATTCGCTCCCGGCCTGAATGTATACAACAGGAAGGATTACAACGTTGAGCAGCTGCATGAGCTTGTCAGGAAAATAGGGCCTTCTGCCATTTATTGCAGCGGCTGGATCGACAAGGGATACATGCAGGTGTGCAAGCCCTACAAGGGAAAGATCCCGGTAATTGCCGGTTTTGATAACCAGTGGAAAGGAACCTTGAAGCAGCAGCTTGCAAGGTTGGCAAGCCCTTTCCGCATTTTAAATCATTTCAGCCATTGCTGGGTTCCCGGCGAGCCGCAATTGAACTATGCGAAGAAGCTGGGATTTAAAGCAAACCGCATTTTAACAGGCTTTTACAGCTGCGATCACGATTTTTTTCATGCACAATACCTCGAAAATTTAACGCATAAAAATACCGATTTTCCGCAGCGTTTCATCTATGCAGGCCGCTACGTGGAGCACAAAGGCATCAGCGATCTTTGGGATGCCTTTACCGAATTGCAGGAGGAACGCCCGAACAACTGGGAATTGTGGTGCCTGGGCACCGGGGATGTGCCGCCGCGGTTGCATCCCGGGATAAAGCATTTCGGGTTTGTGCAGCCTGATCAGATGAAGCCTTACCTGCGCGATACCGGGGTGTTTGTTCTGCCCAGTCATTTCGAGCCCTGGGGAGTGGTTGTCCATGAGTTCGCAGCAGCCGGTTTTCCGCTGATCTGTACGGATGAAGTGGGGGCAGCGACCGCTTTTGTAGAGAATAATTTAAATGGCTATATTTACAAATCCGGAGACAAACAGGCATTGAAACTGGCACTTTCTAAGATCGTGAATGCCACTCCTTCGGCTTTATCGGGGATGGGAGAGCAGAGTGTGAAAAAAGCGAAAAGGATCACTCCGCAAACCTGGTCACAAAAACTTATATCGGTACTATGAATAAAATATTGATCACCGGCGGGGCAGGGAATATCGGCAGTGCATTGGTTGAAAAGCTGATCACTGACGAGAACAATTACATCGTGATCGTCGACGACCTTTCTACCGGCTTTCTTTCAAAGCTGCCAAAGGTCAGCAATGGCAGGTGGGAATTCATCAAGGCGGATGTGAACAATTTTAAGGAGGTTTCCCCGATCATGATGTCGCATAAGTTCGATTATGTGTTTCACCTGGCCGCAGTGGTCGGAGTGATCCGCACACAGGAAAATCCCGTGAAGGTGCTGCGTGATATTGATGGGATTAAAAATATTCTCGACCTTGCAAAGAACACTTCCGTGAAGCGTGTGTTCTTTTCTTCATCTTCTGAAGTGTACGGAGAGCCTGTGGTTCTGCCGCAGCACGAGGAAACAACTCCTCTGAATTCAAGGGTTCCGTATGCTGTTGTGAAAAATGTAGGCGAATCATTCTGCAAAAGCTATTACCAGGAATACAATCTAAGCTATACGATCTTCCGTTTTTTCAATACGTATGGCCCGAATCAAAGCACAGACTTCGTTGTTTCCCGTTTCCTTGCTGCTGCGCTGAAAGGCACGGACATCACCATTTATGGCGATGGATCGCAAACAAGGACCTTCACTTACGTGGATGATACTGTGGACACCTGCCTGAAATGCTTTTACACCAACCAGCAGGTAAACGATGTGATCAATATCGGCAACGACAAGCTTTGCACCGTGCTTGACCTGGCGCAGCTGATCATTAAGCTCACAGGCTCCTCTTCAAAGATCATTCATCTTTCGCCATTGAAGGAAGGCGACATGACCAGGAGACAGCCCGATAATTCAAAAATGCGGGAGATCCTCGGCCGTCCGTTGATCTCACTGGAAGACGGCATCGGCAGGATGATCTCCTCCCGTCCTTTTTTATCTTCAATCGGACTGTAATCTTGATCCCCTTCAACAAGCCATATTATTCAGGAAAGGAGATCGGTTCCATCTCCGGTGTCATGGAAACAAAAGTCCTGACGGGAGATACCGAAATGCTCAGGAAGTGTGAAATTTTCCTGGAAAAAAAATACGGCTTTCCAAAGGTCTTCCTCACCAACTCCTGCACCATGGCGCTCGAAATGGCGGCCGTGCTGCTGGACATCGGGGAAGGCGATGAAGTGATCATGCCATCATACACGTATGTGTCGACCGCAAATGCCTTTGCGCTCAGGGGAGCAAAGATCGTGTTCGCCGACAGCAAAGGCGATCACCCCGGCATTGATGAAAGCAAAATTGAAAAGCTGATCACGGGAAAGACCAAAGCCATCGTGCTCGTGCATTATGCGGGGACCGCCTGCGACATGAAGCAGGTGAAGGAAATTGCAGGCCGCCACAAGCTAATGGTGATAGAGGATGCAGCACAGTGCATCGATGCGTATTACAATGATTCTCCTTTAGGTTCGATCGGTGATATCGGCTGCTTTTCATTTCACGAAACAAAGAATATCCATTGCGGGGAAGGCGGATTTATTTCCATCAACAACCCAAAGCTGATCGAACGTGCAGAAACACTGAGGAACAAAGGCACCAACCGTTCGGCATTCCTGAGAGGGGAAGTGAACCGGTACGAGTGGACCGACCTTGGATTTTCTTCCGTTCCCACTTCGCTTACGGCGGCATTCCTGCTGCCGCAGCTGAAGAACATCGACCTTGTGCAGAAGCGCAGGAACATGCTCTGGAAAAAATATGAAAAGGCATTAAGCCCTTTAGCAAAAAAAAACATGTTACTTCCGCTTGTTCCGGGTTATGCATCCAACAACGCACATATGTTTTATCTCGTGTGCCGGAATGAAGATGAAAGGGCGGCACTGATAAAATACCTGAAGGAAAAAAATATCCAGGCGGTATTTCATTACCAGGCGCTGCACCGGAGCCCTTATTTTAAAGATAAGTACAAGGGTGCGGATCTTTCTAACGCCGATAGATACAGTGAATGCCTTGTAAGGTTGCCTTTATTCTATGATCTTTCTAATAAAGAGCTGGAGCTGGTTTGCAGGCAGGTGCTCGGCTTTTTTGATTTATAGTAGCCACGGCCTGAAGGCCGTGGATTAGAAATTCAACATCATTATGGCTTTAGCCCAAACTAATATTTAAAAATAGAATGTGCGGCATTAACGGAATATATGGTTTAACAGATGCAGCGGCCGCCCGTGAAAAGCTCGGCACGATGAATACCTGCATGAAGCATCGCGGCCCGGATGATGAAGGCTTTTTTGTGGACGGGAAGATCGCATTGGCTCACCGCAGGCTTTCGATTATTGACCTGTCCTCTGCAGGGCACCAGCCGATGGCGTCATCCGGCGGACGTTATCAAATTACTTACAACGGCGAGCTGTACAATTACAGGGAGCTGAAATTTGAATTGCAGCGCGTGGTCAGCGGATCATCAGAACGCGCCTATCTCTTCAAAACAAACACGGACACCGAAGTGATCATTGCGGCTTATGCGAGATGGGGAGCCGATTGCCTGAAGCGCTTCAACGGGATGTACGCTTTCGCGATCTGGGACACCGAAAAGCAGGAGCTCTTCATCGCACGCGACCGCCTCGGCATCAAGCCGCTGTATTATTTATACACGAATGGCGTGTTTGCATTTTCATCCGAAGTAAGGCCATTGCTTGCAAGCGGGCTGATCCCGAAAAAGATGGATCCGGCAGGGCTTGCGGATTATTTGCGCTACCAGACCGTTCATGCTCCCAACACCATCATCAAAGGCATAAAGATGCTGATGCCTGGGCATTACGTGGAAATGAAAAATGAGAAGCTCACAATAAAAAATTACTGGAGCCTCACTAAAAATATCAGCAAAGCATCGGAAGGAAAAAGTTATTCAGAGGTTTGCAAAGATGTGGAAACGCTGCTGACCAAATCCGTTGAGCGCAGGCTGATCGCCGATGTGCCTTTCGGGGCCTTTCTTTCCGGCGGTATCGATTCAAGCGCCGTGGTTGGTTTGATGAGCAAAGTCTCCGCTGAAAAAGTAAGGACATTTTCTGTGACCTTTGATGAAAGTGAATTCTCCGAAGCAAAATATGCGCAGCTCATCGCAAAAAAATTCAATACCGATCACCACGAGATCAGGCTTTCGCCGGATGATTTCATTAAAGAGCTGCCCAATGCATTAAAGGCAATGGATCACCCGAGCGGTGACGGACCGAATACCTATGTTGTTTCAAAAGCCACGAAGAATGCCGGGATCACCATGGCTTTATCAGGGCTTGGCGGCGATGAGCTTTTTGCAGGCTACGATGTGTTTAAGCGTGTGGCTGAATTGGGAAAGATCAAATGGCTGAACAGCATTCCACGCCCGGTGCGCGCTGTCGGTGGAAGCGGGCTCATGAAAATGAAGCCGGGCGTTGCTTCTGAAAAGATCGCAGAATTGCTAAAACAACCGAAGATCAGCTTCAATTCATTTTATGCATTGTCGAGGCAGGTGCTTACCGACGGACAGATCGCATCTGTCCTGAACACTGCGGAGCTGCCGCCTAACAGCGTTTCTGAAATACTTGATACGTATAAGCTCGAAGAGATCAGCTCTGTTATTTCAAAGGTATCGATCGCTGAGATCGCTTCCTACATGCAGAATGTGCTGCTGCGCGATACCGACCAGATGAGCATGGCACATGCGCTGGAAGTGCGCGTCCCTTTTATCGATTACACGCTTGTGGAATATGTGCTGGGACTGCCCGATAAATACAAGAGCACGGCATCTCCTAAAAAATTACTGGTGGATTCACTGGGAGATCTTCTTCCGCCTGAGATCGTGAACCGGCCGAAGATGGGCTTTACCTTCCCATGGAAAAGCTGGATGAAAAATGAATTGAGAACCTTCTGCGAGCAGAAAATGATCTCGCTGTCCAAACGGAAAATGTTCCATGAAAACGGGGTGATGAAGCTCTGGACAGCTTTTATGAAAGACGATCCGCGGATCACCTGGTCGAGGGTATGGTACCTTGTAGTACTGGAGAACTGGCTGCAGGAAAATAACATTGAAAATTAAAACGCGTGAAAAAAAAAGTGCTCATCTTCATCGACTGGTATCTCCCTGGCTATAAAGCCGGCGGGCCGATCCAGTCTGTGTCCAACCTTGTGGAGCACCTGAAGGGGGAATTCGATTTTTCAATTGTGACCCGCGATACCGATTATTGTGAAACCATTCCTTATAAAAATGTAAAGAGCAACGAATGGAATGAGCAGGCCGACGGGACACGGATTTATTATTTTTCGGAGGATCAGCTCACGCGTGCGAATGTCCGCAATCTCATCCGTAAGGCTGATTTCGATTGTCTTTACCTCAATGGCATCTTCTCGCTGTACTTTACGCTCATCCCGCTTTTTTACATGCGGAAAAAACGCGAAAAGCGCGTGGTGATAGCGGCAAGGGGAATGTTTGCGGAAAGCGCATTGGGCGTAAAAAAAACAAAGAAGAAATTCTTCATGCGTTCCGCGAGGATCCTGAAGCTGTTTGATAATGTGCTGTTCCATGTCACCAATGAGCAGGAAAAGCAGGATGTCCGGAAGGCGCTCGGGGAGGAGATCCCTGTACGGACCGCTGCTAACCTTCCTTCAAAAAATACGCTTGATAAATTACCGCCGCGTGAAAAGAACGAAGGAACGCTGCGGCTTGTGAATGTTGCGCGCATTGCGCCGGAAAAAAATTTACTGTATGCACTCGAAGTGCTGAAGCAGGTAAAATCCAATGTTACGTTCGATTTTTACGGGCCTGTGTACGACCAGGAATACTGGGCACAATGCAAGCTGGTGATGGATGAGCTTCCGCAGAATGTGACAGCCAATTACAAGGGCAGCATTGAAAGCAGCAAGGTGATTGGTATGCTCAGCAGCTATCACATGATGTTCATGCCTACGCAGGGAGAGAATTTCGGGCACATCATCCTGCAGTCATTATCAGCAGGATGCCCGGTGATCATCAGCGACCAGACGCCCTGGAAGCGTTTGATAGAAAGCAATGTAGGCTGGGACTGCGACCTTCAGTTCAAAGAGTTTTTCGCCGATAACATTGATCATTCAGCAGCGCTTGACCAGCAGGAATACGATGAGATGTCGGAAGCCGCCTTCCGCTATGCAAAGAAGTACAGCGGGAATGATGAAATAGTTGTGCAAAACAGGTATTTATTCTTATAGCTTTAATAAATTTGTCGCATGCAGAAAACCGATTTGTCGCAGTTCAATAATTCCTGGTATGGGCCTGGGGCAAATCCTGTGAAGAGGTTCCTTTGGTATTTTACCAATGCGGCCTTCTTCAATTCCGCTTTTCCAGTTAACGGTTTTAAAATTCTCCTTTTGAGACTTTTCGGTGCAAAGGTCGGCAAAGCAGTGGTGGTAAAGCCTCACGTAAACATCAAATATCCTTGGAAGCTGAGCATCGGCGATCATGTATGGATCGGAGAGTATGCCTGGATCGATAACCTCGCGGATGTTTCCATCGGCAATAACGCCTGTATCTCGCAGGGAGCATTGCTGCTTTGCGGAAATCACAATTATAAAAAATCTTCCTTCGATCTCATCGTTGGTGCGATCACACTTGAAGAAGGCGTTTGGATCGGCGCAAGATCAACGGTTTGCCCGGGAGTGAAATGCCATTCACATGCTGTGCTTTCAGCCGGATCGGTTGCCACATCCAACCTCGATGCGTATGCAGTTTACCAGGGAAACCCGGCAAAAAAAACAAGGGAAAGGATCATTGAGTAATGAAAGTTTCCATCATCACCGTTTGCTATAACAGCGCTTCCACGATCGAATCGACTATTCAGTCGGTACTTTCACAGGATTATAAAGACATTGAATACATCATTGTCGACGGGCTTTCCAAAGACAACACCCTTGAAGTAATTGAAAGACACAGATCCGGGATCTCAAAAATAATTTCGGAAAAAGACGATGGAATTTATTTTGCCATCAACAAGGGAATTGCCATGGCTACCGGGGAGATCATCGGAATCCTGCATGCGGATGATTTTTACACCGATGAAAAAGTGATCTCGAGAATTGTAAAAGCATTCAGGGAAAAAAATACCGATACCGTGTATGGCGACCTCCAGTATGTCGATAGAACAGATACAAACAAGATCAAGCGTCACTGGAGCTCCGGTGAATATGCGCATGGATTGTTCTTCAAAGGCTGGATGCCGCCTCACCCTTCATTTTTCGTCCTGAAAAAATGTTATGATAAGTTTGGCGTGTTCAATACTACATTACGCTCCGCTGCAGATTATGAAATGATGCTGCGCCTTTTGCACAGGCATCAATGCAGCACTGCCTACATCCCGGAAGTATTGGTGAAAATGCGCGTGGGAGGAAAAAGCAATGTGTCGCTTTCCAATCGCATCAAGGCAAACCGCGAGGATAAAAAAGCCTGGCTGCTCAATGGGCTCAAGCCGGGAATGTTTACACTCATCAGGAAACCGCTGTCGAAGCTGGGGCAGTTCTTTGGAGGGAAGTGATAGTTGTTTACTTAATCTCCAGGTTAATTCTTGTCTCCGTCATTCCGTGCCCCGACACGGAATCTCTACGCAATGTTGAGGCTGGCAGGATTCCCTTCATCTTGTGATTATAGAGAGAGGCCGTGTCGTAGCACGGCATGACAAAACTAAGTTGCCAACATTTATATTTTTTGTGAAAAATTATAATGTTGACAATTAGTTTCAATGTTTGCAGCGGCAATTCTCCTCTTGAGAGGGCTTAGGGCTGTGTTATTTTTGACTACTCTCCAATCATAAACTCCACCGCAGCCCTCGAATGGATCATCGCCGTATCAAACACCGGCACACTCACATCTTCCTGTTTAATTAATAAAGGAATTTCCGTACAGCCAAGAATGATCCCCCCGGCACCTTTTTCAACCAGTGTGTTGATGATTGAAATGTAACGCTGCCTGCTTTCTTCAAGCAGCAATCCCCGGCCTAATTCCTCAAAAATGGTATAGTGGATAAATGCGCGGTCGTCCTCCTCCGGGATGATCACTTCAATGTTTTTCTCTTCCAGCTTTGATGTAAAAAAATCCCGCTCCATGGTGAATTTTGTTCCGAGCAGTCCCACTTTTGTTACCTGCTTTTTCTCTATTTCAGTTGCTGTAGCCTCAGCAATGTGGATCACCGGGATGCCAATCGCTAACTGCAGCTTATCCGCGATCAAATGCATGGTATTCGCGCAAAGCACGATCGCTTCAGCCCCGGCATTCTTCATGTGCAGGGATGCTTCAGTGATCATGGCTAAGGTCTTGTCCCAGTCGTTGGCATCGTTGTTCTTTTTAATGTCCGCGTAATTGAACGAGTAGATCATGCATTCCGCGAAATTCAAGCCGCCGAGCTTTTCATTGACACCCGTATTGATGAACCTGTAATAATCAACAGTGGATACCCAGCTGATGCCACCTATTAATCCGATCTTTCTCATAATGGTATATAAAAAAGCCCCGTTGTTGCGGGGCCTTGTTATTGTTAGAATTTTGCGCGTCTTCTGCGTTTTTTATATTGCTGGCTGTTCTTGAAGATACTTCCGAACTGGCCTTTGTAAATGCTGCTCCTTCCGCGGATCACATAACTGTAATAAAAGGAAGTGGAGAGGTATGCGTCTTTATGGCTCGCATCGCCTCTTTTTGAGCCCGGCAGGTAATTCTTTGAATCCGGAACGCCGGCCTGTGAACCAAGCTCATTGTAACGGTTGGCAAGCAGCATTGCCTGCTCGCTGTTTAGTTCCGCCGGATCGGCATATACGCCGCTTACATCATCGAGGTAATCGGTAAAGGTCGTTCTCCAGTTGAATTCCCAGCCAAAGCGGTGGCGCTTGTTGATAGTGAAATACATGCCGATGCCTACCGGGATTGCAAAGCCTGCTTTGCTGTAATGCTTGCCTTCTGTCTGCAGCGGCTGCAGGTTCACCCATTCGCCATTGTACATTGTCCGCGGATTGTTGTAATAACCTGTAACGCCCGCAAAAGCATACATTTTAAAATCGTTGCGGTACATATAGGTATGCCCGAGATCAGGAATTTCATAAAAAAATACCTGGCCGGTAAGCTCCAGCTCAAGAATGTTATTCTGGAAAGAAAGGTTGCGGCCTACCCGCCCCGGGTTGCTCGATTTATTATCTGCTCCTTCTATCCGGACCCAGTTTGCAGCAAGCTTTGCCGAGATCAGGGGTGAGAACCTGTAGCGGGCAAAAGCGCCTACCGTAAATTGTGTTTTCGAGAGCTGCATGTCGCTCACAAAATTTCTACGTGTTTTTTCTTTGCCGCCTATATCACCAAGATAGTTGGAAGCGCCTGCCTGTCCGCCGAAATCCCAAAGGTACTGAGCCTGGGAAATTACAGGTAAAGCAATGATTGATAGAAGGGAGAGTAGTTTACGCATATAACAAATATAAATTAATTCCGGACAAAACACAATTTTCGCGGATAAATTTTTCACCACTGAAATCTCATTTTAATGACTGCCCGGAGTGCATCCTGCGGCCATAAAAAAAGCCCCCGTTTTGCGGAGGCCTTTGTTTTAGAATTTAGCACGTATCTTACGTTTCTTGTATTTTTTATGTTTGAAGATGCTGCCGTATTTGGAGCGGTAGAAGCTGCTTCGCCCGCGCAATACATAGCTGTAATACACCGAGGTGGACAGGTAAGAGTCGTTGTGCGAAGGATCGCCGCGTTTTTTCCCCGGGCCGTAGTTGGAAGCTACAGGGTAATCTTTGTTAGAGTCGTCACCCAGTTCATTGTGGCGGTTTGCCAGTGCGATCGCTTCAGCGCTTGTAAGGTCGGCAGGATCAGCATAAACAGTGCTTACGTCATCCAGGTAATCGGTGAAGGTGGTCCTCCAGTTGAATTCCCAGCCGATGCGGTGGCGCTTTTCAATGGTGAAGAAAAGTCCGATCCCCAAAGGAATGGCAACGCCCACTTTGCTGTAATGGCGGCCTTCTGTCTGCAATGGCTGAAGGCTGATCCATTCACCCTGGTAGTGGGTGCGTGGATTGTGGTAATAACCGGAAACACCTGCAAACGCATACATTTTAAAATCGTTGCGGTAGCGGTAAGTATGTCCTAAGTCAGGCACCTCGTAAAAGAAGACCTGCCCGGTAAGCTCAAGCTCAATAATATTGTTCTGGAAAGAAAGGTTACGGCCAACGCGGCCGCGGTTGGTGGATTTGTTATCCTCTCCTTCGATGCGGATCCAGTTAGCAGCAAGCTTTGCAGAGATCAGTGGAGTGAATTTATAACGGGCAAAGCCGCCTGCAGTGATCTGCGTTTTGGATAATTTAATGTCGCTTACGAAATTCCTGCGGGTTTTTTCTTTACCGCCCATTTCACCCAGGTAGTTGGATGCACCGGCCTGAACACCAAAATCCCACAGGTATTGAGCGTGGGAAAGTGCTGGTAAAGAAAGTACGGTTAGTAGTAGTAGTAATTTACGCATAGTTGCAAATATATAATAAAAAATGTAAACAAAAATACACAAATAATATTTTTACCTTCGTCACTTCTTACACAAAGATAAAAAAAACCGAATAATGTCCAAAAAGATCACCGAACTTTTTAACATTCAATATCCGCTTGTGCAGGCTGGCATGATCTGGTGCAGCGGCTGGGAGCTTGCGGCTGCTGTCAGCAATGCCGGCGGGCTCGGGGTCATCGGGAGCGGCAGCATGTACCCGGAAATGCTCAGGGAACATATTCAAAAATGCAAAAAGGCCACAGATAAGCCTTTTGGGGTGAATGTGCCCATGCTTTACCCCGATATCGACAAGCACATGGAGATCATCTTCTCGGAAGGCGTAAAAGTGGTTATCACCTCTGCCGGGAACCCGAAAACATGGACAAAAACACTGAAAGATAAAGGAATTACTGTGGTGCACGTGATCGCCAATACAAAATTCGCCCTGAAAGCCGAAGAAGCCGGGGTGGATGCCATTGTTGCGGAAGGATTTGAAGCGGGAGGGCACAACGGGAGGGAGGAAACCACGACGCTTTGCCTGGTCCCGCTGATCAGACAGGCGGTAAAGATCCCGGTGATCGCCGCCGGGGGAATCGGTACAGGCAGGGCAATGCTGGCAGCCATGGCGCTGGGCGCGGATGGCGTACAGATCGGCAGCCGCTTTGTAGCTTCCGAAGAATCTTCCGCCAATCTTAATTTTAAGAACAGCGTGATCCATTCTGCGGAAGGGGATACCAAATTAATGCTGAAACAGCTTACCCCGGTGAGGCTGCTCAGGAACAAATTTTTCGGGGAAGTGCAGGAAGCGGAAAACAGGGGAGCCTCTGTGGAAGAATTAAGCGCACTTTTGGGAAGGGGCCGCTCCAAAAAAGGTATGTTTGAAGGCGACCTCGACGAAGGAGAGCTCGAGATCGGGCAGGTAGCAGCCCTGATAAAAGAGATCAAGCCTGCAAAAGCGATCATTGAGGAGATCATTGCCGAATACAATGCTGCAAAGAAAGAATTATTGAATGGTTTTTGAAGATCTTTCAGCTTCGCCTCAATTACCATTTAACCAATAACCTTATTTAACCAAAGTATGATAAAATACGAAAAATTTAAATTGCCGAACGGGCTCACCGTGATCGTTCACCAGGACAAATCAACGCCGCTTGCCTGCATCAATATACTTTACAACGTTGGCGCACGGGATGAGGATCCCGGGCAAACCGGCTTTGCCCATTTGTTTGAGCACCTCATGTTCGGGGGCTCGGTGAACATCGCAAATTACGATGAGCCATTGCAGATGGTTGGAGGCGAGAACAATGCATTCACCACCAACGATATCACCAATTATTACCTTACGCTTCCCGTGGAAAATCTTGAAACGGGATTCTGGCTGGAGAGTGACCGCATGCTGAGCCTTGCATTCTCGGAAAAGAGCCTCGAAGTGCAGCGCAACGTGGTCATTGAGGAGTTCAAGCAGCGCTACCTCAATCAGCCTTACGGCGATGTGTGGCTGCTGATGCGGCCGATGGCCTACAAGGTGCATTCCTACAAATGGGACACGATCGGGAAAGAGATCTCGCACATTGAAAATGCACGCATGGATGATGTGCGGAATTTCTTCAAAAAATTCTATTGCCCGAACAATGCCATTATGGTAGTTGCCGGGAACGTGGAGCTGGAAGAAGTGAAGCGCCTTTCCGAAAAATGGTTCGGCCCGATCCCGATGGGGCCGGAGAACAAACGCAACCTGCAGCCGGAGCCGCAGCAAACAGAAGCACGCAGTCTCACCGTTGAGCGCGATGTTCCTGTGGATGCCATTTACAAAGCCTACCACATGTGCTCGCGTTACGATAAGGAATATTATGCTGTCGACCTGATCTCCGACATTCTTTCACGCGGAAATTCTTCACGCATGCACAATGCGTTGATCAAGGAGAAAAAATTATTCAGCGATATTAGCGCTTATGTTTTGGGCGATTTCGATAAAGGGCTTTTCGTGGTTTCAGGCAAGCTGATCAAAGGCGTGAGCATGGAGCAGGCCGATGCCGCCATCAATGAAGAGCTGGATAAAATGAGGACAGCTGCTGTAAGCGCAGATGAGCTCACGAAGGTGAAGAACAAGATGGAAGCATCGCATGTGTTCGGCGAAGTGGATGTGCTCAACAAGGCCACCAATCTCGCAATCTGCGAGCTGCTGGGCGATGCCGGGCTGATCAACCAGGAAGTGGAAAAATACCTTGCCGTTACCGACAAGCAGATCATGGAGCAGGCGAACATTATTTTCAGGGAAGAAAATTGTTCCACCCTGTATTACAAAGCAAAAAATTAAGCATTCATTTTTACTCACTCAGCACGTATGCAAACCCTCGATAGAAAAATAACACCCGCATTCAAAACGATCGAAAAGATCGAAATGATCCATGCAAGCGAAAAGCGTTTGCGGAATAACATTCCTGTGTATGCGATCAATGCAGGGACACAGGAGATCATCAAGATCGAGTTCCTGTTCTCGGCCGGTATGTACCAGCAGGAAATGCCATTGCAGGCAGCCACTGTTAATTCTATGTTAGAAGAAGGCACTTCGAAAATGAATGCAGCGCAGATCGCTGATGCGGTTGACTTTTACGGTGCATTCCTCGAAGTGGGCGTGGAGCAGGACAATGCTTCCGTGATCCTTTATACATTGAACAAACATTTGAAAGCCACACTTCCCATGGTGGAGCAGGTGATCAAGGATGCGGTCTTTCCGCAGAGCGAACTTGAAACACACCTGAAAAATAAAAAGCAAAAATTCCTGGTCAACAACCAGAAGGTGGCAACTGTTGCACGCAAGCGCTTTTCAGAGCTGGTGTTCGGTGAGCAGCATCCCTACGGACGTGATGTAAAAGATGCCGATTTTGAAAAGATCGGGCGTGAGGAGCTGCTTCGCTTTTATGCATCGCGCTACCGCTCCAACAACTGCAGGATCATCCTTGCAGGAAAGGTGGACGACAGTGTATACACAGAACTGGATGCCCTTTTCGGAGGGAACGACTGGGCAGGAAATGCAGAGGTAAATAAAGGTGCAGTGCCGCTTTCCACGACCAATGACAGGGAACAGCTGATCTTTAAGGAAGATGCTTTGCAATCCGCGATCAGGATCGGGAAGCCGATGTTCAATAAAACGCATGCTGATTTTCACCCGGTACAGGTATTGAATACTGTGTACGGTGGTTATTTCGGATCAAGGCTGATGTCCAACATCCGCGAGGACAAAGGCTATACGTACGGAATCGGCTCGGGGCTTGTTTCCCTGAAGCATGGAGGTTATTTTTTCATCTCCACCGAAGTCGGTGTTGACGTTTGCAGCAATGCCATCCATGAGATCTATTTTGAAATGAACCGCCTGCGCGAAGAGCTGGTTGGCGAAGAGGAACTGCAACTGGTGAAGAATTACATGCTTGGTACCTTCCTGCGGAATGTGGATGGGCCTTTCGCCCTTGCCGACAGGTTCAAAGGCCTGCTTGAATATGGCCTGGGCTACGAATATTTTGACCGCTACATTGCAACGGTAAAAGATATTACTGCATCTAAGGTAAGAGAGCTTGCCAATATGTATTTTGATAAAAGCAGCATGATCGAGCTGGTGGTTGGCAAAAAATAATTGGTTAAGCGGCTCAATTTCAGTAAATTTGTAGCTATCGCTGATTATAAAATGTTCAAGAGATTACTACTGCTTGCCTGCTTTTTCATCCTGCTTGCTCCGGGGGCGGAAGCCTCTCATTTGATGGGAGGGGAAATCACATGGGCCTGCCAGGGCGGCGGACAGTACATTTTTACCATGAAGCTGTACCGCGATTGCAATGGCGCCGCCGTTCCCCCGCTGGTGAACATGGATGTGGCGAATCTCCCGGGAACAACTTCCATCACCTTAAACCTTGTTTCACAAAACGATATTTCACCGGTCTGCAATGCCGCAGGCCCTTCCATTACCTGCGCTGATGCGATGGCAATGCCGGGCTGGCCTACCAGCTCCACGCCCGTTACCGGCGCTGTGCAGGAAACCACCTACCAGTCGGGACTTGTTACACTGAGCGGTGTGCCTCCTCCACAGGGATGGGTGTTCACCTATACAGGCTGCTGCCGCAACGGCTCCATCTCCAACCTGCAGTCGCCTTCCGCGCAAGGCTACACCCTGCGTGCGATCATGTACAGTTACAACGGGCAGAATGCAAGCCCCTGCTTCGATTCGTCCCCTAAATTCCTTGAGCTTCCAAGCACGGTGATCTGCCTCGGAACTCCCTTCAGCTACAATCACAACGCCTATGACCCGGAATTGGATTCATTGAATTATTCATGGGCGGAACCGCTTGATGATTATTTGACTTCCTACAATCCGCCAACAGAGCCGCTTCCATTGCTGTTCACTTCCGGCTACAGCTACAACAGCCCTTTGCCGGGAACAGTTCAGAATCCTGCAAATGTACCGGCAACGATCAATCCTGCTACAGGAGAGATCTCATTCACCTCGTACACACAGGGAAGCTTTGTGACTGTGGTAAAAGTGGAAGCATGGAAATGCGGGCAGCTGGTGGCGGAGATCTACCGCGAGATGCAGATCGTATTGCTGCCCTGCGCATCCAATACACCTCCGGCCGTTACCTACACCACTTACCAGGATACGGTACCGGCAGGCACAGTCGTGAATTTCACGCTCAATGCAAGCGATCCCGACCTGCTTGCCGATGGCATCACTCCGCAGACCTTATCCATTTCTGCAAGCGGAAACCAGTTCGGTGCAGGATTTACAAATGCGGCAGCAGGCTGCTCCAATCCGCCCTGTGCTACCTTATCTCCTGCGCCGCCGGCATCCGCCCCTGCAAGTACCTCCACCACGTTCAACTGGCAGACCAGCTGCAATCACATTTCAACCGGCGCAGGCTGCAACAGGAATTCAAACACTTATACTTTCGTATTTAAAACGAAGGATGATTTTTGTCCCGCCCCCGCTGAAAAGATCTCAACAGTATCCATCACCGTGCTCGCACCGCCGCTGGTGGCTTCGCCGCAGCCAAGGTGTGTGGCCGTTCAGCCGAATGGCGATGTGGTGCTTACCTGGACACCGCCAACAGACACCGGAGGGACATTCAATTCCTACCAGCTCTATACTGCTCCGGCAGCAGCAGGGCCGTATACTTTGCTCGACAGCATCTTCACGATCGGGCAGAATACCTACACGCATGTGGGAGCAAATGCGCAGCTGTCCTCGGTGTATTATTACATCGCAACGCGCTCGGGCTGCTTCGGGCAGGTATTGTCGCCGGCCGCTGACACTGTGCATTCCATGCTGCTGAATGTCACCAATCCCGGCAACGGAACGGCTGTGCTTACATGGAATGCCATCGCAAGCCCGCTGCCGGCAAGCTCTTCCGGCGTCTACACGATCTACGAAGAATATCCTGCAGGTGTATGGTCCGTAACGGGAACAACAACTAATTTGTCGTACATCGATACGATCTACATTTGCAACGCCTACATTAATTACCGCGTGGAAATGAATGATACTGCAGGCTGCACCTCTGTTTCCTCTTTCGATGGAAGCACATTCCTGAATACGGTCGTTCCTTCATCGCCCGTGATCGATACGCTCAGCGTGGATGATAACAACCATGCGCTGATGAACTGGAACATGAATCCTGCAACGGATGTGGAAGCATACGTGGTGTACATTTTCAACAGCGGCCTCTGGATTCCGGTGGATACACTGTACGGATTAACGAGCACGGATTACACCTACCTGCTTTCCGCAGCAGGCAATGCTTCCGAGCAATACCGCCTCACTGCTTACGACAGCTGCGGAAATGTAAGTCCGCTCGGGATCATTTTCAAAACCATTCATTTATCCGCCACAGCAGATGTATGTGCGCGCAGCGCGATCTTAAACTGGAATGCTTATCCGACGATCGGAACCGGCCTCGCTGGTTACCGGATTTATCAGTCGGGCACAAGCGCTGCAGGGCCTTATACGCTCATAGGCACGGTTGCTCCGGGAGTGCTCACGTACACTGCAGGCCCGCTGCCACCCAACTTAACCTATTATTTTAAGGTCGAAGCTTTTGATGCTTCCGGCACGAAGACGGCTTCCTCCAACAGGTATTCATTTTATTCCGCAGCGCCGGTGCCGCCTTTGTTCACTTACCTGAGAAAAGTGAGCGTTGCCGATCCCGACAGGGTGATCGTGACCTGCCATGTGGACACAGCGGCATCTTCCCTCGCTTACAAGATCATGCGCTCTTACGATACGGTATCTGCTAATTTCTCGCATGTCGGAACCGTTGCTGCAACAGGCAATACGCCGGTTGTTTTCACAGATGCGAATGTTCATACTGATAAATACAGCTACTATTACAAAATGATCAATGTGGACAGCTGCGGTTATGACGGCATCCAGACGAACATCGGGAGGACGATATTACTGAAGGCGATCAGTCACAATGATTTTACGAATTCGCTGGTGTGGAATGATTATGAGAACTGGCAGGGTAATGTGATGTCGTACAACATTTACAGGGGAATTGATGGCGTGATGGATCCTGTGCCCATTGCGAATGTGCCATTCATGGGAACAGATTCGAATACATATACCGACGACATTTCAATGATCATGCAGGGGCAGGGCGTGTTCAACTATTACGTGGAAGCGCTGGAAGGCATGGGCAACAGCTATGGATTCAGCGACAACAGCCTTTCCAACATCGCGGAAGCCTACCAGGACCCGCAGGTATTTATTCCGAATGCATTCAGGCCCTCGGGTGTGAACAGCGTTTTTATTCCGGTTACTTCCTTTGTGAACATTTCGGATTATGAATTTTATGTGTTCAACCGCTGGGGACTGAAAGTGTTTTCCACCACCGATGTGAATGAGGGCTGGGATGGCACGCATGCCGGGCACAAGAGTGAATTGGGAGTGTACGTGTACCTTGTGCGCTTTAAAACTTCAAGAGGCGAGTTCATTGAGCGGAAGGGTTCAGTAACTTTGATCCGGTAAAACAAAAATAAAAACACAGATATGAAAAACAACTGCATAAAAATCGTCTTTCTTGCATTGATGGCACTCGGCATGCAAGCCGCTGCACAATGCGGTACCTGTACGGTTACGATCACCGGAACAGACGGAAGCGCGCATGTGGTGCCTTCAGGAATGACGCTCTGCATTGCCGCTACGGCAACTGTTACGGGGGACATCCTTGTGAATGGAGGAACACTCTGCAACCAGGGAACGATCAATTCAAGCAACATTGCCGTTACCACAAACGGTACCTTCAACAATTACGGATCTGCGGATATCGACAGCCTGCTGATCATCGATACCGGATCGGATTTCTTTAACTTCGGGACGCTTACCGGGATCCGCTTTGCTACGGCAGATGGCGCGATGTCCACAAACACCGGCAGCTTCACGATGAACTTCATGGGCGATTCCATCGGGACATTCGTTAACAACGGAACAATGCTCATCAACAATGATTTCGGAAATGCTTACAACAGCGCCTTTACCAACAACGGTAATTTTACGGTGACCAATGATTTTTACAACAGCTATGGCGCAACATTCAGCAATAACAATTACATGAAGATCGTGCACGATTTTTACAATTCCAATACAGGTGTTGTGCTTTCAAAATGCATGGCCATTGTGCAGCACGACTGGTTCAACTCCGCAACCATTTCGGGCCCTGCAACCACCAGCTGCGGCGGATTTTCCATTACAGGGCAAAGCTTTAATTCGGGAATTATCGGCACATCTTCACAGCATGTTGACATCTGCGATGCGGCTCATCCTGCAGGCGGAATGGACGGCAACATCGGTACGATCGCTGCAACAACCACGTATTGTACCTGCGCCAATAGTTGCCTCTCTGTGGGCATTGCCGAGCAGGCTGCACAAAGCAATGTGCTCATCACAAACGTGTACCCGAATCCTGCGGTGAGCTCCGTTTCACTTGTGATCAATTCAAAAGGATCAGAAATGCTGACAGTTGAGGTGTACGACATGATGGGCAAGAAACAATTGACAAGTTCGATGAAAGCAACTGCAGGCGAGAATCAGCTAAGCTTTGAGATCTCTTCGCTTGCACAGGGAACTTACATACTGCGCATTACCGACGAGAAGCAGCTGCAGGCAAAGCAGATGTTCAACGTGATCAGGTAAAAACAATACAAGCACATAAAAAAATCCCTGCCAGACATTTTGCTTAGCGGGGATTTTTATTAATAAGCTTGTTCTCGATACGTTTTCTTCCTATCGTCAGAAAACACTCGAACTGACGCTAATGTCAATCGGGTGCGGCCAAAGGGAGAATATCGGGAAATGTTGTTAGCAGAATGAATTTGAAGACACTCGAACTGACGCTTTAAACGCTATGTCAATCGAGTGCGGAACGTAGTGGAGCCCTTCGGCTCCGCTCAGGATAAACTTCTCGAGAAGTGTTGAATACAGAATGAATCAGTTAGCTTGTTCTCGATACGTTTTCTTCCTATCGTCAGAAAACACTCGAACTGACGCTAATGTCAATCGGGTGCGGCCAAAGGGAGAGTATCGGGAAGTGTTGTTAGCAGAATAAATTTGAAGACACTCGAACTGACGCTTATTTGATCTCTTTCATTTTCTGAGCGAGCATGTTGAAGAAATTACCAAGCGGCTTTTCCACCATCATTTTCAGCATCATGTTCATGTCCGATTCGAACAGGAGCTGCCCGGTGCAATTGTCAGGGCCTTTCTCTTCAATAAGCACAAATAATTTGAACTCAAAAGGCACTTTCCCGCTGGAAGTAATCGTAATCTTTGAAACAGGAGTTTTCTCGATGATCTTCATGCCGATGGTGGCCATCCCGTTGATGGTGAAGGAGCATTCATCCGCTGTCGACTGCCAGTTGGTAACCTGCGGAGGCATCAGCGTTTCGAAGTTGCGGAAATCGCTTAAGTAATTGAAAATATGCTGGGCGGAGTTATTGATCTCCACGATATCGCTTTGAAGTTTTGTTTGTGACATAAGGTACGGATAACGAATTAAACGAATTTACGAATCTGGTAACCGGCAACGGTTATATTTTAGCTGCCTACCAGCTTTCCCCATTCGGCAGGGTTCTCACGCCATTCCTGCAATGATTTCAGGTCTTTTTCGGTAACGTATTTCGATTGAAGCGCCTGCCTGATCAGGGTTTCATAATCGCTGAGCGTAAGAAGCTTGCATTTGGCATTCTTGAAATTGTCTTCCGCTGCCTGGAAGCCGTAGGTAAAGATGGCAGCCATTCCTTTCACTTCACATCCTGCTTCACGCAATGCTTCCACAGCTTTTAAGCTGCTTCCGCCGGTTGAGATGAGGTCTTCGATCACCACTACAGATTGTCCCTTCTCCACCACACCTTCGATCATGTTCGTAAGCCCGTGCTTTTTTGCCTCGGAGCGGATATAAACGAAAGGCAGGCCCAGTTCCTGCGCCACAAGCGCACCCTGTGCAATACCGCCTGTTGCAACCCCCGCGATCACATCCGGCTTGGCATATTTTTCATTGATTGCATTTACAAATTGCTGGCGGATATAAGTTCGTACCTTTGGGTAGGATAATGTAACGCGGTTATCACAATAAATCGGGGATTTCCATCCGGAAGCCCATGTAAAAGGTTTATTCGGCTGTAGTTTAATTGCTTTGATTTGCAGCAGGAATTCGGCAACTTTCAAGGCAGATTCATCGTTCAATATCATGCTGCAAATATACCAAAACTATTGGGGCGGCATTTAAAATTTAATTAACAAATCTAACAATGATTAAGATAACTTCATCCGGTAAAACCATACGCCTGGTCAGTGATTATAGCCTTTCCGAGCCTCCGGCCGGCTTTATTTTAATAAATGTTGCCTCGGAAAAGGAGATGACAGACTTTTATGCTACGCTTGCAAACAGCAATGAAATAAAGGAGATCCGTTTTTATAATGCCGATGAAGAGCAGCTGTTCGGATGGTTCCGGGGAATGTTCAAAGTGGTGGAGGCTGCCGGCGGACTGGTAAAAAATCCGAACAATGAATACCTCTTCATCTACAGGAACGGGAAATGGGACCTTCCAAAAGGAAAGGTGGAGAAGAAAGAAGCCATTAAGGACGCCGCTGTGCGGGAAGTGGAGGAAGAGTGCGGCATTGGCGGGCTTACAGTCACCAGGGAGCTGCCAACTACGTATCACACGTATTACCTCGATGATAAAGCCGTTTTAAAGCCTACTTACTGGTTTGAAATGAATTGTTCGGATCCCGCCAAACCGATGCCCCAGGCAGAAGAAGGGATCACGGATGTGAAATGGATCAGGCCGGCGGATTTTAAAATGGTGCGGGAAAATACCTTTCCTTCAATTTTGGATTTGATCGAAAAGCTCTGAGCCGGAACGTCATTGCGGTAGCGAAGCAATCTGCTAAAAGAATGAGATTGCTTCGCTACCGCTCGCAATGACTACAAACTACTAAGCCAAAACTACAATAACTCCCAACTCCCAACTCCCAACTCCCAACTCCCAACTACTAACTACTAACTATCGCTGGTTTTGCTTGTTCCCAACCCCATGCAGCTTACTTTTTACTTTGGTAAGGTCGAAGAAAACCTGCTCAATGTCTTCTGCCGGACTGTCTGCAGGCACCTGGATGAATTTTCCATCCGGCCCGATCACAAAATATGCAGGCAGGGAAACGATCTCGTAATCTTTTTTCAGCTGCCCGTTGGTATTGTCATACACAAACAGCCAGTCGTATTTTGGGTTCTTCAACTGGAAATTTTTCAGCTCCGTATTTGTCTTGTCCGTGGAAATGCCCACAAACACGATCTGTTCACCGTATGTCTTTTTTAATGCCGGGATCACTTTCATCTGCTCCATACAGGCGGAGCAATCGTCATCGAAGAACATTAAGTAAACGAATTTTTTATTGCGCAGCTCATCGAGGCTGTGTGTTTGCCCTGTTTTATCAGGGAGTTCAAAGGCAGGTGCCTGTGTGCCTTTCTGCAGATTGGAGAAAGAGCCCAGGATATTCTGCGCGATCTTCTGATGCTCCGGGATCTTGCTCTCCGCCGCCATTTGCTGCAGGATGGCTTTGATAGCGGGCTTTTTAAAAGTGCCGTCGTAATAGGTTTCGTACAATCCTTTCAGCAATACCAGCTCGGCAATGGTATCGTTCGGTACAAAGGATGCACGGCGAAGCGCATTCACTGCTGCAGGGTAGCTTGCCCTGTCGTTCATGATAAAATACATGTCATTGCCCTGCTTGCTGAGCGCAAAATTCTGCAGCTTCTGCTTGTAAAAGGAGTTGAAAAAATTCATGTACTCCGGGTGCTCGTACAATACGGGCTTGTTCATGAGATAGGCCTCGTAGAGTTTCTTCTCGCTCATCTTCGTGTTCTTCTCGAGCGAGGCGATGGAATAAGCGATGTAATTATTGAAGAACGGATTTGTTACCGTAGAGTAATAGCTGTTCATGGCAAGGCGGAACGAATCGATCTTCTTCTGCGGGGCACGCTTCAGGAAATCATTGTAGTTAACAGTGAGAAAATCATCGAAGCGCTTGTCGTAATCCATCGTGAGCGCATTGATCTCGATCTTACTGTATAGCTTTATGGAAAGTTTTACATCGTGTTCGAGATTCGGGTTCTGGTAGGTATCTGAATCAGGCGGCGCGATGATGACATCGTAAGAAGCGCCGGGCTGTATATACATGGAGGCAATGTGCTTGTCGATCTTAAAAATAATATACTGGATACTTTTGCTGTTGAACTGGAAGCTGAAATTACCTGCGGAATCAATATCGGTATAGCTCAGCTGTTTTTGTATGCCTGAGATCCTGTCGCTGTACACCCAGAGGCCGATCTCCTTTTCTGCATACGGTTTCGCGCTGCCTTTGATGGTTACATCCTGGGCAGCGGAAAGCAGTGAAAGAAGGAAAAAGCTGGTGAACAGGAATTTTTTCATACGGGAAAATTATTGAATGCGGCATCTGCCAGCCAAAACTATGCCTTTTTATTGCGCTTTCAGGTCGATGCTCTTTGGTACAAACGGACTTGCATCGCCATTATTGCGGATAATATCTCGGACGATCGTTGAATTGATCGCGGAAAGCTCCGGGATCGGCAGGATGAACACGGTTTCGATCTCCGGTGCCATGATGTTGTTGTTCTGTGCAATGGATTTTTCAAACTCGAAATCGGCGGAAGTGCGCAGCCCGCGCAGGATGAATTTTGCATTCATCTTTTTGCAGAATTCGATCGTGAGGCCGGTATAGGTTTCTACCCTTACTTTCGGTTCGCCGGCAAACACCTGCCTGATCCATTTCTCGCGCTGCTCCAGCGTAAAGTAGCTTTGCTTGCTGCTGTTCTTCCCGATCGCGATAATGATCTCGTCAAAAAGCGGCAATGCCCTTTGTAAAATATTTTCATGCCCTTTTGTAATAGGGTCGAATGATCCCGGGAAAATAGCAATGCGTTTCATGTCCTGTGGTTTTAAACGAAGATACTAATATCCTATGATCCGATAAAGAAAATGGAAAAATTGACGTTGCCGTATTTTCTTTTCTCCCTGAAATGCTCCTGCATGCTGAGGTCGGTAGATGGGCCGTGCTCAACAACGAGCCATCCGTTCTCACGCAAGAGCTTCTTTTCGAATACCAGCGGCGCGATCTGGCTGATCTTATCAAGATCGTAAGGAGGATCGGCAAAGATCACATCATATGTTTCAAGGTTGTTCTTCAGGAAAGAGAAGGCATCCGATTTGATCACGCGTGCCTTTGGGAATTTCAGTTCTTCGATCGTTTTTTTGATGAAGGCGCAGCAGGCGTAATTATCATCCACGCTGATAATATCCTTGCATTCCCTGGAAAGGAACTCGTACGTGATGTTCCCGGTTCCTGAAAAAAGGTCGAGCACCTTCATCTCATCAAATTCAAAATGATTGTTGAGAATATTGAAAAGGCTTTCCTTTGCGAAATCGGTGGTAGGCCTTACGGGAAGGTTCTTTGGTGCATGGATCACCCTGCTTCTGTGCGTGCCGCTGATGATCCGGATCATACGAGGTAGCTGTTGAACAATGAGAAATAATAATGCTTCGGGAAGGACTGCAGCTGGTAGCTGTAACCTGAATTATCGGTGCGCTCCCCGAATTTTAAATTACGGATGTACTTTTGCGCAAGCGTAAAGATCGCCGATGAGCGCTCTATCTCGCCGATCAGTACCGTTTCAATGCTTTCGGGGTTCAGGTGCAGTTGCTCGCATACAAAGAGCAGGTAGTAGATAAAATCTTCCGCCGAATGATAATTGAAGGTGTTGTAAAAGGCCAGCTTTTTTCCTTCGATCACCACGGCTTCAAAATGCGAGGCCTGTACATGCACGAACAGTTTTTTCTTTGTCTCGTTCTTATTCTGTGACAGGAGCGTTTCGATCAGTCCGCTGGAAAAATGATGGTAAGTGACTTTTGCATACATTGAATCGAGCTTTGCCTTGATGCTGAAGGGAAGCGCGAACACATTCTTTGCATCGAGGTTGCGGATGTCATCCACCATTACCAGCTCATCTCCCTGCAGGGACGTATTGAACTTTAAGTATATTTTTTTTCGGTCGTCCTCGTACAATGCTGCAGGCACAATGGTGGCAAGGCTGCTCACTACGGAGCAGGAAACTGCTTTGTACCGCTGCGAAAGGAATTTGCTTTCCTTCAGGGCGATGTCGAACAGGTCGCTCAGCAGCTCGGTATTGTACACCTGCTGGAAGCTGTAATATTCAAACGCAATGTATTTATTTTTTTCCTTGTCGAAAATGCTTGCAAGCAATCCGTCGCTGCCAAGCTGCAGCACCAGCTGAAAATCGGCAAGCTGCTTTGGGTCGAAGGATTCATCCACCAATGAGCTTACCTGCCGGATCTTTGATTTGAGTTCGGTTGTCATGGTCATTGTATGTGATATGAAAGTACGGCATCCCGGTAGCCTGCAAAAGAGCTCACGGGCTTGCCATCCACGATGATCCCGCCGCGGGTCCATAAGGAATCGCCGGCATCCACGGAAGCTGTATCGCCGCCGGCAGAGAAAAGCTTCAGCTCAATGTCGGAGTTTCCGTCCACAATATAGCTTTGCCCGATATTATTGCCGCCTGTACCGTTGATGCTCAGTGAATAATACTGCGGATCATTTATATTGGAAGAGCATTCCACCCTGTGCTGTGCAGCCGTGCTTTCCTTTTTACAGGCTGCAGAAAGAAGCAAAAGGGATATGAAAATGAGTCGTGTCATCAGCTGTGCAAAGATATATTTTTTTAGCAATGAAGGCTTTTCCTTTATTCGTAAATTCGCCCTGTATTTAATTGAATCCATGGACCAGCAGGAGTTTTCCCGTATTTTACTGCAGCTATTTCCCTTCGAGGCCACACCGGGACAGCGTACCCTGCTTACCAAATTGTCGGCATTCATTTTGGGTAAAAACCTCGACCATATTTTTGTGATCAAAGGATATGCAGGAACAGGAAAGACCACGCTGGTAGGCTCGCTGGTAAAAGCAATGCCGGCGCTGAACGGAAAAACCATGCTGCTTGCACCTACAGGAAGGGCTGCAAAAGTGCTTTCCAATTACACGCAGAAGCCTGCTTTTACCATTCATAAAAAGATTTACATCAGGCGTCCAACGGAGGAAGGCGGCTTTGCCTTTCACCTGCAGCAGAACCTGCATACTAATACTGTATTCATTATTGATGAAGCCTCGATGATCCCGAACAGCGGGGGACTCATCAAAGGAAGCGGGTTCGGCGGGGGCAGCCTGCTCGATGATTTGATAACATACGTGTTCAGCGGCACCAACTGTAAGCTGGTATTCATCGGCGATACAGCGCAGCTGCCGCCTGTGGGGATGGATGTATCGCCCGCGCTCGACATCGAGTTCCTGAAAGCATCGTATTCCTTCCAGGTGGATTCATTTGAGCTCACGGAAGTAGTGCGACAGGCGGAAGATTCGGGCATCCTTACAAATGCCACCAGCCTCCGCGACCAAGTGAGGCTGAAAAAGGGGATGCAGCCGCATTTTATGCTCGATGGCTTTAAGGATGTGATCCGTATAGATGGAGCAGAGCTGGAAGATGCACTGAACGAGGCTTACAATAAATTCGGTGCGGAAGATACAATGATCGTTTGCCGCTCGAACAAGCGCGCCAATATTTA
This sequence comes from Bacteroidota bacterium, assembly GCA_025963775.1. Taxonomy (GTDB): domain Bacteria; phylum Bacteroidota; class Bacteroidia; order 2-12-FULL-35-15; family 2-12-FULL-35-15; genus 2-12-FULL-35-15. The sequence continues at coordinate 83,685 of JAOQAD010000027.1, read as the reverse complement.
CAACCAGCAGATCAGGGCAAGGATCCGCTGGCAGGAGAGCGAGCTTTCCGCCGGCGATTTTATGATGGTGGTGAAGAACAATTATACCTGGCTGCCCGATGAATCGAAGGCGGGCTTCATTGCCAACGGCGATATCATCGAGATCTTAAGAGTGGGGAAGATCCAGGAAATGCACGGATTCCGTTTTGCAGATGTGCGGATGCGCATGATCGATTACCCGGATGAGCCCGACCTGGAAGTGCGCCTGCTGCTGGATACGATCATGAGCGAAGCGCCGGCATTGTCGCAGGCCGACAATAAAAAGCTGTTCGATTCGGTGATGCTCGATTACGGAGATATTGCCGACCGGAGGCTGAGGCTGAAGAAAGTGAAGGAGGATGGGTTTTTTAACGCGCTGCAGGTGAAATTTTCCTATGCCGTTACCTGCCACAAGGCACAGGGCGGGCAATGGCCATGTGTGTTCGTGGAACAGGGTTACCTTACGGATGAGATGATGAATGTTGAATACCTGCGCTGGCTGTACACCGGGATGACAAGGGCTTCAAAGAAGCTGTACCTTGTGAATTTCAACAAGGAATTTTACGACTAATAATTATCGCCTTCCCTTGCTTTTCCTGACTGCGCTTTGAAATCAGGAAAAGAAATAATTTTTCCGTTCCTGTCTTTTGCCTTGATGTTGGAGAACCTCAGCACTATCACACCATCCATCCTGCTTAAACGCTGCTGCATCTGCTTTGAAATGAAACAGCCAGCTGCCTGTTCGGAATAAGCCAGGCCTTTTATAGTGACGTCAAGGTCGAAGGAAACAACTGCGGTGTCGTTGATATTGCCGTAAATATCTCGGCCTACAAGACGGAAATTCACATCATCGTAAAGTACGGAATGGAGCGTGCCTTTTTTTTGCACCTTCACAGAGCCATGATGGCTGTCGGTGCTATCCTGTGCGGATGCAAAGATGCTGATGAAGGAGAACAGGAATAAAAGGGCTTTTTTCATAGGTTTTGCTATGACAAATATAAGACCATTATTTGATTCCGGCGTTCCTGGTTTTTTGCTTTCAATTTTGGGCTAAAGCCCAATCATTGTGGCATTATGTAACCACGGCCTGAAGGCCGTGGCAACTGGCGGGCTTCAGCTATAGCAATAACCACGGCTTTCTGCCGATAGCAGGACATTGGAGAAATCAGGTGGCTTATATATCTGCTATCGCAATAGCCACGGCCTTCAGGCCGTGGTGGGATATGGTGGAGAGCTTAGGCTTTAGCCTAACAAATACTGTCGTGAAGATTAGCTTTGCAAATCCTTCCAGTTCCACCATTTTAGCTTTTCCTTATCGTGATTTTTCTCTGTAGCGTAATACACGGCGCACCTGAAAACATAGAGCAGGCAACGGTCCTGGACCACTCCCGCATAGTTGTTCGATTGATGGTACAGCCACTCAGGATCTTTATTTTCCAGGTCGCTGATCTTTGTGATCCCGATATTGATCAGGTCGTTGGCAATGGAAACGCCAACGCCGGGAATCTGCCTTAATTCCTTTACCTGGCTCTTTTTTAATTCAGATGTGACTGACATTGGATTAGTCATTGCTTCGTCGTAGCTCCTCGCAATGACGTGTTATATTTAAAATTTAGTATGATCATTTAAAATTTATAGGCCAGCCCGATCGCCAGCACTTCCTTGAACTGCAGGCGCGGACCGGTGCCGGGAATGATCACGCCGTTGATCGTTCTTTCAACCGGAACAGGAATATCATGATCGTAGATCATCTGCGTGCTCAGGCTTGCTACGAGGAAGCGGTTGATCTTCATGTCGAGCTGCAGCTCCCAGTTCACATCAATGTTTTGCGGATTGTCGAGGTAATTGCTGAACAATTCAACTTTTGTAGCCAGTAATACATTCTTCCCGATCTCTTTCTTGAACATTATTTTAATGAAACCCCCGAACTCGTATCTCACAAGCGAGCCTTTCTTTACAACCACACCGGAAGTGTCGTATTCAGCCGGGTCGACGCCGAATGCACCTGCATCTGCAAGGCGCTGGTCGTTTACAACGGTAAATTTCCCGGTTAAGGGCGATGCAAGGAAGGAGAATGATTTGTCGGTTGTTTTGTATTCCATACCCAGCGAGAACAGTCCGTAAGCCGGCGCCAGGAAATGGGAGACCACCGTGGAGTCATCCGGGTAATTATAACTGTTGTCAAACTGCGTTTTTGCATTCAGCATGGCCGTGTACGACCAGTGTTTGTCGGCGAACCTTCCGTAGGTGCTGGTAAGGTCGATCTTGTCTTCGTTCTTTCGCGGTGCCGCATGTCCCGACTGGATCAATCCGTAAGCCAATACCAGCGTATTTTCCCAGTTATCCTTTCCCTTTTTATAGTTTGCAAAAAGATCGGTGAGGGCAGTAAGCGATACGGAGTTGACACCACCCGCAGCCCAGTTGGTGAAGCTCGATTGAGAAAAATTCAAGCCGATCAAGCCTCCTTTTTTCCAGTAGCGGACAGTGTCTGCTGTCTTGAGGGAATCTTTCGTATCCTCGAGCTTATCGATCTTTACCTGTACGGAATCAATTTTCTTTTGGATCGTATCCGTTTGTGCAAAGCCGTTTGCCGCGGTCAACACTAAAGTGAAGAGTACTAATTTTTTCATATGATTATTTTTTAAGAAGGTCTCTTATCTCCGTCAGTAGCTTCTCTTCTGCGGTAGGTGCAGCGGGAGCTTCGGGGTTATTCTTTTCGTTCTTGCGGAAGCGGTTGATCATTTTGATCATCACAAAGATCACGAACGCGATGATGATAAAATCGAGCAGCGCCTGGATAAAGTTTCCGTAAGTAAGGATGGGGGCCCCGGCTTCCTTCGCTTTCACCAGGCTTTCGTAGGTTTTGCCATCGAGGGAATAGAACATGTCGGAGAAGTTTTTCCCTTTCATGAGCAGCCCGATGGGAGGCATGATGATGTCGTTCACAAGCGAAGAAACGATCTTGCCGAATGCTGCACCGATGATCACGCCGACAGCAAGGTCAACCACATTTCCTTTAACAGCAAACTCTTTGAATTCTTTTATGAAGCCCATTTTTTTTTATTTGAATGTATGAGTAAATAGTTGTGCCAGAAACAGGAAAGCAGGAACCCTGATACTAATGAGGTTCCTGCTTTCTTAAGCTTTGCTTTAATGTGGGGCTATTTTCCCAGCTTCGCTTTCAGGTTGGTATCCAATGCAGTCAGGAACTCCTCGGTGTACAGGTAATGTTCACCGTGGTTTACTTTATTGCCGTGGATGCAGACAGCAAGGTCTTTTGTCATTTTGCCGGACTCAACAGTTTCAACACATACTTCTTCAAGTGCGTGGCAGAAATTGATCAGTTCCTGGTTATTGTCCAGCTTGCCGCGGAATTCCAGGCCTCTTGTCCATGCAAAGATGGAAGCGATAGGGTTGGTGGATGTCGGTTTGCCTGCCTGGTGATCGCGGTAGTGGCGGGTAACAGTGCCGTGTGCAGCTTCCGCTTCCATTGTTTTTCCGTCAGGAGTAACAAGCACGGAGGTCATCAACCCGAGTGAACCGAAGCCTTGTGCAACGGTGTCGGACTGAACATCGCCATCGTAATTTTTACAGGCCCATACAAAGTTTCCGTTCCATTTCAATGCCGATGCAACCATGTCATCGATCAGGCGGTGCTCATATACAATTCCTTTTGCTTCGAATTTTGCTTTGAATTCTTTCTGGTAGATCTCTTCAAAAATATCCTTGAAGCGTCCGTCGTATTTTTTCAGGATGGTGTTCTTTGTGGAAAGGTATAATGGCCATCCTTTTTGCAATGCAGTGTTGAAGCAGGAGTGTGCAAATCCTTTGATCGACTCATCGGTGTTGTACATTGTCAGTGCAACGCCATCGCCTTTGAAATTGAACACTTCGAACGATTGTGCAGCTCCGCCGTCTTCCGGCTGGAATGTTACCGTCAGCTTTCCTTTGCCTTTGGTTACGAAATCGGTAGCGCGGTACTGGTCGCCGAATGCGTGGCGGCCGATGCAGATAGGAGCAGTCCAGTTCGGAACCAGGCGGGGAACATTTTTACAAACGATCGGCTCGCGGAATACAGTTCCATCAAGGATATTACGGATCGTTCCGTTCGGCGACTTCCACATTTGCTTCAGGCTGAATTCTTTTACGCGTTCTTCATCAGGAGTGATGGTCGCGCATTTGATCCCAACATTGTATTTTTTTATTGCTTCTGCAGAGTCGATGGTCACCTGGTCGTTTGTTGCATCGCGGTGCTCCACACCAAGGTCATAATATTTGATATCCAGGTCAAGGTAAGGCAGGATCAGCTTGTCTTTAATGAATTTCCAGATGATGCGTGTCATTTCATCGCCATCTAATTCAACCACCGGGTTGGCTACTTTAATTTTGCTCATTGTTGTTGCTGTTTAGAGTTATAAGAGTTTAGAGTTTTTTATTTTGACAGGTACTTGTACCCGTTATTAAAAGAGGTACAAATATAAGGTTTAGATTGAATGCGGCAAGAGGAAAAATATGCCTTCCGGGGCTCACTTAAAACGCAAAAATATTTTTGTAAAAGCCGTCAAAAATCCGGTAATTTGCGTCATGGTCAACCGCAGCCTGTTTCATGGAAATTATACTATCCTGGATGAGGTCATTCTTCCGCATTCGCATCTGAAACTAAGAAGCGACGGGATCGTAATGATCACTTACCCCGATCATGTTGCATTTACGATCAGGGAATCCATCGAATCTGTAAACGCCATCGGAGAGATCACGAAAGGCATCCCGCATCCCATTTTAAAGATCCCCGGCAAATACACAACTGTTGACAGGGATACGCGTGAGCATGTTGCTAAAGGAGATGGCGCCCGCTTTTCCATTGCAGAAGCTTTTATCATCCGCTCGCTGGCACATAAGCTGGTTGGCAATTTTTACCTGAGCGTGGAGAAGCCGCAGAAGCCGACGCGTTTTTTCAGTGATATTCCAAGTGCCGAAACCTGGCTGGGGACGTATAGGCGAAAGTGATTCCAGCTGTAGTACCACCCCAACCCTCCTTTTAGGAGGGAGCACAGCATCCTGCTGATTTTAAGTCACGTTTAAAAAATGTAACTAAACTATTCTACGGAGCGTTTCCCCTCCTCGCAGGAGGGGACAGGGGTGGTGGAGCAATTACTCCTTTGTCATTCTCCGCATCAGCTTATAGAAGATCCCCGGAAAGTATTGCTTCACATATACCGAGAAGATCTCGTATCCTCCCACATATTTATGATCGCGGTTGCCCTTAATGGCTTTGACGATGCCGCGGGCACAATCTGCCGGGCTCATTCCTTTGTTCTGTGATTCGCTTTTGATGCCGTATTCCTTCCCGTTCTCCATCAGCAGCTTGGTGCTTACATCGGTATTGATGAAGCCCGGACTTACGATCAGCACTTTTACATTGTCTTTGTACAATTCCTGCCGCAGCGATTCAAAATAACCGTACAGCGCAAATTTGGAAGCGGAATAGGTAGAGTAAAGCGGCAATCCGTATTTGCCCATGATGCTGGAGATCACAACGATCTTCCCGCTTTGCTGCGCCTGCATTTTTTTTGCAACGGCTTTTGTAAGGTTGATGGTTCCGAAAAAATTAACCTCCATCACTTTCCTGTCGATCTCCGTGGAAGTGTTCACCGCTTTGGTGCGATGGCCCATGCCGCTGTTGTTGACCAGCACATCGATCCTTCCGAATTTCCGGATGACCTCTTCCACTTTTTCTGACACATTGGAAGTGTCTTCCAGGTCAAGCGGCAATACAAAAACATTGGCCGGATCCGTTTTGCAATTGGCGGCCACACGCTTCAATTCATTTTCCCTTCTTGCCGAGATCACGATCTTTGCGCCTTCATTCGCAGATGCATAGGCAAGCGCTTCACCAATTCCTGATGATGCACCGGTGATCCAGATGATTTTGTTTTGTAGCTCCAATTTTTTTTACCGCAAAGGCGCAGAGGCGCAAAATTTATTTTTTATAACTGCCCGCAAAGCTTCCGGAAATATTCTCTTCCCGTCTTAGCGTCTTTGCGGTGAGATTTATTTTTTATTCTTATCCTGGAAATCCAGTGATTTCACTCCTAAAAATTTCAAGAGCTTTTTCGCATTGATCTTCAACGTTTCCTTGATCTCGGTGATCGCTGTTTTTGCAATGCTTTCATCCGGGCGGGTTTTGAAGCGTGAATCGCGGTACACAAAATCTTTCCCGGCAGGCGTGTAATAGTATACATAAAACGATTTCCGGCTTTCATCTTCCGGGATGTTGATCTTCGCATAGCCATGGTACGATGTTTCATCGGTGACCATGATCGCAGCCTGGTTGAAATAAGGCATTACTTTAGAGATGCAGTTCTTCACATCCTTGTCCCAGAACTCCAGCGCTCCGCCGTATTCATCCTTCCAGTTCCTGTTCAGGTAGATCAGCAGGTTGATCCTGCGGTGCAGTTTGGCTGCAGGGTTCATGTTCACATCCACGTGGATGTCGACGAAGCTGCCCGGCCCGCCCTGGTGAACGCCGGATCCCAGCGCATCATACGTGGAGCTCAGGCCTTCAATGCCTGTCACCTTGCTGATCCATTCATACATTTCCGGGGAATTGAGGAAGTCGCGCAGCTCGTTGAACTGCGGGTGGTAGCGGTCGAGATGATATTCTTCCGATTTGTTTTCATTGATGCTCTTGCGCTTTACCTTGAGCGCATCCAGCTTCGGGAAATTATCGTACAGCGTGGTGGCCACGTCGTTCAGCAGGAAATCGGGCAGGGCAATGTGCTTGCAGGGCTGTGCGCTTTCAAATTTTGAGCGGATGTCCTTTATTTTTTCTTCAGAGAGATAAGCGGGATTGATCAGGTTTTTCATTATAGAATCAGGTTGCCCACAAAAATAAGGAAATATTAGAGATGCGCGTTATTTACCGGTGGCTAAAAATCCGGCCCGGCCGGCAAAGAAATCACGCTGCAAAACCTTTTTCGATTATATTTGTAAGCTATACAAATCAAAGGACACAAATTATCCCGGTATGAAAAATTTTAATTTAAAATCCCTTTTGCCGGTCGTTTCGGCGATCGTCATTTTCATTGTGCTCACCTTCGGCTACTTTACCCCGCTTTTGAAAGGGAAAGTGATCAGCCAGAGCGATATGGTGCAGAACAAAGGGATGTCGAAAGATGTGGTGGACCACAGGAACCAGTATCATGAAGAAGCACTCTGGACCGCCGGAATGTTCGGTGGAATGCCGGCCTACCAGATCTCGATCAGCTATCCTTCCAATCTTGCAACGCATGTCAGGAACGCATTCATGCTGGGATTCCCGACGCCTGCGAACATGGTGTTCTCCTACATGCTGGGCTTTTTCATTTTATTACTGGTGCTCAAAGTCGATAAATGGCTGAGCATTGTCGGCGCGATCGGCTTCGGCTTTTCAGCCTTTTTCTTTTTGATCATCGATGCAGGGCATAACACGCAGGCACTTGCCATCGGCTACATGGCGCCGGTATTTGCCGGTGTGATCCTCATCTGCAGGGGAAAATACCTGGTGGGTGCAGCGCTCACTGCATTGTTCCTTGCATTGGAGCTGGTGTGCAACCATCCGCAGATCGCTTATTACCTCGGGCTGTTCTGCGCGATCTATGTTGCTTTCGAATGGTGGGAGCGTATGAAGCAGAAGCAATACAAGGACATCATGAAAAGCCTTGTTGTGTTCGTTGTGGCGATCGTTCTTGCTGTAGGCGTTAACACTGCCAACCTTTGGAGCACTTATGACTATGGAAAATACACCATCCGCGGGCCGTCCGAGCTTACTTCCGCCAAGGCTGACAAAGAGAACCAGACCAGCGGTGTGGACAAGGATTATGCAACACACTGGAGTCTTGGGAAAGCAGAAACAATGACCCTGATGATCCCCGGATTTAAAGGGCTTTCATCCAGCATCCCGATGAAGGAAAATAAAAGTGCACTGAAAGATGTGGATGCACAGATGCGCGAGAATGTAGGCGAAATGGCACAGTACTGGGGAGACCAGCCGGGAACGGCGGCTCCATACTCAGGTGCTATCATCGTGTTCCTGTTTGTATTCGGTTTGTTCATTGTTGAAGGCCGGATGAAATGGGCGCTGCTGGTGATCACGATCTTATCCATGGCACTGTCATGGGGAAAAAACATGATGTGGCTCACGAGCCTCTTTCTTGATTACTTCCCGGGCTACAATAAGTTCCGCGCGGTTTCTATGATCCTGGTACTGGCCGAGCTGGCGATCCCGATCTTAGCTATACTGGCTGTGGACAAGCTGATCAAAAATCCCGGCATCTTTAAACAGAAGATCAAACTTGCATTTTCAAACAAGGAGATCACGGTGCAGAATGCATTCTTCATTTCCTTCGCCCTCACGGGTGGACTTGCCTTGTTGTATTATTTAATGCCTGGCCTTACAAGCTTTGAATCGGTGAATGACGGCTATGAGCAGATCGCACAAAAGTACGGACAGGATGTTGCCGATAATTTCATGAAAAATATTGAAGCGGCGCGCACTGCGATCTTTAAATCGGCAGCGATCCGCAGCTTCTTCTTCATTGCGCTGGCAGCAGTGCTTGTATGGCTGTACAATAAAGCGGTGCTGAACAAAGCAATAATGATCATGGGATTGGGATTGTTCATTTTCCTGGATCTTTCTCTTGTTGATAGAAATTTCCTGAACGATAAAAATTTCACCAGCAAGCAGGAAGCAAAAACTCCTTTCCCGGAAACAGTTGCAGATAAAGAGATCCTGAAGGACACTGACCCGGATTACCGCGTATTTGACATCAGCAATCCACAGGAAACATTCAACAGCGCACGCACTTCCTATTATCATAAATCCATCGGCGGATACCATGCTGCGAAGCTGCGCCGCTACCAGGAGCTGATCGAGCACCAGCTGTATGACAACATGCAGAACATCATGAACACGCTGCGCAGCAATCCTTCCGATTCGGCTTTGCGTGCAACGTTTGCGCAGCAGGGCGTTCTGAACATGCTGAACATGCGTTACCTGATCTACAACCCGGAAGCAGCCCCGATCAAAAACCGTTACGCTTTAGGCAATGCATGGTTTGTAGCAGATGTGAAGATGGCAAAGAATGCGGATGAGGAATTAAAAATGGTGGGAGAGATCGATCCGGCAAGGACTGTTGTTGTGGATGAGCGTTATAAGAATGAGCTGGAAGGCTTTGCTCCTAAACCTGACCCTTCTGCTTCGATCAAACTTGTTGAGTATAAAGTGAACGACCTGAAATATGAATCGAATGCAGCATCGGAGCAGCTCGCAGTATTCTCCGAAATTTATTTCAAGGACTGGAATGTGTATGTGGATGGCGAGTTGAAACCATACTTCCCTGCAAACTGGGTGTTGCGTGCAATGCGAGTACCCGCCGGCAAGCATACGATCGAATTCAAATTCGAACCAAAAAAATATTATACAGGAGAGAAGATCTCGCTTGTTTCGAGCTTGCTGCTGTTTGCCTTTGTAGGGATTTCCCTCTTCATGGCCTGGAAAAAAAAGGAGCTGTAAGCGCCTTTGTGAAGCGGGAGGATTAGCATAAATTTAGTTTTGAATGAAGAACCTGCTGTATCGTTTATTAGTTGCTGTGCTATTGTTGTTCTTTACGAACGCTGGCTACTCCCAGAACCAGAATAAGATCTGGTATTTCGGCGATCATGCCGGGCTGGATTTTAACAGCGGCAGCCCTGTTCCTTTAGTGCTCGGCCAGCTGAACACAGCAGAAGGCTGCTCTTCCATTGCAGATAACACCGGTGCTCTTCTGTTTTATACCGACGGGCAAAAAGTGTGGAATAAGAACCACCTTGTGATGCCTAACGGCACGGGCCTCCTGGGAAATCCATCCACCACGCAGTCAGCAGTGATCATTCCAATGCCCGGAAACACTACCAAATATTATATTTTTACGATCGATGACCTTGCAGGTGATATGACCTATTCCATTGTGGACATGACGATGGCAGCAGGATTGGGTGATGTTACCGGGGTGAAAAATGTATTGCTTCATACGGTAGTAACAGAAAAGCAGGCATCGGTGATCCGCTGCGACGGCAACATCTGGGTACTTTCACATCAGTGGAGTACCAATACATTTTATGCAGACCTTGTAACCCCGACAGGCATTTCGCCAACAGTAAGCTCTTCCGTGGGAACGGTCCATATCGGCGGGGGCGGCGTAGCGTTCAATTCCGTCGGACAGATGAAAATTTCCCAGCAGGGCAACCGGATCGGGCTTGCCATCAGGGATGCCGGCTTGTTTGAAGTGCTGGATTTTGACATCAATACAGGTGCCGTCACTAATCCAATTACGATCAACCCGGGAAGCTATTATACTGCGTATGGAGTAGAATTTTCTCCTGACGGATCAAAGCTTTACGGAGGAACACTGCTCGGGAACAATGTGTTCCAGTTTAATTTGCTGGCCGGCTCAGCTGCTGCGGTCTCCGCTTCGGCAACAATGGTAGGCTCCAGCGGAGGGCTTACCAATTCGTTGCAGATCGCAACAAACGGGAAGATCTACGTAGCGAAATCGAACAGCCAGACTTCCGGGATCGGCTCGTTGGATGTGATCAATAATCCCAATGCGCTTGGAAGCCTTTGCTCGTATGTGAACAGCGGGCAGGCGCTTGGCGGCAAGCTATCTTTGCTTGGGCTCCCTTCTTTAATGGTCATCCCCCCGGCTTCCGGAACGATCAATATTTCTGTGGCAGGCACAACAACGATCTGTGCGGGTCAAAGCACAACACTCACTGCGAGCGGCGCCCCCGCTTATACATGGACGGGTGGAACTACTGCATCAACCGCTGTTGTTACGGTTAGTCCGACCGTAACAACCACCTACTATATAACAGGAAGCACAGCATGCGGAACTGATACGGATACTGTTACGGTGCAGGTAGATCAACTGGTCAATGTGAATGTTTCGGGCAGTGATGACAGTATCTGCTCCGGACAATCGGTCACATTAACGGCAACAGGAAGTACCAGCTATCAGTGGAGCGGAGGCAGCACCGCAGCTTCAGCTTCCATTTCAGCATCTCCTGCCCTTACAACAACTTATTATGTTACAGGAGCTGTGAATGCCTGCGGTTCGGATACAGATACCATGACTGTGTACGTGGAGAACACCCCGAACATTTCTGTTGCAGGTATTTCAACGGTCTGCGCCGGACAAAACACTACGCTTAGCGCATCAGGAGGAACATCATATACCTGGTCGGGCGGAAGCACAGCAAGCACTGCATCCGTTACGGTTTCACCGCTTGCTGCAACAACATATTATGTTACAAGCTCCAGCTTGTCCTGCGGCAGCGATACAGACACGGTCACAGTAAATGTTGATACGCTCGTTATTATCAATGCTTTCAGCAGTGATGACAGCATCTGTTCGGGACAATCTGTGAATTTAACAGCAACAGGAAGCGTAAGCTATCAGTGGAGCGGAGGCAGCACTGCAACTTCATCTTCTGTTTTGGTATCACCTGGCCTTAGTACAACTTATTATGTTACAGGAGCTGTAAATGCCTGCGGATCGGATACCGATACGCTTGTTGTTTTTGTACAAGCTACGCCGGTCCTGAATGTTACCGGAACCGATTCGCTGTGCGAAGGACAATCAACAACGCTTACAGCCAGCGGCGCAACAACCTATCAGTGGTCGGGTGGGAGCAGCGCTGCGACAAGCGCGATCACGGTTTCACCGCTTGTATCAACAGAATACATCGTTACAGGTTACAATGGTTCCTGCTCCGCAATCGATTCAGTCACCGTAAGCGTGGACACGCTTCCCGTTGTTTCCTTATCAGGGCTCAATACCATCTGTGCGGGGCAAAGCAGCACATTAACAGCATCAGGTGCGGCATCATACGCATGGACAGGTGCAGTAACATCTTCTGCATCGTCCGTAACTGTTTCACCTCTTACAACAACAACTTACAGCGTGACAGGCAGCAACGGCGCCTGCAGCACAGCTTTCACATATACGGTGCAGGTAGATCCGGCACCTGCTGTTTCCATTACAGGTTCAACGCTCATCTGTGCAGGAAGCACAGCGGGCTATTCGGCAAATGCATCCGGCGGAACTTCTCCTTATAATTATTTATGGCTGAACGGTGATGTTACTTCTTCGATCAGCATCAGCCCTTCCGCAGCAAATACAGTAGTGGGTGTTTTGCTGACCGATGTGAATGGCTGCAGCGATACTGCATCGCTTATTGTGGTGTCTGTTCCCTTGCCTTCGGCGATCCTTTCGGGAAGTGTTTCCGGCTGCGGGCCGCTCAGCGTAAGCTTTCTGAATGAGTCAACCAATGCCGCAACCTATCTCTGGGATTTTGGCGACGGAACTACATCAACGCTCCAGGATCCTGTTCATGTGTACCCCGATTCGGGATCATACAGCGTAACGCTGATCACCACAAATGCTGCAGGATGCTCAGATACACTGCTTGCAGGATCGTATGTGAATGTGTTTCCTGCACCTGTTGCTGCGATCACCACATCGGGGAATGTGGACAGCGAGCACCCGGTGCTGACTGTTTTTAACGGCTCGCAGGATGGCAGCAGCTGCATGTTGTATTATGGCGATGGCGCTTCGGATGCGGGATGCGGCTGGGCAGACATCACGCACGTGTATGAGAATGAAGGAACGTATACGGTTATGCAGATCGTTACATCTGCCAACGGCTGCAGGGACACAGCGGAAACAACGATCAGCGTAATATATGAAACAACATTTTTTGCCCCCAATGCATTCACGCCGAACAGCAACGGAAATAATGACATGTTCATGATCAAAGGGATCGGGCTGAATGATTTTAAGCTCAGCATTTATGACCGCTGGGGAGAAAAAATTTTCGAATCAAACGACATTATGAAAGGCTGGGATGGCACTTATAAAGGGCGATTGGTGGAGCAGGATGTGTATGTGTGGAAAGTGGATTACACCACGCGAAGGATCGGCAAGCAGCAGCAGATCGGGCGTGTTACGGTAGTTAGATAATCCTATACTGATCTTTCAATCCATTATTTTTTAAAGAGTCCCGAAAGTATCATCCTGATCTTGCTGTTCAATTCCGGCGCAGCTTCCAGCTTCAGCAGCAGCAGGACAAATATCCCCCCGATAATGCTGCTTCTTACAGCAATGTCAATCACTAAATTGTGCATGTACGGAAGGAAATATCCCGGTATGAATGCAAGGATCGCCACGAGGATGATCTTTAATGTATTCAGGTCGTAGGGCTGCATCTTATAAACAAAGAACAGGAAAAGCCACCTCGCCACATTGTAGCAGATGGCGGTGATCGCAGTGGCCATTGCCGATCCTGCAATCCCGTAGATCGGGATCAGCCATTCATTGCAGCCGATCACGATAAAAACAATGATGATCAGGAAGTAAGTATCGTACTTGTAATACCTGGAATTGGCAATGATCACCTGGTTGATGCCTGTGATCATTTCAAATAAATAACCGATGCTGATGATCAGGATCACATCCCTGCCACTGGAGTAGGCTTCCGGCAGGATGTTCATTACGTTGTCCACGTTGCACCAGATCCCGATGAATAATAGCAAGCCGATCGCCATTTGCGTATTGCATGTTTTATTATACAGCCGTTTGATCTCTTCGATGTTGCCTTGCTTGAATGCTTCCGCAACGATGCTGGAAGAAATGCGGTAGATGGAACGGGCCGGGATGATGATGATGGTCCCGAAATAAAAGGCGATGGCATAAATTCCTGTCTGCTTCAGGTCCAGCAAATGGTTTACCATGAATACATCGATGTTCATGATCACGGCGCCCGCACCTCCCGAAATGATCGAATAAATGCTAAGCTTCACAATCTCTGTCCGCAGCTCCCTGTTGATAAATCCCTTCACAGGCTTTACGTGCCATTCACCCTGTTTGATGATGTACAGCAGAAGGATCAGCGTTGGCAGGCAGGTGAGCACCACATACGCAAAAATGAAAACCGGAAAATCGATTACTTTGAAGAAATAGACCGCCAGCAAAATTAAAATAGAGATCCGCTGAAAAAAGTCTTTGGTAAAGGAGCCGATCACCGAGCTATAGGTAGCCCTTAAATATGTATCGAACACATTAAAGAACAGTGTGAAAAAAGTAAGCGGCATTAAATAAAAGAGGTAATCAACGAAGAGCTTCGACTTGTGGATATTGGTTTCAACTATCCAGTTCTTCAGTACCAGGAAAACCGCGAAACATAACAGGAAGCCAATGAAGGAAACCAGCAGTGAATAATACAGGAAGCCGTGGTGACCTTTTTCCTTGTTCCTGAAATAGGGGAAGAAACGGATGGTCACTGCCGAAAAGCCGAGGTTGCCGAATTGTGCCAGCAAGGCCGAAATAGAGATAAGCAAAGCCCTTAAGCCGTTCTCGTCGGTGCTAAGCATATTCGGCTGAGGCATCCAGAAAAGGCTGATCGCACCTAAGGCTGCCCCGATGTAAGAGTAAATAGCATTCCTGGTTGCTTGTTTTTCAATGATACCCACAGGTACGGAGATTAGTTTTTTATTTGGAAATATAATATTCCGCAAGCACAAAATCAGCTTCCGAATCAATGTCAACCGACCGTTCCCTCGGCATTACATACGCGGTTGTATCATCACCCAGGAAGTTTTTTTGCGATAGTATATGGTCAGTTTTAGCTAAATAAATAGCGCCATTCAGCATGTAATATTTCGGCAATTGCTGCCTGTTCTTCCCGGCCACTTCCTTTTTCAAAAATCCTTTCATGGATAAATTCTCAGGCAGCTCATTTGCCCAAAGCGGGTGATGATCGCATTCGCAGACCGACACCACCGCCGCCGCATTGTTTTTTTCAAATGCCATGAATGCATTGTCGATATCCTCTTTGCTTCGTAATGGCGATGTAGGCTGTAAAAGCACAACAACATCATACGTGTTATTGTTTTTGCTTTCTGCTTCTAAAAAATGCAGCAGCACATCCATGGTGGGAGTGGAGTCTTCCGCAAGGTTTTTCGGGCGAAGCGCCGGTACTTCAGCACCAAACTGTTTCGCGATCGCTGCGATCTGCGCATCATCGGTCGACACCACCACTTTTCCCTTGTGCTCCGCTTTGAGCGCCGCTTCAATACTGTGCGCGATCAGCGGCTTGCCACCAAGCTCCTTGATGTTCTTGCCGGGTAAGCCTTTGCTGCCGCCGCGTGCGGGAATAAAATAGAGGATCTTCATTTAGAATTGTAAGTACTTTATATCGTTCTGCGCTTTCGCGAAATCTTCATGCCTTCCAATGTCAAGCCAGTATCCCAATATAGGTTGGGATACCACTTTACGTCCGTTTTTGATCAGTAATTCCGTAAGGTCGGTCGCATCAAATTTACCTGCATCCGGCACGTATCTGATCATATCCTTTTTCATCAGGTAGATCCCGGCATTTGCATAATAGGTATATCTCGGTTTCTCTGTGAGCGCATGGATCCTGTCTGCATCATCCACTTCCACGATCGCATACGGTACATCGATATTGTAAGGAATAGTGGCCATCACAAGGTCTGCGCCCGAGCTTTGCAGCTTATCGTACAGGGAAGAAAAATCAACATTGGTGAGCAGGTCCGAATTCATCAGGATCACATACTCATTCGCTACATCTTTTAATTCGCTTAATGATCCTGCTGTTCCTCTCGGATCGGTTTCCCTGATGAAGGATACGTTCGAAGGGAAAGAAATGCTTTTGCTCAAATGTTCCGCAAGCATATCAGCTTTGTATTTCAGCGAGATGTGAAAATTACGGATGCCGTGCTTCTGCAGGTTTTCAATGTTATAATCAATGATGGCTTTGTCGCCGACTTTTAATAAAGGCTTTGGGATCTCGTCGGTCAGCGGACGGAGGCGTTCGCCCAAGCCTCCCGCCATCAAAAGCACGGAGGCCGGCAGGTAGGATTTGAGCGTATTGAGGTCGCACACATCCACCAGTTGTTTTTCCGGGTTGAGAACAGGGACAAAACGGATCCTTAATGCCTTGCATTTCCTGAAGATATCATAACTGTTGCCTTGCTCTTCAAAATATTTGAAATCCTTTCGCATGAAATCCTTCACCGATTGCGACAGCGTTTTCCCTGCCAGCAATCCTCTCCGGATATCGCCTTCCGTTAATGCACCGGAAAGAGATGCATCATCCGCCTTCACAAACAGGGAGATGTCAGGAAGCGCCATATTATTGATTATGGACAGCGCTTCTTTCGCCGTTTGGTTTTCCCCGATCAAAAAGTCAACAGGTTTCATATCTTTTTTTAAATCAGAATTCTTATTCCAGGTCTTCGCCTTTCAGCTTATGCTCGTTGCCTGAATCGTGTTTCAGTTTTTTTCCGATCACCTGCTCCATTTCCATCGGGGAAATGCCGTCGCCCGGGCGTTTCATGATGAGGTCGCTTTCGGAGAGCACATGGCCTTTCGGCAATGCCTTCGACAGGTGAATGCTTTTACGCGCCACGAGCATGTTCTTTTTTTCTGCTTCCGAAGGCTGCTTCTCTTTTTTGCCGAGCGCATTTTCAATGTTCCGGATGGCAGTGGCCATTGCCTTTAATTCAGCAGGATCCAGCGATGCTTTGTGGTCAGGTCCCGGCAGTGATTTGTCGAGCGTGAAATGTTTTTCAATGATCGCAGCTCCCATCGCCACAGCGGCAACAGGTACTTCAATGCCAAGGGTATGATCGGAATAGCCTACTTCAACGTTCAGCTGCTCTTTTATTTCGAGCATCGCGAGAAGGTTCACATCCTGCATCGCGGTCGGATAATCGGTGGTGCAATGCAAAACGGAAATGTTTTTTTTATCGGTCCCTGATTTAATTAATTCATTGAGTGCCGCTTCAATTTCGCTCATCACGCACATGCCTGTTGAAACGATCACTTGCTTTTTTAATGCACCGATCTTTCTCAGGTAGGGCAGGTTAGTGATCTCGCCGGAAGGCACCTTGAACAGCTCAATTCCCAGTGAAACCAGCAGGTCGATGCTCTCAAGGTCAAAGGCGGTGGAGAGAAAGCGGATGTTCTTTTGTTTGCAGTATGCGATCAGCTCATGGTGTTGCTCAACGCTCAGCTCCAGCTTTTTCAGCATGTCGAACTGCGAACCGGAAGCAGAGCCATTCATGTTCTTTTGCTGGTATTCGGCCTGTTTTGCAACAGCGCTTACCAGCTTTTCAGTTTTGAAGGTCTGGAATTTCACATAATCGGCGCCGGCTTCGGCAGCAGCATCAATAAGCTGTTTCGCCATCCCCATGTTTCCGTTATGGTTGACTCCCGCTTCTGCTATGATCAGTGTTCTTTTCAACATCATTGTTTATTTATCCGTACGCTGCTTGGTATGTTCACCAGCCTGCTTTCCAGCTCCTCCGCATTGTCGAGGTTGCCGCACAATGCATCTTTGAACATAACCAGCTTGTTCATCAGTGTCCAGGAAGGGCGTGTCATTACGCCGTTGTCGTTGCTGAACTGAAGGAATTCATCTCTTCGTTTGCTGTCAGACAAGAGCACCGCGCAAAGCCAATAATTGGATGTTGATCCTGCGGGCTCTTCCACGAATTTGATCTCTGTGCCTTTGAAAAAATCAAGGTACAATTGTGCCAGCTCACGCTTGTTGGCGAGGAAGCCATCGAGCTGTTCCATCTGTGCGCACATTAACGCTGCATTGATGTTCGGCATGCGGTAATTGTAACCGATCTCGTCATGCACAAAATTCCAGCGGTGCGGAACCTTAGCCTGCGTGGTCAGGTATTTCGCTTTTTTTGCAAGCGCTTCATCGTTGGTTACAATGGCGCCCCCGCCTCCGCAGGTAATGGTCTTGTTCCCGTTGAAGCTGAATGTGCCCAGCAATCCTGTCGTTCCGGTATGCTTGTCCCTGTAATAGCTTCCGATCGATTCGGCTGCATCTTCCACGAGCGCAATATTATATTCTTCGCAAAGTGCTGCCAGCTCATCGATGCGGCAGGGATGCCCGAAAGTGTGCATCGGTACGCAGGCAGCGATCCGCTGCCCGGTGGTTTTATGATAGAAAAATCCATCCGCTTTTTTTTCCGCGAATGCTTCCAGGTATTCCTTTAGTTTTGATGGGCTCAGTCCCATCGTGTCAAAGTCTACATCCACGAACAAATGCGAAGCGCCAATGTAAGCGATGGCATTGCAGGTGGCAATGAAGCTGAGCGGTTGCGTGATCACGATCTCGTTCTCCTTTACTCCCGCCACGATCATGGCCATGTGCAATGCCGCCGTGCCGTTTACCGCAGCAACTGCATATCGGGCACCGCTGTACGCAGCCATGCGTTTTTCAAATTCATCCACGTACATTCCGACAGAAGAAACAAACGTGGAATCCACGCAATCGATAAGGTATTTTTTTTCATTTCCCAGGAAGCGTGGTTCGTGCAGGGGAATAAAATCCTGCGCCGGAAATTGCGACTTAATAAAATCAACTGTTTCTTTAAACATTGTAAATATCAGCTTTGTAATTTTTTGAATTAACAGGCTCCCTGAACCAATCTACAGTGAGCTTTAATCCCTGTGTAAGATCGTATTCCGGTTTCCAGTCCGTAAGTGCTTTGATCTTTCCTGCAGAGCCAAGCAGCCGTTCCACTTCGCTTTTCTCAGGGCGCAAACGAATGTCATCCGAAATGATCGTTGCCTTCGGGTTGATCTCATTGATGAGCGATTGAGCAAGGCCGAGAATGGAGATCTCCTGTTCAGTAGCAATGTTGATCTCCTGCCCGGAAGTTTTTCCCGATTTCGCGATGGCCACAAATCCGTTGGCTGTGTCCTTTACAAACAGCAGGTCACGCGTCGGGTGCAATGCGCCTAATTTTATTTCTGTTTTTCCTGCAAGCAGTTGCGTGATGATCGTCGGGATCACCGCGCGCGCGCTCTGGCGCGGGCCGTAGGTATTGAAAGGGCGGACGATCGTAACAGGAAGGTTGAAGCTCCTGTAAAAAGAATCGGCCATCGCATCCGCGCCGATCTTCGATGCCGAGTAAGGCGATTGTCCCTGCTTCGGGTGCTTCTCATCGATGGGCACATACAGCGCAGTGCCGTAAACTTCAGAGGTGGAGGTCACCAGTATTTTCTCTACGTTGCAATCGCGTGAAGCCTGCAGGATGTTCAGCGTTCCTTTTACATTCGTATCCACGTAGCTGTCCGGTGAATGATAGCTGTACGGGATCGCGATCAGCGCTGCGAGGTGGAACACCACATCGCATCCTTTCACTGCTGTGCGTACACCGTTCGGATCGCGCACATCTCCCGCAAAAATTTCTACCTGGCTTAATTTTTCTTTCGGAAGCGTATCCAGCCAGCCCCATGAGTTAAACGAATTATAGCATACAAATGCTTTTACGGTACATCCTTCCTCCAGTAGCCGCTCTACCAGGTGGCTCCCGATAAATCCATCGGCGCCGGTCACTAACACTTTTTTGCCTTTAAGGTCTAACATCGTTTGTATTAATTTTTTGATGCATGTTGTTTCATGAATTGCTCAATATTGCAGAACAGCTCTTTGTTCGCTTTGATCCAGTCAAGGTCTTTGTTCCACCACTGGAATTTTTCAAGGAATTCGATCTCTTCCGGCTTGAACCTGTATTTGATGATCTTGGCCGGAACGCCGCCCACAATGCTGTATGGCTCCACATCTTTCGTCACCACAGCGCCTGAACCGATAATGGCGCCATCGCCGATGGTCACGCCGTATTTGATCGTTACATTGTTCCCGATCCACACATCGTTCCCGATCTCCGTCAATGGAAATTCATCGAACAGGTTTTTCTCCACGATCACCATTCCAGATGATTGTCCCAGCGTTGAATAAAAAAGCGGGTGGCTGGAAACAAAAGCGTTGGAAGGATGTGCGCCCATGCCCGTATTTACGTTCGGGCCGATGCAGCTGAACTTGCCGATCTTCGTATTGTACACCTGCGAATTGCGCGCTACGTAGCTGAAATCGCCCATCACAGTATCGCGCAGGCGGGCATATTTGTAAACCGTATTGTAATTGCCGAAAGTACAGTTTGTGATCTCTACCATGTATTCCAGCTTCAGGTGCTGTTTCCGGTACTTGCTTTCCAGGGATATTTTCCTGAACAGCCAGCGGAGCCACATGGTCATCGGGTTTGTAAATAAGGCTTTCATTTCTAAAGTTTCACGCGTTTAAATGCATCGATGAATGATACTTCGCTTGCATTGTATATGGCAGCACCGCGGTATTTCGCGTAATTATTCATTGCAATATAACCATAAAATGTTTTCCCCCAGATGGAAAATATTTCGTCCACGCGGTGTGTACGCTCGCTGTCAAGCGCAACCCGGAAAGGCTTGTAGCTGATGTGTTCCTTTTCTTCGTAAAAATGAACGTCCTTAATGCACAGCATATTGTTTTCGTTCACATGCAGCGATTCGTGCCAGGTATGGTCGGCGCCCACAAGGTAGATCTCTTTAAAGCCTATGTTGATCGAAAGGAAAATGGAAGCGACCAATACATTCTGGCTTTGCAGCATGGCCAGGTTCTTTTTGCAGAACCAGTGCGTGATGCTTTCAAAGCCCCTGAATACCGTGTAATTGTAATAGCTGATGCGGATCTGCGGGTTCCTGCGTTCCAGCTCTCTGAACAATGCCGAACGCTTTGCCTGCTGCGGCACAAGCAATGCCATGTTCCAGCTGGTTTTTTCAACGAGGGCATTCAGCGTCTTTCTTGTAAAGTCATTGTCCACCAGCCAGAAGTTAGGATCGAGCATCACGTAATAAGCGGGCTTCAGCTGCGTGTACTCTTCAGTCACAGCAAAGGTGTTCACACAAACCAAAGGATGCTTGCTGAAAAATCCGGGATGCTTTCCCAGGGATTCCTTTAACGATGGGCCATTGCCCAGAATGATGCAGGTATTGGATGTTGCTTCCGGAAGCTTTATTCCCGGCTTCGAGCGGAGCAGCACCTTAAGCACCGAAACGAATGTAGCGCTGCATTTTGACAGGAAAGAAGTAAGCTGTTTGTATGTTTTTTCGGCTGCGGACATTGTACAGGGCAAATGTAATTAAAATAATAATTTTGATGGCTGAATCCTCCCGGGGATTTCAGCCGCGAAATCCCCGGGAGGATGATAGTTTGCCGACATGAATAAAAAAGATGTATCTTTGCGGGAATTTTAACCAATAATTAAAGTTCAAACCCTGTTCTCTATGTCATTAGATTCAAGCAAATTTGTAGGTGAAGGATTAACCTATGATGATGTACTTTTAGTACCTGCTTATTCCGAAGTGCTTCCGCGCGAAGTCGATACCTCTTCCTATTTCACGAAAAAAATAAAGCTGAACATGCCTGTGGTTTCCGCAGCCATGGATACGGTTACCGAATACCAGCTGGCCATTGCCATTGCGCAGGAAGGCGGCATCGGTGTGCTTCACAAGAACATGAGCATTGCCGACCAGGCAGAGCATGTTCGCCGTGTAAAGCGCTCCGAAAGCGGGATGATCATGGACCCGGTGACCTTGCTGGAAAGCGCATTGGTTTCTGATGCGCTCAGCCTGATGAAGGAGAACAAGATCGGCGGGATCCCCGTAGTGAATGCAAGCCGTGAGCTGATCGGGATCGTTACCAACCGCGACCTTCGTTTCGAGAAGAACACAAAGCGCCCCGTAAAGGAAGTAATGACCAGCAAGAACATGGTAGTGGCCAAAGTGGGTACCGACCTTAAGAAGGCAGAGCAGATCCTCCAGAACCATAAAATCGAGAAATTACCGGTGGTCGACCGCAATAACAAGCTGGTCGGACTGATCACTTACCGCGATATCATTAAAGTAAAAGTACACCCGAATGCCAACAAAGATTCCCTGGGAAGATTACGTGTGGCGGCAGCTGTGGGCGTAACCGCTGATGTTATGGAGCGGGTGGACGCACTTGCAAGGGCAGGAGTGGATGCAGTGATCATTGATACGGCGCACGGGCATTCCAAAGGAGTGATCGATGCACTGAAGAAAGTGAAAAAAGGATATCCCGGCCTGCAGGTTGTCGTAGGAAATATTGCTACGCCGGAAGCGGCACTGGCGCTTGCGAAAGCAGGTGCAGATGCGGTGAAGGTCGGCATTGGCCCGGGCTCTATCTGCACCACGCGCGTGATCGCAGGTGTAGGTGTTCCCCAGCTCACTGCCGTGATGGAAGTGGCAAAAGCACTGAAAGGTAAAGGAGTTCCGGTGATCGCCGATGGCGGGATCCGCTTTACAGGCGATATTGTGAAAGCGCTGGCAGCAGGGGCGAGCTCGGTAATGATGGGCTCCATGTTTGCAGGCGTTGAAGAGTCGCCGGGAGAAACGATCATTTTCGAAGGACGTAAATTCAAATCATACCGCGGGATGGGCTCTATCGAGGCCATGCAGAAAGGCTCGAAAGACCGCTATTTCCAGGATGCGGAAGACGATATTAAAAAGCTGGTGCCGGAAGGGATTTCAGGGCGTGTTCCTTTCAAAGGAAGCCTTTCAGAAGTGCTGTACCAGTTTGCAGGCGGCCTGCGTGCCGGAATGGGATACTGCGGTGCGAAGAATGTGGAAGCGCTGCAAAAGGCAAAGTTCATCCGCATCACCAATGCCGGGATCCGCGAAAGCCATCCGCATGGGGTTTCCATTACCAGGGAAGCTCCGAATTACAGCAGGTAAGAACAACATAATACACATAAAAAAAGCAGGATGGTATCAGCCTGCTTTTTTTATGTTTTCTGACATGGTATTATTCCACGCTGATCTTTCCTTTGCCAATGATCGCTTTACCATCGTAAATATGGAAGATGTATATTCCGGTTGCCATATTATTCCTTTCAAAAACAATTTTGTTCTCTTTTGAATATTCTTTGCTTGCCACAAGACGCCCATCCATGCTGTATACTTCTACCACAGCATTGTTCTCAAATGTGTGATTGCCGCAGTCAATGGTTGTGGATGCGCTGAATGGGTTCGGATATGCATTGATCTCTGCCGCGTCATTGCTTAACTCCTGGATGCCCACATTGGAAGTGTATTTCAGGATGGTTCCGTCAAGTCCAACGGCATAGGCTGTGTTAGCATTAACAAAGTCTACTCTTGTTAAGCGGGAGGATCCCGGAGTATAGGAAGTCCATGTATTGCCCCCGTTATTGCTCTTCATAATGATTCCTGTATTGGCTCCGATATTGCCACCAACTATAAAGCCTTCTAATGAATTAAAGAAATCCATTCCTGTTAGAACATTACCGCTTGACGGATTTGAGGTAGCACTCCATGAAACACCCGCATTGCTTGATTGTCTTATCAGGTCGCTATCACCGATAACAATACCATTCATCGGAGCTGTAAACTGAATTATGCCTAAAGGGGTAGTAGTACCACTTGTTAGTAAAGTCCAGTTCAAGCCACCATCTGTAGTTTTAAGAATAGTGCCACCAAAACCGGAAGCATAGCCTGTTGTAGCCGAGGTAAAATAGATGGAATTTAATTGCTGAGTAGTACCCGTAGATGAAGTGGTCCAGGTTGCTCCGCCATCTGAGGTTCTTTTTATCAGTCCATTTACTCCTGCAATAAATCCGAGCGAATTATCATAAAAATATACGAACCTTAAAGTACTCGTAGTAACTGAGAGGCTTGTCCAGGTTAGCCCTGCATTGGTTGTTTTCAAAACAGTTCCATTATCGCCCACTGCAAAACCTTTATTGTTATTAATGAAATTAATAATAGCAATGTTTTCAGTTGTACCAGTGCTTTGAGCTGACCAGGAAATACCTCCATTTACAGTACGCAGAATTGTACCGTTAGTGCCACAGGCATAGCATGTGTCTTCACTTGGGGCCGAAACGCCCAGCAGGATATTAGAGGTTCCACTTGCCTGTGCCGTCCAGGTTGATGTTTGTGCATGCATAAACCCGCAGAAGATAAGGCAGGTTGCTAAAGAGATAAAATAATTTTTTTTCATGTCTTAGAGGGTATTTATATTATTCAACATTAATTTTTCCTTTGCCGATGACCGTTCTTCCATCGTATACATGGAAGATGTACATGCCCGCAGCCATGTCATTTTTTTCAAAAACGATTTTGTCCTCTCTTGAATATTCTTTGCTTGCCACAAGGCGTCCGTCCATGCTGTATACCTCCAGCACCGCGTTGTTCACAAATGTGTGACCGCCGCAGTCGATTGTTGTCGAAGAGCTGAATGGATTCGGATATGCATTGAACTGTGCGGCATTGCTTAATTCCTGGATGCCTACGTTAGAGGTGTATTTCAGGATGGTTCCGCCAAGGCCTACAGCGTAACCGAGGTTGGAATTCACCATGTCCACGCGGTACAGGCGCTGTGTGCCCGGTAAGTAAGATGACCAGCTCAGTCCGCCGTTAGTTGTGGAAAGGATCTCGCCAGTGTTGGTCGTGGTGTTGCCTCCTACAATAAAGCCGTTGCTGGCATCGTAAAAATCAATGCCGGTCAAAAAATTGGTGGTCCCGCTTGTTACCGAGGTCCATGTTGCACCGGCGTTCGTTGTAGATTTCACTGTACCGCCCGATCCCACTACAAAACCCTTGGTACTGCTGGTAAAATGCATTCTGCCGATCAGCGGGGAGGTACCGCCAGCTGAAACTGCAGTCCATGATGTTCCGCCGTTGGTGGTTTTCATCACCTGCTCCGAGTAGCCGATGTCGGCATATCCAACCATAGCGCTCGTAAAAAAAACGCTGTAAACAGCATTTGTTCCGCTGATGCTCAGATCGCTCCAGGTAAAGCCTCCGTCGGTCGTTTTGAAGATCCTTGGGTGGCCGGTTGTTGGTCCTGTCGTATTTGTGCCTCCTGAAATGAATCCTGTATTGGCATCATAGAACCATACATCTCGGAAGGCGTCGGATGTGCCGAATCCCATGTCAATCCAGGTAACTCCACCGTCTGTTGTGCGCAGGGCTACTCCATTATCTCCTGCTGCAAAACCGGTTGTTGCGCTGGTAAACCATATCGAATAAAGGTCTTCCGTGGTGCCGCTCACCTGTGGTGTCCAGGAAACTCCGCCGTTGCTTGTTTTTAGGATAATACCGCTGCTTCCCGCTGCATAGCAAACGGATGTTGTTGGTGACGATACGCCAATAAGATTGGTTGTAGTACCCGTTGTAAGGGCAGTCCAGGTTGCAGTGACCTGCGCAAAGGATGCTACTGCTGAACAAAGGAGAATGGATAATGTGTAGATTTTTTTCATGGTTACATATTTAGTTGTATCAAATATAGCAAAAAAGTGAATATGGTAAAGGTTCAGCGCTTGATTCAGGGATGCCGGAAGTTAACAAAAATTAACAAAAGGGCCCGGAAAGATTACCCGCGCTTTTATTTTGATACATCGTTTAAATACCTACATTTGTTACCCAAAATAAAAATACAATCACTATGTACAAAAGCTTTTTAACGCGATCAGTTGCCTTGTCATTTGCATGCATTGCGATCAGTTCCTGTTTTGCACAAACAGCCAATAAGGATGCTGTGCTGATGACCGTTGGTAACACCAAAGTTACTGTCGGGGAATTTGAAAATGTCTATCATAAGAACAACAGCAAGGAAACAACCGGCGATACCAAATCGCTGAATGATTACGTGGACCTGTTCGTTAATTTTAAGCTCAAAGTGAAAGAGGCGGAAGATATGGGCCTGGATACGGCAAAATCGTTTAAGGACGAATTGATGGGATACCGCAAGCAGCTTGCACAGCCTTATCTTACCGATAAAGATGTAAATGAGAAATTATTGCAGGAAACATATAACCGCATGCAGGAAGATGTGCATGCCGCACACATCCTTGTAAAAGTAGGTGAAAGCGCCCTTCCGAAGGATACGCTCCTCGCTTACAACAAGATCATGGAATACCGCAAGCGCATTTTAAAGGGAGAGGATTTTGCTGCTGTTGCACGTGAAAGCGCTGCAAACGGCGATCCTTCAGCAAAAGAGAACGGCGGCGACCTTGGTTATTTCACTGCCCTGCAAATGGTATATCCTTTTGAATCCGCTGCATTCAGCACAAAAGTAGGCGAAGTTTCAATGCCGGTGCGTACCCGTTTCGGTTATCACATCATCAAGGTGATCGACAGGAGAAAAGCGCAGGGTGAAGTGCTGGTTGGCCACATCATGGTGAAAACCACGCCGAACATGACGAATGAGGATTCACTGAATGCATTCACAAAGATTACAGAGATCTATAACAAATTAAAAGCAGGCGCTAAATTCGACGAGCTTGCACAGCAATTCTCAGATGATAAGGCATCCGCTAAAAAAGGCGGGGAGCTTCCATGGTTCGGTACAGGTAAAATGCCTGCTGAATTTGAAAAGGCATCTTTTGCACTGGCAAACAAAGGCGATTATTCTGCGCCATTGAAAACAAAATACGGCTGGCACGTGATCAGGCTGGTGGATAAGCGCGGACTGGCTTCTTTCGAAGACATGAAGAACGAGCTGAAAGGAAAAGTAAGCAAGGATTCCCGCTCACAGGTCGGAAGGTCTTCCCTGATCGCGAAAGTGAAAAGTGAATATAAGTTCAAAGAAAACCTGAAAATGCGCGATGAATTTTACAAAGTGCTGGACACAACATTGTTCGAAGGACGCTGGGACGGCGTTAAAGCGGCAAAAATGAACAAGCCGATGTTCAACTTCAACGATAAAGTGTATACGCAGACAGATTTCGCGAACTATATCAAATCGCACCAGAGCAAGCGTCCGAAGACCGATATTCCAATGGTCGTTAACCAGTTCTACAAGCAGTTTGTTGATGAAATGGCCGTTGCCTATGAAGAAGCCCGCCTTGATCAGAAATATCCTGAATTCAAAGCATTGATGCAGGAGTACCGTGATGGCATTTTACTGTTTGAGCTTACAGATGAAAAAGTGTGGTCAAAAGCAGTGAAAGATACTACAGGCTCCAAAGCTTTCTATGAAAAGAACAAAACCAGTTACATGTGGGATGAGCGTGCAGATGCTTCGGTATATACCTGCGCTGATGAGAAGATCGCGAAACAGGTACGCGCATTGATGAAAAAGAAAAAATCGGAGAAAGAGATCGTAGCAGAGGTGAACAAAAATTCACAGCTGAACCTGCAGGTGGAATCAAGGGTGTTCAACAAGGGAGAGAATGAGTATGTGGATAAGAACTGGAATCCCGGAACTTCTGCAGACATCAGGGACAAAGACGGAAAAACAGTGATCGTGGTGGTGAACAAGCTGATGAAACCGGAGCCTAAATCCTACCAGGATTCAAAAGGAATGGTTACAGCCGACTACCAGAATTTCCTTGAGAAGGAATGGCTCGAATCCCTGAAGAAAAAATATCCTGTAACGATCGATAAGGCTGTGCTGGCGACCGTTAAATAAGGACAATATTCATGATAATGAAGTTTATGGTGCATCAGCGCCATAAACTTTTTTAGTTTTTAAAACAACCTTTTGAAAAGAATCCTGTCATACATAGTGTTGGTGTTGATCGCTTCCTGTTCCGGCAGTTCCGGCGGGGAAAAAGACAGGGTGGCCATTGCAAAGGCAAACAATGAATACCTGTATGCCGATGAGATCACCAACCTGGTTCCCGATGGCACTTCCGAAAAGGACAGTCTCGAACAGCTGAAAAAGTACATCGACAACTGGGTACGTGAATCGCTGGTGATCCAGAAAGCGGAAAGCAATTTATCCGATGAGCAGAAGAACGTGGAGAAGCAGCTGCAGGATTACCGCAGGTCGCTCATCACCTACAGCTACGAGAAAGAGCTCGTGAGGCAGAAGCTGGATACGGTAATTTCGCCTTCGGAGATAGAGGAGTATTACAATAATAACCAGTCGGATTTTGAGTTAAAGGATAACATCATCAAGGTGATCTATGTGAAGGTGGATAAAAAAGCCCCCGGTATTGAAAAGCTGAGGAAATGGTATAAGTCCGACAACATGAAGGACCGCGAGCAGCTTGCAGGATATTGCCACCAGTTCGCCGCCAATTTTTACCTTGATGATAATTCATGGCTTTTGTTTGACGATTTGTTAAAAGAAATACCGATCCAAACCTATAATAAAGAGTTATTTTTGCAGAATAACCGTTTTGTGGAAGTGGCCGATTCCCTGAATGATTATTTTTTAAACATTAAAGGCTTTAAGATCAAGAACAGCATTTCCCCGCTGAGCTTCGAAAAAGAGAATATAAAGAACATCATTTTAAACAAGCGCAAGCTCGAGCTCATCACGAAAATGAAGCAGGATGTTTACAATGATGCCGCCAACGATAAAAAAATAGAAATCTACATTAAATGAAGCGTATTAAATTAATTTTTGCAGCCTTTTTGTTGTTCTCCGGGATGATCACTGCACAGGAAAGAGTGATCGACAAGATCGTTGCAGTTGTAGGTACCAACCCGATCCTGAAATCGGAGCTGGAAGCACAGTACCAGCAGATGCTTGCCCAGCAGGAGCCTGTGAATGAGAACACCCGCTGCAAATTGCTGGAAGACCTGCTGTTCCAGAAACTGCTGCTTGCACAGGCGCAGAAGGACAGCCTTGAAGTTACCGAAGCACAAGTGGAGCAGGAGCTCGACAGGAGAATGCGCTATTACCTCGGGCAGTTCGGATCGGAAGAAAAGTTCCATGATTTCTATGGGAAGTCAAGCGAAGATTATAAAGCGGAATTGAAGGACAATGTGCGTGACCTCCTGCTTGCACAGCAGATGCAGGGAAAGATCACGAATGATATTTCCGTGACGCCGAACGAGATCAGGGCATACTATAACAGCATTCCGAAAGATTCCATCCCGCTGATCAGCGCTGAGGTGGAAGTGGGGCAGATCGTGAAGAAGCCGGGCATTAAGCCGGAAGCAAAAAAAGAATCAAAGGAATTTATTGAACGCCTTCGCCAGCGTGTATTGAAAGGAGAAAGCTTCGCAACGCTTGCTGCGCTGTATTCCAAAGATCCGGGCTCTGCCAGCAAGGGCGGCTTGTACCCAAGCGTACAAAGGGGGCAGTTTGTTCCGGAGTGGGATGCCTGGGCGTTCCGCCTGAAGCCCGGCGAAGTGAGCGAAGTGTTTGAAACGGTATACGGCTATTTCTTTATCCAGCTTGTGGAGCGCAGAGGTGAAGAAGTGGAAGCGCGCAGCCTCCTGTATTTTGCCGATATTGATCCGACCGACCTGCTTGCCGCGAAGATGGCGCTCGATACAATTTATACAAAGCTCAATGCAGATACGGTTACGTTTGCCGAAGCAGCAGCGCGTTATTCCGACGATGATGAGACAAAGCACAACGGCGGGCTCATCGTAAATCCGTTCACAGGCTCCACGCTTTTTGCAATGGACGAGATCGGGCAGTACGACCAGAACGTGGCTTTCGCCATCGATAAGATAAAGATCGGCGAGTTCACCAAGCCAACGCCATACATGACACAGGAAGGAAAGCAGGCATACCGCATCCTTTACCTGAAAAAACGTACGGAGCCGCACATCGCCAACCTGGTCGACGATTACCAGAAGATCCAGGGAGCTGCGCTCAACAAGAAGCAGGAAGAAGCGATCCAGGCATGGATCAAAAAGAAGCTCTCGGATAATTTTGTGCGCATTGCCGATGATTATAAAAGCTGTACCTTTAGTAATAAGTGGATCAATTAGCAGAAAGGTTGTAGTTAGGAGGTTGGAGTTCGTAGATGTTAGAATGATGACTATTGCAACGTATCAGTAATTCGTACCTTCGTAAAGATTCGTAATTGGTATAGTTGGAATAAGATCCCTCGGGCAGGCTCGGGATGACAAAAACACAGATTCGTAAAATTCGTATAGATTCGTTATCTGTACATATTGGTATTTAGTAGGATAAATTCGTAGATTATGTATAAATCAGATGTAGAAGCCGTAGATGCTTTTGTTGTTAAGTACAAAACATTAAGCGCCGAAATAGGCAAGGTGATTATCGGGCAGGATGAAGTGGTGAAGGACGTGCTGATCTCTATTTTCAGCAAAGGACATTGCCTGCTGGTAGGTGTTCCCGGCCTTGCAAAAACATTATTGGTAAATACCATCGCCGATGTGCTCGGCTTAAGCTATAACCGTATCCAGTTCACGCCCGACCTGATGCCTTCGGATATCATCGGCTCTGAGATCCTTGGCGATGACCGTAATTTTAAATTCATCAAAGGGCCTTTGTTCGCGAATATCATTTTAGCGGATGAGATCAACCGTACCCCGCCGAAAACGCAGGCAGCATTGCTTGAAGCGATGCAGGAAAGGACTGTGACCGCAGCTGGAAAAAGATACGAGCTGGGAAGCCCCTTCTTTGTACTTGCAACACAGAACCCGATCGAGCAGGAAGGTACCTATCCTTTGCCGGAAGCGCAGCTCGACCGTTTCATGTTCAATGTATGGCTGGATTATCCGAAGTTCCAGGATGAGCTTACTGTTGTAAAAAATACAACTTCGAATTATAAAGCTGACTTGAAAAAAGTATTGAGCGGCGAAGAGATCCTGTATTTCCAGGAGCTTGTGCGCCGCATTCCCGTTGCCGACAATGTATTGGAATACGCAGTGAAGCTGGCATCAAAAACACGTCCTAACACCGAGCATGCCGCTGAGGTGGCAAACAAATACCTTTCATGGGGCGCAGGTCCGCGTGCATCGCAATACCTCGTGATCGGCGCGAAATGCAACGCGATGATCAAAGGGAAATATTCTCCGGATATCGAGGATGTGAAAGCAGTTGCAGCAGCGATCCTTCGTCACCGCATCGTCCGCAATTTCAAGGCAGAAGCGGAAAGCGTAAGCATGGATACGATCATTGCGGAGCTGATCAAATAATACTCGCAGGACGTCATCCCGTGCCACGGCTGCCCCGGGCTCCGATCCGGGGACACGGGATCTGTTTAAAAAGGACGTGTATCTTTTGGGCCCTTCCGGCGTTATTTCATAAACCGATCTTATGAGAACCATCCTGTCATTCCTGTTTCTTGTTCTTATCAGCACCGCAAAATCGCAGGTTGCTGAGCACACGCTTTATTTCGATTCCGGTAAAAGCGAACTGAAGCCCGCAGATAAAAAGTGGATCGATTCAATTTCTAAGCTATTGATCACAGCAGAAAATTATTCCCTGAAGATCTCTGCTTATTGCGATGCAGCCGGTTCCCCGGAAAGCAACGACCTGCTGGCACAATCGCGTGCAAAAGCGGTAAAGGATCTTTTTACTGCGGCGAAGCTGGATAAAAAATTCATTGCTTCCAGTTCATTTGGCGAGGACAGTCCTGTTGCTGATAATGCAACGGAGCAGGGAAAGGCAAAGAACCGCCGTGCAACGATCGCAATCACATATAAGCTTCCAGCCTCTGTACAAGCGGCTCCTGTTAAAGAAGAGATAGTAGCTGTTCCTGCTGAAAAGAAGGATGCCGCACCTTCCGTTGGCTTGTCCTCCGATGATCTTGCCGTCGGAAAAAAAATGATCCTGAAGAACCTGAACTTTGAAGGAGGCAGTCCTGTTTTGCTGGTGGAATCTGAGCCTGCATTAAAGGAATTGTTAAAGTTCATGCAGGACCATCCCACCATCGAGATCGAGATCGGCGGACACGTTTGCTGCGGCCCGGATATGGAGCTTTCCATCCTGCGTGCAGAGAAAGTGTACAATTACCTGAAAAATTATGGCATCAGTCCCAAGCGTATGACCTACAAGGGATACAGCTTCGACAAGCCCATTGCTTCCGAGCGCACGGAAGCAGGAAAAACAGCGAACCGGCGCGTGGAGATCACCATATTAAAAATGTAAATCCCGGATTCGCCCGGGTATAAAAATTGTATTTTTAATGCATGGAGAATTCTGAATACACAGGCACCGATGTGATCCTTATCGGTGCCGGCATTATGAGTGCAACACTCGGGATCATTCTGAAAGAGCTGCAGCCCGATCTTACCATAAAAATAATTGAACGCCTTCATGAAGTTGCCGGTGAAAGTACCGATGCATGGAACAATGCAGGTACGGGACATTCCGCTTTCTGCGAACTGAATTACACACCGGAGCTGGAGGATGGCTGTATTGAAATTTCCAAAGCGGTGAAGATCGCCGAATCCTTTGAAGTGTCGAAAGAATTCTGGGCTTACCTCGTGGAGAAAGGCGCAGTTGCTACTCCTGAAAAATTCATTACCAATATTCCGCACATGAGCTTTGTGTGGGGAGAAGAGAATGTGGAATATCTCCGCAAGCGCCATGCAGCCATGAAGAGCCACCCGCTGTTCAGGAGCATGGATTTTTCAGATGACAGGAAGAAGCTGGAAGAATGGATCCCGCTGATCATGCGGCACAGGAGCAGGGAAGAGAAAGTGGCTGCAACAAAAATGGATCTCGGTACTGATGTGAATTTCGGTGCGGTCACACGCCTTATGTTCGATCACCTGCTTGCGCTTCCCGGCGTGAGCATGTACATGGGCTATGAAGTGACCTATCTTGATAAAGCAAAAAATAAAAGCTGGCAGGTGACATTCAGGAACCCGGATAATGGCATAGAAAAAATGTACGAATCACCATTTGTATTTATTGGTGCCGGCGGTGCTGCGCTTACGCTGCTTGAAAAATCGGGCATTGAAGAAGGAAAGGGCTACGGCGGCTTCCCGGTAAGCGGACAATGGCTGATCTGCAATAACCCGGATGTGATCGCGCAGCATTCTGCGAAAGTGTACGGGCTTGCCGAAGTAGGCGCTCCGCCTATGTCGGTGCCGCATTTAGACACCCGCATGATCGGCGGAAAGAAAGCGCTGCTGTTTGGCCCCTATGCAGGCTTCTCCACGCGCTTCCTGAAGCATGGTTCGCTGATGGACCTTCCGAAATCAATAAAGCTGAACAATATCCGCCCGATGCTTTCGGCGGGCATTCATAATATTCCATTAACAAAATATCTCATCGACCAGGTGAAGCAATCTCCCGAAGACAGGCTGGAAGCACTGCAGCATTTTGTACCGGATGCCAAATTAGAGGACTGGGACCTTGCTGTTGCAGGACAGCGCGTACAAGTGATCAAAAAGGATGACGAGGAAGGCGGCGTGCTGGAATTCGGAACGGAGATCGTAAGCGCTGCAGATGGCTCGATTGCCGCATTGCTGGGCGCATCCCCGGGTGCATCCGTTTCTGTATCCGTGATGCTGGATGTGATCAAACGCTGCTTCAGGGAAAAAGCGATGAGTGCAGAATGGCAGGCAAAGTTAAAAAAGATGATCCCTTCCTACGGTTTGTCGCTTGATACTGATCCTGCGCTTTGCCATGAAATACGGAAGAGAAGCGGGGAGCTGTTGAAGCTGAAGTATGATTAAGGCCTCAGTGAGGCATGAGTTTTCTGCCACAGATTCGCAGATTTATGTTGGTTGAAATTACCACAGATTGAATCTGCTTCGCGATTGATGCAGCCTGTCATCCCGAGCTTGCCCGAGGGATCTTATTCTGTGCGAAGGCCTTTTGTTTTATACTACACCAATCACTATGTCATCCCGTACTCCGACCCCGGATCGGTGTCCGGGGCAGGCACGGGATCTCTCTATAATCATAAGGTTAGGGTGATTTCCACAAAAGTTAACATTGCGTAGAGATTCCGTGTCGGGGCACGGAATGACAAACAGTAGAGAATGTTTAAAAAGCAGTTCTAATTCCCCAGCTTCCTCAAACTTCTCCACACAATGCTCAGATCATTCTCCACTTTGTAATCCTTGGAATATGCCAGGTTAAGCCGGTTGCGGGTATCTTCATTGATGCTGATATTCTTGATTGCATCGGCGGGCGATACAACAGAAGAACGTATTTTAGGAAGATGCTCATTGCGCTCGCTGCCATAACCCACCCATGATTTTTTCCCGGTTAGCACCTGGAAGATGTTCCGGAAAAAACCTTTTTTATTTTCCTGGATAAAGAACAGGTCGGGCGAAAGGATGAACAGCGCGAAGCATAAAAGAATATCCACCAGGCGTTTGTTGCGTTTGTTCTTGGGCTTGCTGATGGAATTCACATCGATGATGTAAAGGTCGCCGGCAGTATCGATCGAGTTGCTGCCAATGATAGAAAGGCTTTCCGGCGGGGCGATCTTGAAATCGACATCGGCGGAGATCAGTGTGTGCATGTAGCCGATGATCTCCTGCGAGGAAATATCGCGGGAGCAAAAGATCACTTCGTTGATCTTGTAGATCTCGATCACTTCCGCGATCTGCGAAATGTTTCCCAAGTGATCCTTGTGCTGCGTTCCTGTATTGTCGGCGCTCACAAAGCCAAGCAGGCTGGTGTTGATATTGGTTTGCTTCAGCAGCCCTGCAACGCGTTCAAATTCGTTGGTCGTGCCAATGATCGCGATGCGCTTGCTTTTATCGGGATTCAGGCTGAAAGACTTAATGCCCATAAAATGCAGCAACAATCTCGATACAAGGTATGAAGCCATTGCCCAGCCGGCGCCGAGCAGGATGATCGCGCGCGAAAAGCGGTAGGTTTCCGGGAGCAGTGCATAGCCGATAAGGATGATGCCCGTTCCAACGATCACCCCGCGGATGATCCGGAAAAGGCGGATCGGCTTATCGTAACCGCCGCTCAGGTAAACGGTGAACATCCAGATCAGGATGTATGCAGGAAAGGCGATGGCAATGATCGCCTGCGAATAAGAGCCACCTTCAAGAAAGCGGAAATGCTTTTCGTAATACTCTTTAATGAGATACAGGCCAGCCATCATCAACCCGAAATCCACTGCCGGCAACGCGATCGATTTGATAAAGCGCACTGCAATGGCAAGCCCAGCACGTAAATAAATAGCAATGTTGATCAGGAAAGAAAAGAGCTTGGCATTGTTCTGTGAAAAATGTTTTTCAGCGAAGATCACCATCGCACGGTAAAAAACGAAGACATAATTCACGCTGCTTTTCTTTGTGCTTTCTCCTTTGTAGTGAATGATGCGGGTTTCCGGGAAGTAATAATTCTTATAGCCTCCAAGCAGGATGCGGTACGAAAGGTCGATATCCTCGCCGTACATGAAGAATGTTTCATCCAGCAAGCCGACCTTGTCCAGCACCGATTTACGCATCAGCATAAATGCTCCGGAGAGGATCTCCACTTCGTGTGTTTTATCTTTATCTAAAAAGCCGAGATGGTATTTCCCGAAAGTTTTCGATTTCGGGAAGAGCTTTGAAAATCCGAAGATCTTGTAAAAGGCAACAGAAGGCGTAGGCAGGCCGCGTTTGGATTCCGGCAGGAAGTTTCCTTTTCCATCCAGCATTTTCACGCCGAGCCCGCCGGCATTTGGATGCGCATCCATGAAGGCAACTACCTTTTCAAAGGTATCTTCTTCAACTACGGTATCCGGGTTCAGCAGCAATACATATTCGCCTGTTGAAATGCGGATCGCCTGGTTATTGGCATAGGAAAAGCCGGTGTTCTTTTTATTTTCAATGAGGAATGCTTCAGGAAATTTTTCTTTCACCATCTGCACCGAACCATCCACCGAATTATTATCCACTACAAATATTTCCGTGCTTACATTTTTTGAAGCTTTGCGTACCGAATGCAGGCACTGCTCCAGGAAATGCTGAACGTTGTAATTGACAATGATTACGGAAAGCTTCATTTAATCACCAATGAATTTTCGTAAGGTGTGCGGTTGACGATGGAGCGTCCCAGCGTAACCTCATCTGCGTATTCCAGCTCATCGCCGATTGCGATGCCGCGGGCGATGGTGCTTACGGTAAGACTGTATTCTTTCAGGCGTTTGTAGATATAGAAATTGGTCGTATCGCCTTCCATGGTAGTGCTCAGTGCCATAATGATCTCTTTGATCTCGCCTGCAGCAACTTTCTGCACCAGCGATTCAATCGTAAGGTCAGAAGGGCCGATGCCATCCATTGGAGAGATGATCCCGTTCAGTACATGATAAACACCCCTGTATTGCTGTGTGTTTTCGATCGCCATCACATCGCGGATGTCTTCCACCACGCATACGGTGCTGTGATCGCGGTGCGGGTTCAGGCACACCTCGCACAAAGGCTTGTCGGAAACATTGTGGCATTTCGCGCAGTAGCGCAGTTCCTGGCGCAGCCTGGTAAAGGCAGTGCTGAATTGACTGACCTCGTCCGGGCTCTGTTTCATCAGGTGCAGCACAAAACGGAGCGCTGTGCGCTTACCAACGCCCGGCAGCTTGCTGAACTCGTTAACAGTGTCTTCTATAAGTTTGGAGGAGAAATTCATAAGTTCAAAAATACGAATTTTATTTCTTATTCGGAATCATGCAGCTGGCAAAAAAAAGCCCGCGCTTTTAAACGCGGGCTTGCACAAAATGTTGTTGCCTCTTAGCGGACGACAAGCTTTTGAACCGACTGCTGCGTATTGCCTTTTACAATGATGTAATACATGCCCGGACTTAGGGTATTGTTTAGCTGCAGTATACCTGGTGTAAGGTTATCACGCTGCAATACAATCCTTCCGCTAAGGTCGCTGATCTCGATCCTCTCAATTGCAAAGGGAGCGCTGATCGTAAGCTGTCCTGCGGAAGATATTGGATTCGGATATACTTTCATGCGCTGTCCTTTCTCATCAATACTGCTGATGCCGGTGGTTACAGCTGTTGAGCCGAACGTGAAAGGACCGTTGCCCGCGACCAATGTGTCTGCAGAAAGTAGTCCGTTCCCGCTGCCGCTGCAGGTTCCAAAGGCTGTTGCCGGAACGACTGTCCATGCAGTTCCATCCCAATGCGCCATTGCAAGGTCTGCACAGGACAGGCTGCTCATGGAGGCATCTTCCCAATACAGCTCAACATGATATGGATCGCTGGTCACGGCCTGTTCAACATTCCAGTATTCCAGCGTGCTCACACCTGTGAGTGGTGCAATCACCGGGCCGGCTGTTGAATAGCCACTGTCGAAATACTCAACAGTAAATTCTGCTGTTGCGTTCAAAGGTGCAGTCATTGCAAGCCTGCGCCATTTTCCGTTCTTTCCGGCGGGAAAAACAAAGGCATCATTTCCTGTTTTTTTCATCGGGCCGTTCACAAAGCTGCTGTCGGAACCACTTGCAGACGTTGCATTGTCTTTAAGCGTCAGCAGGTTGGTTGCATCCGTGAAAATAACCCCACTTGTAAGCGTGAGCATTCCGCTTATGCTTTGAGCCCTGGCGAGCGTAATACCTGTGGATGAATGATTCGCAGTTAAATTGTGAAAGGCTGTGGATGAGCTTCCGCCGATGGTTTGCGGAAAAGCGCCTGCAAAGATAACGCCGTTTGAATTGGCATTGAAGGTACCATTGTTCATGAAATCGCCGGTAACGGTAATGGTTGCCGGAGCTGCATGGCTCAATGATCTCAGGCCCGCGATGTTAAGATTATGAAACACAAAACTGCCTGTTCCTGTGAGCGTACTGTTACCGCCAAAGAAAGTATTCGCTTCGGAAAGCACAGTGCCATGGTTGTTCCAGCTGTTTGTGCCCAGCAATGTAAGCGAAGAGCTGCCCGATTGCAGCAGCGTGTCGGCCGCCTGGTTCATATCGATGAGTGCTCCGCTGATGCTGATGGCGGCAGTGCCTCCTGCGTGTATGTGCAGGTTAATGGTACTTGCAGGCAGGTTCAGCACATTCCCGCTGACAACAACATTTCCTCCTGTGCTGATCAGTCCTCCTGCTCCGCTGCCTGGCGCTGTTCCAAACCATGTAACATCGCCGTTCACGCTGAGTGTGCCTGCCGACATATTAAAGGTTGGAAAGTACAAGCCAAGCTCATTTTCAAAAGCAAGCTCCACGCCGGTTGTAACAGTTCCCCCGTTCATGTTGAAGAGGCTGCTGCCGTCAGCGTTTCCATCTGACAATGCAAGCACTTCACCTACGTTAACCTGTCCGCCGCTAAGTGTAAAAATGCCACCGAGCTCTACCAGTAAACGCTGGTCGGTATTGAGTGTTCCGTTGCTCATGGTAACGGACGCACCATCGGAAATAATGAAACGCCCATTGTTACCGGGCGCCACACTGATGATGCCGGAGCTGATGTTCACGTGTGTGCCTGTGCCGAGGATGTTGATGTCGTCACCGGTACTTAGGTTGTTCTGGATGCTGAGCACAGCGCCGTTCTGGATCGTGATCTTGTCAGGAGTAAAAACTGATGCTGCAGAAATTACGGGAGATGCTGCGATCCCGGAATATGTAAGCGGATCGATGGTAATGTTGTTGCCGTTAAGCGGCCATGCCGACCAGTTAGCTGAATTGTTCCAGTCGGAGCTGATATTGCCGGTCCAGTGTTGTGCATTCAGCGAAAGCGCAGTAAATGCAAGAATGAGAAATTGAAAAATGATCTTTTTCATGATAGATTTTTAATGAATTTAAAATGTAAATGCAAGGCAGTACATGACCGGGATGATCATGCTGCAAAAAATGAAGGTGTTGAAGATCTTAGATCTTGGGCGGTTGCCAGATCTCGAAGGCGGTTTGCTGTGGCTTGTACAGATAATAAGCCTCGCCGGGCGCCGGGCTGTTCAGCTCATAAGTGCGGATGCCGGAAGTATTTGGCTGCAGCACACAGTAAAAGGAAGCAGGAGCAGTATGTGATTTGAAGGGCAGCTTTGCATCGGTGGCATTGTCACTGTCGTCCATATCATTGCCATAATAATGCATCGCAATGAATTTAAGGACAGAGAGGCCCGGGTCTTTTTGCTGATGCTCCGAATAGTGTTTGAGGAACACCGGGAGCTTCACCAGCTGGCTTAATTCCGTTTGCGTGAACAGGATCAGGCAGGCCATCAGTATAGCGCTGAAGCGTAAAAGTGTCCCTGAATATAAAAGCTTGTTCATGCGGATACAAAGGTAATTAAGAACAGGGTAATACAGGAGGGATTTAGATGAATGCGTTGTTTTGCGGCATCAAGGAGCTGTGATCTGTCTTAAAAAACTATACTTTTGCATGTAATGGAAAGCAAACCTATAAAGCTGCATAAAACACTTGTATCTGCCGTAACGGAAACATTGAAAACTATTTTTTCGGGAGGCGTGTATGCCGATAAGGCTGTGGAGCAGGCGCTGAAGCAAAACAGCCGGTTCGGCTCCCGCGACAGGCGTTTTATAGCGGAGAATGTGTACGGCATGGTGCGCTGGTGGAGACTGATCAATGAAGCAACAGAGCTGAAACACCGCAATGATCATTTCATGCTTTTCGGAACATGGCTGCTGATAAAAGGTGAAGCACTTCCCGACTGGAAAGAGTTCTCATCCATCAATGCGGATGGAGTGAATGAAAAGATAAAGGAATTGAAAAAAGTGCGTAAGATCGGAGAGTCGATCCCTGACTGGCTGGATGAGATGGGAAGCAATGAATTGGGAGAAAGCTGGGAGAAAGAATTGCATGAGCTGAACAAGGAAGCACAGGTGGTACTTCGCGTGAATACATTGAAAACAGGCCCGGATGAGCTGCAGGTACTATTGCGGAAAAGCGGGATCGAAACAAAAAAAGATGTCACTTACCCGGATGCACTTATCCTTGTTAAACGGCAGCACCTGCAATCGCTGAAAGAATACGAGAAGGGCTTGTTCGAGATCCAGGATGCCTCTTCGCAGCTGATCGCGCCGTACATGGAGTTGCTGCAGGGCATGCAGGTGATCGATGCCTGTGCGGGAGCGGGAGGAAAGTCGCTGCACATTGCTGCGATGATGAAAAATAAAGGCAGCATCATTTCAATGGATATTGAAGAGCGGAAATTAACGGAGCTGCAAAGGCGTGCCGACAGGGCAGGAGCGAAGATCATTAAAACAAAGAAAGTGAACCCGCAGGTGATCAGCCAGCTGAAAGGCTCTGCCGACAGGCTGTTGCTGGATGTTCCATGTTCGGGCCTGGGTGTGCTCCGCAGGAACCCGGATGCGAAATGGAAGCTCAGCGCTGAATTTATTGAGGAGGTAAAAAGGACACAACAGGAAATCATCAGCAATTATTCGCAGATGCTGAAGCCGGGTGGAATTTTAATTTATGCCACCTGCAGCATCCTGCCCGGGGAGAACAATGAGCAGGTGAAGTTATTTCTTGAAAAGAATAAGGGCTTTGAATTTATAGAGGAGCGCAGCATTATGCCGAGTGAAGGCTATGATGGGTTTTATATGGCGAAGCTAATTAAAACCAATGTTAATCTTAAGGATTGAAATTATAAAGTAACTGTCATCCCGTGCTCCGACACGGGATCTGTTAAATAGAATTATGAATCTTAATAAAGCCTACGTTTATATTTTATCAAACAAAAACAGGACAGTACTCTACATAGGAGTTACTAATGATCTTGAAAGAAGAATTGTGGAACACAGGCAAGGTAACGGCTCTCTTTTTACAAAAAAGTATAATGTGAATGAATTGGTTTATTATGAGATCCATTCTAACATTGAACAGGCAATCGCAAGGGAGAAACAGCTGAAGGAATGGAAAAGGGATTGGAAGCTGGAATTGATTAAAACACTGAATTCTGAAATGACAGACTTGGCAAAGGATTGGGCTCTTCCGGATTTCGTAAACGATTAACAGATCCCGTGTCGGAGCACGGGATGACGTTAAATTTGTAATATCCTCTCCGTAATGAGAATGGTTATTTGGATATGGTAAACGATTGACAGATCCCGTGTCGTGGCACGGGATGACGTTATTCATTATCATATTTCTCCGAAAATAAGATCAAGATTCACGATCCGTACTTAAAACCTGATCCCCATAATCAATATATCATCTGTCTGCTCATTTTTCCCGATCCAGGAAGTGATGGCGGTATCGAGCTTTTGCTTTTGCTCTGCAACCGGCAGCAGGTGGATCTCCAACAGCAGCTCGCGAAGCCTTTTGATCATGAACTTTTTATTGTCATCTCCACCGAACTGGTCGATGTAGCCATCGGTAAAGAGATAGATCATATCGCCTTCCCCGTACTTCATGCTGATCTCATCAAATTTCTTTTCTTCCATGCGCAATCCGCCCAGCGTGCTTTTGCTGCCTTTGAACTCCCTGATCTGTTTGTCGCGGATAAATATAGCGGGACGCTTTGCGCTCGTGTAAATAAATTCCTTTGTCTTTTTATTCACCTTCAGCAGCGAAAGGTCCATTCCATCCTGGATGATCTGGTAATGCTGCTTTTCCTGCTTTAAGGTAGCGGTGATGTGCTTGTCGAGCTCCGACATAATGTTCGATGGTGCAGTTACATTGTTCTCCGAAATGATCTGCGTTAAGAGGTTGCTCCCGATCACCGTCATGAAAGCTCCCGGAACGCCGTGGCCTGTACAGTCGGCAGCCACAATGATGTAAGAATCATCATCAAGGTCGTTGAACCAGTAAAAATCCCCGCTGACAATATCGCGTGGCTTGTAGAGAATAAATGAAAGAGGAATACCGCGCTGGATCGTGTCATCGTTCGGAAGGATCGCCTGCTGGATGCGCTTCGCATAATTGATGCTGGAAAGGATGTCTTCATTTTTTGATTCCAGCTCTTTGTTGTTCGCTTCGAGCTTCAGCTTCTGATCATGGATCTGCTTTTCTGCTTTATGCCTTGCCTTTACAAATTCGCTGACGAGGTAAATGTTCAGTAAAACCGGGATGATCACAAGATAGCGAAGTCCCGGACTGGTGATATCGGCATACGAATCCGGGAAGCGGAACAGGCTGAAGTTGGTGTTCATGTTGTAAATGCCGCTGAACATCATCAGCACAGCAAACAGGGTGAGGATGCGCCCCCAGTCCCTTCCGAGCATTACATAGCCAAAGAGGACGTATAAGATCAGGAAAGAAGTTCCCTGCATCTCCATGCGGCCATTGTTGATCAGGAAGTGTGATGTGATCTGGATGGTATGGTTCAGTACATAAAAATAAACCGCCCATTTTACATTGTTTGTTTTTTTCAGGATGATCAGGCTGGCTAAAAGAGCAGTGGTGGTAAGGATGGCCAGGAAAAAATGAAAGGTGTTCCCGTTGCTCAGTGTTTGAAGCGTGTAGGGGATATTCAGTAAAATGAACAGGAGTACGAAATTGAGAAGCACGTGGATCCTTGCTTTCTCAAAAACATCATCCGTGTTTGCAAGTAATTTACCGATGATGAGGTATTGGAATTTTCTGAAGAGCTTCATGTACTAACAAAAATAAAAGAATATTCATAACTATCCGGGCCCGCTGATTAAATTTGTGAACAATGAACAGGATCATAACAGATAATCACGCGATCTACTTTTTGCTGGAGCAGGCAGAGGCTTTACCGGCCAATTACAGCATCGATCATGTAAAGGAGCTTGAGCACGAAGAGAGCTTTTATGTGATCGTGTACCTCGCTGCCGGCAGGAGTTTCACAGCCTTTGAAAGCAAAGGCTACCTGCAGGATAAAAATATACTTCCCGGGATGCTCCAGTTGTTGCAAGGCCTTCCTGCAGATAAGCTTCCGGAGGAATTACTATTGCAGGCAATAAAGTTGGTGGAGAACAAGATCCATTCAAAAGATAATTCCCGTTTTTATTTTGATGCGCATTGATTTCATCATTCCTATAAGAAAGGCCTCAGAGAAGCCCAGCATTTTTAAAAGATCCGAAGAACGGTATAGTCTTGCCCGGAGGGGCAAAACATTTTAACCGTAGTAACCGGGAGAAGATCCTTCGCTCCATTTCATTTCGCTCAGGATGACAAGTGCAAGCAATGCAGTATCCGTTTCGCGACAATCTTTTTTGAGTATATTTGAGCCGGAACAATATGGCTGATTACTCTAACAGCAAATTCGAAATAACAATTCTTAGTCCCCGCATCTTCAGGCTCAGGCCTTTTGAGGGCGTTGAGCTGGATGAAGATGATGCGCGCGAAATGAGGAAGGTATATCTGCGTTTTTCGGATAACCGGCCTTTCGCCATCCTCCTGGATGCTTCCGCCGATTTCACGCCTACCAATGAAGCACGGGTATTGCTTGCGAGCAGGGAATTTACAGAAACACGGATCGCTGCAGCTTTTGTAACAAGGTCGCTTGCGAATAAACTGATCGGGAATTTTTTCATCCGGTTCAATAAGCCGGCATCTCCTACAAGAATGTTCAATGATGAGCCTGCCGCTTTCGAATGGCTGCTGAAGCAGGTGGAGAAATTCGTGGAGCAGTCGCAGGATGTAAGCGGGCGCTGAGCATTTGTCATCCCGACGTAGCGAAGGGATCTTATTCCAAACACAGCAACCTTCGTATTTACGTTATCCCCGCGCTTTCTCGATACTCTCTCTTTGGTCGAACTCGAAATGACGGCGCGCAAAAAAGTAATCCTGGCATTTTTACTGGTTTGTCATCCCGAGCTTGCCCGAGGGATCTTATTCCAAACACTACAACCTTCGTATATATGTTACCCAGCCTCCGCACTTTCCCGATACTCTCCCTTCGGTCGAACTCGAAATGACAGCGCACAAAAAATAAGCCCGGCATTTCTACCGGGCTTAGA
The DNA here is from genome assembly GCA_025963775.1 of Bacteroidota bacterium. Lineage (GTDB taxonomy): Bacteria > Bacteroidota > Bacteroidia > 2-12-FULL-35-15 > 2-12-FULL-35-15 > 2-12-FULL-35-15. Next base: position 40,230 of record JAOQAD010000027.1, on the reverse strand, counting down.
TTCGTAAATTCGTATAGATTCGTATTCGTACCTTACATGTGGATCACTTCCCCATAAGCAGCAGCAGCAGCTTCCATGATCGCTTCGCTCATGGTTGGGTGAGGATGCACGGTTTTGATGATCTCGTGCCCGGTGGTTTCCAGCTTGCGGATGGCAACAATCTCTGCGATCATCTCCGTAACGTTTGCACCGATCATGTGAGCTCCCAGCAATTCGCCGTATTTCGCATCGAAGATCAGCTTTACAAATCCGTCTTTTGCTCCTGCAGCGCTTGCTTTACCGCTTGCAGAGAATGGGAATTTCCCGATCTTGATCTCCCTGCCTGCTTCTTTTGCTTTTGCTTCCGTCATGCCTACAGATGCAATTTCCGGCTGGCAGTAAGTACATCCCGGTATGTTGTTATAATCCAACGGCTCCGGGTTGTGTCCCGCAATTTTCTCCACGCATATAATTCCTTCTGCGGAAGCAACGTGTGCAAGCGCTTGTCCGCCCACGCAATCGCCGATCGCATAATATCCCGGGATGTTGGTCTGGTAGTAGGGGTTGGTCAGGATCTTGCCTTTGTCGGTCGCGATGCCTGTTTCTTCCAATCCTAAATTTTCTATGTTTGCCTGGATGCCCACAGCAGATAATACGATCTCCGCATCCACTGTTTTCTCTCCTGTTTTGGTCTTGATCTTCACCTTGCATTCGCTGCCTTTCGTGTCCACACTTTCCACGGTCGATTCCACCATTACATCAATGCCGATCTTTTTGAAAGAGCGCTCCAGTTGTTTCGATACTTCCGCATCTTCCACAGGAACAATGCCCGGCATAAATTCCACCAGTGTTACCTTGGTGCCCATGGTTGCGTAGAAATAAGCGAACTCGCTTCCGATAGCGCCGGAGCCAACCACCAGCATCGATTTTGGCATTTTCGGCAGGGTCAGTGCTTCGCGGTAGCCGATGATTTTTTTGCCATCCTGCGGCAGGTTAGGCAATGCGCGTGAACGTGCGCCTGTAGCAATGATGATATGTTTTGCCTCGTAAGTAGTAGATTTACCATCGGCAGTCACTTCCACTTTTTTTCCCGGCTTTATCTTGCCTGTTCCGCTGATCACGTCGATCTTGTTCTTTTTCATCAGGAACTGAACGCCTTTGCTCATCCCGTCGGCCACATCGCGGCTGCGTTTTACAACAGCGCCGAAATCAGCTTCCCCGCCTTTCACGGTGATGCCGTAATCGGAGGCATGGTTAAGGTATTCGAACACCTGTGCGCTTTTCAGCAATGCTTTTGTAGGGATGCATCCCCAGTTGAGGCAGATCCCGCCAAGGTTTTCCCGCTCGATGATCGCCGTTTTAAGTCCCAGCTGCGATGCCCTGATGGCAGCCACATATCCGCCCGGACCGCTTCCTACTACTATTAGATCGTAAGTCATTTTTTTGAAATTATAAGATTATGCCTGATTTCTTAATTATGCTATGCGAAAGTAGGAAAATTATTCGGGTAATGAAAAAAGGTTTAGCCACAGATTAACGGATTATGATCTTCTCGCAGGACCTGTTCCGATTTATCGGAAGGCGCAGGGAACGCAGAGATTTGGGCACCTGATGCACTGCGGGCCGTTATTTCGAGTATCCTTCACTTTTCGGGAAGGATGTATCGGGAAATGTGCGCGGGATCAGAACCCAAAGGCCTACCCCAGATACTCCCTCAGCTTATTCTCAATAAAGCCACAACCAACAATAAAAGGCTTTTTGCTGATATGAAAAGCAATGGCAGAAGCCTGAACGGTATAACTTCCTTCAATGCCTTTTACGGAAAAGGAGCCTTTTTCGGTATTGCCGTTAAAGGTGCCACCGTTGGAGATGATCTGCGTTCTTGCTTTTTCAATAAGCGGTTCAATTGCACCCTGGTAGTCGATGGAGAAGTTGCACATGGGCTTGAGGATTTAATTTAACTGTTACGTACTAAATAAATGTACCTGAGTTAAGTGCATTGAAAGAAGATGGCTTTGGGATGTATAAATAAAGTGAATTGAATAGCAGGAAACTTAAGGTGCGTAGTGTACTTTATTTAATGGTGGCGGCTTGTTCATGGTATGTTTTCATAAACTTTCTCACATCTTTATACCATTCCCTGGGATTCACTTTGATAAACATGAGGGACGTAAATTGTCTTTTGCCTTCTATTATCGAATCTTTAACTGACCAGCCATCATCGCCCATTGGACCTTCTATGCGATATTCTAAAGGTAAGTTTGATAAACTATCAAGAATCCGAAGTCCTAAAGTTATGTTTTTGTACTTCTTTCTACCTGTTTTTTCTCTTTTCTTTTCGTCCTTTTTTATTGGTAGTAATCTTTTGATATTTACTTTTCTTTTATTTTCAATTTGATAATTATAATTGATCGCTACAGCACTATGGAAGATAGATTTTAAACAATCAAGTGATTCGTCCCTGATTCCCTGGTAGGCAGCCTTTTTATCAGCTCCGTATAATTTAGGATTCTCATTAGGCATTAATAACTTTCCTCTGTCTCTGAGAGAAGATAGTTTATTTATAAGCTCATTTTTCTTTATGAAAAAATATTCATATTTTTTAGGTTCTACTTCACAAAGCCCTTCTATATCGCTAATGATATCTAAGGCTTCATTTGAGAACAGTAAAAGAGGATCACGGTATTCTTTAAGAATGGATAATTTCTGAATCCGGTATCCTGTATAAAATAGTACAACTGTTAAAATAAGTCCTGCAACAGTCCCTATCAGCTGAAAGAAATCAGAATTGTTTTTGAGGTAATTAAAAAAACTCATGAAAATAGCTTATTGGTTAAAATAATATAGTGTTTGGTTGTTAAGAATTTTGAGGAACCGTGTTGATCCATTTTGTGATATGATCAATATTTTCCAATGTGAGTTTGGTTGCGGCCTCTGCAAATGTATGAACGCCAACCACAATCCTTTTTCCGTTTATTTCCACCCAAACAGGTGAGCCACTGTTTCCTGTTTGCGTATCAAATTCATGGGAAAAAGTTTTTTCATTCACGTTACCACAAGCCTGCTGCTGAGCGGTCATTAATGAGCCATCATAACCATGGCTGGCAGGGAAGCCTGCAACATGAATTTCATGGCCGGGTTCTAATGTATAGAGCTTGTCAAGCTCAAAGCTGGCTGCCGTGGGCCAGTTCTTCGTGTTTTTAAGTATTGCTTCCGGAATAATGATGATTCCGAAATCGTAATCTATCTTATTGTTTTTTGTAAACGAGTAATTGGGATGAACCCGTATAGATGCCTGGCACAATTCTGTACCTGGAATTTCAATGACGTCATATGTATACGTTTCTTTATACCGCCCCGGAAAAATTTTAATATTCGATACTGTTGAAAATGCATTCGAATAGATATTGTGCCCCGCGGTAAGTATTATATTACGCCGGATCAAAAAGCCGGTAGACATATAATTGCTGCTACGAAATATCTTCTTCCTGCTGATTTGCTGATAGCAAATATGGCTAAAAGGTTCAACGTTAGTATTTGTAATGATTTTTAAAGGAGTTAGGCCTGAAGTCATGGATTTAGAGATTGTTAATTAAGTATTGGTGTAAATGCATTCAAATGTATTGTATTAAAACAGAAAGTCAAATGCTATACAAACTTACCTTGCTTATTCCCAAAGTCAATCCGCAAAAACACCCATTTTTAATGCCGTGTTTTTACGGTAGACTTGCGCGCTTTCCCGGCTTCTCTCGAAATGACAACTCACACCTAATTATTCAGGACAATCAATCCTTTTTTAATATGCAAATCTGTGGCTAAAATATCCAGCAAACATTTATGAGATCCCGTGTCGTGGCACGGGATGACGATACTGAGTTAAATTGTAGTATGAGTAAAAATTACGTATTCCAATGCTTTCATTCTAAGAAGCGAAGCTTCCTCTGTGTCCTCTAATTAAGAATTCCTCCGTGCTTCTCCGTTTTCTCCGTTTCTCCGTGGTAAAATAACTTAGTGCTTCTCCGTGTCCTCCATGCCTTAGTGGTAAACTCTTTTGCTAAAGCCCAGCCCACTTTCCCGACTTCGCCCGAAATGACAACCCGCACTGCCAAAGTTTTTCTTAAATTCGCATCTGTCATAATTAATCAACATGAAATACATTGTTTCCTACAAACAGCCCCATAACCACTTCATAGATCTTGAATTCATTGCAGATAAGATCAGCTCCGATGAAACCCTCATCCAGCTCCCAGCCTGGCGTCCCGGAAGGTACGAGCTCGGCAATTTCGCGAAGAACGTTCAGAAATGGGCCGCTTTCGATGAAAAAGGCAATACCTTAAAATCACAAAAGCTCACAAAAGACAGCTGGAAAGTGCAGACAAAAGGAATTACTGAGCTTCATATCAAATACAATTATTATGCAGCCGAGATCAATGCCGGATCAACCTTCCTGGATGAAACGCAGCTGTATATGAATCCCGTGAACTGCTGTGCCTACATCCCGGAACGGATCGCTGAAAAATGCGAAATGGAATTGCAGCTGCCTGCAGAATATAATGTGGCTTGTGGCGCAAAACATTCCGGGAACGGGAATGTAAAAATAGAGTGTGCCGGTTTCCATGAGCTTGCCGATTCCCCGTTCATTGCATCCGCTTCACTGCAGCACAACAAATTTGTTTGCGATGGCATCGAATTCAATTTCTGGTTCCAGGGTGAATGCCGTCCCGACTGGGGGAAGCTCAACGCCGATTTTATAAAGTTCTGCGATCATCAGCTCGCGATGATGAAGAAAGCCCCTTTCGAGGCGTATCACTTCCTGTTCCAGGTACTGCCGCAGCGCATCTATCACGGCGTAGAGCATACCACTTCCACAGTCATTGCTTTAGGGCCCGGCTATAATTTAATGAAAGGCGATCTGTATGAAGACCTGCTCGGTGTCAGCTGCCACGAGCTCTTCCATGCATGGAACATCAAAACCATCCGTCCTGTGGAGATGCAGCCTTATGATTACACAAAAGAGAATTATTCAAAGCTCGGTTATGTCTGCGAAGGCGTTACTACCTATTACGGCGATTATTTATTGTACCGCTGCGGCGTGTTCAATGAAGAGCAATACTTCGGCACCTTCAACGAGCGCCTCCAGAAACATTTCGATAATGCAGGAAGGTTCAACATGTCTGTAGCCGATTCATCCTTCGATACCTGGCTCGATGGCTATGCTCCCGGCATCCCCAACCGCAAGACAAATATTTACGATGAAGGAAATTTACTTGCCTTTGTAACGGACATGTTCATCCGGAAAAATTCCGCGAACAAACATTCCCTCGACGATGTTATGCGTCATCTCTACGAAGAGTTTGCACTGAAGCAGAAAGGCTATTCCGATAAAGATTACAAAGGCATCATTGAACATTACGCCAATACATCCTTTGATGAGATCTTCAGCGGATATTTTAACGGCACACGCGATTATGAACCGCTCTTAAAGGAAGCAATGGACTACATCGGCTGCGAGCTGGTGAAAACCAACTCATCGAAATTCCAGGAGCATGCGCTTGGGATCAAAGTGCATGAAGTGGCAGGGCTCTGCAAAGTGGTTGCCGTATATCCCGGTTCCGTTGCCGATCTTGCAGGTATCTCCCTGAACGACGACCTGCTAGCCATTAACAACATACAGGTGCGCCCCGATAATACAGGGACAAACTTTACCGAGTGGTGCAGTTACTTTGGAAATCATCACCTGCAGCTAACAATTGCAGATAATGCCCGCGTAAAAAAGCTGGAGATCGATCCGCAGCCGGGACACTATTATAAGCTCGTAAAAATTCAGCGGCAGAAAGAAATGACCGCAGGGCAGAAAATGAATTATGAATTATGGAGCAGTACTAAATTATAAGGAGAAGATTTTATGGAAGGTCATGATCAGCATACAAAGGAACAACCCGCAAAGCGCAGCATGTTTTTAACAGTGCTTTGCATCCTCACATTTATTTCATGCGGGCTGGGAGTGATGCGCACATTCATCATAACCCCGATGGCTGATTTTATGATAGAGTTCATAAAGCAATCGCCCGGCTACAATGCCGATGCATATACAGAGCAGTTCCTGCTCATGAAGGCAGGCTGGGCATTCTACATGGTATCCCTGTTGCCTGTGCTGCTTGCACTTGCTGGCGCCATCATGATGTGGAACCTGAAAAAGAACGGCTTTCATTTTTATACCATTGCCAACATCATCCTTTTATCCCTTCCTGTAGTCTGGCTGAACCTTCATTTAAATTTCGCTGAAGTATTCTTTACAAGCTTATTTGTTACCATGTATGCCTCGCAAATGAAATACATGCGTTAAGTTAAAATTGTTCATAACATTTACTTTGTTGATAAGTTCTGAATGCGGAGTTCTGAGCCTCTCCTTTTTTTTACTTAATTAGCTTTACAAACAGAAACAATTCACAAACATCTAAAACAAAAATTATGGAACAAACAAACATGGAAGCTGGCGTACCAGCAAAAAGGCCTCAGTTTATTACAGTATTATGCATCCTTACATGGATCGGCTGCGGTATCGGGTTGATCGCTTCAGTTATGGGTTATTTCGCTGTTCAAACGGCAGGTGCTATGATGGATGTGGCTTCAGCTTCAGATCCTGATGCCATGACCAATATGTCGGCAATGCCGGGAATGGAAGAAACAATGAATGCAATGAAGTATGCAGGCATCAGCCTGGCGGTAGGAGTTCTTGGAATTCTTTTATGCTTCGCAGGCTCTATGATGATGTGGAAACTGAAAAAGACCGGCTATTATATTTATGTTGCCGGACAGATCATTCCGCTTGTTGTTAGCGCAATATTGCTCGGAGCTACAGCTTTCGGCGGCATTGCACTGGTGCTCGGAGCAATCATTCCTGTCGTGTTCATCATCCTTTACGGTGTGAACTTAAAATATATGTCATAATTCACAATCACATTCAATACAAAGAAGTCCCTCCGCAAACGCGGGGGGATTTTTTTACACCATCCTTAAAATTATAAAATATGTATTCAGATGAATTCGCTTTCGGCGCTATTGCCATAGCAGTAATTGCTGGTATTCTTATCGGGCTGATCCCCATGATCTTTTACCTGCTTACCCTGCAGAACACACTCAACGAAGTAAGCCCGCATAACAGGCAAATGCCTCCCGGACAGGTTTGGCTTATGCTGATCCCTTTCTTCGGAATGGTCTGGCAGTTCATTGTCGTGAACAGGATCGCCGATTCACTGCGTGCCGAATGCACGGAAAGAAACATCCCGATGGAGGAGGAAAGGCCCGGCGCATCGATAGGGCTCGCATATTGCATTTTGTTTTGCTGCGGCATCATTCCCATCCTGGGCTCGCTCGCTTCCATTGCAGGCCTCGTATGCTGGATCATTTACTGGATCCGTATTGCAGGTTACAAAACAAAGCTGGAGCAAAGCCGGCTGATGAGGTAAGAAAAATCAGGTACGCTTGTTCCCGATACGTTTTCTTCCTGTCGTCAGAAAACACTCGAGCTGACACCAACGTCAATCGGGTGCGTAACGCGTGAAGCGTATCAAGAAGTGTCGATAGCACTCAGCTACTTCATCGCGATCACGCTGATCTCCACATTCACATTCAGTGGCAGCTTCGATACCTGCACGGTTTCCCTTGCCGGAAAATCTCCTTTAAAGTAGGAGCCGTACACTTCATTCACCGCTGCGAAATTATTCATGTCGGTAAGGAAGATCGTTGTTTTGCAGATGTCCGGAAAATCCATTCCCGCATCTGTAAGGATCCCCTTTATATTTTCCATCACCTGTTTTGTTTCCGTTTTAATATCGCCCAGCATCAGCTCACCGCTCACCGGGTGCTTTCCAACCTGTCCGCTTACAAATAAGGTATTGCCCATCAGTACGCCGTGACTGTATGGGCCGATCGGTGCAGGGGCATTTTTGGATGTGATGATCTTTTTCATGAGGTATATTTTGGTTGATGCGAAAGTAATTAAAATTGTCAATCTGTGGAATCCCGCTGTGTTTTGTGAATTTAATTCTACACCCGCATCCTGGATGATTTTTTTGAAATGCTTGTAAACAAAGGCGAAGCAGGCTTGGCATAATAATTTGTTGTACCTCCGCAGATAACTAATTACAAACTAAAATCTTTTTACTATGTTACGTTGGTCACTTATATTTCTTGTAGTAGCGCTGGTTGCAGCGTTATTCGGATTTACAGGCATTGCTGCAGGAGCAGCATCTATTGCTAAAATTCTGTTCTTCGTATTCCTGGTGTTGTTTGTCGTTGCATTAATTGCCGGCTCATCACTTGTGAAGCGAAAATAGTTTTAAAAGATCCTGGAAACCGCTTCGGGGAACATCTCTGTACTTGAATGATACAGGGTAGTTCCGCGGGCGGTTTTCTTTTTATGTATAAAATAAAGCGTTTTTTGCTTTAGTTTTTCATGGATCATTTCTTCCTCATAAGAAGGAAGCATGCTGCTAATGTTGATCACAGCACGCACATACGCAATCTGCAAGGTTTATCTGAAACATTCTACGGAGCCGCGCGCAAGGCCTGAAAGCCTGCGATGCCGTATCGCCCGCGGGAAGCGATCAGGCTTTCTTGATTTTTTTTCTTTTTTATCAAGAAAAAAGAAAAAACGGTTCTGGACACCATCCGAATAATCCTGCCCCGGAGGGCAAAACATTTAGTTCTTCCCAAAATTATCCCTTAGCATAATTAATTTATAGGATCCTTCCTGATCCCCGTCGTTTTTTCTTTCTATTTCAGATTCATTTCTTTACATTTGTTAATACACAATCCATTGTTTATTACACACTTGAACCTGCATGAAAAAAATTACGATTCTCTTTATACTTGTTGGCTTCGCCGTAGGCTTTAAATTTCTGAATTCGGCATCATCCAGAGTTTCTTCCTATAAATACCATACTGCAGAACAGATCGAAGCGTACCAGGATACCATGCTTCGCGCACCGATCGCCGCCGGGGAATATTTCCTTCCGTCTTCCAGCTGCAGGGGCTGCCACGGCTATGATTCCGCCCATGCTGCCAGCATCGATGAAGCAGGTAATGATGTAAACCTCGTTTCCCGCTGGGAAAGCTCCATGATGGCCCTTAGTGCAAAAGATCCTTTCTGGAAGGCAAAAGTGCGCCAGGAGATCATGATCAATCCCGGGCATGCCAGCGAGCTCCAGAACAAATGCCTCGATTGCCATGCCCCTTTGGGAAGCTATACCTTTAAATACCACGGACAACCGTTTTACGGATTGTCGGACCTTGCCAATGATACACTTGGAAAAGACGGCGTATCCTGCGGCGCCTGCCATGCCATCGGCCCGAACGGACTTGGCACAGGAAACTTCTATTCCGGCAATATTCCCTACGATACCACGCATGTGGAATACGGCCCTTTCCCTGCACCTTACGTAGGCCCGATGCAATTGTATGAAGGATTCACACCGGTGTTCAGCGCCCACATGGATAAAGGCAAGCTTTGCTCTTCCTGCCATACCCTCATCACCCAGACAGCCGACCTTGGCGGTACCGCTACCGGTGGCTATTTTGTAGAACAGGCGACTTACCACGAGTATGTGAATTCAGACTTTCCTGCGAACGATATTAAATGCCAGACCTGCCACATGCCGCAGATCGAGGATGCCATTATTATTTCCAACAGCACCAGCGGCTTAACGCCACGTACGCCATTCAACCAGCATACCTTCCAGGGAGCGAACTATTTTATGCTCAACCTGATCAAAAATAACAAGGACAGCCTTAATGTATATGTGCCGGATGATAAGTTTGATTCCACGATCGTTGCCACCTCGGCCCTGCTGAAGCAAAAATCCATCGACCTCAACATTATTCTCGATAGCGTAACGGCTGATACGGCCTATTACCGTGTGAAGATCAAAAACAAGGCAGGGCACAAGTTCCCTTCCGGTTATCCTTCACGGAGGGCTGTGCTTCAACTGGTGATCACCGATGCGGTGAATGATACCGTGTTCCGTTCCGGGACTTTCAACAGCCAGCAGCGGGTGATCGGGGAGAACCCCTCCTTTGAGCCGCACCATGCCATCATCTCGCAATCGAATGTTCCGCAGATCTACGAATTAACACCCGGCGATGTAAACAGCAATTTTACCTCGATACTCGAGCGTGCAGCTGTTGTGCTGAAGGACAACCGCATTCCGCCTGCCGGGTTCACAACCGCTTCGCCCGTTTACGATACCACGCTGGTTTCAGCCGATGCCCTTGCCGATGCCGATTTTAATAAAACAGGTATGGTGGAAGGAAGCGGGATTGATTATGTAACCGTGCATGCTCCCGTTACAGGCGCTGTCGGGAACCTGAAGATCCGCGCGAAAATGTATTACCAGGCCGTTCCGCCGAAATGGGTGGATCAGCTCTTCACCATGTCTGCTCCCGAGATCGATAAGTTCGAGGCCATGTACCAGTCTGCCGACCAGCGCCCATTCCTCATGGTGGCGGACAGCCTTGTGAATGTGGGATTGACGACCGGAATTATGGCTATGCCAGGCCAGGAAGGTATCCACGTTTGGCCGACCCTTACCGGGGATGGAAAAGTGAATGTTTCTGCCGATTATGGCGACCTTGTCAGGGAGATCGATGTGTACACCGGAGATGGCAAACATCCGCTGCACCTTGTGAACACAGGCTACCAGCCGGAATTGAATTTCGAGCTTCCTTCAGCTCCGGGCGTATATTATCTGAAGATCAGGACGGCAAGAAAAACTTATTATAAAAAAGTTGTAAAATCATAAAATATTCCCTTACTTTATCTATCTCTAAACTAATAAGTTATTTAAAAACCAATTTAAACAAACGCAAATGGTAAAAATTACTTTTCCCCGCACAGTTGTATTTGCATCTTGTATGTTAGGAGCAGCAAGCTCCTTCGCACAATTTTCATTTACAAATGCAAACAGTCTTATCCCGACTGCTACACACAGTGGTTGTGCTATCACGGTAGTCGATGTAAACAACGACGGCCTTGATGACCTTGTTAAAATGGATCAGGGTACAACCTTGCTGGTCGACCTTCAGAAACAAAACGGAACGTACACGCATTACAGCCTTGGTAACATCACCGGCGGCTCACGTGTATGGGGAATGGCTGTGGCCGATGTGGATCACAATGGCTGGAAAGATGTAGCTACCGGTACGAACGGAAGCATGTACCTTGTAAAGCTGGCATGGTCGGGAACTACCATCACTGCAACAACAACAACACTCGGAGGCTCTTATTTCGTACAGAACGTAACGTTTGGCGATTTCAACAACGACGGATGGGTGGATCTTGCAGTGTGCGACGATGTGGATTACATGAAGATCTACAAGAACACAACCGGAACACTTGCTTTGCAAACGCCAACAACTGCCATGATCAATACCAACATCAACCCGGGTATGACCTACTCAGGCGATCCTTATGATTCCGGTAACTACGGAAGCGTATGGCTGGATTTCGATAACGATGGTGACCTGGATCTGTACATTGCGCATTGCCGCCAGAGTACTTCCAGCAGCACCGATCAGCGCAGAAGGGACCGTTTGTTCGTGAACAACGGAAGCAATGTGTACACCGAAGCTGCAGCAACATACGGAATTGAAGTAACAAATTTCAGGCAGACCTGGACCACCAGCTTTGGCGACATCGATAACGACGGCGATTTCGACGTGTTAATGATGAACCATACAGGTGCAAGCCAGATCCTTGAAAATGACGGTGCAGGACATTTCACCGACATTACTGCAACAACCGGTTTCAGCTGGAACAACGATGGCATCGAATCCATCCTTGAAGATTTTGACAACGATGGTTATGTGGATATCTTAATGTCAGGCGGCGGATCAGGAGATTCGTACTGGGTGTACCGCAACAATGGTAATAAAACATTCACTGCGCTGAGCGGAACTTTCCCTTCACAGTCAAACGGTATGCTGTCATTCGCAACAGGAGATCTGAACCACGACGGACAGATCGACGTGCTTGCTTCCTACGGGAATGTTTACAATACACCTACAACAACAAACGATGTATTGTACCTTAATAATACAAACAACGGAAACCACTTTATCACTTTTAACCTTACCGGAACTGTCAGCAATAAAAGTGCGATCGGTGCGCGTGTGACCATCACAGGCGCTTTCGGAACGCAGGTGCGTGAAGTAAGGGCTGGTGAAACCTATGGTACCGCAAACTCAATGCAGCTGCATTTCGGTTTAGGTTCAAACACTTCCATTACAAGTGCAACCATCGACTGGCCTGCCGGCGGAACAACAAATTTCGGAGCGTTGAATGCTGACCAGTTTGTTACCGCAGTGGAAGGCACCTGCACGATCACCGGTAACGTGATCCCGGGCCCGATCATTCTTTGTACAGGACAAAGCACTACAATGACTGCAGCAAGCGGGTATCCTTCTTACTTATGGTCAACCGGTGCAACAACACAATCCATCAGCACTTCAACTGCAGGAACATTTAACGTGATGGTTACTTCAGGTACCTGCACAAACATTTCTCCGACAGTGGGCGTTACACTGAACCCTGATGAAACTCCGACAGTGACAAGCATGGGTGCTACATCCTGCGCAGGAACTTACACCTTGTCAAGCACACCTGCATCGGCATACGCATGGAGCGGCCCGGGCGGATTCACTGCAACATCACAAACGATCAATCCTCCTACATCAGGAACATATTCATTAACGATCACAGGAACCTGCGCAAGTTTCAGCGCAACACCTGTTTCCGTTTCTGTACTGGCTGCACCTTCTCCAACAGGAACAGGAGCATCCGGACCTGGCCCTGCATCCTTTAACTTATCGGCAACAGGAACAGGCGGAAGCTTGACATGGTACGATATGCCAACAGGCGGAACATTGCTTACAACAGGAACAAGCTATACCACTCCTGTGATCAGCGCAACCACCACTTACTATGTGGAAGATGCAACTACGTACCCGGGATCGCTCAACACTACCGGTAAAGCATACCAGACCGGATCAAGCGCATACAGTGCAACAACCATCAATGGCGCACTTGATTTCGATGTTATGGGTGCTTGTACCCTGAACAGCGTGAAAGTGTACACAGGAACGTTCGGAACACGTGAGATCCGTCTCCTTAATTCATCCGGAACGGTGATCGATTCAATGACAGTTAATCTTACAACCGATACAACTGTTGTGAACCTCAATTTTGCATTAACTCCTGGAACCAACTACCGCCTGACCACTGACGGAGCATTGAACAACACCAACTTCGGAGCCGTTTCTCCTGTAATGAAAAGAAGCACTTCCGGTGTAACATATCCATACACTGTAAGCGGATTGGTTTCGATCACACAGGGATGGACAGGTACTGCAACAAGCAGCACCGCATATTATTACTTCTACGACTGGAAAGTGGCATCAGCTCCAACCGTTTGTACAAGCTCAAGGATCCCGGTTACTGCTACAGTAACAACATTAACAGGCATCGCAGAGAATAATGCAAACAGCATCGCAACGGTTTATCCTAACCCTGCTACTGATAACTTAACAGTGAGCCTGAACAAATCAGTGACCGGAAAAGTTTCTGTTACCATTGTCGACCTTGCCGGACGTATTGTTTCCGAGCAGTCATTCAGCGCAACTGAAAAGATCGAGCTGAACATTGCAGGACTTGCAAAAGGAACCTATATGGTGAAAGTTGCGGGCGAAAGCGCACAAAGCGTTCAGCGTGTTGTGAAGAACTAATCTAATACCTCATTATAAAACGAGCCCGCGATGAAGATCGCGGGCTTTTTTATGCGTGTTTATTAATTCATTTGATTATTCCGTCATGCGTGCTTCGACACGGCATCTCTCTCGTCTGTTCATGCTGGCCAGGATTCTTCTCACCTTATGTTCATAGCGAGATTCCGGGTCAGGCCCGGAATGACAGTAAATTAGTAATCAGATTATTCGTCATGCCGTGCTTCGACACGGCATCTCTCTCGTCTGTTCATGCTGGCAGGATTCTTCTCACCTTATGTTCATAGCGAGATTCCGGGCCAGGCCCGGAATGACAGTAAATTAGTAATCAGATTATTCGTCATACCGTGCTTCGATACGGCATCTCTCTCAAATGTTGCGGCTGGCAGGATTCTTCTTACCTTATGTTTATAGTGAGATTACGTGTCGGAGCACAGGATAGCCAATCATTATAATTAACTTGAAAATTTACAATGCATCTTCACACCAGTCTTTTGCAAGGTCAATCATATCTGCATTCATTGATCTTATCAATTCTATTTTCCAATCCCGCTTCCATGCTTTCAGTTGTTTCTCCCGTTTAATCGCCTGCCGGATATCGTTGTGGATCTCATAATACACCAGCACATTTACATTGTATCGTTGAGTAAAAATTGATCCCGAACCTTCCTTATGTTCACGCATCCTTCTTTCAAGATCATTCGTTACACCAATATAAAAAACCATTAAATTTTTATTCGATAAGATATAAACGTAAGCTCTGTTTAAGTTCATATTTGATTTTAAAATGTTTCTATTATTAATCGGATACTTCTTAATCTTCCCTTTCTTATTCCCGTCATGCCGTATTGTACCTGCCCCGGACTGATCTGGGGACACTGCATTCTCTCTCAAATATTGAAACTGGCAGAATTCCCTTCACTTTATGTTCTTAGCGAGATTCCGGGTCGGAGCCCGGAATGACAGTAAAATTAGAAATAATTTAATAGTTCTTCTTCTACCCGTTTTATTCGTCATGCCGTGCTTCGACACGGCATCTCTCTCAAATGTTGCGGCTGGCAGGATTCCCTTCACCTTATGTTTATAACGAGATTCCGGGTCAGGAATAATTTAGTAGTGTTTCAGCCTCAATAAGTAGCCTGCCCATAAGTAGGAGGGCTTCTCCTGGTCAGTTTAAGGTCTTTCAGAACAGATGCCTTTATGTTGATCTCCAGTGAAAAGCTTTTCATGAATCCGAATGGAACGTAGTTGAAATGCATTTCCCAGCAATGAAGGTCGCGGTACACATTGATGGAAGTAAGTGTGACCTTCTTGGTTGTAAAATCATAGCCGGAGCTTAAGCTGATCTTCCATTTAGGGGTAAGGCTGAGATCGCCGCTGAAAGCAAGCGATTGCGTGGTTTTTTCTGTTTTCGGCAATCCCGGGCGGGTATAGCTGATCGTGTAGGTAAGATAAAGGCTCCAGGGCACATTGAAATCAACATACGCTTCCGGGTGGGAATTGATGTAGTCCAGCTGGTCCTGTGTAGCAGAATTGCTCACCGGTTTTTGCCCCTTTTTTTCCTTGCTGGTTATGTTTGTGCTGAAGGCTACATTCATGTTCGTCAATCGCCCGATCCTTCCGTTGTTCCATTCAAAGCGCTCCACCTGCACTCCGCTGGAATCGATCTGGTAAGGGTTAAGCGAAGCACCTGCATCTATGTTCAGCATTTTGAACAGCTTGGTGCGGCCTACCAGGTTAATGTTGCTCCAGTTGTAATGCTTCACTGCCATGTTATAGGCAAAGGAAACCCCGAGGTTATCGATCAGCGCAATTTTTTTATATACCGCGCCCGAATCGCTCTGCTGCTTCGTTTTTGCATCGATCGTATTGTTGAGGCTGAAAGCCACTACACCTGACCTTCCGGCAGGAGGAGATCCGTAAATACCGTTCTGGAAAATGGAGTATTGTTCCGTTTTGCTTGCGGCGGAGTCAAGCGCTACCGTTTTGTAATACCCGTATTTGCTTTCGCCGAAATCCGGGTGGTAGCTGGCGCTGAGGGTTGGTGTGGCCACATGCCGGATCTGCTTTAAATGTTTTGTTTTGAAATAATAATCGCCGTACAGCCTTGTGCTTAATCCTGCCGACATGGCGAAATCGTTTGCCACCACAGTTCCCGGAACGGTGTCGATTACTACCGTGTTCGTTTCCGGGTCAAAGCGCTTGCTGATGCTCTCGAAATAAATATTGCTCGAGCCGTTGATCATCGGCGTGAGCGTAAGGTATTTCAGGATGTTCACAGATGTGCTGACGGGTACTGTAAAGCGCAGCCCGTTGCGCATGTGCTGAAGCGTCTGGTTGGTGAACAGCAGTGAATCGTAGGTGCTGATGTCGTTCCGTGCATTGGCTGTGGCGCTCATCCCGATCTTATCATACCAGGTGTTGGTCACCCGCTTTTTGTTTTTGAAAGGATAGATCCTGTTCATCGTCAGCGATACTTCAGGAAGCGTGATGTCCATCTTTTTGGTGATGGTGTTCTGGTTGTGGCGCGCATTCGCGGAAAAGTTAAAAGGCGTTCCCGTAAAGGATTTTGAATAGGAGATATTGGAAAGGAAATTGCTCTGCAGGTAATCGCCGGTAACGCTTCCGTTGTATTTATTGTACCTGCTGCTTCCTGCGTTCACATCCGCGGAAAAGCGGCTGCTCGGGTGGGCTTTCGGGTCCTGCGCGTGGCGCCAGCGGACAAAGAAATTATTTTCCACTACCGTGTTCGGCAGCTCCTTGTCGCCGCTGAGGTTTCTCGAGTAGCTTACGTTCAGCCCGCCATCAAAGCGGTAGCGCTTGCGGTAATTGGTGTTGGCTTTGAGGCCAAAGCTTCCGTTGGAATAAATATCGCCGGTAAGTGCAAGGTCAACATATTCATTTCCCCCGAAATAAAATCCGCCATCCTTCAGGAAGAAGCCCCATACGGCCGATTCGCCGTAGCTCGGGATGAGGATACCGGAGCGCCTGCCTTTCTTATTCGGGAAATAGCCGAATGGCAAAACAAGCGGGGTAGGAATGTCGGCAACCCACATCTGGGCCGGCCCGGTAATGATCTTGTCGTCGGGGATCACCTTGATCTTTTTGGCGCCAATGTAATAATGCGGATGCTCGAGGTCGCAGGTAGTGTATTTTCCATCCTTCACATAATACACATCGTTCGTATCTTTCTTGATCACGCTTCCGTGGATGAATCCTTCATCCTGCTGCGTGATCACATCGCGGATCTTTCCTTTCTTCGTATCGAAGTTATAGGCAATGTATCCTGCAACATACTGCCCGTCCTTGTTCTTGAAATCAGGGCGCTGCGTATCCTTTCCCGTGCTGTCCTTTACGCCGTATGCATACACCACATTGTTCTTGAAATCGATCTCGATGTAGCCCGCTTTCAGGGTCATATCCTGGTAAACAACCACTGCATTGTTAAAGAGATAAGCCTTCTGGTTGGTGATGTCGGTGATCATGGAATCATCGGCATGATAGTCTACTTTGTCGTCGAGGAAGGCTTTTGGAACGGTTTTCGTAAGGGTGTCGCTGCCTTGCGCGAACAGGCAGCTATTTGCAGTTATTAACAGGCAAACGAGGATAAAATATGTTTTTACCGGATCCTGACGCAATTTATACCGCTATTTTTGTGTTTATACTCATTTACAGGCTTCAAAACTAACTAAAAAAAACAAGAAAACGCCGCCCGGTATTCATGCAGGAGTGTTAAAAAAACAGAACGTGAAAAAGCTGATCATACTATTCTCCCTTCTTGCCTGCTCAATTTTTTGGACGTCTTTCTCTCCAAAATTCACGCCAGTATTTACCGTCAAAACCATTGTTATTGACGCCGGCCACGGTGGTAAGGACCCGGGATGCCACGGCAGCAAGTACAAGGAGAAGGATGTGGCCCTCGCCGTAGCGTTAAAGCTGGGGAAATACATCGAAGAGAACATGAAGGACGTGAAAGTGGTGTACACCCGCAAAACCGACGTGTTCATCGAGCTGCAGCAGCGTGCCGAGATCGCCAACAAGGCAAAGGCCGACCTGTTCATCTGCATTCACTGCAATTCTGCCTGCTACCGCGATAAAAAACTCAAAAGGGATGTCTGCAACGACGATGCACATGGCGCCGAAACCTATGTGATGGGGATCAAGAACGAGCAGGGGAAGCTGGATGTGGCAAAAAGAGAGAACTCCGCGATCCTTCTCGAGGATAATTACGTGAAGAAATACGATGGTTTCGATCCGAATTCGGACGAATCCTACATCATCATGAGCATGTTCACCGATACGTATCTTGAGCAGAGCCTCAGCTTTGCCTCCAAAGTGCAGAAGCAATACCGGAACAAGGCTGCCCGTGCGGATAAAGGCGTAAAGCGTGCCAGCCTCTGGGTGCTGTGGAGAACCTATATGCCAAGCGTTCTGACTGAGATCGGCTTCCTGACCAACCCGGAGGAAGAGCAGTTCCTTGGTTCGTCCAAGGGGCAGGATTACGTTGCTTCCGGACTGTTCCGTGCATTCAGGGAGTACAAGGATGAAGTGGAAGGCGTCTCGAAAAAATACGATGACGATTTTGAAAAGCAGGAAGCTTATAAATTGTCGAAAGAAGATTCGATCGAGCTGGCGGAAATGAAAGCGATAAAATCGGCTCCAAAGGATACGAAAGATACATCTAAGAACAAGCCGGTGGATAAAAAGGATGTGGCGGATCCACCGAAAGACACCAAAATCCCGGTTGTGAAAACGGATGATACTCCCAAATCGCCGGTGGTGTACAAAGTGCAGATCGCCTCTTCGGATAAAAAAATTCCACTGAATTCTGATAAGTTCAAGGATGTGGAAAAGCCAGCCGAGTATGAAGATAAGGGCATTTACAAATATACCGCCGGAGAATTCGCCAAACAGGAGGATGCCATCCGCCTGCAATCCCAGTTGCGCAAAAATGGCTTTAAAGATGCTTTTGTTATTGCAATGCAGGACGGGAAGCGAATTCCGTTGAAATAATTGCAATAATTCATTAAATTTGCCTCAGCACCAAACAAACGAATTGTGAAACTATCGAAAGAAGTTAAAGTAGGCTTAGTTACAGTGGTGGCCATAGGATGTTTTCTGTATGGTTTCAGCTTCTTAAAAGGAAAGAACTTATTTTCAACGCAGCGCAAGTTCTATGCTGTGTATAAGGACATCGACGGGCTGGTTGAAGCAAATCCATTGCTGATCAATGGCTTCAGGGTAGGAATGGTGGGGGAGATCCAGCTTTCAAAAGATACCAGCAAAAGTGTTATTGTTACGCTCATCCTGAATGATGAGGTGGATATTCCAAGAAATTCGATCGCAAAAGTGATCAGTTCCGACATCCTTGGCTCCAAAGCCGTGCAGCTGGAGATCGGCGACAGCACTGTGCTGGCGCAGAATGGCGATACGCTGACCTCAGCATCCGAGGAAAACCTGAAATCATCCGTTAATAAAGTGGTTGCCCCGCTGCAGAAAAAGGCTTCCGACCTGCTTTCTTCTATTGATTCCGTAATGGTAGTGGTTCAGCAGGTGTTCAATGAGAACGCCCGGGCCAATCTTTCCAAAAGCTTCGAAAGCATAAAGCTGGCGATCACCTCGCTGCAGAATACGGCTTACCGTTTGGATACGCTTGTTTACACCGAAAAAGCAAAGATCTCCAGCATCCTTACCAAAGTGAATGTCCTTGCAAAAACCCTTGCCGATAACAGCGATAAGCTGGGCAACGTGATCAGCAACTTCTCGAATATCAGCGATTCCCTTGCAAAATCAAATATCATGTCGGCCATCAATAATGCCGATGTGGCCTTGTCGCAGGCCTCTGTCATCCTTACGAAGATCAACAAAGGCGAAGGGACAATGGGGATGCTCATCAATAACGACAGCCTGTACCGCAAGCTGGATAAATCTTCCGAGGATCTTGACCGTTTGCTGAAAGACCTTCGCATCAATCCTGAGCGCTATGTGCACATTTCCGTATTCGGCCGCAAGGACAGGAACAAGCCCAAGGAGTAGCGCATTGAGCCTGTGCCCCGACACGGGATCTCATAAATGAAGCAGTATTAACAGACCTGTGCCGGGGCATGGGATGACAGTCTGGATTATGATCTCAATCATTATTTTCATTTTATTGTTCGCAGGCGGCAGTGCCTTTTTCTTTTACAATGTCAGCAAGATCAGGCGGAACATATTGCTTGGAAAGGATATTGACCGCACCGACAAACCTGCCGAGCGGATCAAAACTATGATACTGGTGGCTTTCGGACAGAAAAAAATGTTCAACCGCCCTATCCCCGCAATCCTTCACCTGTTCCTGTATGTGGCTTTTGTGATCACCCAGGTAGAGCTGATCGAGATCGTATTGGACGGTGCACTTGGAAATCACCGCATGTTCCGTCCTTCACTCGGCGGCTTCTACACCTTCATGGTCAGCTTTATTGAGATCTTATCCGTGCTTGCATTCATTGGCACGCTTGCTTTTCTTGCAAGAAGAAATTTACTGAAAGTGCCGCGCCTTGTAAAAAGTGAGCTGAATGGCTGGCCGAAGCTGGATGCCAATTTTATCCTTTTGGGCGAGATCACTTTGATCTGCTTTATTTTCATGATGAACGGAGCCGATGAGGTGTTGTATTCAAGAGGCATGTCGCATGCGCAGAACATGGGAGATGGCTCACTCGGACTCACGATCAGCAGCCATTTAGGGCCTGTGCTGTTTGGCGGAATGTCGGAGCATTCGCTGCACATCATTGAGCGCATCGGCTGGTGGGGACACATCTGTATGGTGCTCGGCTTTCTGAACTACCTGCCGTATTCAAAGCATTTCCATATCCTGCTGGCTTTCCCGAATGTGTATTATTCGAACCTCGAGAAAAAAGGAAAATTTACGAACCTCGGATCGGTTACGAATGAGGTAAAAGCAATGATGGATCCTTCATTCACGCCTCCTGCAGCTGATCCGAATGGCCCTATGCGCTTTGGCGCGAAGGAAGTGACAGACCTGAGCTGGAAGCAACTGCTCGATTCATACACCTGCACCGAGTGCGGAAGATGTACATCTGCCTGCCCGGCAAATATCACCGGCAAAGTGTTATCGCCGCGCCTCATCATGATGAAAACGCGTGACAGGCTGGAAGAAGTAGGAAAGAACATGGATGCGAACAAAGGTGAATTCAAGGAGGATGGAAAGTCGCTGCTGCATGATTACATCACGCCGGAAGAATTATGGGCCTGTACAAGCTGCAATGCCTGCGTGCAGGAATGTCCTGTGAACATCGATCCTTTGAGCATCATCATGGACCTGAGAAGGTTTCTCGTGATGGAGCAGAGCGCTGCGCCTGCGGAGCTGAACATGATGTTCAACAACATGGAGAACAACGGTGCGCCATGGCAGTTCTCCCCGTCTGACAGGCTGAACTGGAAAAACGAATAATAGTACAGATGCAGATCGATACGGATTTACGAATCTGTGTTTGTTAAAAAAATGCAGTCTTTGCGCTCTTTGCATCTTTGCGAGAATGCTTAGCGCTCTTTGCGGTAAATAAAAATATATTATGAGCGAACTATCAGTAAAAACAATGGCCGATTACATGGCAAGCGGTGAAACACCGGAGATCTTATTCTGGGTAGGCTGCTCCGGCAGTTTTGACGACCGTGCAAAAAAGATCACAAAAGCCATTGTAAAGATCCTTAACCATGCAAAT
The DNA here is from genome assembly GCA_025963775.1 of Bacteroidota bacterium. Classification (GTDB taxonomy): domain Bacteria; phylum Bacteroidota; class Bacteroidia; order 2-12-FULL-35-15; family 2-12-FULL-35-15; genus 2-12-FULL-35-15. Next base: position 18,751 of record JAOQAD010000027.1, on the reverse strand, counting down.
GTAAAGTTTGCAGTATTGGGAACAGAGGAAAGCTGCACCGGCGATCCTGCAAAGCGTGCAGGTAATGAGTTCCTGTTCCAGATGCAGGCGATGACCAACATTGCCGTAATGAATGGCTACGAGGTAAAGAAGATCGTGACGGGATGTCCGCATTGCTTTAATACGATCAAGAATGAATATCCTTCCTTAGGTGGAAATTACGAAGTGGTGCACCATACGCAATTGCTGCAGGACCTGTTGAACACCGGAAGGATAAAAATAGAAGGCGGAAGCTTCAAGGGAAAAAAGATCACTTTCCACGATCCCTGCTATCTCGGAAGAGGAAATGATGTGTACGAAGCGCCGCGCTCGGTGATGCTGAACCTGGATGCAGAGCTGGCGGAAATGAAGCGCAGCAGGCAGAATGGACTGTGCTGCGGTGCAGGCGGTGCGCAGATGTTCAAGGAAGCGGAAAAAGGAAATAAGGAAGTAAACATCGAGCGGACAGAAGAAGCATTGGCATTGAACCCGGATGTGATCGCAGTGGGCTGCCCGTTTTGCAACACCATGATGACGGATGGCGTGAAGCATTTCAACAAAGAGCAGAGCGTAAAGGTGCTGGATGTTGCGGAGCTGATCGCGCAGGCGAATGATTTGTAGTATTGTACGGATCGCGAATTATTACGAATTTACGAATCTGATAATGTAGATATGCTGTTGAATGTTAGCAGGGTGTCATCCCGACCGTAGCGGAGGGATCTTGCATCGGGTTATGCGGCTTCCTGAAGAAGACGCTGCGCTGGAGTCTAAACTTTAACATAACATCCATCCCACATTTAGATTAACAAAAATGAACTCAACTATACAACAAATGCCCCCCGATGCCCGCTTATGGGTGTACCAAAGCAACAAGCCTTTATCGGACGCGGAGCTGAAAGCAATACAGGAAGAAGGCGAGCAATTCATTTCCGGCTGGAGTGCGCATGGCGCTGCCCTGAGAGCATCCTTTGAAATTTTATACGGCCGCTTTGTGGTGATCGCAGTGGATGAGAAGCAGGCGCTTGCCAGCGGATGCAGCATCGATAAATCGGTGCACTTTATAAAGAACCTGGAACAGAAATTCAACCTGGACTTTTTTGACCGCATGCAGGTGGCTTACAAGAACGGAAATGAGATCCTTGCCTGTTCCCTCAATGAATTTGAAAAGCTTGCTGAGCAGAAAAGCGTGGATGAAAATACGATCGTATTCAATAACATGGTGAGCAGTAAAGCCGCATTTGAAAAGGAATGGGAAATTCCGTTGAAACAAAGCTGGCAGAGCAGGGTGCTGAAGTAAAGTTATTACTAAAATGATGATGTCATGCTCTTACACGGCATCTCTACGGAATGTTCACTCCCGCGAGATTCCCTTCACCTTATGATTATAGAGAGATACCGTGTCGCGGCACGGTATGACAATCACTCAGGATGCATAATGTGATACTACGGATTTTAAAATCTTGCTTTGATCATTCCGGATCTTTCGCTTTCTCCCAGCCGCCACTGTCAGCAATGGCATCCAGCAATTTTTCAATCTCCTTTAATTCGGCAGGCGCATTGTAACGGTCCTTGATCTTTTTCGATTTGCCATCGATGGTATAGGTGATGTACTTACTCGGCACATCGGTGATCATGCTGGTATACTCATCCTTCATATCGAAGAATTTATATTTTTCAAAAGCATCTGCGAGCTTTGTCAGCTCATTTTCCGAAATGCTCTTTTCATAATTTCCCAGCTTCTCCACATTCGAATCGCCTTTGTACAGGGCTTTCTTTGTTTCCCCGCTGATGCTCATGGTAAAGGCAGGACATTTGCCGAAGCAGACCGTTTTTTCATAGGTGATCACGATCGTTTTTGTTTTGTCTGCCTTTGCTGGAGTGCCGGCGGCAGCTGTTTTTTTTGATGCATTACAGGGTGCAAGCAGCAGCACAAATGTGGAATACAAAATGAATTTCATAGGATCAGGGTTTTATTGCCAGGTGAAAATATCTTTGAAGGTCAATGGCCTTTCTTTTATGCGCCAGCTGAAATCTTTCAGCTTCAGTTCTTTTACATCGATCTTGTCAAGCGGGTATAAAGTTGCTTCAGGCTTTGTCAGGAAAGTGATCTTGTCGATCTGGTTATCCTTCAGCAGGATGCGCAGGTCGCTGCAATCAGCGCGGTTCACCGCTTTTACTTCCTGCTTGTCCTTTGCGAAATAAATGGTTTGCCCGTTGCCTTCCACATCCACGCGGTACAATTTGTTGTCGTTAAAAAAGCCCTTCATGTATTTACCGCGGATCTGGTTGTAACGAAGGCTATCCTCCTGCGAAACAATAAATCCGGTGCCGAACAGCTCCAGCGCCTTGATGGATTTCTTCCCGGTGCTTACACGGATGCTGTCTGAGGTCAGCTGGTTCGCATCCGACCACAGCACGGGATCTCCATACATCTTCATGGTGGAATCGTAAGTGCTGTAGATAAGTGAATCGCATTTGCCCTGCATATCGTTCTTAAAGAATTTTACTTTGTGATAAGCGAACAAGCGCTGGTCGTTGTCAAACTCTGTTGTATCATTCGGGTTCTTCGGATCTATAAGAGCTTTCGGGTCTTTCGGATCCTTGTTCCTGCTCTTCATGTATTTGATCCTCCCGCCGGAAGCAGCAGCCCTTGCAGCCAGTTCACCCCATGCTTTCAGCGTATCGGCATGGATGTAGAGTGTGTCTTTTTTCAGGCTGTCGGTATCATAGATCTGTGTGAGCAGCGCGTGCCCGGTCATGACCGAGAGGTCGCTGAACTCGTAATAAAGCGCGAGATCGCCGGTGATGGTGGCCTTTTGAGCGGTATCAATGATCTGCACATTTTTTTTCGCCTTGCCAAGCCCCTTCTTGCGGTCGTAATAGAGGCTGTCGCCCAGCATTTTCTGATCCTTTGTAAGGATGTATGAATTTTTGCTGAAGCGGGAAACATCGTTAAAGGTATCGTACCATCCGTCTTCGCAGTAGATGAGATTTTCCTTGCTTTTAATGGTTGTCGGGCCGGTGAAGTAAGTGATCTTGGAAGTGGTGTTGTAACGCATTGTATCGCAGTTGATCACAAACTGCGGGTTGGTGAGCACCACATTTTTCTTGAAGGTAAGGTCGTTTGTTTTCGCGAAGAAATAACCCTGGTCGCTGGTGAGCACATTCTCCTTGTTCACGATCTTCGCGGGCGTTACGTAAAAGCCGACGCTGGTGGTCACATCGTAATTCAGCTCCTGTGTAGTGAGCGTCATATCGGTTTTGTTCACGATCACATTTTTTGTGAGGATCGCTTTTTTTGTGTTCCCGTTGTACTTCAGCAGGTCGCCATACAGGTTGATGGTATCATTCTGCCGGATATGCACGTGGCCGAATGCATCCAGCGAATTATCAGAATAGAGGTAGGCGCTGTCGCAGAACATCAGCACAGTTTCGTGCTTTAAGCGTACATCGCCGATGAGCCGCTTTGCACCATTGCCGATGCTGTCGGAAAAGCGTAAGGCGCCTGCATTAAGGATCTCGATCTTTTTGCCGCCAACTTTAGCGGTGCTTTGCGCGAAGGTACTAAGGGAAGAAAACAGGAAAACACAAAAGCTGAGCTGAAAAATGTACCTGGAGTATTTTGCGCTTCTGAACATCCGTCTGGAATTAGGTTTAATCATCATTCCTTTACCTTGCGGAAAAGGAATGATGCTGTTGAAGTTCAAATTTTATACCAGTTCTTTCTTGCGGATAAGTGTTTGGGTACGGTCAGGGCCTACAGACACCACTGTGATTGGCACACCGGTTTGACGCTCAATAAATGCAATGTACTCGTTCAGGGCTTCCGGCATTTCGTTAGGGTCATGCAAACCTGTAAGGTCCTGGTTCCATCCTTTCAGTTCCGTGTAAACGGGAGAAAGCAATTCCGGTGAATAATCGTAGGGAAGGTAATCGATCTGTTTTCCCTGGTAAGTGTAGGCTGTGCAGACTTTGATCTTTTCGAAGCCGCTGAGGATATCGGCTTTCATCATCAGCAATTCGGTAACACCGTTGATCATCACTGCATATTTCAATGCGGGGATGTCGAGCCAGCCGGTGCGCCTCGGGCGGCCGGTAACGGAGCCGAACTCGCGGCCGTTGTTACGGATCTGGTCGCCAACCTCATCATGCAGTTCGGTCGGGAAAGGGCCGCTGCCTACGCGTGTGCAGTAGGCTTTGAAAATTCCATATACGTTGCCGATGCGGTTCGGCGCAATGCCAAGCCCTGTGCAGGCGCCTGCGCAAATGGTATTGGAAGATGTTACGAAAGGATAGGAGCCGAAATCAATGTCCAGCAAAGAGCCCTGTGCACCTTCGGCAAGAATGGCCTTATTCTCCTTCAGCGCATTGTTGATGTAATGCTCGCTTTCGATCTGCTGAAAGGATTTGAGCGTTTCAATGGCTTTGAACCATTCCGGTTCCATATCTGAAAGATTGTATTCGAAATTGTGATGGCTGAGGATCTGCTTGTGCTTTTCCACCAGCGCATCGTATTTTTCCCTGAAGTTCGGCAGCATGATATCGCCCATGCGGATCCCGTTGCGGCCGGTCTTGTCCATGTAGGTCGGCCCGATGCCTTTCAGCGTGGATCCGATCTTTTCTTTTCCTTTTGATGCTTCCGAAGCTGCATCCAGCAGGCGGTGTGTCGGTAGGATGAGGTGAGCCTTCTGTGCAAAGAGGAGCTTTGATTTTACATCAACTCCCATTTTGATCAGCGCATCGATCTCAGCGATCAGCACCACCGGGTCGATCACCACGCCGTTGCCGATTATGTTCAATGATTTTTCATGGAAGATCCCGGAAGGAATGGTCCTCAATACATGCTTGATCCCGTTGAACTCAAGGGTATGTCCTGCGTTCGGGCCACCCTGGAATCGCCCGATGATGTCATATTTTGGCGTTAATACATCTACGATTTTTCCTTTTCCTTCGTCTCCCCACTGAAGACCCAGTAATACATCTACCTTCATTTACTACTAATTACGAATTGTTACTAATTTACGAATTTACTAATTACCAATCGGTGTATTTGTCATCCCGAGCTTGTCCGAGGGATCTTATTCCAAACTACTAATTCTATTATGAACCCGGTGTGTTTTGTCATTTCGAGTTCGACCGAAGGGAGAGTATCGATAAAGCGGGTAAGCTTGTTCTCGATATGCTCGTACCTCGCTACTCGAACTGACGCTAAAACCGTCTACAAACTCCAACCTCCCAACTCCAACCTACTTATTTATTCAGCACTGCAATCGCTTTCTCTGCCGAATCGCTTACATTAAAAACGCTGTTCAGCTTGGTGATCACCAGCAGCTCGGTGATCTTTTTATTCACGCAGCAGATGGCCACATCCCCGCCGGCTTTTCTTGCCCTTGTGAGGATGTTGATGAAAACATTCAGGCCGCTGCTGTTGATGTATTTCAGGTCCTGCAGGTTCAGCAGCACTTTGTTCTCTCCCTTTAAAATGGCTGCATCCATCTCTGCAAGCATTTTCACTGCCTGGTCGCGGTCGATCAGTTCACCCATGAGGTGATAAACATTGAGGCCGTTCTCGGGTTTGGATTTGTAATCAAAGATCATATGTTCTTCTGTTTATTTTTTCAGTTTCCTGTGCTCGCAAACTCCATTTGAAGCCAGCTTGTTACATTTGCCATACAGGTTCAGCGAATGATGCGAGATGTTGAAATCCAGGATGTCGCCTGCCATTTTCTGGATCTGCTGAATGCGCGGATCGCAGAATTCAAAGACCTTCTCGCAATCCTGGCAAATGAGGTGGTCGTGCTGCTTGTATTCGTACGATTTCTCGAACTGCGCGAGGTTCTTTCCGAACTGGTGCTTGGTAACGAGGTTCGAATTCAGGAGCAATTCAATTGTATTGTATAGTGTGGCACGGCTCACGCGGTATTTCTTGTTCTTCATGTGGATGTACAGTGATTCAATATCAAAGTGGCCTCCATGTGAATAGATCTCATTTAAAATAGCAAAGCGCTCGGGCGTTTTCCTGTGCCCGTTCGTAGTGAGGTATTCCGAAAATAATTGTTTAACTGTTTCCTTTGTATCAACAGCTGCCATGTTCCCAACGATTTAGGATATAAAAATACAAAATTATTCGGTACGGGAAGGATAAGATATTAACAAAAAAAAGAGCCCAAAAGCGCTGCTGTTGCAGGATTGTTGAGCTCTTTCCGGAAAACGGTTTACCCGGAATTAATTGCCGTCCATCCGGGTAACGGTGAGCACGCCGTGCACCTTTTTGAGCTTTTTCATGAGCTCGGTAAGGTGGTGCGTATCGTGCACGAATACGGTTACGCTGCCGTCGAAAGTTCCGTCGTTTGTATCGAAGCTGATGGAGCGCATGTTTACGTTCAATTCGTTGGAAATGATCTTGGTGATGTTGCTTACCAAACCAACCTCATCGATCCCGGTGATCTTGATGCCGGCAAGGAAAGAAATGAGTTCCTGGCTGGTCCATTTGGCCTTCACCACACGGTATGCGTAGTTGGATAAAAGCTGCACGGCATTCGGGCAGTTCACACGGTGGATCTTGATGCCTTCATTGATGGTCACAAAGCCGAATACGTCATCGCCCGGGATAGGCGAGCAGCATGGGGAAAGCTTGTAATCGATCTTATTAAGGTTCTCGCCGATCACGAGCATGTCGGATTTTCCGCGTGCATTCGCCACCATCTGTTCCAGTGAAGGCGCTGCCTCAGCTTTTTTGATGCTGCCGGTTTTGTGGACAATGGTGCCCTGTTCCTGCCTGAAATCCTTTAAATGCTTGATGTTGATATTTCCGACAGCCACGCGGTAAAATAATTCCTGGCTGCTCGGCAGCTTGAAATAATTAGCAAGGCTGTTAATGTTCGGCACTGTAAAATCGATCTTGAGGTGGTTGAATTTGCGCTCGAGCATTTCGCGGCCTTCTTCTGCAACCCTGCGCCGTTCTTCCTTGAGCGCATTCTTGATCTTTGCTTTTGCCCTTGCGGTCACCACGTAATTGAGCCAGTCTTCTTTCGGCGTTTGCTTGCTGGAGGTGAGCACTTCCACCTGGTCGCCGCTTTTCAGCTTGTAGCTTAATGGAACCAGCTTGTGGTTCACTTTTGCACCGATGCATTTTTCCCCGATCTTCGTATGAATGTCGAATGCAAAATCGAGTGCCGTTGCATTGATGGGAAGTGTTTTCATTTCTCCTTTCGGAGTGAAGGCGAAGATCTCTTCGGCAAATAAATTCAGCTTGAAATCATCGAGGAACTCAAGGGCATTGTCCTGCGGATTTTCAAGGATCTCGCGGATCTTTCGGATCCACTCATCGAGCTGGCTTTCGTTCGCACTGTCCTTGTATTTCCAGTGCGCTGCATATCCTTTTTCGGCAAGCTCATCCATACGCACTGTGCGGATCTGCACTTCCACCCACTTCCCGTCAGGGCCCATCACCGTAGTGTGCAGGCTTTCATAGCCGTTTGCCTTCGGCGTGGAGATCCAGTCGCGAAGCCTTTCCGGGCTTGGGTGATAAAAATCGGTAACGATGGAGTACACACGCCAGCAATCCGATTTTTCATTTTCGGGAGGCGAATCGATGATGATGCGGATGGCGAACAGATCGTAGATCTCTTCAAAGGGAACACCCTTCGTCTTTATTTTATTGTTGATCGAGAAGATGGATTTCGGGCGGCCGATGATCTTCGCTTTCAATCCAACTTCATCCAGGATCTCCTTGATCGGCACCATGAACTTGGTGATGAACCTTTTCCGTTCGGCTTCCCCTTCTTTCAGGCGAATCTGGATATCTTCATACACATCCGGCTCGGTATATTTTAAGCCAAGGTCTTCCAGCTCGGTCTTGATGGCATTCAGCCCGAGGCGATGTGCCAGCGGTGCGTAGAGGTATAATGTTTCAGAGGCGATCTTTAACTGCTTGTCACGCTTCATGCTTTCCAGTGTGCGCATGTTGTGCAGCCGGTCGGCCAGCTTGATGAGGATCACACGCACATCTTCCGAAAGGGTAAGCAGCATCTTGCGGAAATTCTCTGCCTGCAGGGAAGAGCTCTGGTCGAACACGCCGGAGATCTTTGTAAGCCCGTCGATGATCTTTGCTTCTTTTTCCCCGAACAGCCCGCGGATATCATCGAGCGTGAGGTCGGTGTCTTCCACCACATCGTGAAGAAGGGCGCAGACAACGGAAGTGGTACCCAGCCCGATCTCTTCGGCGCAGATGTGCGCAACGGCGATCGGGTGGTAAATATACGGCTCGCCTGATTTTCTGCGCATGTCCTTATGCGCTTCCAGTGCAATGTCAAAAGCTTTACGGATGAGTAATTTGTCGCCCTTTTCAAGTGTGCGCTTGCATGCATGAAGGAGTGCCCGATAGCGCTTGAGTATTTCTTTCTTTTCAGCCTCTACATCAATTGATACCTGTTTTTGCATAAAAGTTCGGTTTTACCGGTGTAAAGTTAACAATTTAAGCTGTTTGATGAAAGGGGAAAGCGGGCATTTTAAGGATAGCTCTTAAGGGGATAATCTAACCGGGAATTTTTATCCGGGGGTTGAACCGGAACGGGAAGCTGAGCTGCCCACAACAACGAACTTTTTTTTAAGGTTCATGAAATATTTTTCGAAGAAAACATAGGATAAATGCGACATAGCAATGGTGCCAGCTATTACACTGGCATATACGAGAATGTATTTGGATGCATTCGGGAGTCCATTCTTGCGGATGAACTTCGAAAGTAAATAAATAATGAGCGGATGGATCACATAAATGCCATAGGATATTTTCCCGAGGTAATTGAAAATCCCCAGTTCCAGGTTCAGGATGCGGTGCCTGATGTTTATCTGCCCAATGATCAGGAAAAGTGCAACTATTGAAATAAGCTCGTCGTCGATAACGGAGGCAAAATGAAATTTGTTGATTAGCAGCATCAGCATGATGAGCCAACAGACCGACTGGCTAAGCTTGTTGTCCACAAGTTGTAGAAATAGCCTGTTTTTCTCCTTAAAAAGTATTGCACCCAATGCGCCAGTCATCATGCAATGAAATCGGTTGATATGCAGGATCATCTCCAGTTGTGAACCAGGAAAGAAAAAATGCAGGGTAATCTTTGTGCTTACTACCAGTATGATGATTGAAAGTATAAACGGTTTTAAGTAACGGGTAACTTTTTGGTTAATCCACGGCCACACAATATAAAACTGCTCTTCCACGCCCAGGGACCAATAATGGCCAATAAGGAAAATACCCTGTCCGAAGAGCGCAGGTATGTTGGCGGCCATAAAAACAGTAAAGAAAAATGGCCTTCCGATTATCCCGACTCCTGATGCCGACAGCATAACAGCTATGAGAATTATGTAAAGGTAATATAAGGGCCAGATACGGAGTGCCCTCCGGAGATAAAATTTTTTGATGTCAATTGGCTGAAATTCTTTTTCGGCCTGGAGAAGATAAGTGATAAGGAAGCCGCTGAGTGCAAAGAAAATGCTTACCCCGTATGAGGCCAGCTTTAATCCCTGGGGTTGTACATCACCTCCCTGGCTGAACATGGCCGGAAGATTGAATTCACCCAGTGAAAGGGTAGTATGTGAAATAACTACGGCCATAGCTGCAATGGCGCGAAGCCCATTCAATCCCGGGAAATACAATAATTGTGTTTTCATTTAAGCCTGTGCTAAGCCTGTTCCCGATCATTAAAATAAGCCTATACCAGATTAACAGCCTGACAAATTAATTCTCTCTCTTTTGTTCAAGTTCCCATTTCCAGGCCGTTTGCATCATTTCATCGAGGGAGAATTTTGGTTTCCAGCCCAGTTCCTTTTCCGAAAAGGAGTTGTCGGAATAAATGGCGCCGACATCTCCCGGGCGCTTTTCGCCAAGGATGTAATTCAGCTTTTGGCCGGACACTTTTTCAAAGGCATGAATGGCTTCCAGTACGCTGACGCCCTGGCCGGTACCGAGATTGAAAATAAAAAAGTTGCTGCTTTGCTTTTTGCTGCCGATGTACTCCAGGGCTTTGATGTGCGCTGCGGCAATGTCTGTTACATGGATGTAATCGCGGATGCAGGTGCCATCGCGCGTAGGATAATCGTTCCCGTAAACTGCCATCTGCGGGATCTTGCCAATGGCAGTATTGGTGATGATCGGCACAAGGTTATTCGGCTTGTTGAGCGGCGATTCACCAATCAGCCCTGTAGGGTGCGCCCCGACCGGGTTAAAGTAGCGCAGTGCAACAATATTCAGCTGCGGAAATGCTTTTGCATAATCCTTCAGGATCTCTTCACCCACCTGCTTTGTATATGCATAAGGCGATTCAGCCTTGCCAAGCGGCGTACTTTCCTTTACCGGCAGCTCGCTGATGTTGCCGTAAACGGAACAGGACGAAGAAAAAATAAAATCAGTGACCTTATATATTTTGCAGCACTCAAGCACATTCAGCAATGAGTTGAGGTTGTTATGGTAATATTTTGCAGGCTGCAGCACCGATTCGGGAACCGATTTGTATGCTGCAAAATGAATGATGCCGCCGATATTATTTTCCTGTTCAAATACAGCGGCCAGTGCATTCATGTCGCACATGTCAACCGCGTAGTTCTGCACTTTTTTTCCTGTGATCTTTTCGATGCGCTCAAACGTTTTCGGGGAAGAATTGGAGAAATTATCAATGGAGATCACATGGAAGGAAGTGGTTTCGAGCAATTCGATGATCGTATGTGAGCCAATGTATCCCGCGCCGCCGGTGACAAGTATTGTTTTTCCTGGTTCCATGCCTTTATTTCATGCTGTTATGGGCAAGCTTTTCGTAAACAGCGGCATATTTTTCAACGCCTTTCTGAAGGGAAAAATATTTTTCCGAAGCCTGCGCTATTTTTGTTTTATCGAGCTTTAAAAGTACATCAATTTGTTCAATTACGCGCTCATATTCTGCTTTGCTGAACTCATTTATAAGTGTGCCTGCCTGCGCTTCGCCAAGGATCAGGTCGCTGTCGCCGATGCCTGCGTTGGTGATCAGCGGAATGCCGAGTCCCATGATCTCGGCCGTTTTTGTTGGTGAAGAGGCTTTTTTTGAATACAGTGGCCTGATGAAATACAGTGAGATCGCGGATAAGCTGAGGTAAGCAGGCACTTCGGCGCGCTGTGCGGAAACCACGATGATCTTCTTTGCCGCGATGCCTTTCTTTCCTGCGCCTTCAAGGATCAGTTCTTTTGCATCAGGAGTGATGAAGAGGAACTTTGCATCCGGCCTTTTTGCTAACAGGCACTTGAAAAAATCAAGCATTTCACCGAGCATGTACCAGGTGCCGATGGAGCCGAGATAGCTGATCACCAGCTCATCTTCGCTGATGCCGAAACTTAAGCGTAATGAATCTTGTTTTGCAGGATCAATTGTTTTCGCGGAAAAAAGACCGAGGTCGGCACAGCAGGGAATTACTTCTATCGGAACCTGTTTTCCTTTCAGCTGGGGCCAGGAAAGGATCTCCTTTTTTGCATTTTCAGTAAGTGAAATAGTATGGTCGGCATTCAGTAAAAAGCTGAGCTCTTTTTTTTTGAAGTAGGCGTAGATCCTTTTGTGAAGCGGGTTGCTGAGGCTCCAGATGTTGCCGTCGATCCGCTCATCCGCCCAGAATCCGCGCATATCGAAAATGAATTTGATTCCGTATTTTAATTTTAATTTAAGCCCGATAAGCGCTGCCATGTAGCTGCGGCAATGCACCGCTTCCGGCTTTTGCGTTTCGCAGAGCTGCTTTGCTTTTTTTTCCATGGCGAACAGGTTGAGCTGCTTGGAAAGCACTGAAGGCAGGGATGAATAAGGCACGGGATGCCATGAAATATTGGATGCTGAAAGCAGCTTGCTGATCATACCGCTGTGCGCTGCAAAACGGCCTTTCTTCTCACAGCTCAAAAGCGTGATCTCGTGTCCCTTCGCGGAAAGTCCCTGCAAATAAGGGATCACCTGGGATTGCCCAAGCGGATCGGTCATTCCATCGTAGGAGATATAAAGGACTTTCATTCTAACGCATTTACCGGTACAAGTTTAAGATAATATTTAAAACAATGTGTTACTTTTGTTAAAGACTGTTGTAGGAAAAAATGTTGGAATGCTTATGTCAGTTCGAGTTTTCGCCTTTTGGCGAAAGTATCGAGAACTGGCCTACTTCTCGGGAAGTTTATCCTGAGCGGAGCCGAAGGGCTCCACTGCGTTACGCAACGAAGTGACCGATGAAAATTATTCCAGCATTTTTTTACAACACCTGCTAAATAAGAATTCCCCGCAAACCCGATGGTAGTTACGATTTTCGACTTGTTGCTTACGCCGCTCTATCTCCTGATGATCTACTTCATCTCGAGCTTTATCGGGCACAAGAACATGCTGAAGCAGCCGCTGTACAAATGGTATAGCCGGGGTTTGATGATAAAGCTGTTCGGCGCCATTGCAGTTTGCCTGATCTACCAATATTATTATGCAGGCGGTGATACGACCAATTATTACATTACTACAGAAGCTATGTGTAATGTGGCCCATAAGAACATTAATGTTTTTTTTGATATGCTGATGGGCAATAACTCGAGGGAGAATTATTCTTACTTCGATTCAAATACCGGTTATCCTGTATTCTGGCTTGATGACAAGGCTCTTTTCGTATCCAGGCTGCTGGTGCCACTTTATTTTCTTTCCTTTCACAGCTTTGTGGTCATGGCATTGTTGCTCGCGTGGATTTGCTACAGCGGTATCTGGAGGCTCTTCCTGTTGTTCAACACGCAGTTTCCGCAGCTGCAGCGGCAATTTGCGATCTCCGTATTGTTCATTCCTTCCGTGGTGTTCTGGGGTTCCGGCCTTCTGAAGGATACGATCACGCTCTCGGCGGTTGGCTGGTATACCTATCATTTTTATTATTTTTTCATCCGGAAAAGATACAAGATAGGAAGCCTGCTTTGCGTATTCATATCGGCTTTCCTGCTGATCGCGATCAAGCCCTATATCTTTTTTGCCTTGCTGCCGGGATCGCTGATCTGGCTCTCGAATGAACGCTTATCGGGCCTCAGGAACAAGGCATTGAAATTCATGGCAGCACCTTTTTTCATTTCCGTGGGGCTCGGATTGAGCTTGCTGCTGCTTTCGCAGATGGGTGATTTTCTCGGTTTGTACCGGATCGATAATGTGCTTGACCGTGCTGTGGTGGTAAATCTTGACCAGAAGCAGGAATATTATGGCGGGCAAAGCTTTGACATCGGGGAGTTTGATGCGAACCCGATCAGTATGCTGGGGAAGGCGCACCTTGCCATTGCCGCGACCTTGTTCAGGCCTTATCTCTGGGATGCGAAAAATCCGGTTATGCTTTTGTCGGCATTGGAGAATACCTACATTCTTTTACTGACGATCTTTCTCCTTATCCGGTTGAAGTTCATGGGATTCTTCCGCCTGATCGGTAAAAATCCGCTGCTGCTGTTCTCGGTCTTGTTCTCTTTATTTTTCGCCTTCTCCGTGGGTATCGCCACTTCCAATTTTGGTTCGCTGGTGCGATTGAAGATACCCTGCATTCCTTTTTACATCTCCAGTCTTTTTGTGCTCAAGTATTTTTATGAGCAGCAATCAAAGAAAAAAATGCGCATTTAATTTTTGCTGCAGAGATAATACAGCCATGAATCTGTGGCGGAATCGTACTGCTGCTCCGGTAATTCTTCTCCCGTATCGAAGCTGAACACTTTTACATTGCTGAAACCATTTTTTCTCAGTTGTTCGATCTGTGCAGAGGGCCGGATGTAATACGTATGCAGGCCGAAATCATACACATCATCGAAAATCGTAACGTGGTCTGCTTCCGGAAATTTGCCGATCTGCTCCTTGTTCCGTGCGATCAGCCTTTTTCTTGCAAAGAGGCTTTTCAGGAACCGGACCGGGTGCCAGCGGAAGCGGATGCTGAAAAAAACGGGAAGGCATTGCAGGTTGTGCGATGAAAAACAAAAAGTTCCTTTTTCCGCACAGATCCTCCTGATCTCGCTGAGGGCAACGATGCGCTCTTCGTGTGAAATATTGTCGAGCCCGTTAAAGCTGAAGAGCACAAAGTCAAAGCTGTTGTCTGCATAATGCGAAAGGTCGCGCACATCCATCGTTTCAAACCCTGCTGCAGGATAGGCTTTGCCCAATTTTTCCTTACAGGCTTCGATCATGCCATCCGAAAAATCAATGCCGGTGTATTCTTTTACTTTGTCAGCAAAAAAAACGGTGGTCCTTCCGGCGCCAACCCCGATGTCGAGCATCCTCATCTCTTTTAGCTTTGGCTGGAGCAGCTCCGTGATCGTTTTTTCGGGGCGCTGCAGCGTGGAGCTGTAATCGGCATAATGCTTTACAACCTCGCTGTTTGAATACACTTTTTTATTTATTTCCATGATGCTGATCAGCGAATGTTCTTATACAATTTATAGAAGGCCCTGTAAACGGGCTTTACCGCGATAAAGCTGTCGGCCTGCTCTGCCTTGCCCCCGAAGCTGAGCTTGAAATGGGAGATCCCCGGCAACTCTTCACTATTGATCCCGCCGAAATCGTAAGTATGAAAGCCTTTTTCGCGGAACAGGCGGATGTCCTCCCAGTGCAGCGATTTATTGGCGTATCCTCTCAGTTGCGGATCCGTTTCTTCTTCTTCGTGAAAAGTATGCATGAGCAGGATCCTGTTATCGTCGTGAAGGTACACATGCGTTACAAGTGTTGCATCGCCCTGCATTGCTTTTGAAATGATGACCTTCTTCTGTTCCTGCAAAGCAAGAATGCGCTTTGAATTGGCAGGTGTGATCTTTTTTTTCGCTGCAAAAACATTGAACCGGCGGATGATCTCCCTGCATTCTGAAAGAGAAGGCTCAACATCATAAATACATTGAACGCCTGCTGTTGCTGCTTTCCGGATGTGATAACGGAAAGTGCTGCTGATGGCATCGAATAATTTTGTTTCATCAGCACGAAGGTCAAGCACCGTGGTAAACTCTTTCACTTCCGTATCGATGTGCATGGCGGGGCGTTTCAATGCATAGCAAAAAGAAGTGTATGCCGCCGGCTCCGTATCGCCGCCATCGTAAAACCAGATCTCCTTTTTCCGGATAAAAAGAAACTCATGTGTCAGAATCGTCAGCATCCTTATTTCAACTTTATGATCTTTCTCGTGTTCTCAATATAACCTTTGATGCGCAGCCTGGATTTGAAGAATGACTCGGAATACAGCTCGATCCGCGGGATCTCAAAGAGGTGGTGCACGTCGCTGTTGTACGTTCCGTAATTGACGGTGAGGCCTGTTTTATAGCCGGCGTTTTCCGACATTGTTTTAACCGTATCATTATAATTCCCGAAAGGATATGAAATGGCAAGTGGAAATTTCCCTGTTTCAGTTTTTATCTTTTCAGCGGAAGCGGTAAGCTCATGCTCCAGCTCGTTTGTTTTTTTTGCCAGGAGCGGATGTGAAGCAGAGTGGGAGCCGATCTCGCAGCCGTTCCTGCCGATCTCCCGGATGTTGTCCCAGCTCATCATCATGTCGTGCGGATCGTCCACATCATTGAACTCCTTCTGGATTTGTTCATAGATCAGCACGCGTTCACGGTTGTTCAGCTGCTTCATAAAAGGCGAAAGCTTTCTTGCATAGCCGATCCGCTCTTTGCTGTTGTTCCAGGTTGTTTTGGAAAGGTTTGCAGGCAGCGCCTTTGAATGGATGTCGAGCAATAAGTGGGAAGTATTGATGAACAGGTGGTTGATGATGTAGGTCCATGGCGGAAGGTTCTGATCCACGCAATCGCTGATCACATACATGGAAGAAGGGCAGTTGTGTTTTTTTAAGATCGGGAAAGCGTAGTTGATAAAATCCTTATAGCCATCATCAAAGGTGATCGCGCAAAGCTCTTTTTTTGAAAGCGGGATATGATCGCCTATGAGCGTTCTTTCAAGCGGCACCACTTCATAGCTTTTGCCAAGATAGGCGACTATCCTTTCAAACAGCGCAGGCGACATGGGATCCCATAAGGGATCGCGCATGGGAGAAACCCTGTGAAAAAGAAAAATCCTGATCTTCATCGCTTGTGGTATTTTTGGAGCCATTTGTGCAGCACGATCAGTACCCAGATCCTGTTATAAAGATAATCCTTGCCGGCGAAAAATTTCTTCTTCAGGTTTTCAACGTAATCCGTATGAACGATCCCGTATTTCCCGATCACTTCCGTTGAAAGGTTCTCTTCGATCAGGAAGCGGAGCTCGTTTTTCAGCCATTTCTCAAGCGGAATGGCAAAGCCCTGCTTCGGCCTTGCGAAGAATTTTTTCGGAACGTATTGATAAAGGATCTCCTTCAGTAAATATTTGGCCGTGCCGTTATTGTATTTCAGTGCAGGCGAAAGGTTCAATGCAAATTCAATGATCCTGTGATCGAGGTAAGGCACGCGCGTTTCAAGCGAGAAGTGCATGCTTGCGCGGTCCACTTTAGTAAGCAGGTCATCCTGCAGGTAAACATTCAGGTCGAATACCGCCTGCTTTTCGATCGGCTTCAATTCCCTTCCCAGGTGGTCGATCTCGATCCCGAAATTATTGAGCAGCTCCGTGGTTGTGCTTCCCGGTGATTCCGTAAAATCGCTTGTCAGCATATTGTCCAGCTCATCGAGCGAAAAATAATATTGTTCCTGCGAGAGGATATGGCTGTACTGGAGATTGCGGTGAGGATACTGGAAATAACGTGCATGCCGCTCGAAACGCTCGCCGGAAGCGGAAAGCATGGCAGCGATCGGGTGCCTGAGCTGCCTGATAAGCGGATTGTTGAGGCGCTTTGCCCATTTATAAGCGCCATAGCCCATGAACAATTCATCGCCGCCTTCGCCCGAAAGCGTAACGGTTACATGCTCTCTTGCCAGCTTGGAAACCAGCATGGTCGGGATGGAGGAGGAGTCGGAAAAAGGCTCGCTGTAGGCATCAAAAATAGTATCGATGAGGCTGATCGCATCCTTGTAGGAAACAACAAACTCATGATGGTTGGTGCCGAGGTAATTCGCGATCGCCTTGGCATAAACGGATTCATTGAAGCGGTTCTCTTCAAAGCCGATAGAGAATGTATTCACCTTCACGCCGGAAAGGTTCACGGCATTGGCGGTGACAAGGCTTGAATCAATTCCACCGCTTAGGAATACGCCGAAAGGCACATCGCTTTTGATCTGGTATTGCACCGAGCTCATGAGCAGGTCGCTCAGCTTCACGATCGCTTCCTTTTCATTGCTGATCACTTTTTCATGAATGGCGGCGTTCACCGACCAGTACTTTTTCGTTTCCACATTGCTTCCCGAGATCTTCATCCAGGTGCCGGCTTTCAACTTTTTCACCGACTGGTAAATGGAGTCGGGAGCGGGAATAAAGCCAAGGTGCAGGAAATGGTAGATCGCGTTCTTGTTTATTTCCAGCGGGATGTGCGCACAGCAAAGCAGCGATTTCAGCTCCGATGCAAATGCGAAATTAGTCCCGTCCCAGAAATAATAAAAGGGTTTGATGCCGATGCGGTCGCGGCAGACGAACAGCTCTTTCTTCTGTTTGTCGTAAATGGCCAGTGCAAACATGCCATTCAGCTTGTTCACTATTTCCGGGCCGTAGCGCGCATAGCCTTCAATGATCACTTCGCTGTCGGAGGAAGTGCGGAAGGAGGTTTTGAATTTCTGTTTCAGCTCAGTGGCAATTTCCCTGTAATTGTACACTTCGCCGTTGTACACCATCACGTAGCGCCCGTCCAGCGAATGCATCGGCTGGTTCGCATTGTCCGACAGGTCGATGATGCTCAGTCTGCGGTGCCCGAAGCCAACCATGTCGTCCGTGTAATAGCCGGAAGCATCAGGCCCGCGGTGCGCCAGGGCATCCGTCATCGCACGCAGCTCCGCTTCTGAGAATACCTTACCGGGTGAATAAAATCCTGCTATTCCGCACATGATGCTGGTTTTACTTTGTTAATTGCTTTAAAAATCCTGCCGGGTTATAATAAAATGCCTTCAGTGAATACAAAAGAAAAGGCCCTGCTTTCTTCAGTTTATAATAACTTCCCGCAAGGATATAATTGGTCTTGAAACAAAATTCTTTTTTCAGCTCAGCGGGAATGTAATCAAGGCTTAAAATTTTCTGCTTGAAAACAAAATTGTCACGCAGGAGGTTCAGTGTAAGCTTGTGCGACATGCTCGAGGGGTGCATGCGGTAATAAAGATAAGCATCTTTCACCAAACCGCATTTCGCTACGTTTGAAAGCTCGATCAGGAAAAAGCGGTCGGCGCTGCTCGAAAGGCCCGGATCGAATTTTATCGAATGCTGCTGCAACAGCTCTTTCCTGAAAAGATAATTCGAAGGGCAGGTGATGATCTTCAGGTTATAGCTCAGCACTTCCAGCAGGATGTTTGAATGGGCGCCCACCCATTTTGTGTCTGTAATGATAGTACCTGCTTCATCGATCTTGATCACTTCGGAGCAGCAGAATCCCATCTCCGGGTGTTGCTCAAGATAGTCTACGCGTTTCTGCAGAAAATGTTCGGATAAAATATCATCCGCATCAAGGTACAGGATATACTTCCCGTTCGACAGGCTGAAGCCTACGTTGCGGGTATCCGAAACTCCTGTATTGGCTTTGTTGATGTAGCGGATGCGCGGATCCCTGAACCGGAGGATCTCCTCTCCGGTGGAATCGCCGGAGCCATCGTTGATGCAGATCAGCTCAAAGCTGCCTAAGCTTTGCTGCA
>JAOQAD010000024.1 GCA_025963775.1 Bacteroidota bacterium | reverse complement strand
TGTTTTTCCTTTTCGGAAAAATGTATCGAGAACGTGCGCGGGTGTTATCTTTTCTCGCAAAGACGCCAAGAACGCAAAGTCTATTCTCGCAGAGAACGCAGAGTGTTGTGCGATGTCAGTTCGAGCGAAGTCGAGAACGCGCGTGGGTGTTTCTCGCAGAGACGCAGAGGTTTTATTAGTGGGTGTGTCGATCAGCGCTAAGGGCGGGAATGGGTTGGCAATTTTGATGTACTGTGTATAATGGTACGCTGATCCACGCAGATTTTTATGATAAAACAGGATGATCGTCTTAGACGCTTATGATTGATTATGATTGACGTACTATGTGTTTATCGTGGGTTGGCTTGGAATAAGATCCCTCGGGCAAGCTCGGGATGACAAAGCGGGCGTTGACAACGCGCAGATCCTGCTTCGATTGAGTCATTTATAAAAAAAATTATGCAAGTAACAAAAGCAGACTGGTGGACAAACAAAAGACTAACGCTTAACAAAGGTTTGCTTGTTGCGGGAGTGCTCGTTATCGTATTTACCTTAGTGGTATTTTATGCGCTTGACAGGTCATTCCTGAGTTTTATCGTCTTTCCGGTTGGTGCAGTGGTATTTCTTATCTACACTGCAGCAATGAATTTTCTCTTTATTTTATTGGAGATGATCGACCGGCAATTTATCAAAGGCTTTGAAATTAAAAGAAGGGAGATCATATTCCGCTGCCTGTTCTGGCTTGCAATAGTTTTTCCTTTCCTGTATCCAGTGTTTATTCTTAGTGTTGTTAACTCGGGTTCGGAATAATATTTTTGTCAAAAAATTAATCAATAAAACATGGGCATCTTCTCCTCTTTAGGATTCGGAAATAAAAACAAGGATCAAAATAAAGCTTCGGGATATAAGCTGACCGAAGAGCAAAAGGCCGGACTGCGCAAGCAGCTGGAACGTGATAATAAAAAGGATTTTACCTCTGAGTTCAATCGCACTACAGGGCTGGAGAGAAGCCTGATCAACCAGTACGGCATGGATGCGGTACGTTTGATCTATGAAGACAGGAACAGTGCTGCGTATGTGCAATTAGGAGAGCTCCCGGATGATTGTCCATGGCACCATTTGAATTCAAAGAACAATGCACAATTCATCGATGAGAATTTTGCGCCCATCAGCTCCAAAATTCCGCAGCTGCTGGAAAGCTTAAAGGAAAGATGCAGGTTCATTTATGCCGAAAAGAAAGATGAAGGCTGGGACCTGCATTACCTGCTGGACATTCGGTTGTACGACGGCAGGGATTATTATATGGTTTACACCGGCGGAGAACCTAATCCTGTTTCTATTCCGAATGAGAATCTCCGGGCTTTCAACTGGACAATTCCTGACGACCTTGCTGAATTTTACAAGGTGCATGATGGATTTGGCGACCTGCTGCGCAGTGTGGACCTCAGGGTGATGGGAGAGATGATGAACCCGATCTGCAGGGAACAGGATACCTTGTCGGAAGGCTATAAATTTGATGACCTGCTTGAATTTTTCCCGGATGGTGCAGGAAATGCACAATGCTTTTACAGGAATGAAGCAAAGCAAACAACGAATGCAACTGTCGACTGGGACCATGAAACCTGGGAGATCTCAGGGGAAAGCAATTTCTTTGAGTTCATTGATGAGCGCATGGGTGTTTTAGATGAAGAATAAAAAAGCCCAAACACTGTGTTTGGGCTTTTTAATTGTTATCACCTGATCGCCAGTACCTGCGGCGTAACTTCTTCCAGCAGCTTCATGGCCTGCACCACTTTAATGATCGCGATGCTTTCTTTTTCTTCTGCGAGGTGCAGATTGCCAAGCGTAGCTTCAATGGTTCGCTGTGCATACGCTTCCTCTCTTAATTCAATTCCCAGCCTGTAGGAACGGACTGCATTCAGCAATGCTTTTTTCGCAAGGATCACGAGGCTGTCAGTTGCATCACGCTCGCAAAGCAGTTCAATACATGCTGCTTTCATCAGCTTGAATTCCATGCGGTTGTTATATCCTAACAGCTCCGATGCTGCTAATCTCCTTGTCTCCGCTTTGTGCAGCAATTCATTGACATTGTTCAGTAAGCGTACTTGTTCTTCGCCTCTTTTTCCCGCAGCAGTTTTCTTTTCCAGCATTGCCCTGTTTGTGAGCTCATCCGCCTGGATCAGCAACACTGCAGGATCATCAATGCCTGCAAATTCCCTCCGTTCTTCCTCTGTGTAATTCGTGTAGCCCAGCACGAAATTTTTATCGCCCTGGAAAAATTGCTTAGCTGCTGTCTGGCTCCTGCTCATCACCTGGATGGTCAGTGCCAGCAATGTTAAGATGTACAATTTTGTTCTCATGATTTCTATAATTAAAGTACTTTGTTAATTCTTCATGTGTGGTATTTGCATTTTTTACCCTTGCGATATGTTTGCTTTGCTATCGCGGAAGTGCTTATTAATAAAAGGATGCAGGAGGTTCGGTCCTTTGCCAATATGTACGTCCTGCTTTCCGAAAGGTTGGCTTATTCCGCAATAGATATGAACAGGGCCGGTTAATTATTTTTTCCTCAAAAGAGTAACATAAACCTTTGTCCTTATTTATTCGTAGGACTATTTCGGGCTCTTTCATTTTTAATTTTCAGGAAAGCTTATCTTTGGCATCTACTATTCCGCTTCTCCAATGACCACCAGGAAAACCATTCTCGCGATCTCCGGCAGCACCCGCAGCAATTCCACCAATGAATCCATTTTGAAGTTCATTAAGGAGAAGTATTCACAGGAAGTGAATATTGAATTATATACAGGCATCGGCAGCCTTCCCCATTTTAATCCTGACCTTGATGTTGAGCCGGTGGATGCTTCGGTGAAAGAATTCCGTCAGCTGGTCAGGAAAGCGGATGGTGTGATCATTTGCAGCCCTGAATATGTATTCAGCCTGCCGGGTTCACTGAAAAATGCGCTTGAATGGATGGTGTCCACCATTATTTTTGCGAAGAAGCCAACGGCTTTGATCGTGGCATCAGGGATGGGAGAGAAGGCATTTGAATCGCTGCAGCTGATCATGAGAACGCTGGAAGCCGGCTTTACCGAAGACACAGCCCTGCTCATCAGCGGTGCAAGAGGCAGGTTTGATGCCGGTGGAAAGCCGAAAGATGAACAGACTGCACAGGAATTGGATCATGCGGTGAAAGCGCTGATCAGTTTACTGGGGCACTGAGATCTCCGTTGCAACAGCCCAGTCGACAAACTTAAAATCCTTTAATTTTTTATTGTTGCTTTCCAGTAATGCAAGCTCGGGGATAAATGCAAAAGATACGATCGTATCATCTCCTTTTTTGATCAGCGCAAAACGTTCCTTCGGCCTGATCAGGATAAATTCCTTGTTCGACTTGCTGATCGGCAGCGGCTTGTCGAGCTTCACCAGGAACCAGCCGGAAAACCCTTCTATCTTTTCCCTTTTGATGATCTCGCCTTCAACCGGAAGCAATCCTTCAAGGATCGTTTTTTTTCTGAACAGTCGGATGCTGATCCTTTTGCCGACCAGCGAATTATAATTTGGTTTTTTATCGCCATACACAATTTGTGCAGGAAGCAATCCTGCAAAGAATTCGATGGGCGACCATTCGCCGGGAAGAATATCAATATTGCTTAAGCGGATGGAAGCGAAGAGGATCAGGTAGCCACCCGTAAGCGTGGATCCGATAAACTCCCTGTTCCCGATCGTTGGGCCGTATATAAAAACCATCGCAATGTATTCAAAAAGGAACACCCCGATCAGCCCGGCAGCAAGGTCGGAAGAAAGCTTTGATGTGTTCAGCCTGATATTGTCGGAAGAAGTAAGTGAATTGTTCAGTGCATTGTTGATGATGGAAGCATACACCAGGATCCCTGCAAGCAGCCATGTAAAAGTAAAGATGAAAAAATCGGAAACATCCTTGTTCATCAGCCAGAAATCATAAAAGCCGTGTGCAAAGGCTGCGATGAAAAAGAACAGCAAGCCGTATAAGAAGGGTTTCTTTTTATACCTGAACTTCGCAAGCACCAGTCCGTAAGCTGCAATAGATGAAAAGATCATGTGCGCGATGGATGCCGTGAGCGCCCTCGAATGGATGATGTTGATGCTCGCGTTATCGAAATACCGGAAGTTCTCTACAAAGGCAAAGCCCAGCGCAGAGATGGAAGCATACATGATGTAATCGATCGGCTCTTTGATGACTTTTGTAAACCTCAGGATGATCAGGAAAGGAATGAATTTCACAAGCTCCTCGATCACACCGATCCCGAATACACAGTATAAAAAATCATTGATGACATTTCCGTTCATGTCAAAATCAAGCAGGTATTTGTACGTATCATACAGGAGCCATACGGGAAATACGAATGCTGCGGATAATAATACGGTGAACGCGATCGACTTCCAGTTGCCCTTTTGATACACGTTCACCCTGCGCAGGTAAAAGATCCAGGTGAGAAGGATGAGCAGCGCTCCCAGGAAGCCGACCAGGTTGCCATTGGTAAAGGCTTCTGAAAGAAGTGCCCGGAAATAATTATACAGGTCGTGCCGGGAGAGATAAGCCCTTTGCCGGAACTGGTAAGGGATGTATTGTTTTATCGCATCATCATAAGCAAAAGGTATGATCTCTTCGTAGCGCTTCTCATAATCATAGATCCCCGAAAGGTGATAATAGGCTCCTTTGATATCGCCGTACAGCCTGATCTCTTTGGCAAAGTGTCCGTAAGCTTTCAGCGGATGGTTGTAGTAATAGCTCTGGATGCCGAGATAGGTGTTCAGGTATTTGAGCTTGTCGTTCTTTACTTTTTCGAGCCGGTCCCGGGAGTTTCCATGATCACCTGTGAAATAATAATAGATCCCGAGGCACAGGTTCCCGATATCGGCTTTTTTGCTGTCCCTGCTTTTGGAAAGCCCGTCATAAAATGTGTACAGCGTACGGCCTTCATGGTTGAAATTTTTTACATCCGGCCCCATGTTCTGGTTTTCATCAAAATGGCTTGTAATGAAGGCATATTGCAGGTCAAGGTCTTCCGGCTTCTCTTGTGCGAGCTTGCTGTAGGCAGAGCTCTCGAGCCATGGCTGTGCCGTGCTTTTGCCGTATCCGATCTGTTCCCGGGGATCTGTAAAAACCGGGTCGTTCGTGAATGCGTTGATCGAGAAGAAGGTGACGATCAGTAAAAGCACCGCGATCACCACCGATGTGTTGTCCTCAAAATCGTAAAATTTGCGCTTGTATTTTTTATCTTTCCTGAATTTCTGGATCAGGAAGCTGAGGAAGCCCATCAGTAAAATAAAGAGGATAATGTAGATCAGGATCATCAGCGAAAAAAATGGATGGTGAATAGCTGGCAAAGGTAAATTTATTTTCCTGCATTGAAATGATTATCTTTGGGAGAGTAACCAAACTGTTCCGAAAAATGAAAAACATACTTTTTTTATCCGCATTTCTTTTCCTGTCGATGGCCTCATTCTCACAGGAGATACTGAAAGGACACCCGGAAGAAGCAAAGGCCTGCATTGAAAAAGGAAATGCAATGGCGGATAACGGCGACTGGAAAAATGCGCTGAATGAATATAACAATGCTGTGGGCTTCGACCCGCGGAATCCTGAAGCATATTACCGCCGGGCCCTGGCAGCACAGAACCTGAAAGATTACCGCTCGGCCATCAACGATTATTCAAAAGCGATCTATTTTAATGATACGGATGGAAATGCGTATTACGGAAGAGGGATCTGCTTTTATGAGCTGGGCAGGAAAAAAGACTGCTGTATCGACCTTAGCAAAGCCAGCGGGCTTGGCAACAGTGATGCGGGCACAGCCATGATGAACTATTGTAATTAGCTTATGTAAAATGAAAATCCCCACGGACAATCCTGTTCGTGGGGATTTTTATTGTGAGGAACGAATTATTGTTTCCCCTGTTCTACTTCTTTTTCGATCTCGAACTTGTATTTTGCTGCGAAGGCTGTCTGCTCATTCTGGATCCTTGCAAGCGCCTTTTCGGATTTATCCTGTACGGAAACAAGCAGGTCTTCGTATTTTTTAGAATCATCGTCCGTTATTTCTTCAGGGTTCTTTGCTGCCAGCTCCAGGATGGATTTGTATTCATTGGTGGCGATCGACCTGAAGGTTGCAAAGTATTCTTTTGCAGCGTCACGGAAAGCGGTGCTGTTATCAAAGGCCTCTATCTTTTCGATGCCTGTCATCGCCTCATCGCTTTGCTTCACCAGCTCATCGTATGCCTTTTTCATTTCTTCCGGCGCTTTGTCGGCAGAGAGCATGTCGATGAATGCAGTTTCTTTTTCAGCCAGCGGGTTTTCCAGGCCGATAATCTCATCGTTATAGATCCGTGCTTCTTCAGGGCCCGGAGTGCAGGCATTCAGCAGGAGTGCAGCTGAAAATGCCATGAGGCTTAATTTTAGTGTTTTCATTTGTAGCGTTATATTTTCTGCAATTTAACAAAAAAATATTTTCCCCGCCATCCCCGGATTATTTTTTTCGTTCCCGGATGACTATATTTGAGGTAAAACAACCGGATGCGCTTCGATAATTATATGTTAAGGCCCCTGCAGCTGGCCGATGCCCCGCAGCTGTTGCAGCTTATTGCTGCGAACAGGAAGCGCATCAACAATTACCTGCCGAAGACAGCCCAGGCCGTTTATGATAAAAGCTCGGCGAAAAACTACATCAGAGAAAAGCTGAAAAATGAAAAGGAGAAGCGGGAATTCTGCTTCCTCATCATTGACCAGGATAAGCAGGAGCCCTGCGGCGCAGTGTTCCTGAAAAATTTTGAATGGAGCGTTCCGAAATGCGAGCTGGGTTATTTCATTGACAAGGAGTACGAAGGCAGGGGCGTTACTTCCGGCGCCATAAAAGTGATCATCAGTTATTGCTTTGAAGTGCTATTGCTGAACAAGCTGTTTTTGCGTTCGGCAACTGATAATGAAGGGAGCAAGCGGGTGGCGGAGAAGAATGGCTTTATTGAGGAAGGAGTGCTGCGAAAGGATTTTATGACGCTGAAGGGCGAGCTGATCGATGTGATGTATTACGGCCTTGTAAAACCGGGGCTTAGCCTGTAGCGGCCGCTGATACTTTTAAATTGCAAATTGAAATAATTGGTTATATTCGTAATACCAATCTGAAGCATAAATGAGCGAGGGGCTGAACCTTGGCGGCTGGCTGATGTGGGAAGGCTGGATCTGGGGCGGAGGCTATCACAGGAAAAGACCATTTACAATAAGATCGAAAGCATTGTGGGTACGCCTGCAGCAGATGGATTCCGCGATTCTGTCCACAAGAACTTTATCACCCGCCGCGATACGCTGTCAGAGGTTCTGAATGGATGTGCAATATCCGGAATCAGGGAACCGCTTTCTGCCGGAATTTTTTCTGTTTACCCGAATCCGGCTTCAGCAAGACTGATCATTGATGTAAGCAGAATGAAACCTGGCATAAAGGAAATATGCCTGTACGATGCTTACGGGCGAATGATCTTTTCCGTACATTGTGATGAAGTAAAAAAAGAGATCAGTCTTTCTGCGCTTCCCAACGGGATTTATTTTATCCGGGTACAGAATGGAAATGAAAGCAGCGTAAGTAAAAAAATAATTAAAGCAACGTCCTGGTAAATTATGGAGATAAGCGATATACAATTATTGGGAGTCCTTCTGATCATTATAATTTTCTTTTTTATGTTCCAGGTCATTGAAGCCAACTGGGCGCTCAAGGCGGAACAATATGCCGCGGATGAAGAAGAGGCAGAAGCAATGCCCATTGTTGCACAGATCGGGGAGGATGAGCTGCCTGCACGTGTTTTTCCTGCAGGGAAAGAGATCCGGCTTGTGCCATTAAAGCCTTTAAAGAAAAATCCGGCAGCCGCTTTTTCGGTACAGCTCCCGGGGGAGATCAGTTTTTCAGCCGTAAGGGAAGAAGAGGAAGTGCTGGAGCTGCTGAAGGCACGCTGACCACTTTCATATCAATTAAAAAAATTGTATTCTAAAAAAAACAGAATGAAAAAGAACCTGCTCTTCCTGGTTGGATGTTCCTTCCTTTTGCTTTCTGCCTGTAGCAACGATACAGGAAAAGCTGAAAACGATAAAATAAAGCTTGTGTTCCGGCCGCTGAAGGACAAGCCGGTAAAGATCAGCTACAACTTCACGGTCAACCAGCTTTCTTCGGGTGATGTAACAGGCTTTAGGATGCTCATCGCCGGCAGGGGAGAAACTGCTGCAGATGGAACAGTTATGCTCGAGCTGAAAAATGAAAGCATCAAAATGAGCGGGATATTGCAGGGCAATGAAGTAAGCGGATCTGCCAGCGGGGCCGATTCCCTCAGCGGCGATGCAAAGCTGGTGGCGATGCCTGTTTTCGGCCTCATCGACCGTACCTATCTTGGCACGTACACCGGGCAGTTTGATAAAAAAACGGAAGTGCAGGTAAAGGATGGCGCTATCGTCGATTCTTCCGAGAATAAAATGCAGTTCTTCCTGCGCTATCCTTCCGGTGAAGTAGGAACAGGCGATAGCTGGGAAAAGCAGATCGTGATCAAAGCGGGAAATAAAATGAATTGCGCGGCAAAATATACGCTGAAAGAGATCAAAGGCGATACGGCAGTGATCGCGATGGAAGGGAGATTATCCGGAGAAGGGGAAAGCTTCGGCAACGAGTTTACCATGGATGGAAAGCTCAGCGGAACATTCCTGGTGGATGTGCACACAGGATGGCCGCTTGACACCGAGATCGACCAGGCCTTTACCCTGAAAATGGGAGGAAAGGAAATCCCGATGAAATATGCCATTAAAAGCAAAGTAGAATAAATAAGGAAGCCGGTTTTCCGGCTTTTTTATTACCGCACTTTTCTAACCCTGCCCGAGCCCATCATGATAATGCCGCCTGCAGTAAGCAATGCTCCAACTGTAGGAAGCCATGGGAAAGGGAGGCTCCGGTCCTGCACCTGCTCTTCGCTTCCTCTTTTTTTCTGTTCAATGAATTTGTAAGCTGCAACGCCCATCACGACGATGCCAACGATGAGGACAATAATGCCAATTTTTTTCATAGCTGTAAATGTTGATCTGTAAACTTCTTTAAAAAAACATGCCTTAATAAAAAAGAAGGCTCTTTTCAGATGCCTTCTTTTTAATCTTTTCAATAGATTTTTGTTGGTCCGAAGAGCTTTAAAAATCTAAAAGACCGATCTGCTTTTATACATTACAACTTTGTGCCAGTCCCGCGGAAGCTTTCACAGGCAGAAGAATCCCCATTCCATGCATCTACAGCCTCACACTCAACTGCTTCACCATTTTATTTTTCCATTCATAGAAGGTGCCTGCAATGATCTGCTCGCGTGCGGCGCCGACCAGCCACAAATAAAATGCTAAATTATGGATGCTCGCTATCTGTGCGGCCAGCAGCTCCTGCGAATGCACAAGGTGGCGGAGGTATGCCTTTGTATAGGCTTTGTCAACATACGAGGTTCCGTTCTCATCCAGCACCGAAAAATCATTTTTCCAGCGCTCGTTCTTCATGTTCATGATGCCGTTCTGCGTGTACAGCAGCCCGTGCCTTGCATTCCGCGTCGGCATTACGCAGTCGAACATGTCGATCCCGAGCGCAATGCTTTCCAGTATGTTCACCGGCGTTCCAACACCCATTAAATAGCGGGGCTTGTCGGCCGGGAGAATGTTGCAGACCACTTCCGTCATCGCGTACATGTCTTCGGCAGGCTCGCCAACAGACAATCCGCCGATGGCATTTCCTTCCCTGTTCTGCGAAGCGATGAATTCTGCCGAGCGTTCCCTCAGGTCGGGATACACGCTGCCCTGCACGATCGGGAAAAGCGTCTGGGAATAGCCGTATTTGCCTTCCGTTTCATCAAAGCGGCTGCAGCAGCGCTTCAGCCAGCGGTGGGTCATCTCCATCGAGGTTTTTGCGTAATCATACTCGCAGGGATAAGGTGTGCATTCATCGAAGGCCATGATAATATCCGCCCCGATAGTGCGCTGGATGTCCATCACATTTTCCGGCGTAAAGGTATGCTTGCTGCCGTCGATGTGCGAAGTGAAGCGCGCCCCTTCTTCCGTAAGCTTGCGCTGGTTGGCAAGTGAATATACCTGGTAGCCGCCG
Organism: Bacteroidota bacterium; assembly: GCA_025963775.1. Taxonomy (GTDB): domain Bacteria; phylum Bacteroidota; class Bacteroidia; order 2-12-FULL-35-15; family 2-12-FULL-35-15; genus 2-12-FULL-35-15. Next base: position 71,621 of record JAOQAD010000024.1, on the reverse strand, counting down.
CTGTCGGTCAGCAGGGGCCTGTCCCAGCCGTTGAACTTATGCAGTCCGCCGGCCTGTTCAATGATGTCGAGGCCCGGGCGCAAATACAGGTGGTAGGTATTCCCTAAAATGATCTGTGCTTTGATATCGTCCTTTAATTCCCGCTGGTGAACGGCTTTTACGGTTCCTGCGGTTCCGACAGGCATAAAAATAGGGGTCTGGATGGTTCCGTGATCCGTTGTGATCTCTCCTGCGCGTGCCTTGCTTCCTTTATCAGTATTTGAAATGCTGAACTTCATATTAATTCTGCTAAATACGGATTTTCACGAATCTGCTAATCTGTGTCTGATGCACTAAGATTGGTAAATTGGTATTGATCCGTATCCCGTAGTCCAATTGTTAATTACTTTGTTTAAATCCTGCCAAAGATAACACATTAGAGTTGATCTGTTCAAGGTATTTTTGCTTGAGGGATAGTTAGGGGTGGGAGTCTGTAGTTTGTAAGCGTCAGTTCGAGTAGCGAGGCACGAGCATATCGAGAACAAGCCACGCGCTTTCTCGATACTCTCCCTTCGGTCGAACTCGAAATGACCGTACACACATTCAGATCAGTAGCAAACACAGATTCGTTATCCGTACATTAGTATAATAGGTTTTTAAATATTCGTAATTCGCAGATATGGTGTGGTCAGTTTTTACAACATTTTCAGTTGGCTTGGTGGTGTTCGGGGCGTTTGTTCTTGCATTGCTGATCCAACTATCGTTTTATCTCGGCACGTTCAGCCGCCTCGCCTTTTACAAAAAAAAGGAGATGCTTCCGCATACGCCTCCTGCATCCATCGTGATCTGCGCCCGCAACGAGGATGATAACCTGGTGGAGTTCCTTCCACGCATTTTTGAGCAGGATTATCCTGAGTTTGAAGTGGTGGTGGTGAATGATTGCTCCTTCGATAACTCGGCCGACATCCTAAAGGAATTCGCGAACAGGCACAGCAATCTCAAGATCGTAACGATCAAGGAAGATGATACCTATTCCCACGGAAAGAAAGTGGCGCTGATGATGGGCATCAAAGGGGCAGGCAACGAGCACATGCTGCTTACGGATGCCGATTGCAGGCCGAACAGCAAGGACTGGCTGAGGAACATGATGCAGCATTTTACAGGAGAAACGGAGATCGTGCTGGGATACGGCGCCTATGAAAAGCAGAAAGGCTTCCTGAACAAGATCATCCGCTACGATACATTTTTCATTGCCCTGCAGTTCCTTTCTTTTGCGCTTGCCCGCAAAACATACATGGGAACAGGGAGGAACCTCGCTTACAAAAAATCGCTTTTCTTCAAGATGAAAGGCTTTGCATCGCATTACCACATTGAGTCAGGGGATGACGACCTGTTTGTGAATGAAGCTGCCAACAAGCGGAATTCGCAGGTGGAGGTCAGCATCGACAGCCATACGATCTCCCGTCCGAAGACAACATTCCGGGATTGGTTCCGGCAGAAACGCAGGCATGTAACCACTTACAAGCATTACAATGGCGCCAGCAAATTCAGGCTGGCTATGCTGGGCATGAGCCTTTATCTTTTCTATGGAACCTTTGTCACAGCGCTTATCCTGCAGTTTGCACCCATCCTTGTATTGTCGCTTTTTGCTTTGCGATTATTAATTCAAATGCTTATCTTTAACAAATCGATGAAGCTATTGGCAGAAAAAGATCTCCTGCTGCTTTCGCCGCTGATCGAATTGCTTTTATTGACAGTGTATCCTTTTGTTACATTCTTCAATATGTTTGTCAGAAAAAATAAATGGAAATAACCGCTTATAGATGGATGAATTAGATTTTGAAAATAACCTTTCGGAGAAAGCTGTTTACGATTATAACCTGATCCGCTCTGCCCTTGACAAAGCCGACCAGAAGGCGTATGCCGAGCTGATGGGCCGGTACCGCGATTCGGTTTATTTCATGCTGCTGAAGATGGTGAACAACAAGGACGATGCCGATGATCTCACCATTGAAGCATTCGGAAAGGCATTCAAGAGGCTTCACCAGTACACCCCGAATTATGCATTCAGCACCTGGCTGTTCAAAATAGCATCCAACAACTGCATCGACTTTATCCGCAGGAAAAAAATGATCACCTTCTCGATCGATAAAACCTTTGAGAATGAAGAAGGCTCTGAAATGGCAATGGATATCCGCTCCGAAGGATTAACGCCGGAAGAGAATTTTATAAAGAAGCAAAAAGTGAAACACATGCACGAGGTGGTGGAAAAATTAAAGCCCCGCTACCGTGTACTGGTGGAGATGCGCTACTTCGATGAGCTTTCCTATGAAGAGATCGCGGAAAAGCTGGAATTACCTCTTGGAACAGTGAAAGCACAACTATTCCGTGCCCGTGAGTTCCTCGCGAACATCCTGAAAAACACAGAGGGTAAAATATAAGGATGTTATAAATGTGTTATATAACATAAGGGATCCCGAATTATAAGATTTTATGCCTGTCAGTATCATTCAACATTATTTTCCTAACCTCACCGTTGAACAGCAGCAGCAGTTTGCGCAGCTGCAATCCCTTTACGAACACTGGAATGCACAGATCAACGTGATCTCCCGCAAGGACATCGACCTGCTGTACGAACGGCATGTGCTGCATTCGCTGGGCATTGCAAAGGCAATGGCTTTCAGGCCGAAAACACGCATCATGGATGTAGGCTGCGGGGGCGGATTCCCGGGGATTCCGTTAGCGATCCTTTTTCCCGAATGTAATTTTTACCTTGTGGATTCCATCGGCAAAAAGATAAAAGTGGTGAATGAAGTGGCGCAGGCGCTGGGATTAAAAAATGTAAGGGCAGAGCACAAGAGGGCAGAGGAGGTAAAGGATAAATTTGAATTCATCATTTCCCGCGCTGTTACCGAATTTCCTGTGTTTTACAGGTGGGTGCAGAGCAAGGTTTCCAAAAACCAGTTCAATGCATTGCCCAATGGCATTCTTTACCTGAAGGGCGGCGATCTCTCGGAAGAGCTGAAGGATTTCCAGAAGCGTGTTGTGTTGTACGACCTTAAAGATTATTTTAAGGAAGAATTCTTCGAGACCAAAAAGGTGCTTTATATGCCGGTGAGCGCTTAGGCCAGTTCCAGCTGCATGTTCGAAAGGCTCCTGTACAAACCGTTCTCAAGGTTCATCAGCTCATAGTGAGTGCCGCTTTCACGAACTTCCCCTTTTTCGATCACTACGATCTTATCTGCTTTACGGATGGTCGACAGCCTGTGGGCGATCACGAATGAGGTCCTTCCCACCATCAGCTTGTCGAGTGCTTCCTGTACCACCCGTTCGGATTCCGAATCGAGGGAGCTGGTCGCTTCATCGAGAATGAGGATGCTTGGGTCTTTCAGCACGGCACGCGCAATGGCAATGCGCTGGCGCTGTCCGCCGGATAATTTTACGCCCCGTTCACCAACAATTGTTTCCAGTTTTTCAGGGAAGGTGTCAATGAATTCAAGGGCATTGGCTTTACGCGCCGCTTCAACGATCTCCGCAGCGGTTGCGCCGGGCTTTCCGTAAGCAATATTTTCATGGATGGTGCCGCCGAACAGCAATACATCCTGCGGCACAATGGCCATGTTGTTCCGTAATTCCGTCAGCGGGTACTCGCGGGCATCTTTGCCGTCGATGAGGATTGCGCCGCTTTCCGGGTCATAAAAACGCAGCAGCAGGCTCACAATGGTCGATTTTCCTGATCCGCTGGGCCCTACGATCGCGATCGTTTCTCCTTTTTTAACAGAAAGATTGATCTTTTTTAATACGCGGATCTCTTTCCGGGAAGGGTAAGTGAATGCGAGGTTCTCAAATACCACGGCGCCTTCAATTCTTTGTGTGATCAGCTTATGCTCTGCAATGTTCAGGATCTCCGGCTTTTCATCGAGGATCTCGAATACACGCTCAAGCGATCCGATCGCTTTCTGGATCTGCGCATACAATTCAGCAATACCGCCAAAGGAAGCGCCCACGAAAGCGGAGTAAAGGATAAATGCGATGAGCTCGCTGATCTGCAACTGGTTTTTGGAAGCGAGGTACACCCCATACCAGATCACGGCTACAATGGAGCCAAAGAGGCAGAAAATGATAAAGGAAGCAAAGCCTCCGCGGTATTTTCCTCCCTTGATCGCGTTCTTCACGATCTCCTCCGTACTTTTCCTATAGCGTAAATTCTCAAAGAACTCATTGGCAAATGCCTTTACATTGCTGATCCCCTGCAGGGTTTCCTCGATCACGGTATTCGATTCCGCGATCTTCTCCTGCACTTCTTTTGATGTTTTGCGGATGAACCTTCCGAAAATCACCGCTGCAACTGCCACCACAGGAACGATCGTAAGCATCAGCAGGGTCAGCTGCGGGGAGATCACGAGCAGGAAAATGATCCCGCCGATCACTAAAATGAACTGCCTTAAAAACTCAGCAATGGTTGTGGTGAGCGTATCCTGGATCTGTGAAATGTCTGCCGACATGCGGCTGTTAAGGTCGCCCACACGCTGCTGCACGAAATAGCTCATAGGCAGGGTGATCAGGTGGGCGTAAACAGCTCTTCTTAGCGCGGCAAGGGTGTTCTCGGTATAGTTAACAAAAAGGTAAATGCGGAAATAGGAGAAGAAGGACTGAAGTGTAAGCACAAGGATCAGGTAAAGCCCGATGTCATTGATGTGTGAAAAATCTTTCTGCTCCACCGTCTGCACCAGGTCTTTCAGCATCCAGGGGAACAGCAGGGCGGTTCCGCCGGTAAGCAGGAGGAACACCATCCCGAGGTAGAGCTTCCATTTGTGATTGCCGATGTAGTCAAACAGGCGCATCGACCTTTTCAGGGTGGTCTTATTGATCTTTGCCTTCGGAAGGTCGTCGGTTTCTTTTACTTTGCGTGCCATGTGCTGTGAATTGGGTTGTAAAGTTAGTGGTTTTCTGTGTTGCAGCTACTTTTAGAGGGAACAAAAAAGAAGCGTACTTGTTCGGCAACAATCGTTTAAACGAAAAAACACAGAGTAAGCAGTACTTCTCTGTGTTTCTTAATGTTTTTTTGCCTTTAGTGCTAAATAGTTCACTGCCGGAGCTGATCCTTAATTTGCGCTGAAGGTATGCGGGTCTTTCTTCTGGAAGATCAGTCCCGAGATCAGGGAAACGATGAGTCCCCAGAACAGGATAGGAGGGATAGTGGCGAATGAGCTGAACCTTCCCCTTTCCGCATCCAGGAACTTTGTAAGGTCCTCACCTTTTATTTTTCCTGTGCCTTCTGCATATTTTTTAGCTTCTGCTACAAAATAATCGATCGTGTCGGGAGTGATGTACTTGTAGTAGATGAAATTGAAGATGCCCGCGATCACTGCAAAAACAAGGCAATAGAGCATGCCGGTTTGCAAAGCGGTCTTGAATTCAAGAAAGCTTTTGTTCCTGCGCTTCACGATAAACACGGAGATAAAAACGCCTGCAATGATGAGGCAGAGCTTCAGGATATACACATCGATAAACACCTGCACCGAATAAAATCCAAGGGACTTTGCCATGAGATACCAGGCGACTGAAAGGATCAATCCGGCTACAAGGCCTAATGCTATACTAATTGGGAACTTCATAAATTATTTAATGCTGCATGAATATTGTTCTGCTCTTTTCCGGACTGTCATCCCGTGCCCCGACCCCGAATCAAGTTCGGGGCAGGCTCGGGATCTGTTAATCAGATTCTGCTAACTTTTATGAGATCCCGTGTCGGGGCACGGGATGACGTACGCAAAATCAGATCCCTTTACCCGTTCATCGACATCAAAAATTCCTCGTTGGTCTGAGTATTCTTGATCCTGTCTTTCAGGAAGTCCATCGCCTCAACCGGGTTCATGTCCGATAAATGCTTACGAAGGATCCACATCCGCTGCTGGGTTTCTTTATCAACAAGAAGATCATCTCTCCTGGTGCTGGAAGCAACAATATCAATAGCAGGGTAAATACGCTTGTTGGAGATCTTCCTGTCGAGCTGGATCTCCGAGTTACCGGTTCCTTTGAACTCTTCAAAAATTACCTCATCCATTTTAGATCCTGTTTCTGTCAGTGCTGTAGCAATGATGGTCAGTGAACCGCCATTCTCGATCTTACGCGCGGAACCGAAAAAACGCTTTGGCTTGTGCAATGCATTCGCATCCACACCACCGCTCAGCACTTTACCTGATGCAGGCTGTACAGTGTTGTATGCGCGTGCAAGGCGGGTAATGGAATCGAGAAGGATGCAGACATCATGCCCGCACTCAACCATACGTTTTGCTTTTTCAAGTACAATGTTCGCGATCTTCACGTGACGGTCGGCAGGCTCATCAAAAGTGGAAGCGATCACTTCTGCCTTTACGCTGCGTGCCATATCGGTAACCTCTTCCGGGCGCTCATCGATCAGGAGGATGATCAGGTATGTTTCCGGGTGGTTCGCTGCAATTGCATTCGCGATGTCCTTTAATAATACGGTCTTACCGGTCTTCGGCTGTGCAACGATCAGTGCACGCTGCCCTTTACCGATAGGGGTGACAAGGTCAAAGATCCTCGCGCTCATGTTCGATTGTGCATGACCTGTGAGCTTGAACTTCTCGTAAGGAAAAAGCGGTGTTAAATATTCGAAAGGAACGCGGTCGCGCACATAGCCCGGATCGCGGCCGTTGATCTTTTCCACTTTGATCAGCGGGAAATATTTCTCGCCTTCTTTCGGCGGACGGATGCTCCCGCGAACGGTATCACCTGTTTTTAAGCCGAATAATTTTATCTGCGACTGTGATACATAAATATCATCAGGGGAGTTCAGGTAGTTGTAATCGGATGAACGGAGGAAGCCGTAGCCGTCAGGCATTGTTTCCAATACGCCTTCGCTTACCACAATGCCGTCGAAGTTGTAAAGGTCTTCTTTCTGCTGCTGCTTCGGGCTGTTGTTGTTCGCCCTCTGGTTGCTGTTCTGGCGGTTCATCTGGTCTTTCCTTTCAATGGAAGAGCTGTCGTTGCCGTCGCTCGTGTTTCCATCGGTGGAAGACTGGATATGATGTGATGTGTTTTCGTTCGGGTGGATCTCCTGTGGCGGCTGGATCTCTTTGTGCTCTTCCACATGTTCGGGCTGAGGAGTGCTTTCTGCTTTTTGTCCTTTGAAATCTTCGTCGTTGAAGAAGCTGTTCTGCTCCTGTTTTATTTTCGGGCGTTCTGTATCGCTCTCCGGCCTTGGTTTTCTCGGGCGCAGGATGCGGTTCTCGTGAGGCTTGTGCTCTGCCCGGTTCTCTCTGTTCTCAGTTCTGTGTTCGGGTTTATTTTCAGGCTTGTTTTCGTTGGCTGCGGGAGGAGGAGGGTTAATGGCCTGGTGATCGAGGATCTTATAGATAAGCTCTTGTTTTTTCAAGGCTTCATACTTTGGGACGTTCAGGTTTTTAGCAATTTCTTTCAGCTCACCAACAAGCTTGTTGTTTAATTCAATAATGTCGTACATAATTTTTTATTTGGTTAATAGGATCAATTTTGGAATTGATTTAACAGGATGGAAGTAATAATAAGATTTGATAATTAATTTTCTTTTGGATAAAGTAACCGGATTTGTGATTTGTTATACAGATAATATAACAGTGGAATCGAATCGCATTGCAATAATACGAAGTTTTTTTTACATACAAACAAATTTATTTCCAGATTATGCCCTCGGGCCAAGCTCAATTACTTCGAGGTCCTTTATCTTATCAGTATCTATTGTAAAGCGCACCATGGTCTTTACCTTATGGAAGCCATGCACTCCTGCAGCGCCCGGATTAATGTGCAGCAGCTTATAGGTTTGGTCGAACATCACCTTTAAAATGTGGGAATGCCCGCAGATAAATAATTTCGGTGCTTTCCGTTTGATCTCGGCAAGGGCTTCCAGCGAATAGCGGTTGGGATATCCGCCGATGTGGGTCATGAACACATCCACTTTCTCGCACATGAAGCGCTGGTTGAGCGGGTGCACCCTTCGCACATCGCTGCCATCAATATTCCCGTACACGGCTACCAGCGGTTTTATCTTCGCAAGCTCGTCCGCAATAGCAATGGTGCCGATATCTCCGGCATGCCAGATCTGGTCGCAGGGCTCAAAATACTTGAAGATCTTCGGGTCTAAATAATTGTGCGTGTCGGATAAAAGGGCAATGCGTTGCATGGGCGCAATATTATAAAAAAAACCTCAAAAGAAATTCATCTTTTGAGGTTTCGGGTGAAGGAGAATGTTTTTATTTGACGATAGTGACGTGCCCGATGTACTGGTGACGTTCGCCTACCTTATCTTTCAGGTTGATGATGTATACATACACATCTTCCTGTGCAATTTCGCTTCCGCCTTTAACGGTTCCCTTCCAGTGGTCATTCATGTTTTCGGACCTGAAGACAAGATTGCCCCAGCGGTCGTAGATCATCATTTCAAACTTGTCCACATTCTCGCCTTTTACAAAGAACTCATCGTTCAGGCCGCTTCCGTTAGGGGAGAAGGCATTCGGGATGTAAATGGTGAAGTCCGGGTGAATGATCACACACTGCGTTGTTGTATCGGCACAGGCCGCTGTATTGGTCACGATCTGCTGCACGCAATACGTTCCCACATCGGAATAGGTATGCTGCGGGTTAAGCATGTTGCTTGTATTATCCAGCGGGCTCAGTGAATCTGCAAAATTCCAGTACCATGCCGAAGCGTTCAGGGACTGATCGCTGAACTGCACAGTAGGGTAGTTGATAGAAGCAGGGTCAGGATTGTAAGTAAATGCTGCCATCGGCATTGCATTTACAGTGATCATGTTGCTGATCGTAATGGAGTTCTCGCAGCCGAAGTTGGAAGTGTCAGACAAAGTCACAGAGTAAACACCAGCATTGGTAAAGCAATGGCTTGGGTTCTGTACATCGTAGGTTGTTCCGTCAACGTTCCAGTGCCAGCCGGTGATGCTTCCGCCGCCGGTAATGCTTGTAAGATCGCTCAGCGTCACACAAAGAGGCGCACAGCCTGAAAGCGCGGATGATGTTAAGTTCACCGATGGCAATGGCATTACGGTGATGGTTACCATATCGGTGGCAGGCAATGCTGTACATCCATCTGTTAAGGTCACAGTATAGGTTGTTGTGGCTACAGGCATCACGTTAAAGTTCGGTGATGTGGAAGCCGTTCCGCCGGGAGCCCATGTGTAGGTATACGTTCCGTCGCCGCCTGTTGCTGCTGCAGATACAACAGCGCCGGTGCCCTCGCAGATGTTCTCATCATTGCTTGCTACCACTGTTAACGGAGGCCTTACGGTAACAGTAACTGTTTGTGTGTTCACGGAAGCACATCCGTTCCCATCCACAGCACTTACTGTATAGCTGGTGGTTGTGGCAGGGGAAACAATGTTCGGATTTCCTGTGAATGCAGGGGCTGTCCAGTTGAATACATATCCTGATCCGACAGTTCCGCCGGTTGCAGTTGCAGTAAGCGTAGCGCTCTGCCCGATACAGATCGGCGGCACAGGAGGCAATGCATCCACGAACACCGGACTTGGCTGGGTAAGGGTAATGGTTATTGTGTTCGTACAGCCTGTTGAATCGGTAACGGTACAGGTGTATGTTCCGGCGCATAAAGCAGTTGCCGTTGCAGTCGTCTGCCCGTTGCTCCATAAATAGGTGTAAGGAGTGATGCCTGCAGAAGCAGTTACTGTAGCCGTACCGTTGCAGCCACCGTTGCAGGTAATAGGTGTGGAGCTCACAGTTGCCGTTACTCCCGGTGTATTGATCACGGTTACGCTGGCGTTCATCTGGCAGTTATGCGCATCAGAAACTACAACAGTGTACGTGCCCGGGATAAGATTGAAAGCTGTATCGTTGGTTTGTCCTCCCGGTGTCCACATGTATGTGTAGCCCGGTACGCCGCCTGTTGCGCTTACGGAAGCGGAACCATCAGGCAGGCTGCAGTGCGATGTGAGGGAAGCTGTTGTGAGGGAAATAGCTGTCGGTTGCTGGATCTGGACTGTGTCCTGTGAGGAGCAGCCGATCGCATCGGTAACGGTAACTGTATCAATACCGGTGCAAAGCCCTGTAAAGGCTGCTGTGGTTGAGCCGGTTGACCAGCTGTAAGTGTAAGGAGCAAAGCTTCCGGATGCCAGTACGCCGGCACTTCCGTCGCAGGCGCCGAAGCAGCTCACAGGTAATCCGCTTGCTGTGATTGTTAACGGACTGCCTACAGAAATGGTCACCACATCGGATCCGGTACAACCGGAAGGGTCTGTTACAGTTACTGTGTAAGTAGTGGTAGCAGCCGGTGTTACAGTTGGATTTGCGCTTGTTGAGAAAGCGGCGGCGGCCGGCGCATCCCATGAATAGGTATATGTTCCGATCGGGCTCAGTACACCAATTGTAGTGGAGGTGCCTGCACAGATGCTGTCATCAGCTGTGGAAACAACCGTGAAGCTTGGTGATACGGTAACCGTTACAGCCGTCCTTGGCCCAACGCATCCGCTGATGGTGCTTTGTACATAATAAGTAGTGTTGGTTGCAAGAACAGGCGTGGTGAATGTTGAGCCTGATCCCAGCAGGACTCCGCCGGTTGCAGCACTGTACCAGTCGTAAGTGCCTCCCGGTGCAGTTGCAGTAAGTGTTGCTGTGGTACCGGCACAGATCGTAACGCCCGGAGCGGTAGGTGCAGCAGGGATCGCGTTAACGGTGATGCTTACCGTTGCAGGATTGCTTGTACATCCTCCCACAGTTACGGTTAATGAATAAGTTCCTCCCATGGCAGGCGTCGCTCCCAGGATCGGCGGCGGGTTCCTTACACCTGCAGCATAGGTGTTAGGGCCTGTCCAGCTGTAGGTAGCACCTGCAATGTTGTTGGATGTAAGTGTGAGTGTTCCGCCTGCGCAGATCGGGGCAGGTGTAATGCTTCCGTTAATGCTTGGGATCGGTGGGTTCGGAGTGTTGTTAACGATCGCAGAAGTGGTTCCCGCGGGGCTTGTACAGCCGTTCACCGTTACTGTAACGGAATATGTTCCTGTTGCAGCATTTGTAACCGAAGGAATGGCTGGGTTCTGCGTACCGTTGGCAAATGCGCCAGGGCCTGTCCAGCTGTAAGTTCCCCCCGCCACTGTTGAAGCGGTAAGGTTGAGCGTGGAGCCAGAGCATACCGGCCCGCTGTTACCGGCTGTCGGAGCTGCCGGGATCGGGTTTACAACCACCGTGGTAGTGCTTGTACAGAAGGCGCCGCTGTTTTCAGTAACTGTAAGTGAATAGGTTCCTGCCATCGCTAAGGTAGCAGATGGGATCACCGGGTTCTGTACATTGGAAGTATATCCTCCCGGGCCTGTCCATGCATAGGAAGCAACTCCCGAAATGGAAGTGGTGGCGGATGATAAATTGATCGTTGAGCCTACGCAAACCGGGCCGCCGTTGCTGGCAGTGGTGGTGCAGGGTGCGCAGTTGGTCTGTAATACAACAACGGTATCCGTCCCGAAGCCCGATACGCAGGTCCCGGTGCTGGTCACCTGTGCATAATACGATGTGCTCGCCTGTCCTACAGGAGGAGTAACGGTAATGGATGTTCCGGTACCAACCAGTGTGTTGGATGGGAGGATGTACCAGTTAATGGTGCTTGTTGCAGGCCCGCTTGGTGTAAAGCGCTTTCCTTCATTGGTTGCGGTCCATTGTGTATTGTTTCTTCCCGGGACCACGATCGCCACTGTTCCTGTTGAATTGTGCAATCCGTGTACGGCATTACCGCTGTTCCATGTGGTACAAAGCGATTTGTTCGCAATATGGGTTTCAATGATGTTGGTGCTTTCGTAAATGATGATCTGGCTGGAATACAGCTGGCCTGTACAGGAGAACATTGGTACATTGTTCCAGGATACGGATAATCTCCTGAAGGGAGCTGTTCCGTACATCGCGTATTTTACTGTTCCGCCGGCGCCCGGGTTGATGTCCTGCCATGCGCCCATGATGGTGTTCATTGGTGCTGTGGTACCTCCCGCTACAGGGATGGCTGCAGTTACCCATGTGGATGTTTGCCCGCCGCTGAACCCGATCCAGTTGTTGGAACCGATGATGAACTGCGAGTATGTATTTCCGAAATAGCAGAAGTTGAAGCCGATCGGTAAGAAGCCTGTCTGCGAATCATCCGTTAATGCTACAGATGTTCCTGCGGTCATTGGATCGGGAGCATAAGGAACGGTGCTGATCGTGTAATTGGTGGTGGCAGTAACAACCGGGCCTGAGTAGGTGGCTGATAAAGTTGCGGATGCCCCGAAGCAGATGTTGGAAATTTCCGGGCTGGCATCAACAGTTTGTGCCTTTAAAGCAGATGAAATATTAAGTAAAAAAATAGAACAACCGGCAATAAGTATGTTTCTATACAAGTTCATTTTTTCAAGAGAGGTTTTTGAGAAAAAAGATGATTAAATAACAATAGAAGTTTCCTTCCTGTCAACAAGATGCAAAGTTCGACTAAATAGTTGCACGCCCGTCTTATTTTTGAATAAAAGTGAGCACTAATTAGACCAATGCAAAATCTGTTTTGATAAAGGTGGCTGAAATGCCTATAAGATCAATTAATTCAAAGGTTTGGCAGGAGGGCTGAATGTGGCCTATTCAAATGTTTTTGAAGCAGTGGCGGAGGTGCCGGAGCATGCTGCTGAGCGCTGTTCCTTTTTTGATGGTTTTGCGATAATGGCAATAGCATAAAATACGATGGCGATCGCCAAAAGTAATAGCTTTTTCACGGGAGTAGATTTTAGTATTTTAATGCCTGGGGGGAAAGGATTAAAATAACGTGTTCTGTACCTCTAAAGACGCGGGGCTCAAAGCAAAGGTTGCATCCTGGTTTTTTGTTGTAAAGAAAAAACAACGGTATGGACTTGTAAATTATTGACTGAAAGGTGATTATATTTCCTTTAAGCTGGCTGACTTTACCCAGCCCACATTGCCGTTCGCGATCTTTATTTCCGTCCATTCATTCTCCTTTTGAGTGATCTTCACTTTAGTGCCTTCGTGAAGCACGAACAGCCTTGTGCCTTTTTCAGAAGGGGAACCGGTCACGGTAACTGTGGCAGAGGTGATGATGGCAGCATCGCTGTTAATGGACGAATTGTATTTGCTTTGTGCCATGAAGAAGGTGAATACCGAAAACAGCATGAGCCCGGTGCCGCCAAAGAATCCTAACTGTTTCCAGCCCTTGCCCTGCGAAAGCACATAGAGCGCAAAGAATGCCAGGGAAGCGGCCGTGAGGCAGATCAGCAGCAGGCTCCATTCCCTTTCGTTCATAAGCCCTGTAATGCTGTTCTCCCATTGGGAAAGGAATAGCTGAGGTGCAGCTTCGATCTTGTCTTCCGTTTTCTGGTTGGCGATCTTTAAATTCACGTCAATGTCCTCATCGTCCGGATCGAGCTTCTTAGCCCTTTCATAATTGAGGATGGCAGCGCTGATGTTATCCGTTTTAAAATAGGCATTGCCGAGGTTGAAGTACAATGCGGCAGATTCCTTATTGCTTTCCAGCACCTGCTCATACAGTTTGATCGCCTGCTCATAGCGGCCTGCAGCATACGCGGAATTGGCAGAATCGAATGCTATGCCCGGCTCATCCGCTTTTGAAAAGGAAGAACAGAGAATGAAGGCCAGCGCTATCAGCTTATTTAATTTCATTTTCAATTTTAGTGATCAGTTCAACGGTATTTGTATAGATCATGTTCAGGTCGCCGGAAACTGCGCTCGGTGCATAGCGGGCGTATTCGCAATTGTCGAGCGTGGAGATCAGCTGCGTGATGGTTGTTTCGGAAACAGACTTGCCTGCCAGCATTTCCGCGATCGTTCCCTTGTTCAGGTCGGCACCTGCTATATTCAGCTTATCGCTGAGATAGCCGTACAATGCCTGCGAGATCTCGAGGTAGAACAATTCCTTGTTTGCAGAGCGGAGGTGCTGCTCGGCTGCGGATAAGCGCTTTTTCGCCATTTTGGTAGCTTTCCGGCTCTTCACAGCTATTGCATCCTTGTTCTGTTCGATCGTCCTTCGCCTGTAAAACAGGAACAGGAAGAACAGGATGAACGGGCTGATCAGTCCTGTCCAGAACGCTCCCGAGCCAAAGAAATACTCATTTTTATCTTTCAGCCCGGGTTCATTTGTTTTGATGTAGCGGATATCGGTGCCCAGCTCGCGGACATCGGTTTTATTTGCCGGGGAATACACATTTGCGGAGGTGTTGCCTGTTCCGTCTCCTTTGTCAACGTGGATGTTCAGCTCCGGTGAGGGAATGGTTACATATTCATTTTTTGCCGGGTTGAAGAAGGTGAAATCGAGATTGTTGATCTTGTAATCGCCTTCATGCCGTGGGATCAGGAGGTAGTCGAATGTTTTGCTGCCGCCAACGCCGGCTCCCACCGAAATGTTCTCTTTCACTTTCGGATCATAGGTTTCAAAGTCTTCAGGGAATGCCACTTTCGGCGCTTCCACCAGCTTCAGGTTTCCTTTCCCGGAAAGTGTAATGATAAGGTTTACCGCTTCATTCGCTTTCACCTTGTCTTTCGATAATTCAACTTTGTAGCTGTAATCGCCAACGGCGCCTGCAAATCCCGGCGGCTTGCCAGCTTCCGGCAATGGAAGCACTTCAATGCTCAGGGGCTTCGATTTTGTTTTAAATGCAACATTTTCAAAGCCGCCTCCCATCATCTGCTCAATGAGGCTGGCCGGGCGCTTGTTGGAGCGCTGGCGCAGGGTGCATTCCACTTCCAGCGGATCGATCATAAGCTTTCCTGTATGCTGCGGAATGGCAAATGTGCGTTTGATCTCGGTCACGGCATAGGTAACGCCGTCAATTGTTTCATTCACCTGGTTCTGGTTCTCTTTTGCATCCTGCAGGAAGAAGCCGTCGAAGGAAGGCATGGAAGTGACATTCAGCTGGAGGATGTCGACCCTGAAATACAATTTGAATGTAACGGCAACCTCTTCACCCACATAGGCTTTCGATTTGTTCACAATGGCTTTTACCATTACATTGTCGTTAGTGCCTGCCGAACCGGGTGTTACGCTTTGGCTGCCCTGCTGGCCGGGATTTGCATTTCCTTTTACCGCTTCAATGATAATGGCATTGGATTGAAGCGTGGTTCCGTTTGAATTCACGCTTGCAGGGCCGATGGTGAATTTTCCTTCTTTTTTTGCCCCGATCACATACGTGATGGAAGTGGATTGCGTGATGGTATTATTTGTTATAGAGGTGCTGGAGGACTGGAAAGGGCCCTGGAACACCTCGAAATCATTGAGATTTGGCAGCTTCATTCCCGATCCCGGGCCGCTCAGTGTAAACTGGATCTGGAATGGTTCGCCTACAGCCACTTTGTTCTTGCTTACCGCAGCCGTGAATTTCTGGGCAAGCGAAAGGCCTGTGAGCGCTGAAATAAAAAATAATATGGCGGTTATTTTTTTCATTAGTTACTTTTCTGAAAAAGCTGTATGTCAGTTCGGGTTTTCACCTTTTCCGGCGAAAGTACCGGGAACTTGTCTTCCTGATACTCTCCCTTTGGCCGAACTCGAAGTGACTTAAACATTTTTCAATTTTTAATAATACAATTTTACAATCTACCAATCCTTATCAATTTGCACCTTCATTCCCGGTTGCCCTTTCTTCACTTTGTTCTGGAGGTTCTTCTCATCATTCTGCAAAGCATCCAGGAGGCGCTGCGCATCTTCCTTGGAGATCTTGTTCTTTTCATCCTCAGGCTTCTTCTGGTCTTTTTTATCCTTGTTTTCCTGGTCTTTCTTGTCTTTCTCTTTTTGTTCCTGGTCTTTTTTCTCCTTGTCCTTCTTCTCCTGTTCTTTTTTGTCTTTGTCCTTATCTTTCTTATCGTCTTTCTTGTCTTTATCCTTGTCCTTATCTTTTTGCTGCTGCTGCTTTAAATATTGCTGCGCCATCGCAAGGTTGTAGCGCGTGTCTTCATCCTTCGGATTGTTCTTCAATGCATTTTTATAGGCATCAATGCTCTCCTGGTACTTTTTCGATTTCAGCAAAGCATTCCCGAGATTGTGATAAGCTTTTGCCAGCGTGTCTTTCGAAGAAGCCCTGTGAGTAAGCGCCTGGAACTGTTCGGCAGCTTCCTCGTATTTTCCCTGCTTGTAATAAGCATCGCCGAGATTGAAGCTGCTGCTGTACGAATTTTTGTTCTTGTTCAGGGCGGCCTTAAAGTTTTTTTCCGCCTCCGGGAATTTCTTGTCCTTGTAATTTTTATTTCCCTCTACGATGAATTTCTTCTCCTGCTGGGAATAGGAGAGCAGCGGCAACAAGGCCGTGAGCAGCAACAATGCCGCTTTCCCGAATGCTCTTTCTATGATCGTGTGCACAATGCTCATTTTTTCTTTTCCCCGAAAAGGTTTAACCGCTGGTATAATTTACTTTTACGTTCGCTCAACAATGTTTCAATCAGAAGGAACAGTAATGCCGCTGCAATGAACCACTGGAAGCGGTCTTCATAATCGCTGTACATTTTGCTGTCGAACTGTTTTTTTTCAAGTTTGTCGAGCTGGTCCAGTACGTGATTCAATCCAGCATCCGAGTTCGTCGCCCTTACATAGATCCCGTTTCCTGCTCCCGCGATCTCCTGTAAAACCTGGTCGTTCAGTTTGGTGATGATCGTATTCCCTTCTTTGTCCTTGCGGAATCCGTCCTGCACATTTCCCCTGTACTCCGGGATCGGCGCGCCGTTCTCGGAGCCCATCCCGATGGTGTGAATGCTGATGCCTTTCCCGGCAGCTGCTTCAGCAGCACGGACAGCATCCTCTTCATGGTTCTCACCATCGGTGATGATCACGATGGCTTTATTCTTTCCTTCATCCTTTCCAAACGATTCCACTGCAAGGTCGATCGCTTTGCCGATATCGGTTCCCTGCGTCGGGATCATGTCTGTGCTGATGCTTTCAAGGAACAATTTAGCTGCCGCATAATCTGTGGTGATCGGGAGCTGCACGTATGCTTCGCCTCCGAATACAATGATCCCGATGCGGTCGCCTTCCAGCTTTTCGAGCAGCTTCGCGATGGCCTGCTTCGATTTTTCAAGGCGGTTGGGCGAAAGGTCTTCTGCCCTCATGCTGTTGGAAACGTCGAGGCAGATCATGATGTCGGCGCCTTTGCGCTTCACTTCTTCCAGCTTTGTCCCGATCTGCGGATTGATCATCCCGGTCACAAGCAATGCAAATGCAATGTTCAGCAGGATAAATTTCCAGAGCTGCTTTGTCCGTGACAGGTCCGGGAACAAACGCGCTACCACAGCAGGCTCTCCGTAGCTCTTCAATGCCTTTTTCTTCCATTTCCGCGTCATCCAATGGATGAGCAGCGCCAGCGGGATAATGGCAAAAGCATAAATGAAATAGAAGTTCTCGAATTGCATGATCTTATAATATACTTCTGAAAACGGTATTCCTTAATATAAATTCCAGCAGCAATAAAACTACCGCCGCTATTGCAAAAGGCAGGAACCATTCCGCCTTGTTGGTGAAATTCTTTTCTTCAAAAATGGTCTTCTCCAGCCTGTCGATCTCTTTGTAAATATCTTTCAGCTTCCTGTTATCGGTTGCCCGGAAATATTTTCCGCCTGTAAGGCCGGCGATCTCCGTCAGCGATTTTTCATCGATGTTCACATCCACATAACCGTATTCATACTGGCCGTTCGGGTACATCGCGATGGGGGAGAGCGCTTTGCCCATGGTACCGACACCGATAGTGTATACCCTTACGTTAAATGCTTTGGCAATTTCCGCAGCTGTCATCGGCGCTACAGAGCCCTGGTTGTTCACGCCGTCCGTTAATAAGATCACTACTTTGCTTTTTGCCTTGCTGTCCTTCACCCTCGCAACGGCGGTTGCTAAACCGTTCCCGATCGCCGTTCCATCTGCTACCATCCCGGTATGGATGCCTGCGAATAGATTCTTGATCACAGCATGGTCGCTCGTAAGCGGGCATTGTGTAAAGCTCTCCCCGCTGAAGATCACCAGCCCGATGCGGTCATTCGGCCTGCTGTCGATGAAATCCTGCGCCACATCTTTTGCAGCTTCGAGGCGGTCGGGCTTAAAATCCTTCGCCAGCATACTGCCTGAAATATCGAGCGACATCACAATGTCAATCCCTTCTGTTTTCACATCCTTCCAGCTGGAGCGCGATTGCGGGCGCATCAGCACGAGGATGAGCAGGGAGATCGCTGCAAGCCTCAGCGCAAAAAGCGCATGCCTTGAATACTGCCTGAACGATGGCTTAATGCCTTCAAAGCCGCCAATAGTTGATACCTTCAGCTCCGGATTGTAAGTCCTGTTCTTCCAGATGTACCAGCCCAACAGCAAGGGGATGAGCAGGAAGAGCCATCTCAGGTCTTTGTCGGCAAATGTAATATCGTTGAAAAAGCTCAGCACTATTTTTTAGGGTCTATTGAAAATTCTTCTTCTCTTTTTGTACCGTTGATAAAATCGGATACATTGTTCATGCTCGCTTCGTTCTCATCGGCCAAAGGCTGTTCTTTTGCAAATTTCACAAGATCGGCAAGCATGAGCACCTGTTTTAATTTCCGTTTGCTTTCCTCGTCCACAGCAGCATTCCGGAAACCGAAGATGATCTCCTCGGTGGTTTGCTCCATGGCTTGAATTTTAAACCTGTTCTCGATGTATTCGCGCAGGATGTCTGTCAGCGAGCTGTAATAACCCTTCAGCTTTCCTTCCTGCCACAGCTTCTGCTGCTTCAGCTTCTCCAGTTTTTCCAATGCAATGATGTGTGCCGGGATCTTCGGCGCTTCCACGATCACCATCGGCGGTTTCACTTTGCGCATCCTGCGGATGATGATCAGGATAATGATGATGGCGAGGATCGCGACAAGGCTTCCGTATACAATATACATGTGGTCTTTCAGCCAGTCTACCCAGGTATATGTTTCCTCGTAAGGCGCTTTGATGCCTCTGATCGCCTGTGTTGTATCAACAGCAACGGTGCCCACCTGCAGCAGCAGCGGCTCAGTGAGGATGCCTGCCGTATCGGTGCTCACATCAAACTTAAAGGGAGGCAATGCCCAGTAGCCCGAATCAAAGGAGGTGATGTAAAGTGTTTTTACCTGTGTGAATAAAAAGGGATCATTTTTACTGATGATAGTATCCACTTTCGACTGGCTCACAACTTCCACTTCCTTTCGGATGGTATCTGTGATCTGCGGGAACTTTACCCGGATGTGCTTCCCTTTGTCGGCACGGTACTGTATGCTCAGCTCCAGCTTTACCTGCTGGCCGATCACGATCGAACTGCTGTCGAGCTTAGCTGTCGCTTTTATTTCCTGCGCACCGGAGATCAGCGAACTAAAAAGCAATGCTGACAGCAGCGCTGTTTTGCAAAACCATTTTTTTAATACCGGTTGTCCGTTCATATTGTTGATCGCTGCCAGCAGCATTATCTTCTTTTAAACAAATTGGTGAGGGGCACAATGTAGGATTCGGATGTGCTGATAGTTGCCGTATCCACGCCGCTTTTATTAAATATATCTTTTAAAAGGTCTTCTCTTTTTTTTGCATTGACGGCGAATTGTGTCCGGACTTTTTTGTCGGAAGTGTTCACCCATTTGATGGCTCCTGTTTCCGCATCCGCCAGCTTGATCAGCCCTACATCCGGGAGCTCCTGCTCGCGCTTGTCATAAATGCGCAGTGCAATGAGGTCATGCTTTTTATTCGCGATCTTCAATGCATCCCTGAAATCGTTGTCCATAAAATCGGAGATCACGAATGCGATACTTCTCTTTTTAATGACGCTGCTCAGGTATTTCAAGGCCAGCCTGATGTCTGTTTTCTTCTGCGCAGGCCTGAATTCGATCAAATCGCGGATGATGCGCAGCACATGCGTTTTTCCTTTTTTCGGCGGAATGAATTTTTCGATCTTATCACTGAAAAAGATCACGCCGATCTTATCATTGTTCTGCAGCGATGAGAATGAAAGCACTGCGCAAAGCTCGGTGATCACATCCTGCTTCAATTGCTTCTGCGTTCCGAACTCTCCCGATGCGCTCACATCCACCACCAGCATCACTGTCATTTCACGCTCTTCCTCAAACACCTTTACATACGGATGGTTGAAGCGTGCAGTCACATTCCAGTCGATTGTGCGGATATCATCTCCCGGCTGGTATTCGCGCACTTCGCTGAAGGTCATGCCCCGGCCCTTAAAAGCACTGTGGTACTCTCCCGAAAAGATCTGGTTGGAGAGCCCGCGTGTTTTAATTTCGATCTTCCTGACTTTTTTTAACAGCTCGGATGTTTCCATTTGCGAATTACGAATCTATGCTAATCTGCTAATTATAAATTTTGGGTACGGATAATTAATCTACTAATGTTGCGAATCTGTGGGTGGTCATCCTGAACTTGTTTCAGGATCTGCGCGAAAGCACTTGTTAACTACGCTGCAAACACACAGATTCCTATATTCGTAGTAATCCGCGATTCGCACTAAGGCACTTCCACTGTATTCAAAATCTCATTAATGATCATCTCAGTGGTGATGTTCTCTGCTTCCGCTTCGTAGGTAAGCCCGATGCGGTGACGCAGTACATCTGTGCAAATGGCGCGCACATCCTCCGGGATCACATAGCCCCTGCGCTTGATGAATGCATACGCTTTTGCAGCCATGGCGAGGTTGATGCTTGCACGCGGCGATCCTCCGAAATTGATCAGTCCCTTGAATTTATCGAGCTTGTAGTCGGCAGGGAAGCGGGTTGCAAAAACAATATCAACAATGTATTTTTCGATCTTCTCATCCATGTAAACATCCTTCACCACTTTGCGTGCATTCAGGATGTCTTCTGTGTTCAATACGGGATTTACTGTAGGATATTCGCTGGCGAGGTTCTGGCGGATGATCTTACGCTCATCTTCCTTTGAAGGATAGCCGATCACGAGCTTCATCATAAAACGGTCCACCTGCGCTTCAGGCAGCGGATAGGTTCCTTCCTGCTCGACAGGATTCTGTGTTGCCAGTACCAGGAAAGGATTTGGCAGCTTGAACGTGCTTTCGCCGATGGTTACCTGCTTTTCCTGCATGGCTTCCAGCAGCGCGCTCTGCACTTTTGCCGGTGCACGGTTGATCTCATCTGCAAGAATAAAATTCGCGAAGATCGGCCCCTGCTTTACGCTGAACTCTTCCTTCTTCTGGTTGTAGATCATGGTACCGATCAAATCGGCAGGAAGAAGGTCGGGAGTGAACTGGATGCGGCTGAAATTAGCATGAATGGTGCTTGCGAGGGACTTGATGGCAAGTGTTTTTGCAAGGCCGGGAACCCCTTCCAGCAGGATGTGACCATTGGAGAGCAAGCCGATCAGCAATCGTTCAACCATGTATTTCTGGCCGACGATCACTTTGTCCATTTCCATGGTCAGCAGGTCAACGAACGCGCTGTCGCGCTGAATGCGGGCATTCAATTCTTGAATATCAGTCATGTTGTGAAGTTTTTAGAGCGTACTCCGTTAGCATTTTTGTTGAGGCAAAATTAACCACAAAGCAGGCAGAACAAGCAATTGCCGCTGTTAAAAATTGTTAAAGCAGGTTGCCCGGAAAGCTGCAAAAAAGGGCAGGAATGAGAACCGAAATATACGGAAACAAACGTCTTTATTTTTATCTTTGAGCGATCTAATTAAAGACATGCCGCGTTATTTCATCCAGCTTTCATACAATGGAACAGCCTATCACGGCTGGCAGGTGCAGGAGAACACAAAGCTCACCGTGCAGGAAACGCTGAACGAAATGCTTTCGCGGCTGCTCAACCAGCCTGTTTCTGTGACGGGCTGCGGACGCACCGATACAGGGGTGCATGCAAAAGATTTTTATGCGCATTTTGATGTCACTATCGATTTGCTTTCCGATAAGGATAAATGGATATTCCGCTTCAACAATGCATTGCCTGCTGATATTGCGATCTCCGGCATTTACAAAGTGAAGGATGATGCGAACTCAAGGTTTGATGCTATTTCCCGGACCTATGAATACCGGATCAGCAAAAAGAAAGATCCCTTTGGGATCGATGCTTCCTGGTTCCTTTACGGAGAGCTGGATGTGGCCGCGATGAACAAAGCTGCAGCACTTTTGTTTGATCATACAGACTTCAGTTCCTTCGCGAAAAGCAATACGCAGAGCTTTACCAATAACTGCAAAATTTATAAAGCGGAGTGGAAAGAAGAAGGGGAGATCCTGGTATTTACCATTTCCGCCGACCGCTTCCTGAGGAACATGGTGCGGGCAATTGTAGGAACGCTTACGGAAGTTGGAAAAAGAAAGATGAGCACGGAAGAGTTTGTGAAGGTGATAGAAAGTAAAAACCGCTCCAATGCAGGATTTTCGGTGCCTGCCTGCGGTTTGTACCTTGCAGATGTAGCTTACCCGGCAGGTTATTTTAAAGAATAGAACAGTAATGACAGAAAAGAAAAAATCAGTGATAGGAAAGGCAGTCGACGTTGCCATTCTGAAGCGGATCTTTACATACGTAAAACCTTACCGCACCAATTTCGGGATGGCGGTATTCACGACCATTTCACTGGCCGCGCTTGCGATCGTTCGGCCGCTTCTTGTAAAATACACCTTCGATAATTATGTGGCAATACCGAATGCGGAGATGCTGCTGAACATGACATTGCTCATGCTTGGGATATTGGTACTGGAAGCTGTGTTCCAGTTCTCCGATGCATTTTTAACAAACACGCTCGGGCAAAAGATCATCAAGGATTTGCGCAGCGAAGTGTACAAAAAGATCATCGGCTTCCGCCTGAAATATTATGATAACACACCGATCGGAACGCTGGTGACGAGGGCTGTGTCGGACATTGAAGTGATCGCCGATATTTTTTCGGAAGGGCTGATCGTGATCATCGGCGATATTCTCAAAGTGCTGGTAATTGTCGCGATCATGCTGGTGATCGATGTGAAGCTCACGATCATTGTGCTGCTCCCGATCCCGGTTTTGCTGATCGCCACCTATGTATTTAAAAAGAAAGTGGCGAGCTCGTTCCACGATGTGCGTACGCAGGTTGCACGGCTGAATGCCTTCCTGCAGGAGCATATCACGGGAATGCGTATTGTTCAGATCTTCAACCGCGAGAAAGCAGAACTGAAAGCTTTTGAAGAGATCAATGGGAAGCACCGTGATGCGAATGTTCGCGGGATCATGGCCTATTCTATCTTCTTTCCTGTGGTGGAGATCCTTTCCTCCGTATCGCTCGCACTGCTTGTGTGGTGGGGAGGAAAAGGTGTGCTGGGCCGGTCCACCAGCCTTGGCGACCTGATGGCATTCATCATGTTCCTCAACATGATGTTCCGCCCGATCCGCCAGCTTGCCGACCGTTTCAATACCTTGCAGATGGGAATGGTCTCTTCGGAGCGCGTGTTCAAAGTGCTGGATACGGAAGATTCGATCGAGGACAAAGGAACGCAAAACGCGAATTTTATTAAGGGAAATGTAGTGCTGGAAAATGTATGGTTTGCCTATAACAACGAGGACTGGATCCTGAAAAATGTATCCTTCGAAGTGAAAGCGGGACAAACCATGGCCCTGGTAGGCGCAACCGGCGCGGGAAAATCATCCATCATCAACCTGCTGAGCAGGTTCTATGAATACAACAAGGGTTCAATAAAGATCGATGGCACTGACATCCGTGATTACGGGCTTTCTTCTTTGCAAAGAAATATCGGCGTGGTGCTGCAGGATGTTTTCCTTTTTTCGGATACCATTATGAACAACATATCACTGAACAACCCGGAGATCACGCGGGAAAAAGTGATCGAAGCAGCGAAGGCTGTGGGTGCGCATGATTTCATCAGCAAGCTTCCCGGCGGCTATGATTACGATGTGATGGAACGGGGTGCCATGCTTTCGGTAGGGCAGCGCCAGCTCATTTCCTTCATCAGGGCTTATGTGTACAATGCGAAGATCCTTGTGCTCGACGAAGCCACATCTTCCATTGATACTGAATCGGAAAAGCTGATCCAGTATGCAACAGAAAAGCTTACGCAGGGACGCACTTCGATCGTGATCGCGCACCGCCTTGCGACCATTCAGAAAGCAGATAAGATCATTGTGCTGGATAAAGGCGAAGTGATCGAAATGGGAAATCACCAGGAATTGCTCAGGAACAACGGCCCGTACAAAAGGCTGTTCGAGCTTCAGTTCAAGGAGGAAGTGAAACTGGAAGAAGAATTATAATTTTCCTTTCAGGTATTCGCCGGTATATGAACCCTTGCATTTCACGAGGTCTTCAGGCACACCTTCAAATATAATTTTCCCGCCCTGGCTTCCGCCTTCGGGCCCAAGGTCGATCACCCAATCCGCACACTTGATCACTTCCACGTTATGCTCGATGATGATGATCGAATGCCCCTGTTTGATCAGCGCATTGAACGCAAATAAGAGTTTGGAGATGTCATGAAAATGCAATCCTGTTGTCGGCTCATCAAAAATGAAAAGTGTAGGAGTGGTGTTGTTCTGGCCGATGCCGAGGAACGATGCCAGTTTGATCCGTTGTGCTTCCCCGCCGCTCAGGGTGCTGGAAGCCTGTCCGAGGTGGACATAACCCAGTCCCACATCCGATAAAGGGATCAGCTTTTGGACAATCTTTTTCTCTGTATTGGTAGGGCGTTCAGCGCTGTTGAAAAATTCGATCGCATCATCGACCGTCATTTCCAGAACTTCCGAAACATTTTTTTCGTTGTATTTTATCTCGAGGATCTCCTGCTTGAAACGCTTGCCGTTGCAGGCTTCGCACAGCAGGTGGATATCCGCCATGAACTGCATTTCAACGGTTACAATTCCTTCTCCTTCGCATACCTCGCATCTTCCTCCATCCACATTGAATGAGAAATGGGAAGGCTTGTAGCCCCTTGCTTTTGCCAGTGCCTGGTCCGCAAACAGGGCGCGGATCTCATCATAGGCTTTTACATAAGTAACAGGGTTGGAGCGGGATGATTTCCCGATCGGGTTCTGGTCGATCATCTCCACAGCAGAAATACTGTTGATGGAGCCGCCAAGCTTTTCAAAGCTGCCGGTCTGTTCGCCAATACCGCCATGAATTTTCTTTAATGCCGGGTACAGGATGCGTTTTACAAGCGATGTCTTTCCCGAGCCGCTCACGCCGGTAACCACCGTCATCACGTTCAGCGGGAACTTTACATCCACACCTTTCAGGTTGTTTTCCCTCGCGCCTTTCAGCTCGATGAAATTGTTCCATTTCCTGCGCTTTTCCGGCGTTTCTATCTTTTCTTTTCCTGTTAAATAAAGCGCGGTAAGGCTGCGCTCTTCTTTTGCAAGGTCTTCATGCCTGCCCTGGAAAACAAGCTCTCCGCCATGTGTTCCGGCCATCGGGCCGATATCGATGAGCATGTCCGCAGCACGCATGATCTCTTCATCGTGCTCCACTACAACTACCGTATTTCCGATGTTGCGGAGCGAGTTCAGCACTTTGATCAGCCGCTGTGTATCGCGCGGATGCAGGCCGATGCTTGGCTCATCGAGGATGTACATGGAGCCCACGAGGCTGCTCCCGAGTGAAGTGGCAAGGTTGATGCGCTGCGATTCGCCGCCGGATAATGTATTCGACAGGCGGTTCAGCGTTAAATATCCCAATCCTACATCACAAAGGAACTGCAGGCGGTTGATGATCTCGATGAGGATGCGTTTGGAAACTTCGGTGTCGTAAGCGGATAATTTCAGGGTTTGGAAGAAAGGCAATGCTTCGTCAACAGGCATGAGCACCACATCGGTGATCGAGCGGCCGCCAACCTTAACATAGGATGCATCTTTCCGTAAGCGGGTGCCATTGCATTCAGGGCAAACCGTTTTTCCCCTGTAGCGGGAAAGCATTACGCGGTACTGGATCTTATACACCTGTGTCTCGAGGTATTTAAAGAAAGCATCCAGCCCATCAAAATATTTATTTCCCGTCCAGAGCAGCTTGCGTTCTTTCTCGTTCAGATCATAATAGGAACGGTGTACCGGGAAATCGAATTTATGGGCATTCTTCACAAGCACATTCTTCCATTCGCTCATTTTTTCGCCCTTCCAGGCTACGATCGCATCTTCATACACAGATAAGTTCTTGTTCGGGATCACGAGGTCCTCATCGATCCCGATCACGCTTCCGAAGCCTTCGCAATGCTTGCAGGCGCCTACCGGGTTATTGAAGCTGAAAAAATGAAGGCTTGGCTCTTCGAAGGTCATGCCGTCGAGCTCGAAGCGGTTGGAGAAAGACCTCAGCCCAACCCCTTCCAAATGAGAGGATGCAGTTTCGGCTTTTTTTGATTTTTGACTTTTAATTTTTGACTTCTCTTCCTTAACAACTTCCCTTTTCACTTTTCCATCCTCCATGATCTCCACCCTGCATTCCCCGTCGCCTTCATAAAAAGCGGTTTGCACCGAATCGGAAATGCGGTTCTCATTGTCCTCATCTTCCGGGCGTACCGTGATCCGGTCGATCACAAGATAAAGCGAATCCTTCTCGGAGATCTTGTTCAATACAAAATCCTCGATCTTCTGCACTTCGCCGTTTGCCTGCACACGTGTAAATCCTTGTTGTGCGAGCAACAGCAGCTGTTCCTTAAATGTTTTTCCTGCCTGTTTCTTTACAGGGGAAAGCAGGAGCAGCTTTGTTTCAGGAGGTAATGCCATGATGTATTTTGCAACATCCGTGACCGTATCCCGCTTTACCTGGTTGCCGGAAACAGGGGAAAAGGTTTTCCCGATGCGGGCAAAAAGTAATTTGAGGTAATCATAAATTTCTGTTGAAGTACCTACCGTTGAGCGTGGATTGCGGGTATTTACCTTTTGCTCTATCGCCACAGCAGGGGAGATGCCTTTGATGTAATCCACTTCCGGCTTGTTGATGCGGCCCATGAACTGGCGCGCATAGGCGGAAAGGCTTTCCACGTAACGGCGTTGTCCCTCGGCATACAAGGTATCAAATGCAAGGGATGATTTTCCTGAGCCCGAAAGCCCGGTGATCACGACCAGCTTATTCCGCGGAATGGCAATATCAATATTTTTGAGATTGTGTACACGCGCCCCTTTAATGAGGATGTATTCTTTTGAGCTTAATTTATCTATATCGTTCGGCTTCGCCATTTAAAATTTCCTTCTTTCTTTATCTTAGCCTTTCTTTCTCCGCTTTGGGCGATCTTTTCGAAAAGGCTTGCAAAATTACTCAATTTTGCCTTTGGAATCATGTATAAAAGCTGTATATTTGTATAAGAAATAAAATATTTTTTGTCTAATGCAACATTTATAAAATATCTGCGTTAAACAATCAAAAGACAACCCATAGTATTCACCCTGGCATTCTTTAACAAAAATTAAGAAAGCCTTTAAAACTGAGAAAAGCATAGGAAAACATCTACTTTTTTAATTTGTATTTTAACTAAAAAAGGAGGTAACTATGTCTATTCAGCAGTTTGTTGACGATCAAGAACTCGTTAACCGGTACATCAAAGGTGAAGAATCCGCCCTCGCTACACTGATCCAAAGACACAAACGCAGAATTTTCAGCTATATTATGCTGACTGTGAAGGACAGGGCCGTAGCCCAGGACATTTTCCAGGATACTTTCTTTAAAGTAATCAACACCCTGAAAAAAGGGCAGTACAATGAGGAAGGCAAATTCCTTCCATGGGTATTGCGTATTTCACACAACTTAATCATTGACAGCTTCAGGCGCGATAAGCGCATGCCGACTATCAGCGGAGGAAAAAACGAGGAAGGTGACGATTTCGACATCTTCAGCGTGATCCCGATGGAGGATAAGAATGCCGAACAGGCCATTGTACAGGGCCAGATCAGGAAAGATATCAGGAAACTTGTGGAAATGCTGCCGGCAGAGCAGCGCGAAGTATTAATGATGCGTCATTATTATGATATGAGCTTCAAAGAGATCTCGGAGCAAACAAATGTGAGCATTAACACGGCTTTGGGCCGGATGAGATACGCGCTGATCAACCTGCGCAAGATGATCGAAGAGAAAGAAATTGCAGTTAGTTTTTAACTATTGATCCCCGGTAAGCCAATTACCGGGGATTTTTTTTTCATAAGATCGCAATATTGTAAAATATGTCCCGTTATCCATCTATAAACTCTAAAACAACTGAATGAACAAAACCTCTACTACAAAAAAAATTATTACATCCCCAACCAAAATGAATGAACAAGCTGATACTATGAATGAATTTCCGTACGAACCGGGAAACAATGTGATCAGTAACATTCTGAACTACTCAAAAGCATTGAGTATCCGTAAATCGAAAAACATTGAACATTTCGAAATGGTTTTAAACTAAGGGATTAATTATTTGAACAGCGCCCCGCAAGATATTGCGGGGCGTTTTTTTTATGCTTCCGGCTCAGGAGAGCCAACTGTTTTTAGAAAATTGTACATCTGAAATTGCAGGGCCCCGGAGGGGGCCAACAAACTACTTCAGCAGCTCCATCAGCTTTTTGATCGCAGCCTGGTTCTCCGGGAGGTAAAGCGATGCGGATACCTTTTTCTTCTCCTTATTGGTAAGGTGCCAGCTGAGGGAAATGCGGTCGTTCAGCTCATTCCGCAATTCAAAATCAATGATATCGATCTTTGCTTTGCACCAGAGATCGGCCATCTGGATCTGCTGGTTCTGGTTGAAATCCTGCACCTGGAACAAATTCCCGTAAAAGCTGCCCAATGGCCTGCTCAATGCTTCGGCAAGCGTTTGTGAAGGATTCTCATCGATCGGGATATTCTTGTGCTTGTCCCTGATCTGGATGATGATGATCCCGCTCGTGTTCTCCGCGATCCAGTCGTTGAAGGTCTTGATGAACCGGAAGGTGGTTTCCAGTCCGTAATTATCGCGCAAGCCGGCATCCATGATCTCGATCCTCGGCTCGCTTGGAAGTGAGACTACTGGCGAAATGTACGGGAAGGTGGCGCTCATCCGAAGCACACTCGTAAACAAAGTGTTCTTTGCATTCTGCTCCTTGAAGAAGCGTGAATATTCCAGCGCATCAAACAATTTGTTATAGGTGGTCTTGTCTGCTTTGGCATTCTGCGTAATGTAGGAAATGCCCTGTGGGGAGATCAGCATCTTCCTTCCGTCGTTTACAATGGAAGGCGAGAAGATCATCATCGGGATGTAGGAGTTGGCTTCCGGCATCCTGTAATCTTCCAGCCGCTTGTCGAATACATTGCCGGTGTTCTCTTCGAGGCGCTGCTCAAAGGCATAGCCACGGTCCTGTGAATATTTGTGATCATCCACCATAAAGCTTTTTAAAGGAAAGAGCCATTCGCTGGTGGCGACAGTAAATGCGATCGGGTTTAAAATATCCTTGGAGATGTTGGTGCGGTATTCGGGCGAATAATAACTGGAAACTTTCCCCTGTTGCTTCAGTAAATACAGCTCCCGGATATAAGCTGCACCCACCATTCCTCCGGATGAGCCGGTCATCAGCTGGGTACGGCTCATCAGTTTCCCACCCGAAAGGCTGTCGGTATATTGAAGTGTGTACAATGTCCACAGTGAAGAGCGGGAGCCGCCGCCGCTCACATTCACGAACACCATTTTCGGCTTGCGCGATGGATCGGAAGAATCTGTGTTCTTTACTTTCCACTTGTTGAGAATATCGAGCGTGGCATTCCGGTCCTTATTAAGGTTCTCGTAATTCAGGTCGATCTGCTTGAAATGATCGTAGTCGTAAATCGCCTTCGTACTCTGGTAATTGAGCCCGTAAGCCCTGTTCTGGTTCGAGAGAAAATCTACCTTGTGAAGATAATTGAAGGCGATGAGAAAGCTGAAGAAGATGATGGTCGACCAGCCCCGGAACCAGGTATAAAAGGAGCTGAACAGCATCAGGAACATGGTGAACAATAAGAAAATACTGGCGCTTGCGGGAATTTCAAAGGCTGAGAAGCTGGAGCAGAGCCCGAGCGAGATCAGGCTGATGATGGTCAGGATCTGGAACAGGAAAGCCGCTTTATGATTCTGCTGTAACACAGCCTTGAGCATTTCCTTCTTGTAATGCCGCACCGATCGCACCAGGCGGATCTTGAAGGGAGTGATCAGGTAGGTTTCCACATACCAGTCGCGGGATTCCTTGATCAGGTAAGGATTACGTTCGCCGTTAGCATTATGCATCGGCCTTTCTTTTGCCTTGTTGACCGAAAGCTCCGAGCTCTGGATGCCGTATAGTTTTGTGATGTTCTTATTGGTACGGAAGAAATACGTGAAGGCAAGGAAGATAAAAAAGAGATTGCCTGCAATGAAGCTGATGATCATCAGCAGGATCTCCCAGGTTGCAAAATTTCCTTCATCCTGCAGGAAGAAAAAGATCTTGGAGCAATAGAGCAGGGTGAAGGTAAGCGGGAAAAAAAAGTTGTTGAGGCAGTACTTCATGAAGGGATTGCGGAGCGTGGCAAGGAAAGGGAAGCGGAACCCGTTCTTGATATAGCTCGCAATGTTGTACGACATGATGAATCCGCCGCAGGCAAAGCCTGTAATGAAATAAGCGATGTAGCTGATGTGATCGAAATACTCCGGCCCCCAGAAAAGGTAGGCTACGCCGTATCTCGGGGCCACCTTGTTGGTGATGATGCCGAAAAAGACCAGCCAGAAAACGATCAGCAGCTGGTTCTTTTTAAAGTCGAGCAGGATGAGCCTGAAATAGAACGAATAAAAGATCCTCCTGAATGCAGGGTGCTTTTGAAGGGTCTTTTTAAATCGTTTTGGGAAGCTCATTGGTTGTGTTTTAAACTATTATTTTATTGCTAAGTTCGCTCGAAGTGACTCAAGACGCTGTCATTTCGAGCGAAGCCGGGAAAGCGCCTGAGCCATTACATTATCTTTTGTATGACAACGCGCACTGATCAGATCTTGCTGTTCACCAGCTCCAGGATCTCTGTTTCCAGCTGCTGCGTTTTTTCTTCTATTACGTTTCCTTCTGCAATTAGTTTCCCTGCAAAGTCTTTATCAGTAAGTCCGGCAGCGTTTATTTTTACATTCAGGAAAGCGCCCATCACAGCGGAGCGTGCACAGAGCGCGCCAACGCCGGCATCTGTAACCGAATTAGGATTGCCTGTTTCTGCCATTGCTTTGATCACTTCCATTGAATCGTAGCACAGCTTCATGACTTTGAAAGGCACTTCCGTTGCGTATTTTGTAGCTTCCTGTATGGCCGCGGTACGGGCTTTCTTTTCCTCATCGGTCGCTTTCGGCAAACCAAATGCGGTCATGATCCTGTTGAATGCATTCGTATCCTCATCCACCATTTTCAATAATTCATTTTTAAAATGCTGGCCTTTTTCAGCCCAGTCGGAAAATTCTTTCCAGCGCTCATCCCAGCCCGGTTTGTGCGAGGACAGGTTCGCAACCATGGTGCCTAATGAAATTCCGAGTGCGCCAATGTAAGCAGATATAGATCCGCCGCCCGGCGCAGGGCTTTCACTGGCCGTTTCATTTGCAAATTCAACAAGGTCCATGCGGATCAGCCGCGCCTGGCTTACATCTTTCAGCAGGTATTCAATGATGCGCTCTTCCGGTTTGAATGGCGCTAATTCATCCAGCCCCAGCGATTTTACCGCAATTTTGATCAGCTCTTTTTCCGAGATCCCGGTAGAGCGGTTTTGTTTTTCAAGAAAATATTTTCCTGCATCCAGCAATGCTTTCAGGGGAATCAGCCCGACCAGCTCCGAGCCGGTAACACGGATGCCGCGCTCATTCGCTTTTTTGCATACCTCGTCAAAGGCAATGTGCACAGGCGTTACGGTAATATTCGTGAGGTTCATGGAGATCTGCGCAATACCGTATTCCTCGATGTACCAGCCGATGGCCTTTACCGATTTCAGCGATCCCGGGATGTTCACCGGATTTCCTTTTTCATCCGTTACGATCTTTCCTGTAACGGGATTTCCTTCACGCTTCACACGCCCCGCTTCACGCACATCAAAGGCAATGGCATTGGCCCTGCGGGTGGAAGTAGTATTTAAGTTGATGTTATACGCCACGAGGAAATCACGCGCCCCGATCACCGTAGAGCCTGATCTGGCCGAATGTTCAGCAGGCCCGAAATCCGGCTTCCATTCCGGTAATTTGATCTTTTTGAAAAAGCCTTCGTATTCTCCTGCGCGGATCACCGAAAGGTTGCTGCGCTGCTTGTTAGCCTGTGCGGCTTCATATAAATAAACGGCAATGTCTAATTCTTTCCCAACGCGCTCTGCCAGCTTCTTTGCATATTCTGCAGTTTCTTCCATAGTAATTCCGGCGATCGGGATCAGCGGACAAACATCGGTTGCGCCCATCCGCGGATGCTCGCCTTTGTGTTTGCTCATATCGATCAGCTCGCCTGCTTTTTTGATCGCGAAAAATGCCGCCGTGATCACCGCCTGCGGTTCGCCTACAAATGTTACTACCGTCCTGTTGGTAGCCTTGCCCGGGTCGACATTCAGTAATTTAACTCCTTCCACTGCTTCGATCTCGTTCGTGATCTGCTTAATGATGTTCATGTCGTTCCCTTCGCTGAAATTCGGAACGCACTCGATTAGCTGGTTCATTGTTTTGACTATTTTATTGAATTAAATCCTTTTATAAAATCCGTTACCAAATATGCAATTAATTTCCCGGTTTTGTTATCGGTTTTTATATGCGATAATACGGGCGCCGCTTCCGCGATGTGAAGGTAAGCAGCATTTGTGTTCTTTGCACACCAGGTAACATACTGCCTTGCCTGGTTGGCGCTGATCCCGCTCGAGGTCTTTGCGCTGGATGGTATGTTCTGCACGGTATCCATGTCGAGCTCGATGCCGCAAAAGCCTTCTTTTGTAAATCCCGTTGCATAGCGCACGGCTTCCTTAAAGCTTAATTCCTCGCGGACGAAAATATCTTCAAAGAAGGAGAATTGGATCTGCTTTGGATACTTCTTCAGTTCTTCCAGTACGTTCTGGGAATTGTAATTTTCGTGCAGGCCGACAACTGCATACCTGTTAAGGAATCCTTCCTGAAAGGCGTAGCTGAAGCCATTCCCGCTGTGACGGCCTTCCATCGCCCGGAAATCGGTGTGTGCATCGGAATTGATGACATTGATCTTTGCCTCGCTGATCTTCCTGCAATCCAGTAATCCCTGCGCAGTTCCTTTGATATTGCCATAGGAATTGTTGTGTCCCCCGCCGATCACGACCGGGATCTTTCCTGCAGCCACGATCACCCTGATCGTTTCAAAAACACGTTCATCCGCTTCTGCCGTAAGCGCCCGTAAGCCTTTTACATCGGCATGTTCCGACTCTTTCATCAGATCATCAAAATTTACATGACCCAGTATCAGCAGCTCATCGCCTTTTAAAAAAGCATTGCTCTGCATGTTGAGGATGTTGCTCAACGCAGGCTGCCAGGCTGTGTGTGCGCCGCCGCGGCCAAGGTTGGCGCGTATGCCGATGTCTTCCGGCAATCCAAGCAAAACAAATTTCGCGGATGAATCTTTTAATTCTGAAATGCCCGATGAGAGTGTCTGGACGCATTCGCCCAGCTTTGTTTCGCCGGAACGTTTGCGGGTAAGGCTTGTGATGTATTCTTTGGTGTAGCGCTTTAAATGCTTCATAAATTAAATAAAGTACGGGAAATTTTAGCTGATCACTTTCCCGTTAATGATCACTGTTTCCACCAAATTACTTCCGAACGAATATGGTATAAAGGCATAGGAAGGGATTTCGGTTGTGATGAACACATTCGCCTGCTTCCCGACCGCGATGCTGCCGTGGGTTTTGCTTAAGTCCATCGCATAAGCGGAATTAATGGTTGCTGCGTTAATGGCTTCTTCGGGCGTCATCCTGTACTGCACGCAGCAGATGGAAAGCATCAGGTTCATGTTCCCGCTCGGGCTGCTGCCGGGATTATAATCGGAAGCAATGGCCACAGGCAATCCTGCATCCATCATTTTACGGGCAGGAGGAAAGGGAAGGCTGAGAAAGAAAGCTGCACCGGGCAGAACGGTCGGCATAGTAACCGAGCCCTTTAATGCTTCAATTTCGGTATCGCCTACGTATTCAAGATGGTCCACGCTGATGGCGCCAACTTCCACGCCGGCAAGTACACCGCCGGAATTGCTGAGCTGCTCGGCATGCACTTTCGGTGTCATCCCGTATTTTTTTCCTGCTATCAGGATCTCGATCGTTTCTTCTTTGCTAAAATAATTTTGCTCGCAGAACACATCGCAATAATCCGCCAGCTGTTCGCTCCCGATCTGCGGCATCATTTCGTTGATGATGATGTCGATGTACTTGCGCTTGTCGTTCTTTAATTCCGCCGGAACAGCATGTGCACCAAGGAATGTAGCTTTGATCGTTAAAGGGCTGCGCTCTTTTAATTTACGGATCACACGCAGCATTTTCAATTCGGCTTCCGTGCTTAGGCCATACCCGCTTTTGATCTCCACTGCGCCTGTTCCCTGCTTCATGATCTCATCAAGGCGTTTGAGCGCGCTTTCAACCAGTTCTTCTTCTGTGGCATCCTGCAGTTTTTTCGCTGAGTTCAGGATCCCGCCTCCGCGTTCGAAGATCTGCTCGTAGGTTAATCCGTTGATCCTGTCCACAAATTCCCCTTCACGGCTGCCTGCATATACAATGTGCGTGTGGCTGTCGCAATAGCAGGGCATCACAATCTTATCCGAAGCATCGATCACCGTTAAGCCTTTCCAGTCGCTGATCCCTTCCCAATCGTCCATTTTCCCGAATCCCACAATTTTATCATCTTCGATCGCAAGCCATGCCTGTTCAATGCATTCCAGTTTTTTCATGTCGGCGCCGCTCACTTTCAGGCGCGCTTCCTCTTCAATGCCAACCAGCTGCTTTATGTTCTTTATAAGGATTTTCATTCATTATTAATTTGTCATCTAAAGTAGAAAGAATTACTTTTATAGGATCAAAAAAATAGGGTTAATGAAAAAAATTATAGTGTTGTTTGCCGCTTGCTTTCTGTTTAATTTGAATTTAATAAAAGCGCAGGACAGCTGTATGTCGGCGCTTCCTTTTTGTACAGGAACAACATACAGCTATACCATGACGCCCGGAACGCCTGCACCTGCAGGGCCCGATTACGGCTGCCTCGGCGCGCAGCTCAGCCCTTACTGGTTTTCTGTTCATGTGACCACTTCCGGCAGCATCATCATTACCGGCGCCGGAACCGACCCTGCAGATGATCCCATCGACATTGATTTTATTTACTGGGGGCCTTTTTCCAGCCTTTCGGGAGTATGCTATTCACAGCTGGATGCGGCGCATATCCTGGGCTGCGACTATTCCACCGATAACCAGGTCAATGTAACTATTCCTTCTGCCATTGCCGGCTCTTATTATATGGTGATGGTGTCCGACTATTCAGGCATGCCTGCAACGCTTTCGTATGAGCAATCGGGCGGTACAGGTGTTGCTTCCTGTGTGCTGCCATGTACTTTCAGTTCAATGACTGCTGTGCCCGGCGCCTGCAACCCGGCTACCAATACCTATAATGTAACCGGGACGATGAATTTTACAAACCCTCCAACAACCGGTACACTCACTGTTTTCGGCAGCTGCGGCGGAAGCCAGACTTTTAATCCGCCATTCATGAGCCCGGCCAATTACACGCTTAGCGGCTTAGGCGCCAATGGCTCCAGTTGTTTTGTCACAGCTATCTTTTCAGCCAACTCCTCCTGCAATGCCAACCAGGTGTATACCGCGCCGGCGCTCTGCAATCCGGCTTTGTCAGTGCCGGAAGCTGCAAGTGGAATAATGGGTTTCAAGGTGGAGCCCAATCCCTCGAACGGTATTTTTCAGCTTAGTTTTAGCTCAGTTTCTTCAGAAGATGTGATGATTACAATCACCGATATTTCCGGGCGCAGCGTTTACAGGGAAACGCTGGCAAAGTATGCCGGGAATTATGCCAAAGAGCTTGATCTCACACGCTTTGACAAAGGCATTTATTTTGTGCGGATCACTGCTGAAAAAGGCAGTTTCACACAAAAAATTATTTATAATTAAGCGTTCGCATTCCTTAGTATAATTCACTAAATTTGTTTGTTTTGTAAACGATCCTATGGCAGGCAACTCATTCGGAAAACTCTTTATTCTCAGCACTTTTGGCGAGTCGCACGGCGAGGCAACGGGAGGAGTGATCGATGGCTGCCCGGCCGGCCTGAGCATGGATATGGAGTTTATCCAATCGGAGCTTGACCGGAGAAAGCCTGGGCAGTCACACATTGTGAGCCAGCGCAGGGAAAGCGACCGGGTTGAATTCCTTTCCGGGATCTTTGAAGGCAAAACAATGGGAACTCCTATCGGCTTCATCATCCGCAATGAAGACCAGAAATCAAAAGATTACGAACATAACAAGGATGTATACCGTCCTTCGCATGCAGATTATACCTACGATGCAAAATACGGCATGCGCGACCATCGCGGCGGCGGGCGCTCATCGGCACGGGAAACCGTGAGCAGGGTAGTGGCCGGCGCCATTGCAAAGCTGCTGCTGAAGCAATACGATATTTCTGTACATGCATATACTTCGCAGGTTGGCGATATTAAATTACTGAAAGATTATCATGAGCTGGATTTGAATACGACCGATTCGAATATTGTACGCTGCCCGGATGCGCTGATCGCTGAAACGATGATCAGCAAAATAGAACAGGTACGCAAAGCCGGTGATACGGTTGGCGGAACAATTTCCTGTGTGATCACAGGGACGCCTGCAGGACTTGGTGAGCCTGTGTTCGATAAGCTGCATGCCGACCTTGGAAAAGCGATGCTCAGCATCAATGCGGTTAAAGGGTTTGAATACGGAAGCGGCTTTGAAGGCGTGAAAATGAACGGTTCAGCCCACAACGATATTTTTATTCAAGGCAACAATTCGATCCATACAAAAACAAATCATTCCGGTGGCATCCAGGGCGGGATCAGCAATGGAGAGGACATTTATTTTAAAGTGGCGTTCAAGCCTGTAGCCACCATCATGCAGCAGCAGGACACAGTGAATTCAGCAGGAGAAGCAGCCGAGATCATGGGCAAAGGCAGGCATGATCCTTGCGTACTGCCCCGCGCAGTGCCAATCGTGGAAGCAATGGCGGCGCTGGTAATGGCAGATCACTTGTTGAGAAACCGGAATTCTAAATTAAATAATTAAACTATAAATATATTTTCCATTTAACATCATCCATCTAACATAACCCAACTATGGCATCAGAAACACCTAAAAAGAAAAAGAGCTTATTGCGCAGGATCCTGAAATGGACCGGCATCACACTTTTAGTTTTGATCATCCTGATCATTTCTGCACCATTCCTGTTCAAAAAACAAATTGTGCAGCTTGTGAAAGATACTGCAAACAAAGAGCTGAATGCGAAAGTGAATTTCGGCGAGTTCGACCTTTCCCTTTTTCGTTCCTTTCCTGACTTTAGCCTGTCGGTTGACAGCGTAAGCGTTGCCAACATTGGTGAATTTGAAGGTGATACACTTCTGTATGCGAAGAATTTATCTTTGTCGCTCGACCTGATGAGCGTGATCAAAGGCGATAAATATGAGATCCACTCAATCTCTATCGATCAGCCGCGTATTCATGCGATCGTGCTGAAGAACGGCAAGGCGAACTGGGACATCACCAAGCCTTCAACGGATACCGCTGCTGTATCCGACACTGCCAAATCAGCTCCCTTCAAAATGGGCCTGGAAAAATTCGAGATCAAGAATGGGTACATCGTTTATGACGATGCTTCACTTGGCTTTTACACCGAGCTCTACAATATGAACCACACACTGAAAGGTGATTTCACTTCCGATAATTTCGTACTGGAAACGCTTACCGAGATCGAGCGCTTCACGATGAACTATGGCGGCGTTGCTTACATGAACAAAGTGAAGACCCGCATCAAAGCCGACCTCGACGCGGATATGCCGAATTTCAAATTCACCTTCAAGGAAAATGAATTCTCCTTCAATGAGCTTACTCTCGGACTCGACGGATTCTTCGCCATGCCGAAAGATGACATGGACATGGACCTGAAATTCAAAGCCAACCAGACCGAATTTAAAAACATCCTCTCGCTTGTACCGGGCGTTTACACTGCCGATTTCAAGGATGTGAAAACATCAGGTTCCCTGTCGCTGGATGGTTTTGCGAAAGGAATCTACAACGACAAAAAGATGCCTGCATTCGGTTGCAAGCTGCTCATCAAGGATGCGATGTTCCAGTATCCTTCATTGCCGAAATCGGCTACCAATATCCAGGTTGACCTGTTAGTTGATAACAAGACCGGTGAGCCGGATGCGACCATCATCGACCTGAACAAATTCCACGTTGACCTCGGCGGCAACCCGATCGATGCTGTAATGCATGTATCCACGCCGGTTTCCGATGCGAATATCAATGCGAAGGTGATGGCAAAGATCAATCTTGCCACTATGAAGGACATTGTGCCTCTTGAAAAAGGAGATGACCTGAACGGGATGATCACTGCGGATATTAAAATGAAAGGCCGAATGAGCAGCATTGAAAAAGAGCGTTACGATGAATTTGATGCACAGGGAAAACTGGCGGTGCTCGATATGAACTACCAGACCAAATCGCTGAGCTACCCGACACAGATCAGTGCATTGTACCTTGATTTTAACCCGAGGACCGTTGACCTCACGAAGCTGGATGCGAAGATCGGGAAGAGCGATATCCAGATGGATGGAAAGATCGAGAACTTCCTGCAGTATGCACTGAAAGATTCGTTGCTGAAAGGTTCTTTTAACCTGCATTCATCCCTGCTCGACCTCAATGAGCTCATGAGCAGCACCGATACGGCGAAGCCGGCGGCAGCAGCAGCTCCCGACACAGCTGTTGCAAGTGTTGCGGAAGTGCCTTCCAACCTGGATGTACGCCTGAATGCCGACATTAAAAAAATGCTGTACGACAACCTGACCATCTCCAATGTAACAGGCGGCGTTGCGGTCAAAGACAGCAAAATGACGCTTGATAACCTGAAGATGGCCATCGATGAGCTGGAAGGAACAATGGCGCTGACTGGCGTGTACAATACACAGGATATCAGGAAGCCGACTGTTGACTTTGATGTGAACATCGTGAACTTCGATATCCCGAAAACATTCACTGCATTTAACTCCGTTCAGAAATTAGCGCCGATCGGGAAGTTCGCGAAAGGAAAATTCTCCACCGACCTTAAATTCAAAACCCTGCTGGATGAGCACATGGATCCTGTGATGAATTCACTCGTAGGCGGCGGGCACCTCAGGACAAATTCGGTAACTGTTGAAGGCTTCGAGCCGATCAACAAACTGGCGGATGCGCTCAAGCAGGAAAAATACAAGAAGCTGACATTTGAAAACGTGGATGCTACCTATGAGTTCAAGGACGGAAGAGTGGAAGTAAAAGAGATGCCTTTGAAAACAGGCAACATCACTGCAAAAGTAAAAGGATCAACCGGCTTCGACCAGACGATTGATTATACCTGGAACATGGAGATCCCGCGTGCGGAGTTCGGCTCACAGGCCAATGCTGCAGCAGGAAGCGTGCTTGACCAGATCAATAAGGCCGCTGGCACAAACGTGAAACTGGGTGATAAGATAAAGATCAAAGCGCTGTTTGGCGGAACCATCACCAAGCCGGTGCTGAAAACAGACCTGTTCGGTTCCGGCGGCGATACACCAAAAGAAACCGTGAAGGAAGTGATCGGCCAGGGAATAGATATGGCGAAGGAAAAAGCGCGTGAAGAATCGGAGAAGATCATGAAGGACGCGCAGGCAGAAGCCGATAAATTAAAAGCCGATGCAAAAGTGCTTGCCGATAAAACAAAAACAGAAGGCTATGCTGCGATCGATAAGAACATCGAGGAAATTAAAAACCCGATCGCGAAAGCATCTGCAAAAATAGCTGCACCGAACGCGAAAAAAGAAGTGGACAAGCAGGCGCAGAAGATCCTGGATGAAGCCAACAAAAAGGCGGATGACATCCTGATCAAAGCGAAAGCGGAATCGGATAAGAAACTGCAGTAATTGTATCTTTCAGCAGCAGCAACGTTATAAAAGCACCTTCATCCTGTACGGAATAATTATGAGATCAATTTTAATTACGATATCGGCTTTACTTTTATCCCTTCCTTCATTCTGCCAGGATGAAGCGAAGTGCCAGGAGATCGACAACAAGAAAGCGGTAAAGGCATACGAGCAGGGCATCGATAAAAAGAACAAAAAGGAAGAGCGCCTTGCGTATTTAAAGCAGGCGCTGGAGCTGGAGCCTGATTACGTGGATGCGAACTACGCTTACGCGATGGAGCGGATCAAAACACTGATCTATGCCGACCAGTCCTTCAAGCCTACCGAGCCTTATTTCAAAAAGGTGATCGAGATCTGCCCGAAGTATCATTCCAACCCGTATTATTTCCTCGGCTTCATTTATTATGAAGAGGAAAAATGGGAGGAAAGCGCTAAATACCTGAAGGAGTTCCTGAATTTTAAATCGGACAACGACAAGGCATTTGATGAAGAATACACCGCTTATCTTAAACAGGGAAAGGAAATGCTGAAATACGCCAAACTGTATGGTGAGATCCTGCTGCATCCCGTTCCATTCGAGCCTTATCCCGTGGAGAACGTCAGCACCGAGCGTTCCGAGTACCTTGGGATGATCGCAGCGGATGATGAAACAATGTACTTTATCCGCCGGATGCCATACGTAAGCAAAGAC
Organism: Bacteroidota bacterium; assembly: GCA_025963775.1. Taxonomy (GTDB): domain Bacteria; phylum Bacteroidota; class Bacteroidia; order 2-12-FULL-35-15; family 2-12-FULL-35-15; genus 2-12-FULL-35-15. Next base: position 30,918 of record JAOQAD010000024.1, on the reverse strand, counting down.
CAGGTTGCCGAAAGCGACAAGGAAATTGAATTGTTCAGCTACAGCAAGCGCGACAAGGCAAGCGGCAAGTTCAACAAGGGAAGCCGGATGCCTTACCCTTTCAACAAATCGCTCAACCAGGGAAGCGCTACCTTGTCGATCGACAACAAGCACATGTACTTTGCAAGCGGTAATAATGAAGGCGGGGAGCAGGTGAACATCGATATTTATTATTCCGATTTTGTGAACGGGGAATGGACCGATCCGCAAAAGGTTCCCGGTATCAACGATCCGGTGTACTGGGATTCTCAGCCTACTCTGGCATCCGACGGGGTGACGCTGTATTTTGCAAGCGACCGCCCGGGAGGAATGGGCGGAACTGATATTTATAAGACTGTGAAAGATGCGAAAACAGGGCTTTGGAGCAAGCCGCAGAACTTAGGAAGAACGATCAACACGCCGTATGCGGAGCGTACGCCTTTCATGCACTCCGATTTTGAGACCATGTATTTTGCTTCTGACGGACATCCCGGTGTAGGAGGTTTGGATATTTTTTATTCCCGACTCGATTCGGCAGGCAAATGGACGGAACCTGTAAATATTGGTGTGCCGATCAATACGAAAGGTGAGGACTTCGGCTTGTTCGTCAGCACTGACGGACATCTCGCTTATTTCGCATCCAATGAGCCTTCCCGTACGAAAGGACGTTCGGTGGGAAAGGATGATCTCTTTTATTTTGAGCTGTACAAGGAAGCGCGGCCGCAGGGAGTTTCCCTCTTTACAACCAAAATAGAGGACAAGTCGAACGCTGAGATGAAAAACTTTACCGTTGAAGTGACGGATGCAGTTACAAAAAAAGTGACCATAGCCATGGTGGATTCAACAACCGGCGATGTGGTTGTGGCTGTAAATACAAAAGCAAAGAACGACCTGATCGTTACTGCAAAAAAGGACGGCTATGCATTCAGCTCTCAGCTGATCTCCAAAGATTCGCTGAACAGCTCCAAGCCGAAAAAACTGGCCCCGATCGTGGTGGACACCATTGCAATTGGAAAGACCTATGCCTTGAATGATATTTATTACAAAACAAATTCTGCAACGCTGGATCCGCGCTCCGCGATCGTGATCGATGAGTTTGTGAAATTTTTAAAAGCGAATCCTACGATCAAAATTGAGATCCACGGGCATACGGATAATGTCGGGAAGCCGGAAGCAAACCTTGCACTGTCCACCGATCGTGCATTCACTGTCCGCGATATCCTCGTTGAAAACGGGATCGATGAGAAGCGGCTACTGAACTTTAAAGGTTATGGCTCAAGCAAACCGATAGCTGATAATTCAACAGAGGCAGGCAGGGCAAAGAACAGGAGAACGGAGTTTGTGATCGTTGGAAAGTAATATTCCTGATACTAATTAGTAGTCATCCCGTGCTCCGACACGGGATCTCTACGCAATGTTCCGTTTAGCAGGATTCTCTCAGGTCATAATTATAGAGAGATTCCGTGTCGTGGCACGGAATGACATTATACAGCTACAAAATAATGATAGTTTTCAGGGAAATTATTTTTACTATCACCTTTATCCTCCTCTCCGCTTCGGCCTTCAGCCAGCGGAACATCCTTCATACCCCTCCTTTAAAACAAGCAGGAAGGCTTTCTTTTGTGCTTTCTTCGGTGAATGTTCCTTTTTCGCTGTCATCCGAAGCGCAGAAAAGGTTCCCGATGTGTGTTGAAAGTAAAGTGGATTATCCCGCATTTTTCTGCAGGATGGAACTAAAGTCGGTAGACCGCTTTCACATCTGGGTCAAGTTCCACGCAGGCGATTACGACCGGTATATGAGGGTTATCGGAGATCACCGTTAATCTATCCTGCATACGTATAGGCGCATCCATGTTCCTGCGCACGCCCCACAGCCCATACGCCGGAAGGCACAAGGTGAATATCAGGAAGAATATTGGCAAGCAAGTCTGCATGTACATCTTCTGCTTTCAGGCCCATCTTTTCAGCGATGTGCTCGCTGTTCCCCTTTAAAGCCCTGCTGCATACACAAACGATGGTTCCGCGTTTCTGCAGTGCATCGATCGCCATGGAAGGCTCGAGCAGCTCTTCCGTTTTAATGTTCGAAAATAAATTGCGGATAGCCGGGGCTTTTGCAGTAGGGTCTTCGATCTTGTACAGTTCTCCCAGCTTGTATTTTTCCCACATTTTATCATTGAGGGACATACCGATGGCGATGGAGCGAAGAACCACCACCGCATTCAGCTCTGCATCCGGGCTCCCGGTTTCGTTATTACTGCTGAGATAAGCTTCTGTCCATGCCAGTGCCGCACCGCTCCTGAAACCTGCTGCATCAAACACGATCCTGTGCTTTCCTTTCATATTTTTGAAGACCTGTTCAGCGGGAACTGTTTCTTTTGAAAGCTGTTCAGCGGCTTCCGACTTAAATGGAGCTGCAATGGCGCTGAGGCCAAATGCGGCAGCTCCGCCGAGTAATGTCCCTAAAAATCCCCTGCGGTGTGTGTTGTCCTGTTTCTGCATGTTTTTTGTTTTGTCTGCTTCAAAAGTAAAGTTAATTAAACTATGGTAAAGCCACGCTGACTGGCATTGTTTTTTTGTGATCAAGGAGTAACTAAATTCGAGACAATGAAAAATAATATCACAGGAAAAGCCGGGATCCGCATCAATGCACCGGTTGAAAAAACATGGGAAGCATTGACCAAACCGGAGCTTATCAAAAAATATTTTTTCGGAACAGATACAAAAACAGACTGGAAGCCCGGCAGCCCGATCACTTTTTCCGGTGAATGGCAGGGCAAAAAATACGAAGACAAAGGAACGGTCATCGACGTGCAGGAAAACAAACTGATCAAGTATAAGTACTGGAGCGAAATGTCGGGGATAGCCGATAAGCCCGAAAATTACGTAACCATCACCTACGAATTATCGGAGGAGAACGGGAAAACAACGCTGATGATCACGCAGGAAAATATTCCCACTGAGGAAATGAAACAGCATTCTGAAGAGAACTGGAAAAAAGTCCTGAACAATTTAAAAGAGATGCTGGAAGAAAAGTCAGTGAGCCATTTGTAGCAGACTCTCTTTACGAATTTTGTACGGATAACGAATCGGTACGAATTTACGAACCTGTGTGTGGATCATCCTGAACTTGTTCCAGGATCCGTGCGCAAGCTTTTATTTGTTTTTCGGCAAAGACCAGTACCGGAGATATAATGCCTTCAGGTAGCAGTTCCAGATAAATACATAGCTGAGAATGCCGAAGCTGAATGTGAAGGCCCAGATCATTTTCACCAGCCTGTAATATTCTTCGGTGTAGATCAGTCGCTGATGGCCGGAAGGATCAGTGTGCAGTACCTGGTAACGGTCGAAGAAAGGGCTCTCGAAGATGTTGAAATAGCGCTCGAGATAAAACAGGATAATGAGCGGGTAGAAGGGAAGAAAAAAGGACAGCAGGATATTTACCTGGCTGAGCATCCAGCTGAAGCTCCGGATGGAAAAGCCTTTTATCGACAACAGGATGAGCACAGCTGGCAGGAAGAGGCCAACGTTTGCAAAGATGGTCCCGTATGTGCGGAATGCATCCTCAAAAATAGCGATGAGTGTAAGCCCGCCGATAACCACAACTATAGCAATAAGCACTTGTTTCCAGTGCACATTTTTGTACACCCTGTAAGCAATTGTGAAGCAGAAAATAAAAAGCGCGAGGAACATCCACACTTCTTCCTGCCAGGCACTGGCGTTCATGAATTTGGCATCTTCGATCGCATAAATGTTGCTGATGCTTGTAGTCGTGGATGTTTCGAGAAGACCGGCATCAAAATCCACCGGCCTGTATTCATGTTTTATGTAACGGCTCAGCACCTGCTGCTTGTCAATGCTTATCCCGGTGCTGTACTTATTCAGCAACAGTTCCATGTCTGCAATGTGAGGCATGGCTGCAGCGGGATCACGCAGGGTGTTGATCCTGCGGAGATAAACGAGGTAAGTGGAATCGGGGTTGTAAAAAGACAGGTCATGAGTCCTGTACCTGTAGTTGTTACGGTTGAAGGTCATGTCGTCCGTATAATACAGGTAAGGCCTTGCGTCTTTGAACGCGCCCTTGTGCCAGAAAACAGAATCACGCATCTCATCCCAGTATTTCCTGTAAGAGTTGATATTATCATCCGAATAATTGCTGGTGGCGCGCAGGTAGATGCTGTCTGAAGGATAATACCGGTAGTTATACGGCGAAGAAGGATAGAAAGGCATCCCTTCATTGAATGCGATCTCATCTTTCCTGAATTGCCCGTCTGTTTCAAGATGTGCGATCCTTTCGTTGAGTACGAAAGCCGCAGGAAAAGGGATCAGCAGCGGAAGGCAAAAACTGAAGAAGCTAATGAGGAACAACAGCACTTCCTGGTAGCGGAAGCGGTAGCCCTGGCTTTTGTCGCTGTTGAAGAGCGACATGTTATAGATCATGAAGAAGCCGAGGATCACGGCAGGAATGAACAGGAGGACAAAGAATGAATTCTGTTGCTGAATGTTGGGCACATCCGTAATGTCGACCCTGTAAAGCATGGCAATGGCCGAGAAAAACACACATGCAAGCAGGGAAAGATAAATGTGCAGGTGGATCTTCGTGGTCCAGATCCAGGTATGATTGATCCTTAAATGGTCATCCAGCTTGCGAAGAAATGTGGGAGAGATTTTTAGTATGAAGTTCATCGGATCAGTATTTATCGCTGAATAATTTTTTTGTGGAGCCTGAAATATTTCTGAAATATTCGATGCTGTAATTGTTGCTGAGCAGGAGCCTGAACAGCTCTTCCTTGGTGTAGTGGTCGGAGCAGCTTACCGTGAATGAAGATGCCGATTGTTCGATCCTTACATCGTTCCAGCCTTCCAGCAGTTTTTGCAGTTCCTGGTAGGAGAAATTTCCGTTGATCTCGAAGGTGCGGGATGTTTCCTGCTTCCTGAACTCATGAAGGTTGCCATTGAAGATCGCGTTCCCGTTCTTTAGGAAGATAATGCGGTCGGCAACCGTTTCCACTTCATGCAGCTGCTGTGAGCTGAGGATAATGCTTACGGGATTTCGCAATGAATCGGCGAGGTTGCGCAAATCCTGCAGCAGCAGCTCCTGTGCCTGGATGTCGAGATTTGCCAGCGGCTCATCAAGGATCAGCACTGCGGGATCCCAGACCAGCGCCATCGCGATCTCGAAGCGGAGCTTGTATCCGCTCGACAATTGTGTCCAGCTCAGCTCCCTGAAATTGGTCAGTCCCATGCGGTGAATAATGAAATCCACTTTCTCCGTATTCAGCTCCCCGTGATAGCCTTTGATGGCTGCGTTAAAGGAAAGCTTGTCCTGGATAGTGCCGTACCATCTTTCCTGGCGCTGCGGAATGAATGCAATCTTTTTCTTTATTATCTGCCAGTCGTTGGTGGCAGCGCCATCAAAATAATATTCAATGTTGCCTTCATCTGCAGCAAGGTCGCCGCAGATCATCCGGAGAAGCGTTGTTTTTCCGTTTCCGTTCTCTCCAACCAGCCCGATGATCGTTCCCTGAACAAGGTCGATAGAAATAGGGCGGAAATGAAAATTGTGAAGCGTGGAGCGGAATTGCTTGCCGATGTCGCTGATCCTTGCAAGCACTTTTGGAGAAGATAAAGCGGGAACCGATTGCGGCTGAAGCTTTACTATGGAATCGAAAAGAGCGCGGTACCCGGCAGATAAACTTTCATTTGCGTTTTTCGCGCGGCCAAGCTCTTTTCCTTCGTTGTATTTTTTGCGAAGCTCCAGGGCTGCGTTCCTGTGCTCTTGTCCGAATTCATAATCGTAAGTAAGGTCGAGAAGGCGTTGTCCTGCACGGTTGAGGTCTTCGTTCAACAGGCAGAGATCGATCTCTTCAAGGCGTTTTTCCAGTTCAGTTTGCATTTCGGAATTTTTTTCTGTGCGGCAATGTGCTAACGGATGAAGTCCGCATTTATTGCTTTGTGTATTTAGTCTTATTTATTCATCATGTCAAATGCTTCCTCGCGCTTCGCTTTCAGGCCTTTCGCCATTCCTACAGCCGATTCGTAAACATCTTTGGAAATATATTCCATGGCTTCCTTTAAAAACTCTTCAACAGAAATTCCACCATGCGATTGGGCCTTGTCTTCTCTTGTATCGTGCCCCAGCTCCGTATCTACTGCCGGCGGTGCGATCTCGAACACTTTGATGGAAGTATGTTTCAGCTGGTGGCGCAGCGAAAGTGTAATGGAATGCAGTGCCGCTTTTGTTGCGCAGTACACCGGCATAAAAGCAAGCGGCACAAATGCAAGCCCGGAGGTAATGTTAATGATTGCAGACTCCTTGTTCTCGAGCAATTCAATGAACAGTGAAGACAGGTGGATAGGCGCGATGAGATTCGTATCCACTTCCGTCTGGATCTTTTGAAGCTCTGCATTTTTATTGATGTTCGCATGCAGCTGTACCCCGGCATTGTTGATCAGCACATTGATCTCCGGGTGATTCTTTTTGATCCATCCGGCCAGTTCTTCGCGCTCAGCGGCTTTTGCAACATCGCAGGCTTTTATAATGATTTCCGGATGTTCCTGTTGTACTTCTTTTAAGCGATCTTCACGGCGCCCGCAGATGATCACGTTGTTGCCAAGCCTTAAAAATTCTTCTGCAAAGCCAAGCCCGATGCCTGATGAGCCTCCTGTAATAAGTATGGTGTTTCCTGTGGTTTTCATTTTTTTGAAATAATGGTATGCCCAAATTTATCCTTATTTATTGAGATTGAAAATAAAAACGCCCCACATTACTGTGAGGCGTGCTTACCGGGTTGTCTGTGTTAATAGAGTAGTGAACGCCCGCGGAAAATTCCGTTTGTAAGTGTTTTTACATTACCGTTTCCATCATATAATTTGCAGGAAAAAGCAGCTTTTGAGATCCTGTGAGAATAGCCATCGGTATTAGCGATGTGCTCGGTGATGCTGAACGTGCTTCCTGCCTGGTCATGAGTGCCGAAGTCTGTCCTCCATTCAACGCCAGCTGCATCAATAAAGCCGATCCCTGCGCCGTCAACGCCGGAAGGGTATCCGGGAGTATCTGCATTGATCCCGTAAGTGTAGGTGCGCACGCTGAACATCGATTCATAATCTGATCCCGATGCCGTTCCCGGAAATGTTTTTAAAATGAAGAAATAAGCGCCTGAGTAGGTCGGGTAAGTAACCATGAGTGCCGATTGCTCTTCCTGGTTAACAGTAGAGCCGTAGTTACTGCCGGCTGTGCCGCTTGTAAATCCGCCGATGCCATCCTGGTATGTTACCCACGCTCCATCGATCTTGGCCTGGAAATAAAAGGAAGAAGTAATGGACGGAGCTCCGCTGCTGCTGCCACCACCGGATGGTGCTGCTGCAGTTGCCGGTTCCGGCTCGCTTTCTTTTTTACAGGAGTTGAAAATGGTGCTTGTTGCGATCAGTAGTAGTACAGGAAATAATTTTGTGCGCATGATAAGAGTAGTTTTGATTATGTGCAGGCTAAATTATCATTAATCCCTGCGATAAAGATGCAGCGGTCGGCTTATTTATTCTGCGGTAACAGCAAATAAAAAACGCTTAAGTATATTAAAATGATAAAAACGCCCGTTATGACTATTTCGTAATATATTTGTTTTATGAAGGAAGCAAGCCCAGTTAAAAAAATAGACCATCAAAGTAGTTTAAATGAGCAAGCAATACCGCTAACAGCTGTTTTTAATGAATTCAATTCTCATTTTAAGATAAATCAAAATAAGGATATTCTCTTTACCGGAAAGTTCGGAATCGGAAAAACCTTTTTTTTAAATAAATATTTTAATGAACCAAGCTTAAAAGAAGAATTTAATTCAATTATAATTTCTCCTGTTAACTATATCGTCTCATCGAATGAAAATATTTTTGAATTAATAAAAATTGACATAATAAAGCAGCTATTTGAAAACGGCTATATTCAATATTCTGAAGATATTGAGTATGATAAACTAAGTGTTCTAATTAAATATGCTCACAAGCGTCCATTAAGCTTATTGAAAAATTTAACTGAGGCTTTAAGTAAAATTTCAGTTGAAATGGAACTCACTTCTAAAGTTTCAAAAGGTGTTTTTGAATTAGTAGAGGATATTAGCAAATTTGAAACTAAATTAAATGAACAAATAGAAATTTCAAGTAAAAAACTCGAAAAATATCAAGCCGAATTTGAGAATACCCTGGGTACCTTTTTGGAAAATAATTTAATAACTCAAATTATAAAAGAGGCACTATCAGAGTTGAAAAAGAAAGGCAAGAGAAATGTGCTTATAATTGATGATTTAGAGAGGCTTGATCCTGCTCATATTTTCAGAATATTTAATATTCTTAGCGCTCATAATAATAAAATTACTGGGGAGAATAAGTTTGGTTTCGATAAAATAATTATAGTGTGCGATATAAATAATATTAGAAGAATATATAAACATTTTTATGGCCCTTTTACTGATTTTTCAGGATATATAGATAAATTTTATTCTATCAAACCATATGAGTTTAAAAATTATGAAGCAATTAATAGTTTTTTAAGGAATGGGATTAAGATTAATATTCCGGATCAACTACTTATTGTTGTTGCTAATGTTTTATCATTTATGGTTGATATAGGTGTAATGAGTCTTCGAAAAATATTTAAAGCGGATTTTTTTGAATATGAAAGTTCCGCTACAATTATTGAGGAACAAATTATTTTATCCAAAAACGATTATCGTGAATATATTTATCCGAATCACATTGCTTCTAAAAGAATCAAAGTAAGTAAAGCTGATGTTCCAGTAATTTATTTTTTTGAAATCATGGAATTGTTGCTAGGTCGAATAGAATTTAGATCAACCATACTAAAATTATCAAAAGATAATTTTAGAGTAATAAATAGGGAATTAGTAATAGATTTTCTAAAATCAATTGTTCTTGCAGAACGAATTTTGAAAAGAGGAAAAAACAATATGAGTATTTACACTAGTGAACCTCGGACGTTCGAATATCCAAACGGAAACATTTGTGGTTACTCATATCAAATTGTATGTCAGTGGAATTCAACGAACCGATATAATGGAGAGGCTAGTTATTTTCTAAATTCGAATATTCAATTCTTAGACACTAATACCTTCAAACCTATTGATTTTGATAATATGCCATTCAAAATTTTTTTTACAAAAATGTTGGAATTCTACGATTTCTATAAAAACTCTTTTTAATAATTTTAATAATTAAATATAAATAAAAAACGCTTCAGCATCCTGAAGCGTTTCTGTGAAATAGGTGTTACCTGTGGTGAATTAAATTAATTAATCCGCCTGCAAAAACGGGTATTTATAATCGGTGGGAGGAACAAATGTTTCCTTGATCGTGCGCGGGGAAACCCAGCGCAGCAAATTGATCATGGAGCCTGCCTTGTCGTTTGTTCCTGAGCCTCGCGCGCCTCCGAAAGGCTGCTGTCCTACAACTGCACCTGTCGGCTTGTCGTTGATGTAAAAATTTCCTGCAGCATTGCGAAGCACTTTTGCAGCGTACTCGATCGCATAGCGGTCCTGTGAGATCACAGCGCCGGTAAGTGCATAAATGGAAGTGGAATCAACGATCTTCAGTGTCTCTTCCCATTTGTTCTCATCGTATACGTAAAGCGTCAGCACCGGGCCGAACAGCTCTTCGCACATGGTCACATATTTAGGATCATCCACGCGGATGATGGTCGGCTCAATGAACCAGCCTTTTGATTTGTCATGGTTTCCGCCTGCGATGATCTCCACGCCTTTGTCAGCTTTCGCAGCGTCAATGTATTTCGCCAGCTTGTCGAAGGATTTTTCATCGATCACCGCGTTGATGAAATTGCTGAAGTCTTCGGTCTGGCCCATTTTGAAGGACTTTAAATCGGACACCACCTGCGTTTTAACTTCTTCCCAGATGTTGGAAGGAATGTAAGCGCGGGATGCGGCGGAACATTTTTGTCCCTGGAACTCAAATGCACCGCGGCTGATGGCTGTTGCTACCACTTTCGGATCTGCAGAAGGATGCGCTACGATAAAATCTTTTCCGCCTGTTTCACCAACAATGCGCGGATAGGTTTTGTATTTATGGATGTTGTTGCCGATCGTTTTCCAGATGTTCTGGAACACTTCGGTGGAGCCTGTAAAGTGAATGCCTGCGAAATCGGCATGTGAGAAGATCACATCAGCAGCATCAGGGCCGGAAGGGTAGATCAGGTTGATCACGCCTGCAGGAACGCCGGCCTTGTTGAAGATCTCCATCAGAACATTTGCAGAATATACCTGTGTGTTGGACGGTTTCCATACCACTACATTGCCCATCATGGCGCAGGAAGTAGGCAGGTTGCCGGCAATGGCTGTAAAGTTGAATGGTGTGAGCGCATAAATAAATCCTTCAAGCGGGCGCTGCTCCACGCGGTTCCAGATGCCAACGCCTGTAACAGGAGGCTGTTGTTTGTAGATCTCCGTCATGTACATCACGTTGAAGCGCAGGAAGTCGATGATCTCGCAGGCCGAATCGATCTCCGCCTGGTATGCGTTTTTGGACTGGCCAAGCATGGTGGCTGCATTAAGCTTTGCACGGTATGGCCCTGCAATTAATTCAGCAGCTTTGAGGAAAATGCTTGCACGGTGTTCCCAGGCAAGTGCTTCCCATTGGGGCTTTGCAGCAAGTGCAGCATTGATGGCCTGCGTTACATGCTCTTTCGATGACTTATGAAAATGCCCGAGCGTGTGCTTGTGGTCGTGCGGCGGAGCGATGCGTATTTTATCATTGCTGCGTACTTCTTTTCCGCCAATGTACATCGGGACATCCGTCTCTTTTGAGCGCAGCTCTTTCAGCATCGCCTGGAGCTCTTTGCGCTCAGGACTTCCGGGTGCATAACTTTTAACAGGTTCGTTCCAGGGTTGCGGAACATTGTAAATTCCTTTTGGCATAAGAGGGAGATTATAAAAATTAAATGAATGAAGAATTATAATTTTTCGAGGCACAAATATAAGGAAAATTGACGGATGGAAATGATCGTTCTGAAGCCCTCACTTCAGGTTGAATTTTACAGGCAGGATCATTTCCACATCTGCAGGGGCACCGTGCACTGTTCCCGGCTTCCAGCCAGGCATTTCCCTGATCACTTTCAGCGCTGCTTCATCACAGCCATACCCTATTCCTCTAAGCACTCTTGCATTATTCACCGTCCCGTCACCGCATACCGTGAACCGGATGTAAACAGTACCGCTGATGCCGCTGTTCTTTGCACTGTCGGGATACTGGATGCTGCTGGCAATGTATTCCCTGAGCTTTGCTTCGCCGCCCTGGTATTCTGGCATGGGCTCGTAGATCATTCCAAGAATAGGAGCTTCGGGTTGGAGTTCGGGGACCGTGCTGTCGGGGATAATGATCCCGGTAAGATCTTCGCTTTCTATTCCACCGCATACGATAACAGGAATTTTCGGGCCTTCTTTTCGATGCTTTTCCATGATCACTTCAGGATAGGGAACACTGTCGGTTTTTTCGGGCATCTGCAGCTCCGGCTCTCCCAGGCTTATCGACGGCTCGGGATCCGGCTTTTTTACAGGCTCATCCGTCTGGCAGCTGAAGAGCGACATTCCGAATACAAGCAGCACAGCGGCAAGGAAACGGATCACCTTGTTATTTCTGTGTTTCTCCGGTGGAGGCTGTAGCTGTGAGCGTCTGAAGGTGCCGCACATTTTCTTCCCTGTATTGGCGGCAAGGTGATCGATGATCTGCTGTTCGGTCATTTGGGTGAAATCGATCACCACTTTCCGGCAGGAGCCGCAGTAACGACCATTTTCCTGTGCTGTCATGGCATCCCAGCTTTCGTGGCAGGGATTTGGGATCCCGAAGCTTGCGGGACGCGCGCTGAACTCTTTCATTTGAAGATGATTAAATCCGCGGGGATGCTTTTGGCTAACGAAAAGGGAAGTGGGTTATTGTATAAATAAAAAGCTCTCCCGGATAGCAGGAGAGCCTTTTACAATCACAATCACAAACAAAATAGAACTACTGAGCTTTCGCCTGGAGGTCGAACTCAATATTTACTTTTTCAGAGATGAATTTATCTCCTAAGGTCTTGTCATTTCCATAATTCATTTTCCACTGTGTGCGGTCGATGTCGAAATCAGCCTGTGCTTTCAATGTTGCAGCATCCAGGTCAACATGTGCAGGGAAAGTAATATTCTTTGTTACATCTTTAATAGTAAGGTTCCCGCTGATGTTAAAGTTTGCACCTTTTACGATGGAAGTATCTTTGTCATTAGCTTTGTAAGGCTCCACATGCGTGATCTCAAACTTTGCAGTCTGGAATTTTTCCGCATCAAAGAAATCACCGCTCAGTAAATGCGGGCGGAGCTTGTTCTCGAACATATCTCCCTTTTGCTCCATTTCCAGGGACCGTACATTGATCGTAAATTCACCGCCTGTGATCTCATTTCCTTTGATCGCTACAGTGCCGGAGGTTACTTTAAACTTTCCGGGGTGGTTTTTCCCCACTCCGTACCCGATGAAGCGGATAGAAGAGTTCGCCGTGTCAAGAATGAAGGTCTGGCCGGTGATCTCGGTTGTTTTTTGTTCTTCAGTAATAGTGGCATTATCGCCCTTTGGAGCGTTGTCGCAGGCTGCAATAGTGATGCAGGCAGCGATCGAATAAAGAATGATCTGTACAGGTTTGTTTTTTTTCATTTTTGGTGATTTTTATGGTTTATTCCTGTGAATAAAAAATTATGCCTGCTGAAAAATGCCATCGTGCAGAATGAGTTTATTAAACAGGGCCGGGGAAATAAGATCAGAAGCCCGGAACCTCTTCCCGGTAAAGGATTGAACAATTTTCAATTCTTATGAACACCCTTTAAACATCCCTGTTTTATTCGTAAATTTACAATCCCATAATTAGCCCGGAACCCATGAATTTCTCTCATTTACACGTACATACACAATTTTCATTACTGGATGGCGCCGCCGATGTAGGATCGCTGTACAAAAAAGCAGTGAACGACAACATGCCCGGGTTGGCCATTACCGACCATGGTAACATGTTCGGGGTCTTTAAATTCGTCGCGGAAGCGGGAAAATATAACACCCCTGAGAACCCGAACAAGATCAAGCCGATCGTAGGATGCGAGTTTTACCTCGTGAACGACCGCCACAAGCGCCAGTTTACGAAGGAAGACAAGGATGTGCGTTATCACCAGCTCTTCCTTGCAAAGAATGCCGAAGGGTATGCCAACCTCGTAAAGCTTTGCTCATTGGGCTATATGGAAGGTTTGTACGGAAAATATCCCCGCATCGACAAGGAGCTTGTATTGAAATATCATAAAGGCCTGATCGCAACCACCTGCTGCCTCGGTGCTTCCGTTCCGCGTACCATCCTGAAAAAAGGAGAAGACGAAGGAGAGAAGGAATTCAAATGGTGGCTGGATATTTTTGGTGAAGATTATTATGTGGAGCTGCAGCGCCACGACATCCCGGAGCAAAACAAGGTGAATGAAGTGCTGCTGAAATTCGCGCAGAAGCACAATGTGAAGATCATCGCTTCCAACGATTCGCATTACGTGGACCAGGCAGATGCCAATGCACACGACATTTTACTTTGCATCAACACCGGTGAAAAGCAAAGCACCCCTACATTAAAAGATTTTGACGATGATGCTTCCATGAAAGGGAAGCGCTTCGCATTTTATAACGACCAGTTCTATTTCAAGACCACCAATGAAATGTCGCAATTGTTCAGCGACATTCCTCAATCGATCGACAATACCAACGAGATTGTCAGCAAGATCACCCCGCTGAAGCTGAAGCAGGACATCATGCTTCCCAATTACCAGATCCCGGCAGGATTTGCCACGCAGGATGAATACCTGCACCACATCACCTACATGGGCGCAAAGGAGCGTTACAAGGAGATCACGCCGGATGTGGAAGAGCGTTTGAACTTTGAGCTGTTCACGATCAAAACGATGGGATTTGCCGGCTACTTCCTCATTGTGGCTGATTTTATCAAAGCAGGGCGCGACCTTGGCGTATTGATCGGCCCGGGCCGCGGCTCTGCTGCAGGCTCTGCTGTTGCGTATTGCATCGGGATCACCAACATCGACCCGATCAAGTACAATTTACTGTTCGAGCGTTTCTTAAATCCCGACCGTAAGTCGATGCCCGATATCGATACCGATTTTGATGATGAAGGTCGCCAGAAGGTGATCGATTACGTGGTTGAAAAATACGGGAAGAACCAGGTGGCGCAGATCGTAACCTATGGTACGATGGCTGCAAAAATGAGCATCAAGGACGTTGCGCGTGTACTGGACCTGCCTCTGCAGGATTCGAACATTCTCGCGAAGATGGTGCCGGAGCGCCCGGGCATTTCCCTGAAGCGTGTGCTTACAGCCCCGATGAGCGGCGATGACAGCCTTGAAGACAAAGAAGGGCTCGGAAAAGATGAGCTGGAAGAAATAAAAAAATTACGCACGATCATGGCCGGCGATGATATGTCGGCACGCGTGCTCAAAGAGGCGCTTATCCTTGAAGGCTCTGTGCGCGGCACGGGAATCCACGCTGCGGGGATCATCATTGCGCCGAAAGACCTTACCGAGATCATCCCGGTGTTTACATCGAAAGAATCAGATTTGCTTCTGACGCAGTTCGACGGAAAAGTGATCGAGGATGCAGGCGTTATTAAGATGGACTTCCTTGGTTTGAAAACGCTTACGATCATTCGTGATGCTTTGAAAATGATCAGGCAGAACCACGGAGTTGACATTGTGATCGATGATGTTCCGCTGGACGACCAGAAAACATTTGAGCTCTACCAGCGCGGAGATACCAACGGCACATTCCAGTTTGAAAGCGCCGGCATGCAGAAATATTTAAAGGAATTAAAGCCGGACAAGTTCGCCGATCTCATCGCGATGAACGCCTTGTACCGTCCGGGCCCGATCGAATACATTCCGAATTTCATCAAGCGTAAGCATGGCATTGAGCCTGTGACCTACGACCTGGAGGACATGAAGGAATACCTCGATGATACTTACGGGATCACGGTTTACCAGGAGCAGGTGATGTTGCTTTCGCAGAAGCTGGCCAACTTTACAAAAGGGGATGCCGATGTGTTGCGGAAAGCGATGGGGAAGAAAGATAAAAAAACGCTGGACAAATTGAAGCCGCAGTTCATTGAAAATGCCAGCAAGAACGGGCACAAGGCAGCCACACTTGAAAAGGTGTGGACCGATTGGGAAAAGTTCGCGCAGTATGCCTTCAACAAATCGCACTCCACCTGCTATGCACTTGTTGCATTCCAGACCGCTTACCTGAAAGCGCATTACCCGGGCGAATACATGGCTTCGGTGCTCACGCACAACCTTAGCAATATTGATAAGATCACCTTCTTCATGGATGAGTGTAAACGCAGCGGCGTTCCTGTACTGGGGCCTGATGTGAACGAAAGCTCTTACCAGTTTTCGGTGAATAAAAAAGGCGAGATCCGTTTTGGAATGGGCGCTGTAAAAGGAGTGGGAGAGGCAGCAGTGCTGGCCATCGTTGAAGAGCGTGAAAAGAACGGCCCTTTCAAAAGTATTTTCGACCTTGTGAAACGGATCGACCTGCGTGCAGCCAACAAAAAAACATTTGAAAGCCTTGCCTTTGCAGGCGGCTTCGATTCGTTTGGAATTCCGCGTGCAACGTATTTCTTCACCGAAGGAAATGAGAACATGACCTTCCTTGAAAAAGCCATCCGCTACGGCGTTGGCCACCAGGCCGGCGCAAACTCGGCACAGGCTTCCTTGTTCGGTGAGGACAGCGCGGTTGATATGCCGGAGCCGAAAGTGCCGCTGTGTGAAGCATGGGGGAACATCGAGCAGCTGAAATATGAAAAGGATGTGGTGGGCTTTTATATTTCCGGCCATCCGCTGGATACTTATAAGCTGGAGATGGATAATTTCTGCATCCATCACATCGCCGATTCAAAAAAGATAGAAGAGAACAAGAACAAAGACCTTGTATTTGGCGGTGTAGTTACAGGCATTCACAACGGGATCACAAAAACAGGAAATCCCTGGGGAAAAATCATCATTGAGGATTACAACGAATCATCGGAGATCGCTTTCTTCGGTGAAGATTATGTAAAGTTCAAACAATACATGGTGGCAGGCTTGTTCCTGTTCATCCGCGGCAAGGTTTCCGAGCGTTTCCGCGGATCGGGGAATTTTGAGTTCAAGGTGAGCAACATCCAGCTGCTCTCCGAGCTTCGCGATAAGCTGGCAAGAAGCATTACCATCCAGGTGCCGCTGCGCTCGCTCAATGATGAGTTTATCAGCCAGTTCAATACGATCATCACGGAGAATTCAAAAGTGGAATCAAGGAATTGTGTGCTGCGCTTTAAAGTGGTGGACAACGAGGAGAACATTGCTGTAGACCTGCCTTCCAAGCGGATCAAGGTAAGCCCGAACAACGAGTTCATCGATATGCTGAAAGGGAATGGGCTGGAGTTTAAACTGAATTGATATAAGCATTTTCATATTTCCCGGAGGCCCTGTGTTTTATTCTACACAGGGTTTTTCTTATATTAGCGGCCTCAAAACACTACTCTCATGTTCCAGCTTTTCAGTTTATTCGGCGAATACTATTATCTCATTGTGATCCTCCAGGCAGTATGTGTTTTTCATTGCGTGCGCAAAGGCAACCAGAACAAATGGATCTGGCTGATCGTTTTTCTTCCTGCTGTTGGCTGCCTCATTTACCTTTTTTCCGAGATCATTACCAAACGCGACCTGGATTCCGTTCAGTCGAATATCAGCACAATCATCAACCCGGTAGGCAGGATCAAAGATCTGGAGCGTAAGCTTGAGTTTTCAAATACATTTGATAATAAAGTCGCATTGGCAGATGCTTATCTTGCCGCAGGAAGAACACAGGAAGCGATAGACCTGTATGAATCCTGCCTTGTTGGTGTGTTCGATGATAACTTATACGTGGTCACAAAACTGATCGAAGCATATTTTAATTCGGAGCGCTATGATGATGTGGCAAGGATCACGCAAAAGGTGTTAAGGAATTCCGAATTTCCGAAATCGCATGCACATGTATTGTACGCGCTTGCATTGGAAAAGGCCGGGAAAATGGCGCAGGCAGAAACAGAATTGAAATCGATGCGCGGAAAATATTCCAATTTTGAAGGGCGTTTCAATTACGGGCAGTTCCTTGTACGTGCCAACCGTGCTGCGGAGGCAAAAGCGATCTTTGATGAGATCCTCGAGGAAGCATCGCACATGAGCTCGGGCGAATCGAGGAACAGTAAAGAATGGTTCAGGAAGACGAGGGAAGAGATGTCTAAAATTCAGTAGGACCTTGTGTGTGCCGTCAGTTCGGGTGTTTTTCTTTTCAGAAAAACGTATCGGGAACGTGCGTAGGCATTCTGCGATGATAATAGCGTCAGTTCGAGTAGCGAGGTACGAGCGTATCGAGAACAAGCTTACTAAATGATCCTGCTTTCAACACTTCTCGATACTCTCCCTACGGTCGAACTCGATTGACATCGGTTGAGCGAAAAAATAGAATTTTTAATATGTGCCGTCAGTTCGAGTGTTTTTCTTTTCAGAAAAACGTATCGAGAACGTGCGTAGGCATTCTGCGATCAACACTTCTCGATACGCTCCACTGCGTTGCGCACTCGATTGACGGTGTCGTCTGCTTTAAGTCTAAAATTCTTTATGATAATAGCGTCAGTTCGAGTAGCGAGGCACGAGCGTATCGAGAACAAGCTTACTAAATGATCCTGCTTTCAACACTTCTCGATACTCTCCCTACGGTCGAACTCGAAGTGACATTCCGTTAAATTAAAAATAGAATTTTTAATGTGCGCCGTCAGTTCGGGTGTTTTTTTTTCAGAAAAACGTATCGAGAACGTGCGTGGGCAGAAAATAATATATTTGCCCAATGAAAACGATGTATGTATATATTCTGCGTTGTTCGAACGGAAGTTATTACACCGGTGTTACAAATGACCTCGAAGAACGTTTCGCACAGCATTCACAGGGAATCCATCCTAATTCATATACATTTAGCCGAAGGCCTTTAGAGTTAGTATTTTATGAGATATTTAATTCTCCTTTAGCAGCTATTGCTTTTGAAAAGAAGTTGAAAAAATGGAGTAAGCAAAAGAAGGAGGCATTGATCCGTGAACGGTTTGATTTATTGCCGGAATTGGCTAAGAAAAAATTTGTTAAGTAGTTAGAGTAGCGAGGTACAAGCGTATCGGGAACAAGCGTACTAAATCATTCTGCTTTCAACACTTCTCGATACTCTCCCTACGGTCGAACTCGAAGTGACATTCCGTTAAATTAAAAATAGAATTTTTAATGTGCGCCGTCAGTTCGGGTGTTTTTCTTTTTCAGAAAAACGTATCGGTTCGAGTAGCGAGGTACGAGCGTATCGAGAACAAGCGAACTAAGTCATACTGCAACCAACACTTCTCGATACGCTCCACTGCGTTCCGCACTCGAAGTGACATTCCGTTAAATTAAAAATAGAATTTTTAATGTGCGCCGTCAGTTCGGGTGTTTTTCTTATTCAGAAAAACGTATCGGGAACGTGCGTAGGCATTCTGCAATGATAATGGCGTCAGTTCGAGTAGCGAGGTACGAGCGTATCGAGAACAAGCGTGCTAAATTATTCTGCTTTCAGCACTTCTCGATACTCTCCCTACGGTCGAACTCGATTGACATTCAGTTAGGCGATAAGACAATAGCTTTGAGTCACTATTTACTTGATCACCGTCTCCTTATTCCATTCCTGCTCCGTTATCGGGGAGCCATCCTTGAAATAATAAACAGTTCCGAAATTAGTTTCCTTCTTCGTATATAGAATTCCCTTGTTGCCGATCACAACGATCCTTCGTGTAATGTTGTTGCTGCCTTCCTTCACCTTTTCTTCAGTCACACCCAGCGGGTATTTTTTTGCAAGGTCGTTTTTGAACAAATCAGCATTCGCGATCTCCTTGTCGATCTCAGCAAGCTTTCCTTTGGGATACTCATCAGTTGGCTTCATGCCCAAAGCATCATTGTACGCTGTTTTGGCAACCGGGTAGTTTTTCGCTGTGAAAGCGGAATCCCCCTTCGTAATAAAGCCTTTGTATTTTTTTTCAAACACGCGTTTCTCTTCCTCTTTTGCAAGGCGCTCTTTTTCCGCTGCATCAGCGATCGCTTTTTCCTTGTCTGCCTTTTCTTTCGCTATCCTCGCTTTTTCCGCAGCCTCAGCATCAGCCTTTTCTTTTTCTGCTTTTTCCTTCGCCGCTAATTCCGCAGCAGCTTTTTCCTTGTCTGCTTTTTCTTTTGCAATTTTTTCATCGGCAAGCGCTTTCTCTTTTGCAATGCGGTCTTTTTCGGCCGCATCCTTATCCGTTTTCTCCTTGGCGATCCGGTCTCTTTCCGCAGCATCCGCCGCAGCTTTTTCCTTCGCTAACCTGTCTTTTTCAGCAGCATCGGCAGTAGCTTTTTCCTTTGCCATCCTTGCTTTTTCAGCAGCATCTGCTGCCACTTTATCTTTTTCAGCTTTGTCCTTTGCAGCGGCATCGGCAAGTGCCTTGTCCTTATCAGCTTTCTCCTGTGCAGCTTTTGCATCAGCAGCAGCTTTCTCTTTGGCTAACTTGTCCTTTTCAGCAGCATCGGCAGCAGCTTTTTCTTTCTCTGCTTTTTCACGTGCCGCGCCATCTGTGATCATCTTCTCGATCTCAGCAAGCTTTGCTTTAGGATAGGGCTCCGATGATTTTAACGCAAGGGCTTCATTGTAGCCTTCTTTCGCCAGTGTGTAATTTTTTGCAGCAAGGGCTTTGTCGCCCCTGGAAACCGCTGCTGTATAATTTGCTTCCAGCTCGGCAGCTTCTTTTGCCGCTGCTTTCGGGCCGTCCGACAGCTTCTGCAGCTTCGCCATGTCCTGCTGCATGGCCAGGTTCAGTGTTTCATCGCCGATCATCGCATTGTCGTCGGCGCTGTAATAATAGCTCAGGTAAGGCTTGTTAAGGGTTTCGGTTAATTTCGCGGCCAGTTTCGGGTCGGCCGGCAGCTGAAAAAGCTCTACCTGCGGGTTGGAGCTGCCTTTGAATTTCTTCGCATCGGCAGGAGAGATCCCGATGGTGGAATACATGACCTTTACGTTGATATAGCCGGGCTTGGTGATGAAGATGTTGTATTCCTCATCTGATTTCAGGCTGTAGCTCCAGGTTCCGGCAGCAGTGGTGGTGATCTCCTTCACCTTCACATTGTCGAAATCGAAAATGCTTACAACGGCTCCCGCCAGCGGTTTGCCATCTTCTTTAACAATGCCTTCCACTTTATAATTGAACTGCGCAATTATCCTGGTATTGAATACGAATAACAATAAGCCTGCAAGAAGGAAATGGACAATCTTCTTTTTGCCCGGAGTAGTAAAGAGAATCATAAAAAATCGTCTGAAATAATGCTTAAAGATCAGCATTTTATTTGAAAAGTGGAATGTTCATGTGAACAAAACGGTGAATTGACTGTTTTTATTCTGTTCTCCCGGAAATAAAGGAATTCAACTGAAATGCCTTTCTGTCACGCAAAACTATTTGGCAAATCATTTGTCTATATAAGAACTCAATCTTACCTTTATGGTTCTATTGAAAACTAAAAACTATCTATTCATTCATAATTAAAAAAATTAAAAAATGGCATTAGAAATCACAGATGCTAACTTCGAGGAGTTAGTTACAAAATCAAACAAACCTGTATTACTTGACTTTTGGGCAGAATGGTGCGGGCCATGCCGTATGGTAGGGCCTGTAGTGGAAGAGCTGTCGAACGAATATGCAGATAAAGCTGTTGTCGGAAAAGTGGATGTGGACGCTAACGCGAATATTTCCAATATGTTCGGCATCCGCAATATCCCAACTATCCTTTTCTTCAAAGACGGACAGGTGGTTGACAAGCAGGTTGGCGCAGTTCCGAAATCGGTGCTGGATGCGAAACTGAAAGCATTGCTGTAGTTCCTGAAAATTATTAAATCTTAAAGTAAGCAGCAGGTGAATGCCTGCTGTTTTACTTTTACAGGGTACCTGTCATTATGAATTCGATCAATCCGCAGCCTTTACAGCCTTTTACACACCTCGAGCTTATCGCGAAGCAGGTGGTGGAAGGATTCATCACTGGACTTCACAAGAGCCCCTTTCATGGCTTCAGCGTGGAATTTGCCGAACACCGCCTGTACAACAAAGGCGAATCGACAAAGCACATCGACTGGAAATTATACGGGCGCACGGATAAGCTGTTCATCAAGCGCTACGAGGAAGAGACCAATCTCCGCTGCCAGGTCATCATCGACAATTCCTCTTCCATGTACTTTCCCATCCCGGAAGGAAAAAATGCAAAAGACAACAAGATCACGTTTTCCGTGTATTGTGCCGCAGCTTTGATCGAGCTGCTCAGGCGCCAGCGGGATGCTGTGGGTTTGAGCGTATTCTCCGATCACATCGAAGTGCAGACCAATGCAAAGTCGAGCTCCCTGCACCACAAAATGCTGTACCATGAGCTTGAAAAAATGATCCAGCCGCGGAAGCCGGATGAGCACAAAAAAACATCTGCTGTAAAGGCATTGCACCAGATCGCGGATGCCGTGCACAAGCGTTCGCTGGTCATCATCTTCAGCGATATGATGGATTCGCAGGCCGATTCGGAAGAGCTGTTCTCCGCGCTTCAGCACCTGAAGCACAACAAGCATGAAGTGATCCTTTTTCATGTGAACGACAAGCAGAAAGAGCTGGACTTCGAATTCGAGAACCGTCCGTATCGCTTCATTGATATGGAAACCGGGGAAGAAGTGAAGCTGCATCCCAACGAAATAAAAGAAAGTTACCTCAAAGAAATGGCTGATCATAAAAAAGAGCTGATGCTCAAATGCGGCCAGTACAAGATCGATTTTGTGGAGGCTGATATTAACCTTGGATTCGACCAGGTACTAATGCCTTACCTCGTGAAGCGCACCAAAATGCTTTAGATCATCTTCCCAATTAATTTTCATGTGGCCTGCTTTTTTACGGGCATCTGTTTTGAATAGCTAAAAAAATAACGGCTGCTCATTATGGATATAAAAAACACAAAAAGCTCGAAGCCTGAAAAGGCAACCACGAAAAATATCCGCCACAAGAACATCTGGTTCGGCACCTGGCTTGGCTTTGCGCTGATCTTTCTCACTGCATATTTCCTGTTACGGTTAAGCGTGTTCCACATTTTCGGAGGCTATCTTGATCTTGTTAAAAAATGCCTGCTGGGTGCATTTTTCTCCTCACTCATCCTGGCGGCTTCCAAGATCCTTGAGAAGATCATACTCAAAAGGGCGCACAGGCGGCATGTGAGCTACAACCTTATCAAACTCTTACGTCTGATGAGCATCCTGCTGATCTGTTTTGTGATCATCACCTTTTTATTTAAGAACTGGTATACGGCAGCAGTATCGCTTGGGCTGATCTCGCTGATCCTCGGATTTGCGCTGCAAACACCGATCAGCTCCTTTATCGGCTGGATCAACATCCTCATCCGCGCACCTTATCATGTGGGCGACCGCATCCAGATCGAAGAGTTCAAAGGCGATGTAGTGGAGATCAATTACCTCGATACCACGCTTTGGGAGTTCGGCGGCGATTACCTGACCAACGATGTTCCGAGCGGCCGCCTCATTCGTTTTCCGAACAGCATGGTGTTTGAATCGGCGATCTACAATTATTCCTGGCAGAAATTCCCATACATCTGGAACGAGATCCCTTTTCATGTGGCCTATGAAAGCGACCTCGGGTTCATCACCGATAAGATAAAGACAGTTGCCCGGAAGGAGCTGGGAAAAGAAATGGAAGCGAACATTGAAGAGTTCAAGGAGCTGGTAAAGCAAACACCGGTGGATGAGCTGGACATCAAAGAATATCCTTTCGTTTCCTATCGCATCAATACAAATACATGGGTGGAGCTGACGCTGACCTATCTCGTGGAGCCGAAAATGGCATCCGGCACACGAAGCAATCTCATTAAAAAAATCCTGGAAGAGCTGGTGAAATATCCTGATAAGGCGATGTTCCCGAAAAGCAATGCCCGCTGATCACTCCTTCGGTGCACGCGCCCTGCCGAACAAATGTTTCCTGTTCCTGCGCATCTGCTTTTGGTAGGCCTTCTTGCCTTTGCGGAGGACCTTTTTATCCTTCGCCATCTCTCGCTCGCTCACACGCACCTTCGCTTCACGGTATTCGTTATGAGCGCCCCTCGATTTGCAGGAAGGAAGCATGAGCGCCGCAACAGCGCTGAAAAGAAAAATGAATGTGATTTTTGTAAATCCGCTCATAGTACAAAGATAAGCCTGCCTGTTTGCTTTTGCTCTTTCGCGGAATGAATTTGTTAACGGTGTTTTTAACAATGCTTTATTTGCACAATTCAACGCGGTAAGAGCGTAAAAAACGAATGACATTTTCAATGTTGTGCTTTTCAGGATCAAAATTATCCATGTTGATGCTGCACACAAAGTTCCATATTTCGGCAATGTTCTCGCTTTGTACGGTATACGGGGCGTAGATGGGATTGTCGGAATGGAATTCGAACACATTGTTCAGTTTGTTCTTATCCCTGTAAAGCCGTTTGTACACAATTTCCCCGTCGGTGGTGATCACGATGTACGTTTCCCCGTCCTTTACATCGGCAAATGATTTCATACAGCTGCCAATAATGAGCGTTCCATCCTTCAGCGGCGGCATTGAGTCGCCTGCTACACGAAAGGAACGATGCTTCCCGATAATCTTAAAAGGTAGATCCATGACCAATAGAATTAAGTTTCACCCCTGCAGATCACTAAAATATCCTGCCATAGGCTGACAGGAATTAGTTCCACATTCGGTTAAATGGTTTTGTTTCGTAATTTTACGGCTCCCAGGGAAAATGAATGTTCGATCTGTTTATATAACCCGCATGCAAGGCAAAAGATACATTTCCATTCTTGGCCCAATCCTGCTTGCCTTTTACATGGTATCGTGTGGAAACGCCGAAGCACCCCGGAAAATTACATTTTCGGAACATATTGCACCGATTATTTATAAAAACTGCTCTTCCTGTCACCGGAAAGGTGAAGCCGGGCCCTTTGAATTATTCAGCTATGAGGATGTTTCTTCCCGCGGCAAGCTCATCAAATTTGTGACCGGCAGCCGTTTCATGCCGCCCTGGCCTGCCGATGCGAGCTATACACATTTTATAGATGAAAAAGTGCTTACGGCTGAAGAGATCAGCCTTATCGGGAAATGGGTGGATGAAGGCTGTGCAGCAGGCGACCCTTCAAAAATGCCGCCAATCCCGGTTTTTCCGGAAGGCTCACAGTTAGGCAAGCCTGATCTTGTGATCAAACTGCGTGATGTGTACAAAGTGAAAGGCGATGGAAAAGACCGCTTCCTGCTGATGCGCGTTCCTTATGAATTGCAGCAGGACCAATACATCAGCACCATTGAAGTGGTACCCGGCAACCGCAAATTGGTGCATCACGTGAATGCGCAGCTGCTGAGCTACCTGCCCGGGAAGCGGCAGGATGTGATGAAAGGGAATGTGGTGGTGGACATCAACGATTACCCGAACACGCTGGAAGCGTACAAAGCGCTGGATCTTCCGAATGATGACGGAACCTTCCCGATGCTCACGCAATCCGTCACCAATTATCTTCCCGGCGTAACGCCACCGATCTATCCTGCCGGGATCGGTGGCTTCAGGCTGGCGAAGAAAGGCGCGATCTTCCTGAAAGACATGCATTACGGGCCTTCGAGAGTGGATACAACAGACCAGACGGCCTTCAATGTCTTTTTTGCAGCCGTTCCGCCAAAACGCCCAACGCAGGAATTCCAGATGGGAACCTACGGTGTGTCGCCGATCGTGCCGCCGCTGGTGGTGCCGCCGGATACGATCATGAAATTCACATCCGATTATACACTGCCATTCGATATTTCTATTCTTACCGTTAATCCGCACATGCATCTGCTTGGAAAAAGTTTCCTTGCGTATGCATTAACGCTGCAGGGCGATACCATCCCGCTGATCCGCATTAACAAATGGGATTTCCGCTGGCAGTATTTTTACACGTATAAAAAGATGCTGAAAATTCCGCAAGGGGCAAGGATCCACGTTGAAGCCGTTTATGATAACACCAGGAAAAATCCGAACAATCCTTTTTCTCCGCCGCGTTTAGTGGCAGAGCGGGAGGGAAGCATGCGCACATCGGATGAAATGATGCAGTTCATTGTCACCTACCTGCCTTATCAGCCGGGCGATGAGAACATCAGTTTGGAAAGAAAAACAAACTAAATTCAGGTATCTGTTATTTGCTTTTCGGAGGATTCAACACTTCGAAGCCTTTATAAACGGCATTGTGCAGGATTGTCAAATGGTCTTCTGCAGGTAAGGGAACAAGAGTGGCTTTCATATCCTTGTCACCGGAGGCATCCAGTAGTTCCAGCAGCTTTGCCGCATCGCCTTCCATAATTTTTCCTTCGCTGCCAACCGAAATGTACACATTCGCCTTTTTGCCGGGATGTGCTTTCAGTAATCCGGGAGCTAAAGCCAGCAGCGATTCATTGTCCCACCACAGGCTCGGGCTTACAATGATATAGTCGGTAAACAGCTCCGGCTTTTTCAGCAGGATCTCCACGGCAAGCAAGCCGCCAAGCGATTGCCCGATGATCGTTTTTTGCGCAGTTGTCCTGTAGTTTTTCTGAACATACGGCTGCAGCTCTTTTTCAATGAACAGCATGAATTTATCAGAATGGCCTGTTGTCGGGAAATCTTTAAGGTCTTCCGGTATGGTGGTTGGAAAAGTGAAATCCCTTCGCCTGTCAACATTTGCGATGCCTATAATGATGGAAGGCGGCATTTTCCCGATCATCACAAGGAATTGCACTACGCCTGTAACGTGAACAAAATCCTCATTCGCGGAGCCGTCGAGCAGGTAGATCACAGGATAGCTTGCAGCAGAATCGTTGTAGCCATCAGGTAAATAAATATTCAAAGTACGGCTTTCGGAAAGCTGCACCGATTGGATCTTATCGATCACTCCCAATGCAAAAGGCGCTTTGGCCGCCGGCTTGGTTTTTGAATTTTGGGCACTGAGAGAATGCGAGAACAGGAGAATAACGAATGTGAGGATTCCAGGTGATTTCATCATGGATGCAAAGTTATTGATTGGAGCGAAATGGCGCTTATCAAATCATTTGTTTTTACTGCGCCCGGCTATATATTCCTGCCTGGAAACAAATTTCCGTTGTACCGTTCCGAGTCCCGGGTTCTTTAGGTATTCAGGCAGTTCATTATCATCCAGGTAAAGAGTATCTGTAACAAATGCAGATTCTTTTATCCTGGTTGCAATTACAACATTGGTCCAGACAGAGTCCTGTGCTTTTACTTTTTTTACTGTAATCGTTCCGGAATGGCTTTGTCCGAAGGCTGTTGCACTGCATAGAAGAATCAGCAGGTATGCAATGTTTCTTTTTAACATGGTTTATTTGTCTTTCAATATGTAAATTTCGCAGGAAGCTTTAAAGAAGCTGAAAAAATCCTGTTAATTAACTATAAATAAACATGGAAACTTTGTAATCGAAAAAAGTTTCCGTAGTTTTGCATCGAATTAAATATCACTTTATGTCGATCGCTTTCCGCATTTTAATCATTGGAGTTCTTTTAGTGCTCATTGATCTTTATTTTTACCAGGCCATCCGCACCATTATGGCCGGAAGCAGCATTACGCGCAAGAACCTCGTGTTCTATATTTACTGGGGATTTACGCTGTTTGCCTTTCTTTTGTTCCTTACACCCACTTTTATTCCCTTCCAGGACTGGCCCAAAGTAGTCCGCGTTTATCTTTTTGCATTTGTGATCATGGTATTGATCTCTAAAATAATCGGTTCCGTATTTATTGCCGTGGATGACATCATCCGTCTTTTCCGCTGGATCGGCAGTTATTTTACAAAAGCGCCGCTGCCTGTTGCTGGAGAAATAATGCCGAATCCGCATGCGATCTCCCGCCTTAAATTTTTAAACTACGTGGCTGTCGGAATGGCTGCATTGCCCTTTGCCAGCTTTGTTTACGGGATGGTGAAAGGTGCCTTCGATTATAAAGTGCACCGGCAGAGAGTGGTTTTGCCGAACCTTCCCGCTTCCTTTAACGGGCTGAAGATCGTTCAGATCTCGGATATCCATTCCGGCAGCTTTGTTTCCACATCACCGCTCGAAGAAGCTGTGCGCATTGTCAATGAGCAGAAGGCGGACATTGTTTTCTTCACCGGGGATCTTGTGAACGATCGCTCCGAAGAAGTGGAGCCCTTCATGGAAGTGCTGAAAAAGATCACGGCGCCGATGGGTGTTTACAGCACGCTCGGCAATCACGATTACGGTGACTACGTAAGCTGGGAAAGCCCTGAAGCGAAGATCAACAACCTCGAGGAGCTGAAAAAGAAACACGCGCAGCTGGGCTGGAAGCTCATGATGAACGAGCATGTGGCCTTGCGGAGAGGCGATGATGCAATCGCTTTGATCGGCATCGAGAACTGGGGCGGCAACCTCAATTTCCCGAAATACGGCGATATGAAAAAAGCGCATGCAGGAACGGAAAATTACCCGGTGAAGCTGCTGCTTTCGCACGATCCTTCGCACTGGGAAAAGCAGGTGAGAACGGAATACAAGGATGTTGACATTACCTTCAGCGGGCATACGCACGGATTCCAGTTCGGCATCGAGATCCCCGGATTTAAATGGAGCCCTTCACAATATGTGTATAAGGAATGGGCAGGTTTGTATACGGAAGAAAACCAGCACATCTATGTGAACCGGGGGCTTGGCTTTCTCGGTTACCCGGGCAGGGTAGGGATACTGCCGGAGATCACGGTGATGGAGCTGTATAACGCGTAAAATAAACGAATGTCAATCGGGTTCGACCGGAGGGAGGGTATCGGGAAGTGTTAGTGGCAGGATGATCGTATGCTTGTTCTCGATACGCTCGTACCTTGCTACTCGAACTGACGCTAATGTCAATCGCGACCGAAAGGAAAGTAGAACTAAATCATTAAATTAGCAGGATCAAAGACTCTCCAGTTCTCCAAATCAAAAATTCTCCAATTCACAATGGCTGATGCATTAAAAGACATGTTCAATAAAAAATTCTACACTCGCTTGGCTGTGGAATTTACCAAAGCAGATAAGAAATTTCATGCAGAAAATTTTGTGAAAGATGTAATGAAAGGACTGGATGAAATGGCGCTGAATCAGCGTTTACGGCATACTACAGTGGCCATGAAAAAATATCTTCCGGCAGATTACAAGCGTTCGCTCGATATTATTTACGAAGTGATCCCGGAATTCAAATCACATTATACCTGTTTCATTTTCCCTGATTTTGTCGGTCAGTACGGACATGATCATGTGAGCTTATCGCTGGATGCTTTAAAGGAGCTGACCAAGTTCGGGACTTCCGAGTTCGCGATCCGCGAGTACCTGAAACGTGATCTCAAAGGCACACTGAAGGTGATGAACAAATGGACGGATGACAAAAACGTGCATGTGAGAAGGCTGGCAAGCGAGGGCTGCAGGCCACGTCTTCCATGGTCGTTCAACATCCCGGAGATCATGGCCAACCCGGAGCTGACAAGGCCGATCCTTGAAAAGCTGAAAGCAGATGATGAGCTGTATGTAAAAAAATCAGTGGCGAATCACCTCAATGATTTTTCGCGCACACAAACCGACTGGATGCTGAATGTTTTAAACAGCTGGGATAAAAAAAATGAGCACACCGCATGGATCATCAGGCATGCCAGCAGGACGCTGATCAAAAAAGGGCATCCCGGTTCCCTTGCCGTGTTTGATTTTGAGAAGAACGTGAAAGTGGAGCTGAAGAATTTAAAATTGAAAAGCTCAAAGATAAAGCTGGGTGATACTCTTGATTTCAGTTTCGAGATCGTCTCCGGAAAAAACAAAGCACAAAAGCTGGTGATCGACTATGCTGTTTATTACGCTAAAAAATCGGGAGCGCCGGGAAGGAAAGTGTTCAAGCTGAAAGAGCTGCAACTGGAGCCGGGCAAAAAGGCTGCTATCACAAAAACACAGTCTTTTAAAGATTTTTCCACCCGTAAGCATTACGCCGGAAAGCATGCTGTTGAGATCATGGTGAACGGAAAGAGTTATGGGAAGAAGGAATTTTTGCTGAGTGTGTAGTATGTCACTTCGAGTGCGTAACGCAGTGGAGCGTATCGAGAAGTGTTGATTGCAGAATAATTAGTTTGCTTGTTCCCGATATGCTCATACTTCGCTTCCATAGCTATCGGACGAACAGCCGCTTATGATTTAATTTCAAGGACTTCATCGATCAGGGTATGTTAATCGAGTGCGTAACGCTTGAAGCGTATCGGGAAGTGTTGATAGCAGAACTCGAACAGACAACGCTCTGCCGCGCATATTTATGATTACGCTTCCTTCTCCTTCCACATCCGATTAAATTTTATCTTTGTCCGAAACACATCTTATGGAAGAAGAGATCATCACAGAGCCGGCCATTACAGAAGCAAGCTATCCTCCCAGGCCCGAAATGAATGAAAAGAAGCAGGCCATCGGCAAATCGCTGCTGAGCCTCGGGTTGTTCATCCTTGTTTTTTACCTGTTTTTAAGCTGGGACCTTAAAAGCATTTTCCTTTTAACACTTGCACTCATCATTCATGAAATGGGGCATCTCCTCGCGATGAAAGCCTTTGGTTATAAGGATGTGAACATGTTCTTTGTCCCGCTTCTCGGAGCGTATGTTACCGGGACAAAAAGCCGTATTTCGCAGAAGCAGCATGTGATCATGCTGCTTGCAGGCCCTGTACCGGGTATTTTCATCGGGCTTGGACTTGCGATCGCTGGCTACATCCTGCAGCAAGGCGAATTCTTCGGAGCAGCAAATATTTTCGTATTCATGAACCTGTTCAACCTGCTCCCGGTGATGCCGCTTGATGGCGGTAAGGTGATGAAGGCCATGTTCTTTGAAAGTAAGGAGCTCATCAACACTGTTTTTATTTCCATCTCAATTGTAATATTAATTGTGCTTTGCGTTGTGCTGGATTCCTATTACCTGCTGCTTGTTCCTTATCTGCTGATCATGCAGCTGGTGAACCAGTCGCAGGCAAAAAAAGCAAGGCAGGAGATCCGTAACCTCGGCATCGACCTTTCAAAGACCTATGAAGAGCTTACCGATCGCGAGTACTGGATGATCAGGGATGTGCTTGCGGAGCATATTAAATATTATTCGAAGCTCATCCGCCGCGGCGAACATGTGGTGACCGGAAATGAGGACAAGGTGATCAGCGGCGTGAACGACATCCTGCAAACACCGCCGGTAAAAGACCTTGGGGCGGGAGGAAAGGTGCTGATCATTTTTATCGGCATCAGTTGCTTCATTGTTCCTGTGGTCACCGCTTTCCTGTACCACTATTATCTATCGGCGCTCAGCCAGCAGCAGTTTCAATTCTGATGAAGAAGAAAGCGATCCAATCCGTTCAATACATCGTATTGCTTGCCCTCGGGATTACGCTCTCCTGGCTGTTCTTCAGGACGCTCGATCTTAATGAACTGAAAGCAACGATCAGCACGGGGAATTTTTCCTGGTTTTACATGGTGATGTTCGTATCGGTGATGGTGTATATTTTTCGCGTACTCCGCTGGCAGATGCTGATCAGGGCTGTGGGATACAATGCTTCTTTTGCCAATGCCTTTTCAGCCTTATCGATCAGTTATTTCGTGAACTTTATAGTGCCGAGGCTGGGTGAAGTAACGAGGTGTCTTTCGCTGAAAAAGCAGCACAACATTCCTTTCATGCAATTGCTGGGCACCGTGATCATTGAGCGGGTGG
>JAOQAD010000017.1 GCA_025963775.1 Bacteroidota bacterium | reverse complement strand
GCATTGCCAAACCCTAAAAAATTCGTTTTTTTGCATGCCTGAAAAGGCTTTAATTAAATCAATACCATGGAAACGGGAAAAAGAACAAAAGTGAAAGAGCTGTTGAACTCAACGGCGTATGGAAGTGAAGTAACTGTAAAAGGCTGGGTGCGCACATTCCGCAACAACCAGTTCATTGCAGTGAATGATGGTTCTACGATCAATAATATCCAGGCGGTTGTGGATTTTGCAAACACCGACGAAGCACTTCTAAAACGCCTTACAACAGGCGCAGCGATCAGCATCACCGGTGAGCTGATCGAATCGGTTGGCAAAGGACAGAAAGTGGAAGTGAAAGTAAAAACGCTGGAGATCCTTGGCGACAGCGATGGAGAGAAGTTCCCGCTGCAGCCGAAAAAGCACAGCCTCGAATTTTTGCGTGAGATCGCACATCTCCGTTTCCGCACAAACACCTTCAACGCAGTATTCAAAGTACGGCATGCGCTTGCCTTTGCAGTGCACCAGTTCTTCAACGAAAGAGGTTTCGTTTACCTGCACACGCCGATCATCACCGCTTCAGATGCTGAAGGCGCAGGAGAAATGTTCCGCGTAACCACGCTCGACTTTAACAACCCGCCGCGCACAGAAGGCGGCGAGATTGATTTCAAGCAGGACTTTTTCGGGCGCTCCACCAACCTTACTGTTTCCGGGCAGCTGGAAGGTGAGCTTGCCGCGATGGCTTTGGGTGAGATCTATACCTTCGGGCCTACATTCCGCGCAGAGAACTCCAACACAACACGCCACCTTGCCGAGTTCTGGATGATCGAGCCGGAAGTTGCTTTCGCTGACCTTGGCGATAACATGCAGCTGGCGGAAGACCTGCTGAAATACGTGATCAGCTATGCAATAAAAACCTGCCCGGATGAGCTGGAATTTTTAAAGAACCGTTTGCTGGAAGAAGAAAAATCGAAACCGCAGGATGAGCGTTCAGAGCTGGACCTGCTTGCAAAGCTGAATTTCTGCCTCGACAACAATTTTGAGCGCTTAACATACACCGAAGCGATCGAGATCTTACGCAACTCAACGCCGAACAAAAAGAAAAAATTCAAATACCTGATCGAAAGCTGGGGTGCCGACCTGCAGAGCGAGCACGAACGTTACCTCGTGGAAAAGCATTTCAAAAAGCCGGTGATCCTTACCGATTACCCGAAGGACATCAAATCGTTCTACATGCGCATGAACGACGATGGAAAGACCGTTGCCGCAATGGACATCCTCTTCCCGGGCATTGGCGAGATCATTGGAGGTTCGCAGCGTGAAGAGCGCCTCGACATGCTTGAAAAACGCATGAGCGAAATGCACATCCCGGCAGAAGAATTATACTGGTACCTCGATACAAGAAGGTTCGGTACCGCGCCGCATGCAGGCTTCGGGCTGGGCTTTGAAAGGCTTGTGCTCTTTGTAACCGGCATGACCAACATCCGCGATGTGATCCCTTTTCCAAGAGCACCGAAAACGGCGGAATTTTAATTCGGTACACTTAACTATCATTAAATCCATAAAAGCTTCGCAAATGAAATTGCGGGGCTTTTTTTTATATCTTTATTCCTCGTTAAGGACATTGAAAACACTCATTAAAATATTTGTTGCCGCAGTCGTTTTACTCACGGCCCGGCTTACTGTTTCTGCTCAAACCTACGATTTCCGGAATTTCAATGTGGAAGACGGGCTTGCGCAATCACAGATCCTTTCCATGTGCCAGGACCGCTACGGCAACATCTGGTTCGGAACCAACAGCGGCGGCGTAAGCAAATACGACGGAAATAAATTCATCACCCTCAGTGAGAACGACAGCCTTGCAAACAATGTTGTTTTTTCCATTACGGAGATCGATAACGGGAAGCTGCTCTTCGGGACCAACGGCGGCCTGAGCGTATACAACGGGAAAACATTCACCAATTACAGCGACAAGAACGGACTTCCGCATAGCCGCGTTTTTAAAACCGTGCAGGATGCCAAAGGCAGGATCTGGGTCGGAACCGCAAAAGGTGCCTGCCTGTTCCTCAACAACAAGTTCATTCCTTTTGACGGCGATACGGTATTGAACAATGCAACGGTGTACACTATCTATCCCGACAAAGCAGGCAACATCTGGTTCGGTACATTGGGCGACGGTGCCATTAAATACAATCCCGACACCAAACGCTTCAGTCATTTCAATGCAACGAACGGATTAAGGAACAACTCCGTGAGAGCCATCAATGAAGACATCCAGGGCGATGTGTACATCGGCACCTTCCAGGGCATCCGCAAGATCACACCGCTGGGCGCCATTGAAAAAGTGAACATCATCCAAGAAGAGAATGTCGGCTTTACCGATATCATCGTCGACAATAAGAACAATCTCTGGCTGGCTTCTTCCAACGGCGTTTACAAATACAACGGCTTTGCTTACCGCAATTACAAACAGGAAAACGGCCTGGCAAGCAACGACCTCTATTCTGCTTTCCAGGACAGGGAAGGCAATCTCTGGTTCGGAACATTAGGCTATGGTGTCTCAAAATTCTCCGGGGAAGCTTTTATTTCCTACGGCACAGAGGATGGCATGCCCGGCGATTATGTGAATGCCATCTTTGAAGATTCAAAAAAGAACATGTGGCTCGGGATCAAAGGATATGGTGTTTGCAAGCTGAAAGACAACAAAGTCATTAACTACAGGCTCGATGTAAAGAACGCGGAAGCTTCGCTGGCAGATGATGCTGTGCAGGCCATTGGCGAAGATAATAAAGGCAACATGTACTTCGGAACCATTTCCGGGCTCAGCATTTACAACGGCACCTATAAAAATTACTATAAAAAGGACGGCCTCACGGATGAAAATATTTATTCCATCCTGAAAGATTTCAGCGGTACGATGTGGATCGGAACAGCCAATGGATTATGTTATTTCGAAGGCGATAAGATCAAAAATGTGGATGCCATTAAAAAATTTGCAAGCGACCGCGGTACCACCCCGATCTTCTGCATTTTTGAAGACAGGGGACACAACCTCTGGCTGGCAAACGAAGACGGTGTGATCAAATACAACCGCAAGACCGTTGTAAAATATAATAAAGCCAATGGATTTACCGACAAGCGCGTGCTGTCGATCGCACAGGACAAAAACGGATACCTTTGGTTTGCAACCGGCGAAGGCGTATTCAGCTACAATTTCAGCAGCTTCGAGAAGATCGACCAGAACAAAGGACTGAGTGCGAACAAGGTTTACCTCGTTACCACCGACAATAACAATAACCTCTGGGCAGGAACTACAAAAGGAATTGACCGCATCAGCCTTGAAATTTACCATGCGAACAACAAGGTTGAGATCAAACATTTCGGAAAGGATGACGGATTAAAAGGCGTGGAATGCAACAGGAACGCCAAGTTCAAAGACAGCAACGGAAACCTTTGGTTCGGTACCATCAAAGGCGTTACCGTTTACAACCCGCGCTTCGACAAGATCAACCGCAAGGAAGCGCTTACACGCATCACCGGCATCCGCCTGTTCTTCCAGAATGCAGACCAGGACCTTGCAAAATATTCACAGGGCATCGACAGTGTGAACCATCTTCCTTTAAACCTTGTGCTGCCCTACGATAAAAATCACATCACCTTCGATTTCATCGGGGTCTGCATCACCAATCCCATCAAAGTAAAATACCAGTTCAAGCTGGAAGGCGCAGATGCAGACTGGTTCCCTCCCACTTCAAAAACAGAGGCCACCTACTCTTCACTGCCTGCAGGCGATTACACCTTTCACCTGAAAGCCATGAATAATGACGGGCTCTGGAATGAACATGATGTCACGTTCAAATTCAGCGTGCTTTCGCCCTGGTACAAAACCTGGTGGTTCTACACCATCGTAGGCATCATTGCGCTTGGCTGTATTTATTTGTTCATCGTGGTGCGCACACGCAACCTGCAGAAAGCAAAAATAGAGCTGGAGCAGGAAGTGGAACTGCGCACATACCAGCTCCGCCAGGAAAAAGAAAAAGTGGAAGTGATCAACAAGGAAGTAAGTGAGCAGAAAGCGATCATTGAAGCGAAGAACCACGACATCACCGACAGCATCAAATACGCGAAGAATATACAGGAAGCGCTGTTGCCTCCTTTGCAGAATTTACACGCCGAGCTCAGGGAAGCATTTGTATTGTACCAGCCGAAGGACATTGTCAGCGGCGATTTCTACTGGTTCGCAAAACGGAACAGCAAGCGTTATGTGGCATCGGTGGATTGCACGGGCCACGGCGTACCGGGGGCATTCATGAGCATCATCGGGAATACATTGCTGAACGAGATCGTTACTGAAAAGAACATCGTTCAGCCTGCTGAGATCCTCGATGAACTGCATGCCGGCGTAAAAACATCACTGAAGCAAAGCGAAAGTGAAAATGAACGGCGTGACGGAATGGACATCGCGCTATGTTCGCTCAACGAGGAAGGCACCATCCTCGAGTATGCCGGCGCCAACCGCCCGCTCTGGATCTTCCGCAGGAACAAACAAGGCGAAGAAGCATTTGAAATGATCAAGGCGAATAAATTCCCGATCGGCGGAATGGAGCTGCATGCAAATGAAAAACGCAAATTCACCAATCACTCCATCCCTGTTGAAAAGGGAGATATGATCTATGTTTTTTCCGATGGCTATGCCGATCAGTTTGGCGGCGACAGAGGTAAAAAATTCATGGTCGGCAACATGCAGAAGCTCGTTGCCGAGATCTACCACAAGCCTGTGGAAGAGCAGAAAATGCTCCTGTTTAAAGCCTTCCACGACTGGAAGGGCGGACTTGAACAGATCGATGACGTGCTCGTGATCGGATTCCGCATTTAAATCCCCGAAGCCTCCGATTTGGCTAAATATTTGTTATTTTTGCAGAGAACAAGAATAGTGCAGAAGCAATATGTTAAGGCAGGTACAGACACACAAACTACTACAAAAATTATCACCTCAGCAGATCCAGCTGATGAAGCTGCTGCAATTGCCTACCATTGCCCTCGAACAGCGAATCAAAGAAGAGATGGAGATGAACCCGGCACTTGAAGAAGGTTCGGAGACCGATGATGAGCCCCGCGATGAATTTGAGAACGATGAATACGAAGAGCCGAACCCAAAAGAAGAGAACCAGCGTGAAGACTTTGCGCTTTCCGATTACATGGATGATGATGAGGGCAGCTCCTACAAACTGAAAGTAAACAATGCAGGGCCTGATGAAGAACGGAAAGAAATTCCTTTTTCTGTGGGCCTTACCTTCCAGGACATGCTGGAAAGCCAGCTGGGCATGAAAGCACTGGATGACCGCCAGTACCAGATCGCGGATTACCTCATCGGCAACCTTGATGATGACGGTTACCTGAGAAGGGATCTCGGATCCATCGTTGATGACATCGCATTTTCCCAAAACATCATAACCACCGAAGCAGAATTAAACGGGCTGCTGAAAGTGATCCAGGACTTTGACCCGGCAGGAGTCGGCGCAAGAGACCTCCAGGAATGCCTGCTGATCCAGCTGCGCAGAAGGGAAGTGCAGACACTCATTGTTGAGCTGGCCACCGAAGTGGTGGAAAAGCAGATGGACGAATTTTCTAAAAAGCATTACGACAAGATCCAGAAAAAGCTGGAGATAGATGATGAAACGCTGAAGGATGTGATCAACGAGATCCTGAAGCTGAACCCACGCCCGGGAAATTCCATGGCCGACGGACAAAAAAGCTACCAGCAAGTGATTCCCGATTTTACGATCACCGTTGAAGACGGGGAACTATTGCTCGGCCTGAATTCGCGGAATGCGCCCGACCTGAAGGTGAGCCGCGAGTACAATAAAATGTTTGAAGAATACTCCAAAACAAAAAACAAGGAAAGCAAAGAAGCTTCGATGTTCATCAAGCAAAAGCTGGATGGCGCCCGCTGGTTCATTGATGCGATCCAGCAGCGGAACCAGACCTTGCTTTTCACTATGAATGCCATCATGGAATACCAGCAGGATTATTTCCTCACAGGGGACGAAACGAGGCTAAAGCCAATGATCCTGAAAGACATTGCGGAAAAAGTGGGGCTTGACATTTCAACCATTTCCCGGGTTGCCAACAGCAAATACGTGCAAACACCTTTCGGAACTTTCTTATTAAAAACTTTTTTCAGCGAATCGCTTTCAACCGACAGCGGAGAAGAGGTATCAACAAGGGAAGTGAAAAAGATCCTTTCGGACTGCATCGGCGCGGAGAATAAAAAGAAACCGCTTACCGACGACAAGCTCGCAAAGATCCTGAAAGAAAAAGGATATAACATTGCCCGCAGGACCATCGCCAAATACCGCGAGCAGCTGGAGATCCCGGTAGCAAGACTGAGAAAGGAGCTGTAGTTATGCGGTTAAAATGGTGAAGCGCTTATGTCAGTTCGAGTTTTCGCCTTTTCCAGGCGAACGTATCGAGAACCGGGCCTACTTCTCGATACGCTTCGCACTCGAAGTGACCCGGTTACTGGAATCGTAAATCAACATTTTTTAAACAACTCACATTTAACGTATCACACTCTAAAATTCTAACATCTCCTTTGGAAACACGCATTGCCAAACTGTTCTCGTACCTCTTTCATCCCCTGCTGATGCCGACCTACGGCTTCCTGCTTATTTTCTGCACAACCAATTACATTGCAACGTTTACGCCGCTCAACTTAAAGCTGATCATTCTTGGCATCACGTTCCTGTTCACGTTCATTCTTCCCAGCATCAACACGCTGATCCTGTTAAGGGCAAAAAAGATCAACAGCCTGGAGATGGAGACCACGCGTGAGCGCACTATTCCATACATCAGCACTTCGCTGTATTTCTTTGCATTGTATTATCTTTTTTACAACGCCGAATTTCCACCTGTATTTGTGATCCTGATCCTGGGCGCAGCTATTTCCATCCTGCTTACTTTCATTGTCAATTTCAAATGGAAGATCAGCGCGCATGCAATCGGCATTGGCGGCATCATTGGCGCCGTAATGGGCATTTCCTTCCGCCTGGCGATCGATCTGCGCCTGATCCTGGTGCTCTGCATATTCATTGCCGGATGTGTCGGCTTCGCACGCTTAAAGCTGAACGCTCACAGTCCTTCGCAGGTGTATACAGGATTTTTAACGGGATTTGTGATCGAATTGGCGCTGATGCTTTTTTATTAGAAGAGGAACATGAAGCCAACGGCGTGTCATCCTGAACGAAGTGAATGGATCTTCGTTAATTTCACTCTGCTCACCGGGCAAAGATTCTTCGCTATACTGCGTTCCGCTCAGAATGACAAGTACTACCAGATTTAATACAGCAACAATCCCACCCCAACCGAAAAAGGAACCATTCCTGCTTCTCCTTTGCCCTTTAAGAACAGTTCTGACAATGCATAGAATGCCTGGATATTGTAACGGTCGTAACCGATGCGGAAAGTGGCACCATAGCGCCATGGATTGATATTCCTGATCTTGTACACCTTGATCTTCCCATCAGCATCCTCGTATTTGGTATGCACGTTGTACAAGTAGCCGCCCTTCACTCCCAGTGTGATCTTAAAATTATGATTGCCCCGTGTGCGCATCCGCAGCTCGAGCGGCACTTCTACATAATTCAGTGAAAGCTTATTCGTATTGAATTTGGTTGTGATGGGTTCGAAGGAAGTGTAGCTTCCATCCATGCTGTACGTGATGCGCCCGTTGGTATGCACGTCGTGTGTGCTCAGGCCGGCACCGAATGCAAGGCTGAAAGGGCCGTAGCCAAAAGGATAATCCCACATAAAGAAGACATTCCCGCCCAATGAATAGGCTTTTTGAGCAATTCCCTGCGGCAGGTGCAGGAACGAATCGAAATTAAAATCGACCACAATTCGGTCTTTCGGATCAAGGATCTTTTTCTGCACCTCCTCAGCGCCTTTTTTCACAAGCGAATCTGTCTGCGCAGAAACACCACAGACAGCCATTAAAAAAAAGATAATGTTATATACTTGTTTTTTCATAAAACCTTATGATCAGATTTTATACAAATATAACATTATCTCTTTTAATTATTCTTTTACGGCTTATCTACGTGCTTCCTGTGGCGGGTAAAGAGAGCATTTCACCTACCTGTCTGATCAGCTCATCAAAGTCGATCGGCTTTTCAAGGAAGGCATAAGCCCCAAGGTCCATTGCTGAAGCACCGGCCTGCTCTTTTCCCAAAGAGGAGATCACGATGACAGGGATCCTGTTAAAATAAAATTGTTTTAATAACGATAATAAACTCAAGCCTGAAATGTCAGGCATCATAATATCACTGATCACTCCGTCGATCTTATGCTTATCGATCAGCTCCAATGCGCTGTATACATCATTGGCTTCAATCACCTCAAAGTTATTTGCCCTTAATTTAAAAGCAATTGCCCTTTGAAGGAGTTTGTCATCATCTATTACAAGAATACGTTTCATTATTTCCCCCTTTTTTATGTAAAGTTACGGCGAATAAGTCGGTAGCAGTGGCCTTTTTCGATGGTTGGCGGGTATTATCAGACAGCTGGCAGCTGTGCGATTATCTTCTGAAGCAGCTCCTGCTCATCGTAAGGCTTGGAAATGTATTCATTCATCCCGGCGCTGAAACATTTATCCCTTTCCGAGCCAAGAATATTCCCGGTGATCGCAATTACAGGAACATTAATGCCTTTTCTCCTTACTGCTGTTACCACTTCTATTCCGCCCATTTCAGGCATGTGCAAATCCATCAGCACCACATCGAAATATTCATTGAGAATTTTTTCCAGTGCTTCTTTTCCATCGCCCGCCGTGTCTACATCCACGTTATAATTCGAGAGGATGTGCTGGGCAAGGAATTTATTCATTTCATCATCATCAGCGATCAGGATCCTTTTTCCGTTCAGCAGCTGCGTGTTCTTTACCTCGACCAACTGGCCCTGCTGCTCTTCGTTTCCTTCAGGCGGAAGATAATAGGAGATCGTGAAATAAAATACAGAGCCTTTGCCGGGTTCGCTCTTCACTGCGATCTTCCCGTTGTGAAGCTCCACTAATTTCCTGGAGATGGCAAGTCCGAGCCCTGTTCCGCCGTATTTGCGCGTAACGCTTGAATCAGCCTGTGTGAATTGCTCAAAGATAGTTGAATGCGCATCCCCGGGAATTCCGATGCCGGTATCCTGCACTTCAAAAAGCAGCGTCTGCATCTGCTCTTCCGTTTCCCATAATTTGCAGCGGATCTCAATGCTTCCTTTTTCCGTGAACTTAACGGCATTACCGGCAAGGTTCAGCAGGATCTGCTTTAAGCGCACCGGGTCGCCCAGCACTTTTTTTGTCACAGCTTCATCAATGGAGTAATGCAGCGCTACACCTTTCTTTTCTGCGGTGCCTTTAAAGGCCACGTGCACATCGTCGATCACTTCCTGCACAGAGAATGGAATATTTTCGAGGCTGATGACGCCCGATTCCATTTTCGAATAATCCAGGATCTCGTTGATCACCGTGATCAGGTGCTTGGAGGAGCGTTTGATATTCAGCATGAATTTTTGCTGATCGTTGTTCATGTCTGTTTTCAGCAGCTGGTCTGTAAAGCCCATGATCACATTCATCGGTGTGCGGATCTCGTGGCTCATGTTCGCAAGGAACTCTTCTTTTGCCTTAGCGAGCTTCTCCGTATTTTTCTTTTCCCTGATCAGCTCTTTACGCAAACGCTCGTTGAAGCTTACTTCCCTGTATACTACAATGATGAACAGGAGCATGGCCAGCAAGCCGATGATGATGAGCGAGGATAAAATATTAGCTGTTTTGTTGGTTGTTTCTTCCGTAAGCTTGTTGATCTTCCCAACCGATTCGCCGATCTCGAGCTTTTCAAGCGCTGTTGACATCGCACTGATGCTGTCGTGCATACGGTCATCCCGGTCGATCATCAGGAAATTCTCACGCAGGTATTGATTGGATTTTTCTGTTTCCTTCACCTCTGCCTGCTGCAGCATTTCTTTCAGGTAGCCTGCAGAGAACGATGATTCATCCGGTGCAGCCTCCGCTACCGGGCGAACAGTATCTGCCGCAACTTTGGGTTTGTTTCTTTCCTTCGAAAACAAGCGTGAAAAAAAACTTCTCTTTTGTGCAGGCGGCTCTTTCTTCTCTTCGATCACCGGCAATATCGTTTTTTTTTCAGGCACTGCGATGCGCTGGATGGCGGCCGATAATTCCTTCCCGGAACTGTAGGCATTCGCCAGTTCGATCCGCTGCCTTGCAATGCTTAGCTTCTCATTGATGAAATCATTCATCTTACCGAGCTTCTCATAATATTCCGGGTTATCATCCGCCAGCTTTCCAAGCGCATACATATCTTCCCCGATGGAGTTGATGCAGCTGTCGCAGCGATACAGGAATTCCTTGTTCTTGTTGATCGTGTATTTTTTCACGTATGTTTCCGTTTCATCCACCTGTTTGATGATCTTCTTCCGGTAAACATATTTGGGGTTGAGCTCGGAAAGCGTACGGAGATTATTCCTGAGCGTATCCAGGTTATTGTAAGTGATCCAATAGGCCGTGGCAAGCAAGCAAGCCGTGATCCCGAAGCCGGTAACCACTTTCCAGAACACTCCTTTATAATTTTTCATAACCTGTTATTTGTTATTTCCGAAGGCTACCAGCTCGTCCTTCACCTCTTCGATCGCGATGCCGATCACCGTAAAAACGTGCGAGATGAGCTCGGTTACCTTATCAAAATCAAGCCGCTGTTTGGCCATTGTTTCGAGGGTATGCACATCCGCCTGCAATACGTGTAATCCCACGAACGTCAGGGATGGTTTCATTTTATGTGCGATCAGGTGAATGGTATCCCAATCCATCACTACAACGGCCTGCCTTAATTTCTGAATATCGGCGCCGGCCTGTAAAACAAATGTGTTCAGCATTTTTTGCTCAAAGCTGACATTTCCTTTTGAAACGGATCTCAGGTAGCTGAGGTCCGTGTACTTTTTACCGTCATTTAAGTCCATCTGCTTGTATCGTTTCGTTGAACATTAAAAAATTACGCCATAAAGGCGTGGGAGTAACGGATCAAATTTATTTTCAAATAAAGGAATAAACAATTTTTTTCGATATGCGGTCGCATAAATTCGATGCTTTGCAGATCAGATCAGCTTTAAGCGTTGCATCAGCGGTTTGAACTTGTTCCGGCTTACCGGGATGGTGGTTTTATTTACGGTGATGCTGTTGTCCTCGATCGCGGCGATCTTATCCAGCCGAACAATGTACGAGTTGTGCACCCTTGCGAAATCATTGCCCGGCAGGGTATTTTCAATGCCTTTCATGGTGGAATGAATGGTATACTTATCGGTGGCAGTGTAAATGGTCACATAATCCGCCAGCGCCTCGATGTACTGGATATTGTTCAGCTCCAGCTTGATGAAGCGGGAAGCCACTTTTATAAAGATATGATCGTCGATGGTATTGATCGTGGTGCCTTTTTTATCGAAGTTGCGCTTTGCCTTGCTCACGGCCTTGAGGAAGCGTTCATACGAAACAGGCTTTACGAGAAAATCGGTCACATCATAATCAAATGCCTCTGCAGCAAACTCCTTGTTCGAGGTGATCATGATGAGCTCGGGACGGGAAGCGGAAAGTGTTTTGATGAATTCGAGGCCGGTCATGCCGGGCATCATTACATCAAGAAAGATGAGGTCCACATTTTTTGTCATCACGAGGTTGGACGCTTCCATCGCATTGCTGCAGGAGCCGATCAGGTTCAGAGTCATGGTCTGGTTGATCTTTTCTTCCAGGTCCAGGCGGATCATTTCATCGTCGTCTACTATGATACAATTCATAGTGTAAAAGTAAGCATTTTAGGAGATTGGAGAGGAAAGGTTTTTGGGATTGTCATCCCGCTGCGACAAGGGATCTGTTCATACAGAAACTGCTAACATTTATGAGATCCCGTGCGTGGCACGGGATGACGGCTCAGCAGGAGAACAGAGTAGCTTAGGCCGCGATCCGCTGCAGGATCACTTTGCAGGGAACAGACGAAGTCACTTTTACCTCGTGCCCTATGTGAAGCGGGATGGCCAGGTAATCGCCGGGAACCAGCTGGTGCACTTTATTGCCGATCACCAGGTCGCAGGTACCTTCCACGATCAGGAATTTTTCATATTCATCGTCGTGCACCTCCTGCGGCGACATGGAGCTGATCCAGACAATGGCAGTGGTCATTTGCGGGGTATAGCCGATGATCTTTGCGTAGATATCGCTGAATTCACCGGGCATGAGCATATCTTCACGGTTCAGCCATTCGGCGTAATCCTCAATTTTGGAATTTTCGTTAAGCACCGGTGGAAAGGCAGGTTGTTCGCCGGCCTGCAGGCGTTCGGAATAATCGATGGTTGCCATCAGCAAAGGCTTGATGGTGGCATGCGGTGCTCCTGCATCCTCTTCAGCATATGCTTTCAGGGCTTTTGTGATCTGCTCCACTTCATCACGCACTTCCGGGTAGATCGCGATCATCTGCTCCACCTCCGTGCATTCCTCCGGCTCCAGCATGCCCATCACATACAATTCCAGCACTCCCGATTCGATATATTCTTTACTGTTCATTGGTTCCAAACTTATGATCAGGCCCCGAATGCATATTGATCACACAAAAGTTGCGTGTGCATTCACAAGAAAAATTCGAAATTTTTGTGTTCAGTTCTGACCCTGGACACAAAAATAGTTAAAAAATTTCTGATCCTAAGGGAATTTACGGAGATGCGGGGGCTTTGGATTTCCAAAGCCCCCGCCTTTCCGGGAATGATTAAAGGATACAGCGCTTTATTCCAGCTCTGCCTCACATTCAATGGTAGTATTGTACAGTTTGGAAACAGGGCAGTTTGCCTTTGCATCCGCCACCTGCTCATCAAACTGCTCCTTGCTGATGCCCGGTACTTTGGCCTTCACTTTCAGCTGCGACAGGGAAATGGCTCCTTTATCAACATCCAGCGTTACATCGCAGCGGGTATCGATGTTCTCAGGTGGAAAGCCGGCTTTTGTGAGGTTAAAGCTCAGCTTCATGGTAAAGCAGCCTGCATGGGCCGCCGCCAGCAGCTCTTCCGGGTTGGTGCCAACGCCATTCGCAAAACGGCTTCCGAATGCATATTGCGTTTTATCCAACACCGTGCTTTGGGTCGTGATGTTCCCTTTTCCTTCTTTTCCTGTTCCCTGCCAGTTTGCTGTTGCGTGTCTTTTCATAGGTCTATTTTTAGTTTATTGGTTGCTGGTTTTATGCTTCGCTTGCTTTCCGAAGCACTTCGAGAAAAGCATCGCTTTCCTGTGCGCCGGAAACAGCGTACTTTCTGTCGAACACAAAGAAGGGCACGCCGCGCACACCGATCTGCTGCGATTCATTGAGATCCTCCTGCACATTTTCCGCGAACTTATCACTGTCAAGCACTTCTTTTACTTCTTCCGGCTCAAGGCCGATGGATGTACCGATCGCTGACAGCGTTTCTTTGTCTGCAATGTTGCTGCCTTCCGTAAAATATGCTTTGAACAGGCGCTCCTCTGCAAGGTCGCCCTTTCCTTTTGTTTTCGCAAGCTGGATCAGCCTGTGGGCATCAAATGAATTGGCCACGATGGCTTTGTCGAAATCGTATTTCAAACCAACAGCCTCCGCCATCTGCGTAACGCGGCCGTTCATCTCCTTTGCCTGCTCCAGGCTCCAGCCTTTTATCTCCGCGAGGTACTGGTTGATGTTCCTTCCGGGGTCCGTTTCCATATCCGGGTTCAGCTGGAAGCTTTTCCAT
Organism: Bacteroidota bacterium; assembly: GCA_025963775.1. GTDB lineage: Bacteria > Bacteroidota > Bacteroidia > 2-12-FULL-35-15 > 2-12-FULL-35-15 > 2-12-FULL-35-15. The sequence goes on along the minus strand of JAOQAD010000017.1, from coordinate 25,008 downwards.
ATAATTTCCACATCGCCTTTGTGCTCGAATTGCTCCAGGGCTTTTTCAAATTTCCTTTTTCCAATGTAACAGAACGGACACATGATATCCGACCAGATCTCTACTTTCATAATTTTTTGTTGTTAAAATAAGACTTAAAAAATATACCAGCACACTATTTCCCTGCTTTAAAACTTCAGCAGTTCTTCAGAATTTAAACTTTAATTTAGCGCCTCATTTAAATGATATTGATGCGATCACTTCCTGCCACCGGCTTTTACAGACTACTACCTACCGGAACAATCATAGCCGCCCTTTTGTTCATGCTTTTTTATTCTGCGGATGCCAACGCGCAAACGGAAGGCCCCGGCAGCATCAGCGGAAGGATCATTGATTCACTTTCCGGCCAGCCGGTGGATTATGCCAGCATCAGCCTTGTTTCCCAGGAAAGCGGCAAAGTGGTGAACGGCACTACGAGCGACGATAAAGGTATATTCAAAATTCCGGGAATAGCGTATGGAAGCTATAAAATGCAGATCTATTTCATCGGCTACGGCACCACCACGCAAAACAACATCGTGATCAGCAAAAGCAATGAAGAGGTAAAGCTTGGCGACATCCGCCTTTCGGGCAAGCAAACACAATTGAAGGAAGTAACGGTAACTGTTGAAAAAAGCATTATTGAGAACAGGATCGACAAGCTGGTTTACAATGTGGACCAGGACATGAGCTCGCAAAGCGGCGTTGCGGCAGATGTGCTTAAAAAAGTGCCGCAGGTATCGGTTGATGCGGATGGAAATGTGGAGCTGCAGGGAAATGCCAGCATCCGCTTCCTGATCAACGGAAAACCTTCCATTATTTTCGGGAACAACATTGCAGAAGTGCTGCAATCCATTCCTGCCAACCAGATCCAGAGCATTGAAGTGATCACCAGCCCCGGTGCCAAATACGATGCGGAAGGCACGGGCGGCATCATCAACATCATCCTGAAAAAGAGCACAGCAGAAGGATTCAACGGGAACATTTCCCTCTCGGCCGGCTCACGGCTCGAGAACGGCTCGATCAACCTGAATGCCCATCACAAGCATCTCGGCGTAAATGCGTTTATCAGCGGCAATGCGCAATTGCCTTCCATCACCCTGAACAGCTCGCAACGGATCACGCAGGATGATTCACTGGTGCAGAACACAGAACTTCTGCAGGATGGGAGCAGCAAATTCAGCCGCAAAGGGATTGAAAGCGGCATCGGCTTCGACTGGGAGATCACAGGCAAGGACAATGTAAGCGGCTCACTGAGCTTTGATTACTTCGACAATACAAATGCCGGCGTGAATGAGCGCCGCAGCATTATACGGGATGCTTCCGAAACGGTGCTTTCGGAGCAGGACGACCGCATCCGCACAAGCAGCAATTCCAGCTCACAATCGCTCGACTGGGAACTGGCCTATAAACGCAGCTTTGAGAAGGAAGACCGCGAGCTGGAGATCGCAGCTGAATCCTCCAACGGAAAAAATTATTCCTATTACGAACAGGCACAAAGCCTGGAAAGCACGGATTCCGTGATCTCGGGATCATACGGAAAAAACCCGGGCACCGAAAGTGAAACAGTGGTTTCGGTCGATTACGTGGAACCACTGGGAGAAGATGCTGTGCTGGAACTGGGCGGAAAAGCAACATTGAACGAGATCATCAGCCACTCGGATGCTTACGTGCTGAATAATTATCCCGGTGATTATGTGTACAGCACACCGGGCTCATCCTCCCTGAATTATAAAAGCTATGTGTACGCCGCTTATGTTTCCGCCACTTTCAAGTTGTTCGGCTGGCTGGATGTGAAGCCGGGCTTCCGCTATGAATACACAGAGCCTCATGCCTACTTCTCGAATGCAGGCAATGTGAATGTAAAGCCTTATGGCACCTATGTACCTTCCGGTGTGATCTCGCACACATTTGAAAAACACCAGACCTTAAAATTAAGCTATACGCACCGCATCGAGCGTCCCGAGTACCGCGACCTTAATCCTTTCATCAATGCCAGCGACCCAAAGAACCTGAGCACGGGAAACACTGCGCTGCGCCCGGAAATTGGCGATAAGATCGAGCTGGGCTACAACCGCACGTTTGAGAAAGGGGTCAATCTGAATGTCACGCTTTTCTTCCGCGGCAACAAGGATGATATTCAATCCTACACGCGCTATTATTCCAGCTATGCCGTACAGGACACTGTGTATTCAAATGTTTCCGTAAGCACACGCGAGAACATCGGGCGGGAGAATAATTTCGGCCTGAATATTTTTGCATCCATTCCCTTCAGCAAAAAAATTAATTTCCGCACCAACATCTCCTGTTTTCAGCGCTACATCATCAATGGTGCCTTACCGGGAAAGAATGTGCAGGGCTTCAATTACAGGATCAATGCAAATGCCTCTTACCAGGTTACGGAAACATTCAGCCTTGAGCTCTTCGGGAATTTCAATTCACCACGTGTGAATGCACAGGGAACAATGCCATCGTTCAGCACTTATAACTTTGCGCTCAGGAAACAGTTCTTTCATAAGAAGGCAAGCCTTGCGATTACGGCCACCAATCCATTCAGCAAATACGTAGAGCAAAAAACGCAGCTTACCGGCCCTGATTTTACGATCTACAATGTGCGCGAGCTTCCTTACCGGTCATTCGGGATCAACTTTACCTGGAAATTCGGGAAGCTGGAATTCAGAGCGGAAGAGCCGGAAGATATGAACCTGGCGAACCCTCCAGGCAGTAATTAATTTTCTCCCCATGTATCAATAAATAAAAACACCCCTGCAATTGCGGGGGTGTTCCTGTTTATTTTTGATCATTTAAGCTTGTCTGCCGAGCGCTTTCAGCATCCGTGTATGCGATACCATTGCCCTGTAAAAGGAAGGCTGCAGGTTGTAACGCAATCCGAAATCCTTTGCGGTCTGCTCCACGATCGGGGAAATTTTCCGGTAATGGATGTGACAGATATTCGGGAACAGGTGATGCTCGATCTGGAAGTTCAATCCGCCTACAAACCATCCCAACACCCTGTTGTTCCTGGAAAAATTAACGGTGGTGAGCAGCTCGTGGATCGCCCATTCATTCTCGATGTTGCCATCTTCATTCAGCGTTGGCTGATCTGCATTCTCAGCAATGTGCGCCATCTGGAACACGATCGCCATGATCGCGCCGCCGGTAAGGTGCATCGCCAGGAAGCCCAGTAACACAATCCCCCAGCTGAAGCCGGAAAAGATCAAAGGCAATCCGAGGAAGGTAAATACATACAGGCATTTCAACAGGATGAGCTTGAAGAACTCCCATTTGGGTTTAGCATTCTGTTGTTTGGTCAGCCCGTTACCGTTGTATTCTTTCAATTGCTTAAAGTCATTTCCCAGTTTGGCAATGGTCATGAGCATGTAAAAAAAGAAAGCATAGATGTACTGGAAGCGGTGAAATTTCCGCAAAGGCGCCTGCTTTGAAAGCCTGATAAGCGCTTTGGTGTGGATATCCTCGTCGAATCCATCGATATTGGTAAATGTATGGTGCTTCACGTTGTGCTGCACGTTCCATGTAAAGGCGCTTCCGCCGATCAGGTAAATGGTGTTGCTCAGTAATTTATTCAGCCATTTTTTTCCGGTGGAAGAGCCGTGTGCCGCATCGTGCATCACCGACATGCCCACGCCTGCCATCCCGATGCCCATCAGGATAGATAACGGAAACATCATCCAGCCTGCCATTGGTACGGTAAGTATGAGAATAAATGGTACGAGGTAAAGTGAAAGCATTGCGCAGATCTTAAGTGCGAGCCCGCCATTGCCTTTCTGTGAAAGCTCCTGTTCACGGAAATAGCTGTTCACGTTCTTTCTTAAGGTCGTAGTGAACTGTGACCTGTCATTGCTGACAAATTTGATAGTTTTCATTAAATTGATTTGTGCCCCTGTGTAAGGCTGTGCATAATTCCCGAGTACAAAAAACTGTGTCGTGAATACAGCAGAGGAAGAATTGTAAGGTGAGAAACCGGGTTGGTGTTAATATCCTCTTCTTCGTTATCATTAAAGGTAACAATAAAAAGGGGATTTGCCGCCGGAACTGTCACAATCTTTGTTAATTGAGGCGTTCCCGGCAGTTCAAAGGGGCATGAAAAACTACAAATTAAACATTCAGCCGCTCTTTCATGATGAGCAAAATGAGATTGGCAACAGACCATGCCTGCTGAATACATCCTTTTCCTTCGAGCGGGTTCAGTCCGTCAAACACTTCCGAAATTCCATGAATGCATTCCTCTTTATAGAAATGATCTTTCAGTGCAAGCAACTGTGCTTCCACTTGTCTTTTTGCTTCTTCGGAATGATCATGAACTTTCAGATACGCAATAAAATATTCCGGCAGTAAGAAGGGCCAGGCCGTTCCCTGGTGATAAGCTGCATCCCTCGACCATACATCGCCCGAGTAGGAAGGCTTGAATTTATAGTGATAGGTATCGAGTGTCCGCAGGCCATACGGCGTCACTAAAAATTCGGCAATGTTTTCGAGCACCTGCTTTTCCTGCTCCCTGCTAAGGATCGGAAAAGGAAGGCTCAATGCATACACCTGGTTGGGACGGATGGAAGGATCGGCCTCGTTATCTTCCGTTACCAGATCATTCAGGTAACAGTCGGCATTCCAGAACGAGAGCCCAAACTGGCGCTTCAGCTTTTCAGCCAGCTCTGTGATCACAGTGTTCTCTTTTTTGCGGAGGCGTTCCGAAATATACTGCATTATTTTCAGCGCATTGTACCAAAGCGCATTCACCTCTACCGCACAGCCGGCCCTTGCAGTGAAGGAATATTCATTGATGCGCGCATCCATCCATGTGAGCGGGATGCCATCCTTTCCACCTGCCAGCAAGCCATTCTCCAGCATGTGAATGTTGTTCTTTGTTCCGCGCATGTGCCAGTCGATGATCTCAGCAAGCTTCGGATAAATCTCTTCTAAAAATGCAGGGTCATCAAATTTCAGGTCGTACTCATACACGGCGACAAACATCCATAAGGTAGCATCGATCGTGATGTACTCAGGAAGGTCATCCTTATAATCGGGAAAACGGTTGGGAATAATGCCTTCCTGCAGGTAATCGAGAAAAGTCCTTATCACCGAAGCAGCTACCTCCCTTTTGCCGGTGGCGATGCACAAGCCCCGCAGTGCGATCATAGAATCGCGGCCCCAATCGGTGAACCAGTGATAACCTGCAATAATGGAATACCCTCCGGTAGACCTGCGCTGCACAATGAACTGGTCGCCTGCCACGAGAAGATCGGCAAGAAAGGGACTGCTGACCTCTTCCGGCACCAGGCTCTCAAGCCGGTTCAGTTCATCAGCTTTGAGATGCTCCGGAGAAGCATCCATCACATTTTCATCTGTTGAAAACATCAGGAATACTTTAGCTCCCGGCGACATCATACAGCTCATGTAACCTGTGCTGTACACATCCTCCCTGAAATCATGTCCGCGTTCACGGTCCACGTGATATTCGAGGTTCTCGTTCCAGGTGCGGCCTTCAACGAAAGTACCCGCAGTGTGCCGGAAATAAACAGGTTCAGAGCCGTGATACGGATAGATCACCTGGTAACGGCTGTTCTGCACCATGTAAAAATCATTTCTTTCACGCTCATGCAGAAGGCCGTGGTAATCGCGGCCGGCATACAGCGGATTGAGCCACAGCTGGTAACCGATATTGGAAGTGTTTGTATATTCTATTACGGTGGTATTTGAATCCTGCACCATAAAAACCGTTTTCTGCAGCCCGGCTCCCTGCACTTCAAAAACGGTGGTGGGCATCGGAACACGGCTAAACTCTTTGATAAAACGGTAACCTTCGGGGTAAACCTTACCCGGATACTGATTGGTTGAAAGCTGGAATTCGCGGTTATTGAAGATGATCCGCTCTTCCACTTTCGCAACCATTACTTTGCGCTCCGTAGGCGGGTTCATGGAGACAACCAGCACACCGTGATAGCGGCGGGTGTTTGCTCCTGTAATAGTGGAGGACGTATAGCCTCCTATTCCATTCGTAATGATCCACTCTTTTGACAATAAATTGTCGAGATTCGTTTTCTTCATAATTATTACCAAAACGCAGTAAAAAATTGCGCCTGTGCAGAATTATCCCCAACATTTTCCCTGAGCTGCTTATTTAAAATGAAGTTGCAGGACAAAAGGGCGATCTTGCAGACAAAGCTCCGGCACTGGCATAATGGATTTTTATTACTTTAACACAGGATCTACTTTTGGGAAAGTATTCATTCTAAATCCTAAAATAATGAAAAAATTAGCTATTGTTTTATTACACTTCGGGTATTGGGCCATGTACCTGTTCCTGCTGATGGTGATCGTCCTGCTGATGATAATGCCGCAGCTGGAAGGAGGAAAGCCGGTGCAGTTCCAGGGAATTATCTGTTTCTTTTCCGCATTCGCCATTGTTCCCGCATTATTATCCTTCTATTCTTTTTACACTTTTTTATTCTCAAAGTTCCTAGGCCGGAAAAAGATCCTGCAGCTGATCGTTTATGGCATACTGGTATCCATACTTTCCGCGATACTGGGAAGCCTGTATTTTTACATCTCCAATCATGGCCGGCTGATCTCAATTAATAATTCGCATGAAGAGGATTATATCTTCATCGGTATCATGGCCTTCAATGCGTTGCTGAACGGGATCATCGGGCTGGTGATGAGAGGCTTTGTCACTTCTTACTCTGACATCAAGCTGAAGGAAGACCTCAATAAAAAGAATTACGAAACAGAGCTGGCGCTTGTAAAATCACAGATCAATCCGCATTTCCTGTTCAACACGATCAACAACATTGATGTGCTGATCATGAAAGATCCGGCACAGGCATCCCGTTACCTGAACAAGCTATCCGACATTATGCGCTTTATGCTGTACGAAGTAAAAACTGAAAAAATTCCGTTGACGAAAGAGCTCACCTATATTGAAAAATACATCGATCTCCAGAAGATCAGGAGCTCTAACCCCGACTATGTAAGCTATACCGTGCAGGGCGATCCGGGAACGCTCGCTATTGCCCCTATGCTTTTTATTCCCTTTATAGAGAATGCCTTTAAGCATGCAAATAATAAGAAAACTGAAAATGCGATCGTAATTCGCATCAGCATTGAGAAAGAAAAAATTATATTTGAATGTGAGAACCATTACAGCAGGGATGCTGAAACAATGCCGGATCAAAGCGGGCTTGGCAACGAGCTCATCAAAAAGAGGCTGGCATTGCTGTATCCCGGCACTCATACGCTGAACATAACGGATCACGACAATTCATATAAAGTAAAGCTGCTGCTTGAAAATGCACATTAGCTGTATCATAGTTGAAGATGAGCCACTGGCGCTGGAACGTACCCGGAGCTATGTGCTGCGGCTGCCTTACCTTAACCTGGCTGCCACTTTCGACAATGGAATTGATGCAATGCTGTACCTCAGGGCAAACAAGGTTGACCTTATTTTTCTTGACATCAACATGGGAGAATTTTCGGGGATCCAGCTGCTCGAAACTACTACTACCGCCAGCCAGGTGATCATTACCACTGCATACAATGAATATGCGCTGAAAGGCTTTGAGCTGAACGTAACCGATTACCTGATGAAGCCTTATACCTTCGAGCGCTTCATCCAGGCTGTGGATAAGGTGCAGGACAAGCTGCAGCGGAAAGAAGGCCCGGAGAAAAAATTCATTTTCATCAAGACCGAATACCGGCTTGAAAAGCTGCTGTTGAGTGAACTCGTGTACATCGAGGGAATGCGCGATTACCGCAGGATCCATACAGCGGGTAAAAAGATCATGACGCTGAAGACCTTCAAAGACCTGGAGCAGGAAATCCCCCAAAACATTATGTGCAGGGTGCATAAATCGTTTATGGTGGCGCTCGACAAGATCGATTCGGTGGAGCGTGACCGGATCAGGATCAAAGAGCTGATCATTCCCATCTCGGAAACCTACAAAAAGAATTTTTTCGCACTTATTGACCAGTCAGCGAAATAAAAAACAAAAGCACAGCATTTCTGCTGTGCTTTTGTTGATTTGTTCAACATCTTAGCTATTCACTAAGGAGTTGTTGTATCGTTGTCGTCGTCGCTGCCGGTTCTGTCGGCATCGTCATCGTTTCCCGATTTATCGTTGTCATTTTCCCGTTTCGGCTGATCCCATTCCGGGTCTTTCCGGGTTGTATCGGGATCTTCTTCCCTTCCGGGCTTGTCGTATTTGTTTTCAAGCGGGTTTGATGCTTCATCGTACCCGTTTGTTACATGTTCATCAACCACTGCTTCGCTGTGATTAACGACCGCCTCATCTTTGGGGCTGCTGTTATATTCTGTTTTCATAATTATCTGTTTTAAAATATTAAACTGATCTCTTTCTGTTCTCTACTACAAAATTAGTTTATATCCGGGGCGCTTTATTGATTAATCGTTGAGCGCATGTTTTTGTTGCCTGAATGGTTTTGGGGAATCCCCGGCATTGGCATGCTATTTAAGCCATAATAATAAACAAAAAGAGAAATCATGAAAACGATCATTCACTATATGCTGCCTTTTATACTGGCCCTTGTTTTTTCAATGCCGGCAGCAGCACAAACCTCTAACTCCGGTGGAGAGCAGGCACAATCGGAAATGAAAGCCGAGCAAAAACGCGAAAAGCAAAGAAGGAAACGCGCTACTAAATCGGAGCGGCGTTCCGAACAGGTCAGCACCACCCCACGGCATGGCTGGCTATTTTCAAAAAAGAGAAAAAAGAATGCTCCGAAATCGGAAAGTGTTCACTAATAATTAAAACATACGATTATGCCAAAGAAAAAAGCACCACTGAAGAATGCTCCCGCCAAAACAGGGAGGCCTTCCGGAAAAAAGCGGGGGAATAATCCTCCGAAAGTAAAGCAGAAATAAACTGCATATAAAGGCCTGTACATGTTACAGGCCTTTTTTTTACTGTCGAACTGCCTAAATTCTTTTAAAATCAGGGAGGGTGTTTTTACGGGTAAAATAAGGTGATAATACGGTATCGAAATAGTTGGACGGCTTTGTTTAATGGTTTTCATTTGTGGAAACCAAAAAACAGAAATTATGCAAAAAAATAATCCAAAGGACAAGCTTTCGCAGCTAACTGATTTAGTATCACTAAACAATGAAGACACTATCTTAATTGACTATACTGCAGTGGATGTTGTCACAGGGAGAAGACGAGTAGATGATTGTGCAAGCAATCTTAAGTTTCCACTTCGATCATTCAATAAGTATGATGAGTTGATGGATGTAATAACATTTGAACCCGGACAAGAAAAATATGAAAAATTCTACGCATTATTTAAAAGTGCTACTACATTAGCGACAAACATAAAACCCAAGTATGTGACGGGGCTAAAGATGAATCTGGGAATTGATATAAGTAACAATAAACTGTGTTTACTTTATCAACCGGTGGGTATAGTTGAAAGCCTTACACCAAACCCCCAGCCCAATGAAGTTGAGTACGCTATTATTGAAGATGAAGACGATTATTACTATTATGATGGAACTCAATTTAAATCCACAACAGATAAATCATCGATTGTAAGGTATACAAGCACGATTGAACTAAAACACAAAAAAAACGCAGCACAATTCGAAAAGTTTAAAAAATACACAGATGTTGAATCAATCATTTTTTCTTTCCAGGAAATATTTGCAGTAATATATTATAATAATACCTCCAATAATATTTCCATCGTTAACGCTATTCATGAAGATGTTAAAGGCTCTGAAACATTCATCCAGCATTCATTATTACTTGCACCAGAAGGTGTTCATTCAGAGAAAGGAATTTTGACTGGCGTATATGCAAACCTTGCCAATCTTTGTCCGCCAAACTGCCATAAAATAACATACACATTAGAATAAAATTACCTATGTGAATAAAACCCATAAAAAGTCTATATTTATATGTTTATCGCAACGATGATCCATATAAATCAAACCATATTAATATACAGCGTTACGGCATTAGCAGCAGTCACGGGGATAATAGTGTTCAGAAAGTTGCAAGTTTTCTTTAAATTATTACTACTCCAGGTAGTACTGTATTTAATGGGTGACCGGCTTGGGATTAAACTAAAACCAGATCCGAATGCCTGGGTTTATAATGTATTAGCACTTTTTGAAACTCTACTATTATTTTTGGCAGCACAGGTTTACTTCAACAGTAAAAGAAGTAGACTTGTGCTCCAGAGTTTATTCTTTATTTTTTTAATTGTATTTTTTATAGATTTCTTTCTATATGACATCTTCAAAATCATATTTTATCATGCTGTCATAACAGAAGGTTTATTTTTCAGCGCAATTTCTATTACAATACTATATTTTCAATTTAGAAAGGCAAAAACACATTTAGATACTGCAATTATTGTAGCAGTAATTGGAATGCTGATATATTTTGCCTGCAGCACACCATACTTGTGTCTTATCTCTTACATCCAAAAATTTGACAAGGAGTTAAACAAAAAACTCTTTCAATATATTGTTGTTGATCTCGCCGGCGTTCGCTACATGCTTATCGCCATTGCGTTCTTCATAGCCGGACGCAGAAAAACTCTTTCACCTGCCAACTAAAGCACACATGGTAGACAAAGACATCATCTTAGCTATCGTCAGTTCAACGCTCCTCATTCTGTTGCTTATTGCCATCCTTGTTATTGTTTTCTTCATCTCGGGCAAGCAACGCATCAAACAGGAAATGGAAATGGCAGCAGCAAAGCTCTCCTTTGAGCGTGAGCTGCGGCAGGTGGAAACGGAAGTAAGCGAGCACGTGATGGGCCGCTTCGCGCATGAGATCCATGACAACATCGGGCAGCTGCTTACTGCCATGCACATCCAGATCGAGAACCAGAAATTAGATCATCCCCAGCTTGCAGAAGGGTTCAAGCCCACGGAAATATACCTGGGAGAAGTTTCACAACACTTACGCATGTTGAGCCGGACGCTGAACAATGATTACATCGGGCATATCGGCCTGCTGATTGCAATGCAAACGGAAGTGGACAGGCTTCGCGCTTTAAAACGCTTCAGAGTGCACTGGCCGCCCGTGGAAGGAAAATCAAATCTCGACAAAAACCAGGAACTAATGGTCTTCCGCATTTTCCAGGAGATCACACAAAATGTATTGCGCCATTCCGCCGCTAAAAACCTGTACATTGAGACCAATAATGCCAATGAACAGTTTGAATTGACCATTCGCGACGATGGCTGCGGATTTGTACCCGAACAGGTACAAGCATCGCAGAAAGCTTCAGGGCTGAGGAATATTGTGAAGCGTGCGCAACTGGCCGGATTGGAATGCAGCATAAGCTCATCGCCCGGAAAGGGATGCGAATTCAAATTAAAAAAACCGGGAACAGGAAATGGCAGCTGAAAATAAAAAGAAAAACATCGTTCTTGTGGATGATCACGTGATCATCCGCAACGGACTGAAAGAGCTGATCGAAAAGCTGGGGCATTACAGGATCTCACAGCAGTTTGATACCGGCGGCGCTTTCCTGGAAGCTATTCCGCTAAGCCCTGCCCCGGATGTTATTATCATGGACATCTGCATGCCGGGAATGAACGGCGACCAGGTGATGGAAGTCCTGAATGAACGGCAAATAAAGATCCCGGTGCTCATCCTCACATTGAGTGATGATGATGAGCTCGTGATAAAACTTTTCCGGCTTGGGGTAAGAGGCTATCTGAAAAAGGATTGCACGGCCGTCACCATGAAAGAAGCCCTGCACAACGTGCTGGAAAATGGATATTATCACAATGAATTTTTAACCTATTCTCTCCGGACCAATGCCGATGATGTTAAGAAAACGGAAAGGGAACTGATCCACGAGCGGCTCTCGAACCGGGAACGCGAATTTTTAAAGCTGGTGTGCGATGAAAAGGAATATACCTATGAACAGATCGCGGATAAAATGCAGGTGAGCGCCCGTACCGTTGATGGCTACAGGGATTCGATCTTTGAAAAATTCGCGATCAGGTCGAAAACGGGGCTTGTACTGTTTGTGCTGAAGCACCGGCTAATGGAACTGTTATGATCAAATGGGAAAGCCTTCTCTCAATAATAAATCCCGAAGCCCTTTGTTAATTCCCCGCAAATCTGTAATTTCGCCTCCCTGAATTGCAATACGCAGGTAAAGCAATTGGGCCTATAGCTCATTCGGTTAGAGCAACAGACTCATAATCTGTGGGTGCTTGGTTCGATTCCAAGTGGGCCCACCAAGTTAAGAAGCAGTAATATAAAGGATTTAGGGCAGATTAAGAGGTTTTATTCTAAAATCGATAGTCTACCCTAAATCCTTAAATACTATGTAAAAAGCCTCATTTTTAAGCATTCAGTCTACCCTAAAGTCTACCCCGTTCCAACTAAAAACTCATAACTTGATTTTTTCTCAAATTTAGTTTGTTTTTGATTCTCAATTCACTATTTTAGCTAAAGCATAACAAGAATACCCGTTCATTTTAATAAGCTAACATGACATTGCTAAGTCGATTAGTCTTCTTCCCCAAGAAGAAGACACTAATATCGTCTGGCAGGATTATAACGAACGAAATATCGCTCGTTTTGCCTGTTAAAGACAATCAAAAGGGAGTTAATCACTACCTCGACATTTTTTTTGATATCTATAAACCTTGCGATTTTCCCAAGGAAGTTATTATCATTGATAATAACTCAAAGCCTGCAATTAAAATCAGTGAGAATCATCTTCAAAAGGGCTTAACTATCAAGCTTCTCTTATGTCATAAACCTGGCCCTGCATCAGCAAGAAATTTAGGTGCAAAGCATTCAGTCGGGAAGTGGATTCTCTTTAATGACAGCGATTGTTTACCAACAAAAACTTTGTTCTCAGGCTACGTTCAAGCAGATAATGGCTCCGTGGCTTATGCTGGTAATATTAAGTCCTATGGAAAAGACCTGCTGTCAAAATATTATGAAAGCCAAGAAATTTTGTTGCCACTTAAAACCGTAAACAGCAAAAATGAATTTGTTCCACAATACTTAATCACTGCAAATACTTTGGTATGGAAAGAAGCATTTTTGAAAATAAATGGATTTAACGAAAATATAAGTATTGCAGGTGGTGAAGATGTTGACCTTGGACTCCGATTGTCTGAAGTTGGTGAGCTATCCTATGCCTTTGAAAGTACTGCAATTCATAAGTTTGATGATGGGCTTAAAGGATTTTACAAGCGATTTGTCCGATACGGACAGGGCAACAGACTAGTTGAAGAGCTTTGGCAAACTAAGATGAAACCTAACCGATTTAGACCAAACATCTCGACACCATTTAATGAGATTGTTGCAGTGTTACAATTTCTTTTTTTATTAAAAGGGTATCTGCAAACTGACAAAAAAATACAGCAAACAAATATTATGGAGAAGTCTACGTCCAACAAAAAACAGGAGACAAACAAAAAAACAAAAATAAAATGAAAGACCCAAAAGACCAAGCAGATGATGATAACCACGCTAACCAATTAAATCCTAATAACGATGAGTATGATGGAGACGATAATGAAAAGGAACACGATTATGATAACGATAATCACAGTAACCAGATGAACCCCAACAACGATGAGTATCGTGGAAGATAACTTGCATTTGTATAATATTTGAATATTTGTTGTCTCAATAACAAATATCCCATATTTGCACCGTTAACCCTTATTTGTCTGACTACTCACAGACGCACCCTTGCACTTAATTGTGTAAGGGTTTTTGTTTTTTTACAAAGCAAAAAATCTCATGTAATACGTTAGACTTCAGAAACGACTCTTGAAAGAAGGACTTGTTCAAGCAATTTAACCTCATCTGCAATATCTGCTTTACCGATAGGCAATTTGTTTTTAAAAGCAGTTGCGGTATAATCTAATGGAGGAATTCTCAATAGAATAGCTCTTAGCTTTTCTAAATCCTCAGTTGCCATAAATTTTTTCTTTCTGTCGGAAAAATGGAGAAAAAAGCCATCACTGACTGCATCAGAAGCCCAATCGCTAAAGCTGATATATTTATCCGATTCAATGAAGCCAAGAATTACATTGATGCAAAATAAAACACAATTGGTATATTCACTTTGATTACTCTTGCTTACCAGGGTTCCTTTTTCATCATAATACGAACCGTCATAAAAAAATCCAAACCGAGGATTAGCCGTATCAAGAATCATTTCACATCGACTAAGAAAAACTTCCGCCTCTTGAGGACTAATAATAGCTAATTCTTTATGAAAGTACCATTTGCCTTCCGGAACACTTTCAAGATGGATTTCATCATCAATATTAAAATGAAATAACTTACAAATCCCATTAACAGAAATAATTAAACCGCAATGTGTCGCAACACCTTTACTGCTTAATTGCACTGCTACAGCGACAAAGTTTAAAGGAAGTTCAGCTGAATCAGATTTTATTATGGCTTTGTCTATATCTTCGAGTAATATCAAAATTCCATTTATTAGAAGATTTCTCCTATTGCATCAACACATTTTTGCTTTATTTCTGCTCGAATCGATGCAATTTCATTCTCATCCTTAACTGATTTCGTAGCCACTAATATCATTCGCAACACATTAGGGTCTGCTGTTTTATGATTGAATAATCTCATAAATTTTTTTGCCTCTCTAAACTTGTTATCATGGAGACAGTTATCAATAATATTATAAACTTCTTTTTGTTTAACAGAACCATCAATTTGAAGCATTCTAGCACTTAAATCTTTATATTTACTTGCTTCGTCTTCGTTTGAATAATAATCACAAAATTGATATTTACCTGTTTCTTTTTTGCTTTCCCAAAGAGCAACAGTCACATTGGTATAAATATATTTTACAATCTCTCTAATATCATTTTCGGAACAGCCTATAGTCAAGTTTAAATCCTCTTTTAATTCAATATGAATATTAGAAACCTTTTTACCACCAACATCATATAGTCTACCAGTATAAAAATTTAACGAATAATCAGGCTTTTTACGGGCTTTCCGTTTTATTTGAAAGTACTTCTTTTGTTTTAAAACATCTATAACAGATTCATTCCTACCACCCTTAGAAAAGATAGCTTCATATTGCAACCCATTGGCTGAAATAGTCTGTTGAATATTCTTCCACGAGTTTACTAAAATTTTATTTTTGGATTTATTGTCAGCGACATCTTTTAATTGCTGTTCGATAACAGCAATTTTTTTGGCCGGGGCTTCTAAAGCAACCTTTGCAGAGCCTTTTGTCACGGATATTTTAATATCCTTAGAATTTTCTTGTAGCTCTGCAATCTTAGTTAGAGATTGAATAAATACAGTTAGGGATTTTGCCGCAGCTATCGACATGCTTGCAAGATGCAGGTCTTTATTGCCTTCATCTTTAACTATTCGAATTTCAAATTTGTCTTTAGCCATAAGCAATTACAAAACCTATGATGAAATTACACAGGAATTCTATTGAATACCTTAAAATTAGAACTTTTTTTGAATATAAGGGTGTTAATAGCCCAGTTTAAACTCTTTTTTATCTGTCATTATAGCCAAAAGCGAACAAAATCAATATCTTCAATGGATATGAAAGAAGATTTAAAATTGCCTCAATAAATCATTTCCATCAATACCGATAACCTTCAAACCTTCACGAATTTTCTCAGCAATTAAAGTCTTTAGCTTGCCGGAACGGTCTAACTCTTCTGCTTCTGCTGATGAAATTGTGAATATTAACCCAAACCCCGGGCAAATGTTAAGGGTTGACATTACAGTGTCGTAAAACTTTGATTGCATATTATCAATCGTTTCAGGACTTACATTAATAACATTTTGTTTGCATAATCTATCAATATACGTGGGCACATTCTCTCTTTTTTGCTGATAGATTAAGTCTACATTATTCTTCCAAAAATCCAAATAACTATATACAGAATCCGAACGAAACCATACCAAATTAGATGTCATAAAAGAAACATGAAAATTCGGATTTAACTCCCATTCATCTTGATTCAAATGAGTAACTGTCGGATTTGAACTATAGAATGAAATAGCTTGTCGTTGTGAATCTCCAAAATAGAGACTTAACTCTAACCACCATTCAGCTTCATTACTGTTAAATATTAAACCCAATTCTTGAATTTGTCGGTATGGTGTTTCTATGTAATAGCCCCAGCCTCTATGGTATTTAACACTATTTTCGTCAAGCGTTATTGATTTTAACAAATTATGGATTCTTCGTCCCACAAGTTCTTTACTACCCTTACACTGATGAAAAGAATCATATGGATTCAAAAAAGGAAATTTTTCATCAACGTATGATAAAAAATCTTCAATTAATATTTTTTCATTGCCACTAATTGTGGAGATACCTAACAAATGATTTAGTTGTTTTATTATTTCCTTCCACTCCAAAACAGCTGGGCTCGAATAAACAATTGTATCGTCTCCCAAGTTTTGCATAGACGGGCTTAATTGCCCAAACCAGACATTTCCAGACCTAGGTTTGTTTTCGATAATCATAGTCAAGCTTTTGCCAAACGTTATAACACCATCATATCTTGCATTACGTTCACTGGATTCAATATTAGACTGTCCAACCCCTACTTGAGAATCAGTTATTAAGATTGAAAGCAAATAATTGGTATCAATCTCTGGATTCCCTTTTTGAGTTTCTATACTCCAAGAATGCTCAATATGGTCAAGGATTGAAATGCTCTTTTCATTTGCAGTTGCGATGTGCTTATAACGACAATATTCAAAGAATGTAAAAAAGGAATGGCTCGAATGCTTCAGCAAAACAAGGTATGCACGCGTTAGCTGGTCTTCGTGTGAGCCATCCTTGGAATTGTATGAATTAAAATAATTTAATCTATCCATGCCATAACTTGATTAGTCATAAGGACAAATTTGGTGAAAATAAACCAACGGAATGGAAAGATTTTGGAAAGAGTACTCTATGTGTGCTCCCCAAGCTGCATAATAAGGCATCAGTTTAACTTTAGATGCTGTTAACGAATCCTGAGCATACAACAAAGTATTGCATAAAAATAAAACTGAACAGATATTTAGTTTAATTGTATTCATGTTAACATTCAGGCTATCTTGCATTCCACCAACCATAAATAATTTTGTTATTACCCCAATCCTCAGGCAATACATCAATGCCATAATCGAAAGGAACATTGAGTTGCCAAAAGCAAAAGAAGAATATATCTTACTATACGATATCTCATTAATACTTTATGAATGACTTTAAACATAAGATTCTATTTGCAATTTTTTTGTATTTCATCGTAAGCGGTCTTATCTCCCAACTCCAATGCCTTTCCCCAATCCAGGCAGGCACCAGAGCTGTCACCTGACAAGAACTTTGACATACCTCTCTTACTGTATGTTTTAGAATGCCCGGGAATTAAATCAAGCACTTTACTATAATCTGTAATTGCGCCTGCATAATCACTTATTTTATCTTTGGCTTTAGCTCTGTTGTAATAAGCATCTGGATTTTCAGGATTCATTTCGATTACCTTATTCCCATCTTCAATTGATCCTAAATAGTCTTTCATGGTATATTTAACCTTGGCTCTGTTGTAATATGCTTCCCAATAGGCAGGATTCAATTTAACTGCTTCATCATAATCCTTCAGAGCTTCTTCATATTTCTTTAAATCGTCATTTAAGTCCCCTCGGTTTTTAAAAGCTAAACTGTTTTTAGCATCTAATTCAATGGCTTTATTATAATCATTAAGTCCACCAATGTAGTCTTTCAAGTCAACCCTGGAAATCCCTCTGTTACCAAATGCTGAGCTATAATCTGGTTTTAACTCAATCGCTTTTGTATAATCCTTTATTGAGCCATTATAGTCGTTCAATTTGTGCTTGACAACTCCACGATCAAAGTAATAACGGGCATCACTGGAATCTAATGCAATGGCAATATTAAAGTCTTGCAATGCACTATTGTAGTTTTTTAAGTCCATTTGACATTTTCCTCTGTTGATATAAGCATCGGGATAATTGGGCTTTAGTTTAATAGCTTTTGTATAGTCGATAATCGCTCCATTATAATCGCCTAGTGCATCTTCCGAAATACCCCTGTCGAAATACGCGAGCGAATACTTCGGCTTTAGTTTAATTGCTTTTGTGAAATCACTTATTGCTCCGGCATGATCTTCCATTGCGGCTTTGCTATTTCCCCTGTTTATATAACAATTTTCATCTTTGGAATTCAATTCAATTGATCTGGAAAAATCTAATAACGCTTCTTTGTAATTTTTTAATGCATTTTTAGAAGTTCCTCTGTTATAAAAGTAAACGGCATTGGTCGAATCTAATTTAATGGCTCGGTTAAAATCCTCTATAGCCCCGTAATAATCCAGTAAATTGACTTTTGCACCTCCTCTTTTATTATAAGCATTGTCACTCAACGAATCTAATTCTATAGCCTTTGTGAAATCCCCGATAGCAAACTCATATTTCCCAGCATTATATTTTGTGAGACCCGTTTTTATGTAATCATCAGAAGTTTGTCCGAAAAAAGCAACTGGAAGGGATACAAATAAAAAAGCAAGTATTTTACTATTATTAATATTTAGTTCTTGAAATTTTGAATATGCATTCCAGAGTTTTATCATATATTTAGTTTTTAAATTTTTTTAATGTTTGAAAATGCCTATTCCTCTTTCATATATTGATTTTGATACTAACACTATTCTTAATGAACAGCAAAATATACATTATGATATTTTTTCTTAATTAAACGGTACTCATTTCTGTGACTGGTAATTATTCCTAATGAATCCTGATTGTATACAACAACTAAATTCATAGCATCTGATTTTTCTGCAATGGAATGAAAATTCTGACAATCATAGTTGTGAGTGGTTGGATTTTTACTTAAAACAGTGTTGCTCCCTGTTTTTGTGTCGTGTAGAGTAGGAATGAATTCGATAAATTCTATTTTGCTGACATCATCTACCACTAATTTTTCAGACGCTTTCGTATGCAAGAAACGACCAATAATAACGCAGGAATCTTCGAGTTCAACACTCAAATAAAAAGCTTTTTCCTGAATCCCGAAATATCTTGTCGCTTTTTCTTCTTTCTTCCAGTGTTTCCCATTGTCCACTAAATAATACGTAATAGAATGAGATACAAGACATCCAGAAAGAAGAACGGACACGACAATCACCTGAAACATTCTTTTAACCATAACTGAGATTTTAATTTTATGCATATTTATGCAATCGCTTTCTTATTAATAATATTCGTAAACGTATTTTCTATAATATTGTTTATTTTCAGAGGAAAGTTTACCAATGTCTTCAATTACCAATCCGTTTTCTGCATACCTTGTCTTATACCATGCAATAATTTTCTTTTGTCGATTGTCGTAAGTAGTATTTTCGATGATGCGGCCTTTGTTGTCATACAAATTTGTCTCAATATCAGTAGCATTACCATTTTCATATCTTATTTCTTTTATCATATTCCCGATAGAATCATAGTCACAGGTTTTATAAAAGTAAATTGATTTATCCGCTCGATACCGAATCATTTTTATCATTTTATTTTTTTCGCTGTATTTAAGTTCATCGATGAAATATTCATTTGGGTGCATCTCCCCAAACCAAAACCATTTTATTTTAGTTTGATTTCCTAAAATGTCATAATCATAATACCATTTGGCATCCATCTTGGCACCCATATTTTTATTTTCTGCCTTTTCAACAATTCTTTTTTTAACATCGTATTTGTAAAGATATGGAGTCCTTACCGGGCTTTTGCCAACGTATCCAGTTTCTTCCGCTATATTGCCATTTTCATCATACTTATACTCTTGATGAAATTTCATGAATGCATAGGAGTATGATTCAACTTGAAATCCATTAGTGTCTATTAATTCATGAAACAGAAGTTTTCCATGTCCTTTTACTTTACCTTTTTTATATCTGTATTCATAAGTTTTTATTGATTTAACTTTATTGGTTTTATAAAGAATACGCTCAACATTATCGGTAGTTTGTCCGAAGGTGTTGGAAGCAAAAAATTGCAACATAATTGTTAAATATCTTATGCGTTTCATTTGTTAAATAGTGTGTTAAAGATCTAAATGAATTAATAATTTCCTTTGGGGGCTTTTGCACTTTTAGATTTAAAAAAATCAATAACCGCTAACATTTTGGTGTTAGTTGGACAGTTTTAAGCTAAAAATATAGGGGAGACATCGAAGATGCCAGGGAGCGAATTAACACTCAGAAGAATCAATTAGTAGGATAGGCCGTAATAGAAAAAATGGTATTGCGGATGCAATTGCTAATGCTGGTATTGTGCCGACCTTTTTTAGACATAATGATTTTACTATTCCAGATTTTAGACAAATATAAATATATTTTTGAATACCACTTAAAACGACTCATTAAGCCCAATTTTGTATATTTGAGGCGTACCAACCTAAAACTCAGCATAAGCCTCTATCATGCCACAAATTCAACTATTTTATCTAAGTCTTCGGGGTCAAAGTTCTCAGTTCCCCCCATTGGGCCCACCAAAAACCGGAATACTTAAATATGAGTATTCCGGTTTTTTGCTTTAAATTCTGCTGTTGGCGGCCAATCCTAAAGATTCTTAAAGTTTAAGAACAATTCCGGTATTAAAAGCAGAAGTTCTAAAATAACCAGCTTCAATTACAAAACCAAAATTGCGGGAGATCATAAAATTACATCCAACACCGAATCCTCCGTATGGTAAAATGGTTTCTGAAGGCGATGCACTATAAAATGTTTTTGTGCCATTAGGATTTATAACAGCAATAGTACTATAGGTTTGAAAGCCTGCAACACCAATGGTTGCAATAACATAAGGCTGAACAACTTTTATAGGCAACGGTGCATAATAATTTACAGTGATTCCTCCACCGTAAATAGAAGTGCTGAAATCAGTATCTTCATTGTTATCCCCATCTCTGCCTTCAAGATTTTTAAAATTTGCGCGTACACCAATACTAATGCCTCTTAAAAAAACATTTTTCCTCGGAAAACGAATATCTATTCCTACAAACGGGCTGGCTAATCCCGGGCCAAGTAACCATCCGTTTCCTGCATAAAACCTAAAACCGCGATCAGCTTCCTGCACTTCCCTTACTTTGTCGATATAGCTGTATTTTGTTTTAGAACTTGAATCTTTCGGCGCCTTAACATCCGCTTTTACAGGTTCGGTAGGCTTATCGGTTGTAGGTTCTGTTTTCTTTTCTTCCCCGATTGGATTTAATATATCTTTTGTTCCATCTTCGTATTTAATCATAAATACGTCTTTTTTTTCTATGACATACGTAGGTCCGTTTTGTTTTTCAAATTTTTTATACTTTATTTCCGTTGTTCCTACTTCCACAACTTTTGCCTTAATTTCCTCTCCATTCCTTTTTATAATATTGTCTTGTGCAAAAGCAGGTTGAATAGAAATCGTAATTAATAATAAAAAGAGAATGCGTATCATAGTGCTTGTTTAAAAATTAGGTTAGCGCTCAATATAGTATTAATATCTGCGGTATAAGGTATTTAGTTTTTTTACCAACAAGATCAAATTAGCGCCACAGGCCAAAACAGGCCCTAGCTTCATTAAGAAAATCGCCACCTGGTTGAAAATCAACAACAAAAAGGGCTGCATTTATAATGCAGCCCCTTTTTATTCCGGAAACAGGTCCGGGAAATAATCTTAACTAAAATACTATTAAGCATTCCACAGCGGTCACTTCCGTTCCGCAGATCGTCACCTTTGCAAACGGGGCGTATCTCACATACGGAGCCTCCTGCGGATTAACCTTACGCTTTACCAGCACTTCATACAGGTCACACGTAGTTCCGTCTTCGCAAGTGCATGTCCCGATCACATTGGAAGTGATTTCAAGGCCGCCGTGGTAATCCCCGAGGCATCCGGCATCTTTGGCCGCTTTTTTAGCAAGCGTTTCTACATTGGATTGTGCAACCGATACATTCGAGATCAGCGCAAAAGCAAAAAGCAAAATTGTTGTTAATGTTAGTTTTTTCATGGTCATGGGTTTTAGTTTATACGAGAAAATTAGTGAAACTATTAATCGAACTAACACAGAACGCATTTTTGGGTAAAAACACCCATTCGCAAAAAGCTGCACCAGAACAAAACATGACAATCACAAACGGGGAAAAGTATTTACGCGCCTCCTGTAGTAATTTGCTAATTTTGCGCCCTGCCTTAAAATACCCGATATGCCTCTTAACCTGAATAACTATAAAAACATCATCTTCGATTTCGGCGGTGTGATCATAAACATTGATTACAAGCTCACTGCCGCTGCATTTCAGAACATGGGACTGAGTAACTTTGACGAACTGTTTTCGAAGGCAAAGCAGAACCAGCTGTTCGACCTGTATGAAAAAGGGCTCATCACATCGCATGAGTTTCGTACCGAGTTAAGATCCGCCTTTAATATGAAGCCCACTGCAGAGCTTGTGACGAATGCCTGGAACGCGATGCTGCTTGACCTGCCCCGCGAACGGCTCGACTTCCTGGAGAAGCTGAAAAGCACACACAGGACCTTCCTGCTGAGCAACACCAACGAGCTTCACATCGACGCGATCTTTCATGCACTGGAAAAGGATATGGCAATCCCTGACCTGTCGGTGTATTTTGAGAAGATGTACCTCTCGTATAAAGTGAAGATGCGGAAACCGGATGCTGAGATCTTCCAGCTGGTTCTGAGGGAGAACAGGCTGCAGGCAAAAGAAACGCTATTTATAGATGATTCACCGCAGCACATAGAAGCCGCAAAAAGACTGGGCATTCAAACCTATCTGCTGGATGTGGAGAAGGAAAGTATTTTGGATATTTTCAGTTAAGCCGGCTTAATACACTTTATACTTCGCTCGAACTGACAATGCACACAGTGCGGCAATCATAATTCTTCATAATCATCGAAGATGGCCAAATCAATTAAATCATAATTATCTGCGTTCCAATATACGGGCTTATCAAGCCTTCACCCACGTTCTCGACTCCGCTCGAACTGACAACCCAAGCCTCTGCGTTCTCTGCGTCACTGCGAGAATTTAAAATCGCCCACGTTCCGGCTTCGCCCGAACTGACAATCCACGCAGCCTCCGGCCTCCACACTCCAAGCTACTTCATCTCCTGGCAGAGCTCAATGAGCACGCCATTTGTGCCTTTGGGGTGCAGGAAGCAGATCAGCTTGTTATCGGCACCCTTCTTAGGCTGTTCCGAAAGAAGCGTAAATCCTTCGTTCTGCAGCCTTTTCATCTCCGCATGGATATCATCCACCTCGAAAGCAATATGGTGAATGCCTTCGCCCTTTTTCTCAATGAATTTAGCGATCGGGCTTTCAGGATTGGTAGCTTCCAGTAATTCGATCTTGCTGTCTCCCATCATGAAGAAAGATGTGGAAACGCCTTCGCTCTCCACCTTCTCCAGCTTGTAGGCCGCTTTTCCGAATAGCTTTTCAAATAGTCCGTTGGATTGCTCCAGGTTCTTCACTGCAATTCCCAAATGCTCGATCTTTAACATTAGCAGGTATTTTAGAGGTTAGTACAAAAAAATAATCCCGATCAGAAACCGGGATTATCTTTATATGTTATCCTCAGCAAAAGCCGAAGGATTTGTTTTTTTACTTCTTAATGAACTCGCCCATCTTATTGTCGTAGTTCAGGTAATATGCACCTTTTGGAAGGTTGGATGCATCCACAACCGATGCAAAGCCTCGTTTTACAATGTTTCCGAACTGGTCATAGATCTCGAACATGGTTTCAGTGGGCGTGCTTCCTGCAGTGAAAGTAATTTCTTTGGAAACTTTTGCAGGGCTGAAAGAGATCTCTGGTGAAGTCGACATGTAATCAACTGTTTTGGAAATTTTAGGCTGGCCGGTGTAATCCACCTGTTTTACGCGGTATTGGTTTTTACCTGAGTGAGGGGATACTTTGAAAGAATAATTGTTTTCGTCAGGTGTTCCGTTCCCTTCCACTTCACCTACTTTTACCCATTTGTTCCAGCGGAACTGCTCAATCGTATATGTTAATTTTCCTGTTTCACCTTTTGTGGCCCATTTGAAAGTGAGGTCTTTATCAACGATCATCGTAGTCACCTCGAATGTGCTTTTCGGCTTTAAAACTTCCGGGTTCAGCACTTTTGGTTTGCAATCGTCTTTATGCGTGATCTTCACCTCCACTTTATCCCCAAGCTTCAATTGTAAATTTCTGAAATCAATTTCGAATGCGCTTGATGCGATCTCATCTGTTGTAACATTCCCGTTAACGCGTACTTCCTGAACACAAAAACCAACACCTGAGCCGGCAAACGGATTTTGAACATACAGATTTTTTCCCTGGTAGTTTCCTTCCAACACAATAACACCTGTTGAGAAACCGGCAGTTGAAACTAAACTTAATATCGCAAAAAGTATTTTTTTCATTTTATTTTTAATGTTAAAAACAAGGACTTGTTATGAGTGGGTTCCGTATTTTCGAACGCAATATTATAATCTTATTTACTGAATTCAAAATAAAATTACATTATTTTTACATTTAGTCGCAAAAATAGACAAATTTGTCTTCCCTATTACAATATCCATGATTTTTTGAGCCTCCCGTGAATTTTGTATATTTATTTGTATATTCGTGAAAGTTGCCGTAATCTTGCAATTAATTTTAAACTTAAATTTAACAGGTTTTTATCAAACCAGATATCCATTTTCAGTTATGAAAAAATCGTTGTTTTTTATTCTTTCATTGGCGGTGTTTTACACATCATGCTCCAATTCAGGCAGTGGCAGCGGATCCGACAGGGTTGCAAAAGGAGATAAAGTGTATGGAGGCTCATTGCGGATCAATGAAACCGAGCAATATCAAACCCTGTATCCTTTTTCGATCACCGACATCGGCTCAGCGCATATCGCGAACCAGATCTACGAAGGACTGGTTAAATTCAACACAAAAGACCTCTCCATCATCCCCAGCCTGGC